>JABWBP010000159.1 GCA_013360445.1 Calditrichaceae bacterium | reverse complement strand
CACTTCGGGGTTGCTCCGATGCGTAATAAAGTTTTTTAAAATCATAGCCCAATATATGAATTTTTTAAGTATTTTTTTAAAGTCTTAAAGTAGAACTAAGGAAGCGCATGAAATCTATCTCCGTACAACATTTTTTAAGCTGAAAGCTGATGGCTGATCGCTGAAGGCTGAATAGTTACGTTCCCCTAAACCTTCAACGGCGGATACTCCGCGCGCAGCAGCCCGAAACACAAGACGTCGTAATATTTCCCCTCGCAGTATTTTGCCTGGCGCAAGCGGCCTTCCAGCACAAATCCCAATTTCTCGAATAATTTTTGCGCCGGCTGGTTGTATTCGATCACCTCCGCTTCCAGGCGCTGCAGATTCATGCGCATAAATCCGTAACGGATGATGGCGCGCAGCGCCCGCTCGCCGTATCCCTGGCCCTGGTGTTCGGGGGCCAGGGCGATGCCAATCTGCGCTTTGCGGTTGTACCAGCGGATTCCCTTCAGGCTTACTTCCCCGATCAACCGTCCCCCGGCTTCGATGCGGAAGACCACTGCCGAGGGCATCGGTTGCGGGTAGGAGCGGGTTTCGGTCAAATTTTTCAGGATGGAATAATCCTGCAACAATTGGCTTAGCTCCGGGTCCTCCGCCGCGGTGGAGACCAGCTTCAAATCATCTTCCTGCAGGATCATGGTTGACAGGTATTCCTCACTAAAGTGAGGTAATCTTTGATTGCCACGCTTTAGCGTGTGGAAAATAAACGTGTGCAATCATAGTGTACACCCTCTTAAAAAAGCTTCATTTAAGACCGCTTAAAGTATAATATCCGCCCGCGGCATCGACCGCCCCGCTCCGCGGTTTTTTTACAATTTCTCGGCGGCCTGCGGCTCATCTACCGGCTCCAGCGGCACAATGGCCCAGGCGATGAAATAGGTAATCACCACCGGCACAATGCCGGTAACGAAGCACAGCAGCAGGGTAAACAAACGTAAAATGTTGGGATCGACCTCAAAATATTTGCTCAATCCGCCGACCACTCCGCCCAACTTCTGGTCCACCCGCGAGCGATACCATTTCTTCATGGCCTCTCCTTTCTGTTTTGGCGCAGCTAAGAGAACGACCCAATTTAGCCGGAGTTACCGGAAAAGTAAAGATTTTTGATGAGTGGTGAGGGGGAGTAAAAACCGCTTTGCAGGGAAGCGATAGCGCCGGAGCTAATTGGGGGGGGGAGGGGGATGAATCGGGGGAAGCGGCAAATGGCCGTATTTTCCCTTTCGCCGAGGAGCTGTTCCGGAATTTTGGTTCCGGCAGGCGGCCGGGAATGCAAGCCGGCGCGGAAAAGGCGGGGAGACTCCCGGCCTATTCCGCGAACTCTTTCTGGATCATCCGTTTCAACCGCTCGACGGTTTCGGAGTGAATCTGGGAAATGCGCGATTCGGAAACGCTGAGAATTTTCCCGATTTCTTTGAACGTAAGGTGCTCGTAATAATAGAGCGTGATCGCCAAACGGGATTTTTCCGGGAGCTTTTTGATCACTTTCACTAACAAGGCTTTCATCTCCTCTTCTTCGATGCTCTCCAGGGGATTGGCGGAGGTAACGTCTTCCACCGCTTCGTAGAGATTATGGTCATCGAAATTGGGATTGGGTTTATCTAAGGAAATCATGGCCGTGGAGTTGAGTTGCGACTGCCAGTGATGATATTCCGACTCGGAAATGCCCAAATGCCCGGCGATGGCCCCGTCGTTGAGGTCGCCGCGGCAGCTTTGCTCTAACTCTTCCACCACCTTGCGGATTTTATTGGATTTGGAGCGCAGGGAGCGGGGAATCCAATCCTGCTTACGCAGCTCGTCGATGATGGCGCCGCGAATGCGGGGAATGGCGTAAGTTTCGAACTTGATTCCGAAATAGGGATCGTAACGGTCCATCGCCTCACTCAGCCCCAGCACCCCGATGTTCACCAGGTCTTCCCGGTCGATATTGGTGGGCATGGTTTTAAACAATTTGTTCACCACGTAGTGAACCAGACCCAGGTATTTGACCATCAATTTATCCCGCAGGTTGGGCGCTTTATTCTCATAAAATGCTTGCCAGGTGGGATCAACGTGTGCTTTCATCTTTTCCCCTGTCGATTTGGTTTAGGTAAACGGTCTTTTTCCGAATTCTCAGGTCAAATCAATGTTTAAGATCAGTTGTGAATCCTGGCGGATGCGAATCCTGCCGGATTCTCAAACCATGCCCTACAATATCTGCAAACCCGATGCCGGAAGTATCGGAAAAATCACAAATGCGCGATTGAATTTATTTTGGCCGGGAATTTTCCGAAAAACCGGAAAGTATTGCAGTCGCTGTGGCAGCTTCAATGGATGCTCCCCTGTCTTCATAGTTCGCCTGCAAATATAAGCGGCAGGAGCATCGCAATTCTGCGCTATTTCACGAAATTTGAATTTTCAAACTAAATTTTGGGGAAGAATGCGGAAAAATAGTTGAAAAATGAATATTTGTAAGGCCAGGCAGGGAGGCCGCGGCGATTCGCAGGCAGGCGCGCCGGGCGCGTACCTCTTCCCGCGGGCGTAACCGGCAGGCTCGACCGGCGGGAGCGCGGGTGGCAAATATACCGGCGCTGCGCAGCGGGGCAGTCGCCGGGCAAGGAATGGCGCGTTTCCCGGCAGGGTTTAAATCACATGGAAGATGTTCAAAAATTGCACAGAAAAGCTCTCGAAAATTGGCAAAATCATGTTTTAACCTGACCAAAGGCCTGGTTTGGGGGAGTTTGGGACTCGCTATATTACTGCCGATTCAAGGGAGACAAATTTTTTTTGAATTTGTCAATATTTGCCGCCTTTCGGTTAATATATAATAGAAGCATTTTTAAAAGGTTTTTTGCCCGGGAGCGGCGTGATGAGGTCGCATACTTCGACATTCCTTTTCCAGCGTTCAGGGACAGCAGTGTTAGGAGTGTTCCTTCATTCTATTCTATTCTATTCTATTCCTCCCCCGCTTTGTTGCAATAAACTTTTTTTCAAAGCATTCAAACCAAATCATCACCGGAATATCCTGTCTCAAAAAGCCAGGAGGATAATTCCTCATGCCAAAACCCAGGATCGTTCTCTTCTCCGGGGAGCTTCGCAACTGTCCTTGTTATGACACCATTTTTAATTCCGACTTCGAAACAGCGTCTGCAGCTTCCGAGACCGATTTTTTGGCGAGCATTCGCCAGAAAAACGCGGATGCCGCGATAGTTTGCCTCTGTTCGGCTGATAAGGAGGGGGTTGATGTATTGGTTCGGCTGCATGCCCTTAGCGGCCCGCTGCCGGTGCTCGTCTGTTCCCGAAGCCTCAACCCGCATTTCGTTCAGACGGCCGCGCGGCAGGGTGTGAATCGTTTTCTGCGGTGCACCATGAGGCGGGAAGAGATTCAGGACATTTTGCTCGAGGCGATCCGGCAAGGGGGCTTAAGGGAGTGGCTGGAGTCCTGCTACCCGGGGAGCCTGGATTTTTCTCCCCGTATCCGCAGGCTAATAGACGAAATCGTTCATACCTTTCCCCATCGGGTGCATGAAAGCGAGATGGCGCGGCGGCTGGGCATCAGCCAAAGCTGGCTACAGAAGCTCTGCCGCAGAGCTTTCCGCAAATCCTATACTCGCCTGATTCGCCGCATCCGGGTACACCAGGCGCTCCGCCTTATGAATCGCACTGCCCTGGATAACACGGAAATCGCGCTGCATTTGAATTACAGCGAAGAGAGCAGCCTGGCGAGAGATTTTCGCAAGGAGTCAGGTTACACCCCTTCCGCCGCCCGCCAACTTCTGGCCCGCCGCTCCCCCGAAGAATTGCTCCTCTGAATTTTCCACGATTAACTTACCCCCCCTATCTTCTATACTCAGTTACCCATGTCCCCACCCCCTCATCTACCCGAAAATGAGTGCGCATTTGGTCTGGAAAGTGCTCATTTGGTTTTGACAAATAGAGGATTTTAGGGTACTTTA
>JABWBP010000092.1 GCA_013360445.1 Calditrichaceae bacterium | reverse complement strand
CACCTTCTGGCCTAACACGTTGAACACCACGATCTCCACCTTGCTCTCCTTAGGAAGCTGGTAACGGATCTCCGTGGCCGGGTTGAAGGGATTGGGGAAGTTCTCGATCCCGTAGCTCTCCGGCGCATCCGCGGAAGTTACTTCCAGGGCGCTTTCGGCGATCTCCACCTGCGGCAGCAGGTTCGTAAAGGTGCGCGCCGCGGCCATGGCCGTGAAGCTCACGTTCAGGGAGCTTTTGGCCCCGGCGCTGCCCACCACCTGGAATTTCAGGTTGAGGACGTTGACCACCCCTTCCGCCCCGTAGGGATAAGCGTGGGCGGCGCGCAGCCTGCCCCGCGCGGCGTTCTGTTCGTTCACCACCGGGTTCTCGAAGCCGCTAACCGCCCCGCCGCTGTAGCCTAAGTATTGCAGCGCCTGGGTATCCCAACTGACGTCGATGGTGTAGCTGCCTAATTTTTCCGCAGTGGCGGACATGTCCACGTTCACCGGCACGTCAATGGTCTGGCCGATGGCCGCCTGACCGGAAAGGGGCGCCGCGGTGACTTTGATCTTCTCGCCGCCGAACAATAAAGCGTTCAAGAGCAAAATACCGCCAGCCATTACCATCAATGATTTGCGTAACTTCATCAGACTACCTCCTGTTTTGATAAGGTTTAAAGAGAATAACTCGCATGGAGCATAGCGTATATGGCGTGGAGTACAGCGCTCATTACTTTTAGCTCTCCACTCGCGCCATGCGCTCTGCACTATGCGCTATGCCCCATGCGCTCACGGGCAGATAAGCTGCCCGATCGGGAAAGGAACCGGGAATCCGGCGTCATAGGAAAGAATGATCAGCGCATCGGTGGAGTTGGTAACCCCGTCGGAATTCACGTCGCCAATCCCGGCGTTGATGCGCTCCAGAAACTGCTGCGGCACCGCGAACCCGGCGTCATAGGAAAGAACCACCAGGGCGTCGGTGGAATTGGCCAGGCCATCATCGCTCACGTCGCCGAAGATCTCCGGGTAAGTCAGCAAAATCCGGATGCCGGCGTTCAACACCGGGTTGGAGCCGGCCGCCAAATTGCCGGTAGTTGCCATGTCTAAGGAAAACAGCGCCCCGGAGAGATTATCGGTGATGCGGAAGCATCCCAGGGCGGGCAGAACGGAATTATCCCAGCTCAACACAATGGGACCCACCGGCACCCCCTGGGTATCCGTTTCCGCGGCATAGGTGATCACGAAAGTATCCGCCGCCGCTGCGTCGCTGCGCACGTCTTTAAAATAGGCTTCGCCCAGCCAGGTGAGGCGGGCATCGAAACCGCCGGCGGGCGGCGGCGGGGGAGCCAGAACGTCCAGCCCCGGGTCGAATCCCGGGGTTCCCAGGGGATTGACCGCAATCGTCAACATTTGGGTGTTCGTTCCATCGCTGACTGTAACCGGCACTTCAAAGGCCGATTCTGTGGAGCGGGATTGTCCTTCCCGAGAGAATGTTTCCCCGCCAATCAAAAGAAGCGCCAAAATCACTACCATCAAGTATCGAAGCAGGCTCATAAGCGATTTCTCCTACTTGAATTTTGTGGAGATTGAAATGGATGAAGTGTATCAACGAGATGTTTCCGCGGAAATAATTCCAAAGAAAAAGCTTTTTCGCTATTTAGAGTTTATATGATAATGGATGAAAATGGGATTGTAAAGTTAAAATTCTTAAATTTTCAATCTGTGAAACCGCTTGACAGCCCCACCCCCTCAGCCTATATTTGCCGGTGATCTTCGGGGCAAGGTGATCCCGGCGTCTCTAAAAAAGTGAACGGCCGGGAAATTCCTGACCGGCGGTGAAAGTCCGCGACCCCCGGCAGCACGGGGCTGAGCCGGTGAAATTCCGGCGCCGACGGTATAGTCCGGATGGGAGAAGATCGGCGGGTGGGGATTACTCCGCCCGGTTGTAACCGCGTGCAAAGCGCTTTTTCATTCTCTCCCTTTTATTCCCCGAAGACAGAATTTTAAGGATCAGGAGCCGGGCGCCGACTACATTTCCGATCCCTGGAAGTTTCCGGAAACCCGGTTCCCGGTTTTCAAAGGAGTTTGTGTGAAGCATGTGGAATTTATGGCCCGGGCGCTGGAATTAGCCCGCTACGGCGCCGGGCACACCTCTCCCAACCCCATGGTGGGGGCGGTCATTGTGAAGCATAACCGGATTATCGGGGAGGGTTATCATCCCCGCTTCGGCCAGAAACACGCGGAAGTTATGGCCATCGAGCAGGCCCATGAAGCGGTGGAAGGCGCGGAGATGTATTGCAACTTAGAGCCTTGTTCCCATACCATCCCCGGGAAAAAGACCCCTCCCTGCACCGAGCGCCTGGTACGCGAGAAAATCCGCAAGCTTTACCTTTCCACGCTCGATCCCAATCCCTACGTCAACGGGAATGGCGTCGCCGCGATTCGAGCGGCGGGCATCGAGGTGGAGACCGGTTTGCTGGCGCAAGAAGCCCTGGAACTGAATGAAGCTTACTTCAAATTTATTCAAACCCGCCTGCCTTTTGTGAATTTGAAAATGGCGCTTACCCTCGACGGCCGCATCGCCGCGGCGGGAGGAGATTCCCGCTGGATCAGCGATGAGGCCGCCCGGGAAAGGGTTCACCGGCTCCGGCATGAATATGACGCGGTGTTGATCGGGGCCAACACCCTGCGCATCGATAATCCCCGGCTGACCGTACGCCCGCTCGATCAACCCATTCCCGCGGCTCGCCAGCCCTGGCGGATCATCCTGGCCGGAAACGGGGACCTACCGCTGCACAGCGAGGTGTTCCGGGATCAATTCCGGGAAAAGACCCTGGTTTTTACGGCGGCGCGCAACGATAACCACCGCCCGGCAGTTCCGGGCAATGCGGACGTGCGCGTAATTCCCCTGAAAAGCAACGCCGGCGGCCGGCCGGATATCCTGGCGGCGCTGAAATACTCAGGCGAGATGGGCATCAGCTCCGTATTGGTGGAAGGGGGCAGCCGCATTTTCACCGAATTTATTTCCCGGGGGTTATTCGATAAGATCACCGCTTTTATCGCCCCGCTCATTTTAGGCAGGGGCATCGAGGCAGTGGGAGACCTGGGGATCGAGCGCATGTCCGGGGCGATTCGCCTGCAGCGCAGCGAAATCGAAACCATCAACGACCAGGTGTTGTTGCGGGGATACCGCAATATCAAAGAAACCTTTGGCAGTTTGACGGAGAGTGTGGCATGTTTACAGGAATCATCGAAGAGCTGGGCCGAATTAGCGCTATCGAACCGATAGCCGGGGGCCTGCGGCTGTTTATAGAAGCTAAGGAGGTTCTGCAGGACTTGAAAACCGGGGATTCCCTGGCAGTGAACGGGGCCTGTTTGACCATCGTAGGCCGCCGGGATACAGAATTAGCCGTGGAAGCCGTGGGGGAAACCCTGGAAAAGACCACCATCGGGAGTTGGAAGATCGGCGGGCAGGTCAACTTAGAGCGCTCCCTGTCCGCGGCAGGGCGATTCGGGGGCCATTTTGTGCAGGGGCACGTAAACGCCGCCGGCAGAATCACCCAATGGTATCCCCGGGGAGAAAACTGGTTCTTAGAAGTAGAGATTCCCCCGCATCTGATGCGCTACATTATCCCGGAAGGCTCCATCGCCATCGAAGGCATCAGCCTGACCGTGGCCTCCCTGAACAGCAACCGGGTGGGGATCAATATCATTCCCCATACCGCCAAAGCCACCAACCTTCAATTCAAGCAGGTGGGAGAGGCAGTCAATATCGAAGTAGATATGATTGCGAAGTACCTCGAGAAGTTGATGGAGGTAATGCGTAATTCGTAATGCGTATTGCGTAAAAAATTACGTTTTACGTTTCACGCATTACGTTTTTCGTTTCACAGGAAAAAACCAGGAGTTGCATTCATGAATGATTCATATAATCCCCCGGAACTTACCGCCCGGTTTGTGGGCATCGAAGCGGCGGTAGAAGCGTTCCGGCGCGGGGAAATGCTCATTTTGATCGACGACGAAGAGCGGGAAAACGAAGGCGACCTGGTCATTGCGGCGGAGTATGCCACCCCGGAGGCGATCAATTTCATGGCCGCGCACGGGCGGGGGCTGATCTGCCTGGCGCTTACCGGGGAACGCGCCCGGGAGTTGAGGTTGGCCTCTATGGTCGATAGCAATACCGCATTGTTGGGCACTGCTTTCACCGTCAGCGTGGATGCGAAGCAACGCACTTCTACCGGCATTTCCGCCTTCGACCGCGCGGAAACCATCCGGGTTTTGGCCGCGCCGGAAACCCGGCCGGAAGACCTGGCCCGCCCCGGGCATATTTTTCCATTGATCGCCCATGCCCACGGGGTGCTGGGGCGTCCCGGCCACACCGAAGCGGTCATCGACCTGGCCCGGGCGGCCGGCTTGAGACCGTCAGGAGTGTTGTGTGAGATCCTGGATGACGACGGCAGTATGGCGCGGCTGCCCAGGTTATTAGAAATGGCAGCGAAATTCAACCTGAAGGTCGCCAGTGTGGGCGATTTGATCAACCATCGCTACCGCAGCGAAAAACTGGTCAAAAAAGTGGCCGACGTGCACCTGCCCAGCGCCTACGGCGATTTCCGCCTGCATCTCTATGAGAGCGTGCTGAATCCCGCCGAGCACCACCTGGCCCTGGTGAAAGGGAGCCTGGCCGGGGAGGAACCGGTGCTGCTGCGCATTCATTCGGAATGTTTGACCGGCGATACCCTCGGATCCCTGCGCTGCGATTGCGGCGATCAACTGCACAGCGCCTTGCAGCGGGTAGAAGAAGCCGGGCGGGGCGTGGTTCTCTACCTCCGCCAGGAAGGGCGGGGAATCGGGCTGGCAAACAAGATTCTCGCATACCGGCTGCAAGACGAAGGCAAAGATACCGTGGAAGCCAACGAAGCGCTGGGCTTCAAAGCCGACCTGCGGGAATACTGGTTCGCCGCCCAGGTCATTAAAGATTTGGGCATTCGCAGGGTGCGCTTGATGACCAACAATCCCGGCAAAGTGCAGGGATTGATCGAGCACGGCATCGAGGTGGCGGAGCGGGTTCCCCTGGTGATGGAGGCGAACCCGATCAACGAAAAATACCTGCGCACCAAACGGGATAAATTGGGGCACATTTTCCACGGCTACCGGAAGCGCTGAGGAATAGGGGTGTTCGAGTGTTATGGTGTTCAGGTGTTTTAGTGTTTTAGTGATGAGCGCAGGGTATGATAGCGCCAGGGTAATGAAAAACTATAACACTAAAACACCGGAACACTTGAGCACTGTATTTCTACCGAATTCTCCGCTTTTTTCCGGCGGGATAAATCCGTAAACTTTTTTCACCAGAGGAGCGATAGAGATGCCTGAACATATTCAGGGGGTATTGAACGCGGAAAGCGCGAAATTTGCCATCATTGTCGGGCGATTCAACCAGTTTGTATGCTCGAATCTTTTAGAAGGGGCGCTGGATTGCCTCTACCGCCACCAGGCGCAGCAGGAAAATATAACCATTTACTGGGTTCCCGGCTCCTTCGAAGTTCCCCTGGCGGCGCAAAAGGCCGCGGAAAGCGGGAAATTCGATGCGGTCATTTGCTTAGGCGCGGTCATCCGCGGGGCCACCCCGCATTTCGAGTACATCGCCTCCGCGGTCTCTAAAGGCGTCGCCAACGTGGCCCTGAAAACCGGAATCCCGGCCATTTTCGGAATCCTGACCACCAACACCATCGAGCAGGCGATCGAGCGGGCGGGAACGAAATCGGGCAACAAGGGCTGGGACGCCGCTCTTTCCGCCATTGAAATGGTCAGTTTGCTGCAAAAAATGTAAACAGGATCGAAAAATGTTACTATTCAGCCACAGAGGTCACAGAGAAAGAATTTAAGACTCTCAGAATCATTATATATGGAACATTTTTTTCTAATAAAGGGGTTTGTTTAACGCACTTTTCCATATCTCTGTGCTCTCTGTGAACTCTGTGGCAAAAAACCTGAATAGTTACCGAAAAATTAAATTTCTTGAGTCGCCGGGGAACTATTTATATTATTTACCGGCTGTCGAATTCGTTCAGTACAGGAAAGGCGCCTGCTCCCCGGCAATGCGCCATAATCAAAGCCTGGCAGGCCAGGCGGTTTTTCAGCATAACTGAGGATGATTATGCGAACCTTTTTTCGGATAAGTTTTTGGGCGCTGCTGTCTGCCGGCGCCGCTTTCTCTCAGCAAGCCGATCTTCGTCTGGAGGTCATCACCCACTTGAATACCGCGTCGCAGTTTTGGGTGGAAAATGATACCATCATTGCCGCAACCAGCGGGGGATTGTTGATCTACGACCTGGCCGGGAACCAGAGCCACACCTTCACCTGTGCGGACGGCATTTATGATCATTACCTGAATGCCGCCGCCCGGGGCAAAGGAGGCCTGGCGATCCTCGGCTCTCTCAGTGGAAACCTCTCTTTTTTGAACCCCGGCGAGCGCAGCGTGAGCAACGATGAAAATTTGAAAGGCACGGAAATTATCGACATTGCCGCCATCGAAGACACCCTGTGGGTGCTTTCTAAAAATTTTGTTTCCGCTTACCTGTATGACTCGCAAAAACAGAAATACCAATTTCGTGAATCCTACCAATCCTTTGGCGTTGCGCTGGGGGATTTCCGGGCTATCGAATACGCCAACGGCCGCATCTGGCTGGCGAATGACGCCGGGTTGCTGAGCGCCCCGGCCAATTTTCTGAAATATAACCTCTACGCCGCTTCCAACTGGCGCCTGCAAACCACTCTCCACGGGCTGCCGGGCAACACGATCACAGACATTGCCAAAACCGAAACGCCGGCGGCGCTCTACCTGGCCACCAACCGGGGGTTGTCGGTCTATGATTTCAACACCTTTACCAACATCATTGCCGGTTTGTTAGTGCAAGGGTTGACCGAAGTCGCGGTGCGCAACGGGGCGGTTTATGTAGCGGATCCCCGCCGGGTTTACCGGCTCCAAAACAACCAGTTTGAACGGTTATTCACCCTCACCACGGCCGATATTACCGACCTCTCCATTGCCGCCGGGGCAGACATCTGGGTCTCTACCGTGAAAAGAGGGCTTTACAATCTCACCCAATCGCGGCAATTGTTAATCGACGGCCCGCTGGACAACTATACCGGGGAAGTGTACATGGACAGCCGCCGCCAACTCTGGTGCACCGGCGGCATCCTGGGGGATGAAAAAGTCAAAGGCCTTTTTGTGCAGACTACTCGCGGGTGGCAGAATTATTACTTCACCGGGGGAAATAATAACCGCTATTATAACTTTAATTCCAGCAATCCCATCTTCGAGGACGCCGGGCAGAACATCTGGGTCGGCTCCTGGGGCGGCGGGGTGGTGGTCTTCGACAAGGACATGAATATTCACCCGATCAATAACCTGACCGATCCCGGCCAGGTGTGGATCAGCTCCGTGGAAGGGGAAGACACGGTAACGGTGCAAACTGCCCCGGAACTGCAAACCATCGTTTACCCGGTGGTCTCCACGGTGGATTATACGGTGATAACGGATATCGACTTCGATCCCCTGCGGCAATCCATCTGGGTGTTGAATTACGCAGCGTCCACTCTTGCCCCGCTCATCGAGTACAAGGCGGACCGTTTTGACGAGCGGGCGCTGAATCCTAACTCCTGGAAGCACTTTTCCGGCGCTTTCAGCAAAAATGAATTGAATAAAATTACCCAGGATCCTTTCGGCGACCTGTGGATTTCCGCCACCGAGGGGGTGTTTCAGGTGCGCATGAAAGGCGACACCCTGTTGGGACCCCAACGGTACCAGGAGAGCGATAACCTGAAAATCAATGCCACCACCGCCATTGCCGGGGACCAGGACGGCTACGTATGGGTCGGCACCAAATCCGGCCTGAACGCCATCCTGAACCAGGTGGTTTATGATTTCCGGGAGACCTACCAGCCCATCGGTTTGAAGATCAATGACATTTTCGTGGATTCCCGGAATAATAAATGGTTTGCCACCGACCGGGGGGTCAGCATCCTGAAATCCAGCGGCTCGCCTTTCGATCCGAACAGTTGGATCGACATTGTGCCTCCCAATAGCAGCATCACGCCGGAACAATTGGCCCTGCGGGCGAACGTGTTCGTGGAAAGCCTCCCCTCGGAAGTCATCCACAGCGTGTTTTTGGATGACGCTACCGGCGACGTGTACATGGGAAGCGTTTCCGGCATCGCCGTCATTCGCAACAATCCCTTTACCTCCCCCTTCAAGGATTATGCCCAGCTTAAGGTCGGGCCGAATCCCTTCATTTTGGGGGATGGCTCCAACACCCCGCTCACTTTTTACAACCTGGCTCCCGGCAGCGAAGTCAAGATTCTCACCATGAACGGGCAGTTGGTGCGCACCCTGGACCCCAAAAATTTCAATGAAAACAAGGGAGCAATGGCGCAATGGGACGGTCGCACCCAGGAAGGAAAATACGTGGCGACCGGGGTGTACCTGTTCCTGATCTCCAATGAAGAAGGTCAGGATACCGCGGGGAAAATACTGGTGGTCAGGAAGTAAAACGGGGTGTTTGGGGGGGACGTATTTCGTGTTTCGTATTGCCACGGTAGCCGGGGTAATACGCAATACGAAATACGCACTACGCAAAGAAATATAATATCGAACACCGGCCATCTCCGACGGCATCCCATAATGATGAAGTCCAAAACGCTCCTGGTCGATTCCCTTTTCCTGATTTTCGTGTCCGGGTTGGTTTTTTACGGGTCGCTGGATATTTACTTCCTCAGCGAAAATATCGGCCACATCAAAACCGCTGCGGAAAATTTCCCGGAGCTGGCCTTTACCAATTATTATTTTCGCCCGCTCTACGCGCTCTCGCTGCGCCTGGATTATGGGATCTGGAGGGCGGAACCCGCCGGTTATCATCTCACCAATCTGCTGCTGCACACCCTGAATACCCTGCTGGCCTATTTATTAGGGCGCCAAATCTTGAAAAACCGCTTTGCGGCCCTCATCGGCGCTTTTTTCTTTTTGCTGCATCCCATTCACAGCCTCTCCATTTTCTGGATATCCGGCAGAACCGATATGCTCTGCGCGGTATTTTATCTCTCCGGCTTGATCGCGTTTATCCGCTATTTTCAGGAAAAAGAACCGCGCTTTCAGGCGTTAGGGGCGGGCTTGTTTGCCCTCTCCATGCTCGCCAAGGAGATGGCGCTCTCCTTTCCCCTCATTATTATCGCCTACGTTCTGATATTCGACGCTTCCCCCTTCAAAGACCGGGCGCTGAAAGGCTTGCGGATGAGCGCTCCCTATTTTCTGATTCTGCTGGTATTTATCCTGGTGAGAATCATTTTCGTTTCCGGGGAGCTTATTTCTTCCAGGGACCACGCCGCCCTCGCCCCGCTTCAATTGGTGAAAAACAGCGCCGCCTACCTGGGATTGCTGGCCATTCCCGGCGGGCACATCGAAATTGCCCGATTTTTGAAATCGCACCCGGCGTGGTTCATCATCCTTTCCCTTGCCGGCCTGGTAGTTTTCCTTTTCTTCCTGAACCGGATGCGCAAGTCCCCTCCCCTGCTCTTTTGCACCCTCTTCATCCTCATAACCTTGCTCCCGGTGCTGCGGCTGATGATGCGCTGGTATCTCTACATTCCCTCGCTGGGGTTTTGCCTGGCGCTGGGATACGCGCTCCAGCGGCTGCAAGAAGTGAAGCGGGGCGGGGCGCGACTTTCATACTTGCTGGCCGGGTTAATCTTTTTCGGCTACGCTTTCTTTATTTTCCAGGAACAGAACCGCTGGGTACAGGCCGGGCAGTTATCGCGGGAATTCAGCGAAAAACTCTGCCGGGCGATGATCGCGCACGAGGTGCATAAATGTCTCCTGCTGAGCCTGCCCGGCGAGTTGGAAGAGACCCCGGTGATGCTGCACGGGGTTAACGCTTTTATCAATTTCCGGCTCGCGCAGGATTTCGGGCATTCCGGCGGGGTAGAAATTATCCCCGCGACTTTCTTTTCCTTGCGGGAAAAAGCCGATCTGGACCGCCTGATCGTCGGGAAAGTGCGCCCCGGGGAGTACCTGCTTTCCCTGGAGCCTGGCGAATCTTTTTTCGTTTTTCCCTCCCGCAGCGATATGGCCCTCCGGAAATCCGGCTTGCAAGAGGGGCTGCTCCTGCAAGAAACGGCATTCACCCTGCGCATCGAAAGTCTGAACCGCGAGGGCGAAGCCGACAAACTGCAAGTGGCCGTTACGGAGCCGGGGCTGGCGGTGCTGTACTATTTGAACGGTAATTTTTACCTGGAAAATAATATTTTCGGGGAAGGCGCATCGGGAAACTGATCCCCCTTCTCATGGCCTTTTACCCTTTTTCCTTTTACCTTTTTCCTTTTCACCTCCCACTTGCCACTTCGCACTTCTAACTTTTTTATAATTTATGTTTTTGGAGATTGAAAAATGAGAAAAAATTGTTTACTTTCCAGCACTTTAATTTTTTTAATGGTTACATTACAGCGCAGGTTAGCGAAGCTGGAAATTCTTTTTCTCCCAAAAATCTGCCTCTCCACGGAGGAATCATGCGGCTGGCCATCATCGTAGTTTTGTTCATTGCGTATGTTATTTTCCTGATTTTCCTGTTTGTAAAGATCGGCGAGCAGGATACCCCGAGAATCACGGAACCCTTCATCGAAGATAGTTTATTAGTGCAAACCGGCGAGGCGGATAATTTGCTGGCAGAATTCATGCAGGCTTTCAACCAGGGGGATTATGACCGCGCCCGCCGGATTGCCGCCGCTCTGCAAGAAAAATATCCCGGCAGCCCCCAGGCGGAGAAAGCCGCCCAGATGCTGGCCGGGCTGAAACCGGAAACCCCTCAACCCGTCGCGTATAAAACCCCAACAAGTAAACCTAAAACCGCGCCTGCAACCCCGGCAACCCGCCCGGCCGCTACTTCCCGGGAACAACCGGCCAGCAAACCGGAAATCGGCGATTTAAGCGCCAAAATCCAGGAAAACGAAGCCCGGCTGCAGGACGCGCTCTCCCGGATGCGCAAAGAGCGCGATGATCGCCAGGGGATTACCTGGTATTTCAACAAGAATGTTTCCCACTACGTTTATAAGAACAGCTTCGAGGCCTACATCGGCCAGAGCGACGCCGGGGAGGTCTGGCTGCGCTTGCGGATTTATTTCACCGGGGAAAATCCCCTCAACATCAATTCCTACCAGGTTTATGCGGACGACCGGGAATACTCCATCTCCACGCTTTACGGTAACATGGAACAGGGAAGCGGCCCGCGCGGCTACTGGGAGTGGTACGACATGCAGGTATCTCCCAAAGAGATGAAAGTGATCAACGAAGTGATGATAGCGAACCGCAACGCGGTTCGCTATATCGGATCTAAGGGCATTTGGGAGCGCGCCATGACCGAGGGCGAAAAATTGCGCCTCTCCCACGTGATGGAAGCTTACAACGCCCTGCTGATCCAAAAAGAGTTGCTCTCCGCGAACGTCGTTCCGGGAAATTAGTCGTATGGTTGGATGGTTAAATGGTTAAATGGTTAAATGGTTAAATGGCTGGAGGATTATTCAGCCATCAACAGGCCAACACTCTGTCAATACATTTTTCGTTTAATCATAGATCGGCAATTCCCCTCCTTTTTCTGCGATGAAAAAAACCGCCCTTTTGATCGGCTACAACGTCGTTGCCGTTATTTTCCTGTTCCTGCTATCCGAATTGGCCGTTCGCCTGTTCATTCCCCGGATTACAACCCAGGGAACTACGCGAGCCATTATTGCTGATAGTTTGTATGGTTCAACCTACGGGCTTAAGCCGCAGAGCGCGGGAAAGAGCCACGGCGCCCCGGTGGAGGTGGATCGCTATGGGTTCAGGAAATGCGGCGGCAAAATCGAGACCTCCCGGGCGAGCTGGCTTTTCCTGGGGGATTCCGTTACCTTCGGCCCCGGCGTGGAGGGAGATTCGACCTTTACGGGAATCGTGCAAGCCGGTATTGATTCATTGAACATTCTCAATCCCTCCACCAGCGGCTATCACGTCAAGAATTACCGCGACGTTTTCACTGCCCTGGCAATCGAGGACCGACATCACCTGGGCATTGAGCGGGTAACGATTTTTTGGTGCTTGAACGACGTCTATACCAACGTGCCCTTTGTTGAAATACCGGGGGGCAAAATTCGCTATCTCTTTTCCGATTTTTTATCCTTTGTCAAAACCCATAGCCGGTTGTATTATTTTCTTAAAAATCTCCTGTTTGACCGCCCGAAAAGTTACTACCTGTTTGACAAACAATTTTATGATCGCGAGAACCCGGAATTTCAACACGCCATTGACACCATCCTTGAAATTTCCGATTCATGCCGGGAACGGGGTATTTGGTTCGACCTAATTTTGCTGCCCTATGAATTTCAACTGAGAACGGGGGATTTTGCGCCCCAGGATCTCATGGAAGAGGTTCTTACGAATGCCGGCATTCGAATCAAGAGACCGTTTCAAACCGATGCAGAAAAATACCCGGATTTCAAAGCGTTTTTCCTTTACGGCGACGGTATTCACTTCTCGAATTACGGGCATCGGCGATTGGCCGAATTTATGATAGCGCAGTTAGGAACGCAGTAGTGGTAAATGAGTGAACGGGCATTTCAAAGATGCTCTCAGAACAGGAAGGGAATAAACAAGCGGGTGCGCTTCATATAGCGCTGGTAAGCGGCGCCGAAATAGCGAATATTTTCTCTCTCCTCAATTTTGGCGGCGGCGAGCAGAAAGAGCGTCGCCCCGCCGGCAAGGAGGCCGCCGACGGGCGAGGGCGCTTTGAGGAATGTCCCCCAGGCCAGGAACAGCAGCGAGCTGTAGAGAGGGTGGCGAATGTATTTGAATATCCCCCCGGTCACCAATACCGTGGTTTTTTCGAAATCCAGTTCAGGGGCATTATCCGCCTTCCGCGAGCCGGGTTTTCCGCTGCGGCGCAGGCGGTAAGCGCCTTCAACGACCAGGAAAACAGAGCTGATTAGCAGCAGCCAGGAGATAAGCTGGCGGACGGAGAAGGGATCGCGAAACCAATCCTGCGCGTTGAGCAGCGCCAGGGCAAGAATGCATTCCCAGGCAAAGAAGCGGTAAAAACCGTGAGAGCGTGGAGCGCGCAGCGAAGCTCGTGAAATATAAATAAGCGCGGCAGATACGACGGCAAAAATGCTCAGCTTGACCATTTCCCCTTTCAAGCGGCAGGCTTCGTTTTAGACCAGCGCAGCCGTTGCAATTTCTCGAACAGCGGTATCAGCGCCAGCCCCAGCGCTATTCCTAACACCCAGCCCCCGGCCACATCCGAGGGATAGTGTACCCCCACGTAAATGCGGGAAAAGCCGATCAAAAATGTTATAATGACCCAGAAAGCGGTCCAGCGCCGGTAAGCGTAGCTCATCAGGGTGGCAATGACCGCGGCATTGGCGGCGTGGGAAGAGGGGAACCCGTAGCGGCTGCCGCAGTGCACCAGCAGGCGGAACCCCTCCAATTCTTTACAGGGGCGGAATTGCTCCGTGAGCGGCTTCAGGATGCCGGCGGAGATTTGATCCGACAATACGATCCCTACAATCACCAGCAGCGCCATAATCCGCCCCGCTTTCCCCCCCCGCCACACCAGCCAGGTAAATAAAATAGCGCCGGGCAGGTACCAGGTGTGCTTATCGGTGATCAGCACCATCAGATAATCGAAAAAGGAATTTGCCAGGGCGAGATTCAGAAAGAAGAACAGGCTGCGATCGGTTGCTTTGAGAAAATCGAAAATTTCGGACATAACGTGGCCAGGTTTAAATAAATATTCTGCGGTTGCAAAGAAGGCAACTGTTTTGGAAAAGCCTGCTTTTTAAGTTGCCTGGGATCGGTTAAAAAACAACTTGTTAAATTTGACAATACTGTCATTCCGGCCGTAACGGAGCGAAATGCCGGAATCTCCGCAGTGGATTCCGGTATTTTCCAAAAAAACAAGAAAAACCGGAATGACATTCTACGAAGGATATTAACAACTTATTTTTTTGCTGATCCTTGATTTCGGAAAAAATGTATATTCACCAAAAAAATGTGCAAAGGTGACCATGTCTGTTTTCAGCCAATTCGACCGGCAGCTAAACGATTCCGAGCGCCGACTGATGGCAGGTTTAGACAGCCCCTTCAAAATCCAGGCCTTCTTAGATGAACTCACCTACAGCGCCGATCCTTTTTACCGCTGTCCCCTGCGAGTGCTGCGGGAGCGCATCGCCCACTGCTTCGATGGAGCGCTGTTCGCCGCCGCAGCCCTGCGCCGCCTGGGCTTCCCGCCCCTGGTCCTGGATATGCTCCCCAACGAGCGCGACGACGACCACCTGCTGGCGCTGTTCAAAATTGAAGGGCACTGGGGCGCCATCGCCAAATCCAATTTCAGCGGGCTGCGCTTTCGGGAGCCGATTCACCGCACCCTGCGGGAACTGGTGTTGTCCTATTTTGAGCAATACTACAACGTGGAAGGCGAAAAGACCCTCCGCGGATACACCCGCCCCCTGAACCTGACTGCTTACGACCGCTTCGGCTGGATGACCAGCGACGAGCCGCTGGAACGCATCGCCGACCGCCTGGATGAAATTCCGCGCTACTGGCTGCTGAGCAAGCAGATGGTTGAAAATCTGGCCCCGGTGGACCGCAGAACTTACCAGGCCGGCATGTTAGGGGTCAACGAAAAGGGCCTGTTTCGCCCCGTCCGGGAAAAACCATAGCGAGAATCTGCGGGGCGATGCACGAAACGGTTCTTCAGGGGTCTTTGTGAAAATAGTGAGATGAATGCAGCGTGAAGCGTAAAACGTAAATTTCACGCATCACGCATCACATTTTGGGGAGCCTCAGAAATACTTCACCGTCAGCTCCAGAATCTTTTTCACCGTTTTGGTAAACGGCGGCAGCATCAACTGGATGGGCGTATAGCGGCTCTGCTTCAGCACCGCACGCTCGTGGGAAAAGGCCCGGAAGCCGAAAAATCCGTGAGAATTGCCAAATCCGCTATTGTTTACCCCCCCGAAAGGCAGGTTGACGTGCAGAAAATGGAGCATCACCTCGTTGATACAGGTTCCACCGGCGGAGGTATGGGAAAGAATCCGGCGAATGTTCTTGCGGCTGCGGCTGAAAACATACAGCGCCAGCGGTTTCGGCCCGCCGTTGATGGTATTCAACACTTCATCCAGGTTTTGGTAAGGGATTACCGGGAAGAGCGGGCCGAAAATTTCCTCTCGCATCACCGCCATATCGGAAGCAACGCCGCTGAGCACCGTGGGGGCAAGGTAGCGATCCTGCGGATCGTTTTTTCCGCCGATCTCCACCTTTGCGCCCTGTAGAACCGCTTCTTCGATCATTTTGACCAGCCGGGCGTGGTGCCGGTCGCTGATGATCCGGGAGTAATCCGGGGTGGTGCGGCGATCTTCCTCAGTTTCGCCGTAGTAGGCCTGAATCTGCTGCTTGAACCGGGCGATGAATTCTGTGAATTTGCTCTGGTGAATGAACATGTAATCCGGGGCAATGCAGGCCTGCCCGTTGTTCAGGTATTTTCCCAGGGCGATTTTCTGCGCTGCTTCGCCGATGCGGGCGGTCTCGTCCACGATCACCGGGGACTTGCCCCCTAATTCCAGGGTGACAGTGGTGAGGTGCTCCGCAGCCGCTTTCATCACAATCTTGCCCACTTCCGGGCTGCCGGTAAAAAAGATATGGTCGAAAGGCTTTTTGAGCAGTTCGGCGGAAACCTCCTTATCGCCCTCGAAAAAGGCAACTTCCTCCTCCGGGAATAATTCCCGGGCCATTTCCTTCATCAACCGGGCAGTATTGGGAGAGTATTCCGACGGTTTGACCATGATGCAATTCCCGGCGGCGACGGCGGAGACCAGCGGCCCGAAGGTCAAATTGAAGGGGAAGTTCCAGGGGGAAATAATCAGCGCTACTCCCCGCGGTTCGTAGCGAATATAGGAAGAGGTGGTCAGCGTCGCCAGGGTGGGCCGCACCTTCTTCGGCTTCATCCACTTTTTGAGATGGCGGATGGCGTGCTTGATCTCCGTGGCCACCGCGTAGATTTCGGTGATGTCAATTTCCGGGGAAGGTTTTTGGAAATCGGCGTACAGGGCTTGATAAATGTGCTCTTTCCGGCGGTGAATCAGGTTCAATAACGCTTTCAGTTTGGCAATCCGCTCCTTCGCGCCGGTATTGGCGATGCGGTAGCGATTGGCCTGCTGCATGGCGAAAATGCGGTCGATCCGGTCATCGATTTTCGCCATCTCGGCCTGGGTCGCGGCAGCGACAGGGTTGCTCATGGCATTATCCTTTGGGTTCTTTCGATTTCCTGAGGTGTTATGGTGTTCAAGTGTTTTAGTGTTTTAGTGTTTTAGTGTTTTAGTGTTTTAGTATCACAACTGCACCATAACACTAAAGCACGTTAACACTCGAAGCACTATAGCACTTGAACACTATAACACTCTTTTAACGGCTATATTCTTTCAAAAATCCTTCGAAGATAGTGCGGTGGGACTCTTCATCCGCTAACAGACGCACGCACAGATCCTGGGTGACATAGTCTTCTCCTTCGCACAACCCGATGATCTTTTTATACTGCGTGATGGCATCTTTTTCCGCGTCGATGACCCCGCGGATGACGTGCACCACGTCGGTGGTGTCGGGAGCCGGCTGCAGGGTCATTTGCCCGGCTTTGAAGGCCAGGGAGCCGGGGATGGTTCCGCCCAATTCCTTTACCCGTTTGGCGATTTGCTGCGCGTGGCCGATCTCGTCCTGGATCTCCGCGCCCAGGGATTTCTTGATCTCTTCCGCCCGCACCCCGTCTAAGTTCACGGAATGGGCAATGTAGTTCATTACCGTTTCGATTTCCGCCCAGTAGGATTTGATCAACCCTTCGATGATGTCATTTTTCTTGGCCATGCCATTTCTCCTTTTTTAGTTTAGAATCCACATTGGAAAATAAGCATTCGCCGCAAAATAAAGTATAGGAAATTAAGTTTCTCCGGGAAAAAAGATCATTGGAAAACGCATCATCCGGAGATTTTTACCTGATTTCCAATACCCTCCACCCAATCCCCGGAACCGCCAGCGCCAACCGCCCGCCGGAAACGGCAATTTCTTCCCCGCTCAGCAAATTTTTCGCTTTTTCGATGCCGTAAAACCCCGGCAGCGCCAGCTCGACGGCCTGCGGCTGCTCGCTCTTGTTCAGCGCGATTAAGATGCGCTGGTTGAAATCCGAGCGCATATATGCAAAACAGTTTTGATCCGCGTAAAGGGTTTGAAAATCGCCGTAGCGCAGGGCGGAGTGTTCCCGGCGCAGCTTTACCAGGCGGCTAACCTCCCGGAACATCCTGCGCTCTGCCGGGGTCAATTGCTCGCCAAAGCGCATCATGCGGCGATTGTCCGGATCTGCCGCGCCGGTCATGCCGATTTCATCCCCGTAATACAGGGTGGGCAGGCCGGGAATGGTGAGCAGGTAAGCGAGGTAGAGCTGCGCTTTTTCGTAGCTTTGTTCATGGTCTACCTCCGGGGGATTGTTCCAGCCGATCTCCGCGGCGTCCCCGTCGCCCAGGGAAATGTCCCCGTCGGTGTAGGCCAGGTAGCGCACCTGGTCGTGGCTGTCCATCAGGTTGCCCATGCGGTGAGCCATGCCGTAAACCGACGCCGTTTTGCGCAATTCCTCCGCCAGGATGGAAAAATTCGCTTCCGGGGCGAGGAAAACGTGGCGGGCGGTGAAGAAGAGATTGAAATTGAACTGCGCGTCCAACTGCCCGTTGTTCACGTAGGAGCTGATCAAATCGTAGCCGCCGAAGGTCTCCCCGATCTGAAAGGTCTTCCGGTTCCCGGGAACATCCACTTGCTGTTTGATCTTGCGGGTCAATTCCCGCCAGAATTCGTTGGGAATGTGCTTCACCGCGTCGTGGCGGAAACCGTCTAAATCGGCCTCTTTCAGCCACCAAACCGCGTTATCGGTCATGGCTTGCAGCGCCGCCGGGGAACCCAGGTAATCGAAGGAGGGCAGGAAAGGCTCGAACCAGGTGGTGAGGCGGAATTCATCCCAAAAACGGATATTTTTGCGCCCGTCGGGAAGATCCAGCGTGCCGTACCAGTCGCGGTGCTCCTGAAAGAAAGGGTGATCGATGTGGGTGTGGTTGGCCACGAAATCCAGCAGCACTTTCATTCCCCGGCGATGGGCCTCGGCGACTAATTTTTGCAGCAGTTCCATGCTGCCGAAACGCTCATCCACCTTCTGGTGGTGAATCGGCCAGTAGCCGTGGTAAGCGGAGAAATAGCGGTGCGGTTCCGGCCACTCCCGGTGGGCGTTGGGGGTATTCTGGTTGACCGGGGAAATCCACAGCGCGTTCACTCCCAGGGAATCGAAATAGCCCGCTTGCAGCTTGTCGAGAATCCCCTGCAAATCCCCGCCCATGAAATTGGCTTTCGGGGAAAGCTCCGGGTGCTGCACCGGGCGGGTGTTGGCGGGATCTCCGTCGAAAAAGCGGTCGATCATAATGGAATAGATCACAGCGTCGTCCCATCCCGAAGTCTCCCCGGCCCTGCCGGCCGGCTGCCCGTTGATGAGCCGCACGGTTTGCAGGGGGGTGTTCAGCCCCTCGCGGGAGGCGCCGACCCGCAGCACCCTCTCGCCGAAGAGGCGGTAGTTTTCCAGGGCGATAGTGATGCGGTTGCCGCGGATCTGAATCCGCTCCGCGGCGAGCATTTCGTTATCCAAAAGGGCGATCAGGTGCTCTTTAGCGAGAGACTCCGGTTGGTTTTCCTGCTCGTACATGAAAAACACCTGGGTTTCGGAGGGGGTGATTTCCGCGTTCAGTAAATGTAAAAACGACTTGCCGGTATGGCGCGGGGCCGCGGTAATCACGGAATTGAAGCTGCCGAAGGGGTTGGGAATCCTGTCGGGGTTTTCCGGGTCGAGGACCTCCTCCCCATCGACAAAAAATTTATATTCATAGCGCCCCGGCTCCAGGGGGATGCGGATTTCATAAAGGCCGTCGCCGTCCTCGTCGCGCAAGGGCAGGCTGCTGCGGTTCCAACTGTTGAAGGAGCCGAACAGGGTAAGCTGCTGCGGCGCTTGCGCGGGACGGTAGCGGAAGGTAAAACTCTGCCGGATTTCCGCGCTCACCGGGAGGTGGTAAACTGTTCCCTTATATTTGAATCCTAACAGGGTCATCCCCTCGAAATCGGGATCGGCGCGGAGCAGCAGGGTTTGATTTTCCCGCTGGTAGCGGGTTTGCAGGCGCGGATGGGGCAGGAATTCCAGGTCGTAATCCTCCGCGTAAAACAGATCGCTGGCCCGCACGGTGTCGGTCTGCCCGGAAATGAGCGCGAGCGGGGGAATAAGGTCGCGGATATCGCGGGAGGAATTCGACTCACAGGCAATCAGAATCAGTACAAAAAGCGCCAGGGCAAATCTGCCGAAAGGTTTTGGGATCATGGATTCTCCATATTTCTGGTTTTCGATTGGTTGCGCCATTTTGCGTTACTATTCAGCCAGCAGGGCACAAAGGCTCTAAGTTTTCACAAAGTTATGTCAAAAAACCTTAAATGCTAAATAGAAACAGTCGCGGTTTAGCTCAGAGACGGCGTCGTTGCGGAGCGGTGATGCGGTGATAGAGATATAAAACGGCGAGGGCCACCGGCAGCGTGATCAGCACCCAGGAGAAAGGAACGGGCTGGTTCGCAGCCAGATCCACCCCGCCGGGCTGCGGCGAGCGGTATAATATCCAGAGAACCAGGAAGTTGTTGCTAAAGTGCGCCGCCATTCCCGGCAGCAGGCTCCGGCTGCGATAATAAAAATAGCCGAACAGAATTCCCAACAGGGAGAGGGACAGCAGTCCCAGCGGCTGCATGTGATAAAGCCCGAAGATAATTCCCACAATCCAGACGCTTTTGCCTTTCAAGGTGCGCTCGAAGGTGCGCTGGGCGTAGCCGCGGAAGAAGATTTCCTCGCAGATTCCCGGGGTAACGGCCACCACCAACACCAGCCAGAGGAATTCGGGGAAAGAGTACGCCGTAAAAAGCTCGGCGTTGATTTTGAAAAGAGTGTCGGGAATTTCCAATTGCCGGATCAGTTGGGCGGTAAGGTATTCACTGAAGGGAATCACCGCCAGGGTGGCGAGAACTGCCAGCAAAATCTCTCCCGCCGAACATCCCCGCAGGCGGATATATTCCCGCACCTGCCGGGTGTGCCATTTTTTCACCAGCCACCAGGCGGGATAGAGCATAAACAGGTATTGGGAAATCAGCAGGGCAAGCCGGATCGGTTCCGCGTAAAGCCTTATGATCGCAACCAGCCTTTCCGCAAAGTTGCCGCCGACCTCCGCCCCCGGCGATGCGGATGCAGCGATGAACACGCCGAGGAGCGCGAGAATGGTTTGCGCGTTGAAATACAGCACCCCGATTCCCAACAGACCTAATACCGCCGCGGCCGGAAGGCTTCTTCCTTTGTTTTCCCAACTTCCGTCATAGACCGGGGAGGGCTGGCTGCCGGCGCCCTGTTCCGGAGTGGTTTCAGGGATTTCCATTGCTGCTTCCCGATTCGCCATTCATTAGAGGTTGCGGAGGCAGCGATTGGGCAAACTCTCCCTTGCGCGCCCGCAAATCGAAGTACATGATCGCCACGAACAGGGGAACGATCATCGCGGTCAAAATATAGCTGATATAAATCAATATGCCAAGTCCCACCCCCAGGGAATCGAATAACCGGTAAACGATATCCGGGTCCGGCTGCCCGCCGGACGCGGAGCCGAGCAGGGCAAAATAGTTCTTGAAAAATCCCCACAGGGCCACAAAGCTGAGCGGGGTGGTAACCAGGGTGATGGCAAACTGGGTAATGAGGTACAACAGCAGCCCGATGCCGAAGGTTCTCCACCACCATCCATTCACCAGGAAGGAACTGCGGCGGAATGATTCCATGACCCCGGCGCCTTCCCAGGCGATGGCCGGCAGGGCAAAAATCCAGCGCACCCAGAAATAAACCGCCGCGCAGATGCCGAGCAGCAGCGCGATTACCCCGATTCCTTCCATGGCGGAGGAATCTGCAACAACGGCGGCGATCAATACCAGGTAAGCCGCCAGGATAATCCCGACCAGCGCCAGGAAAGCCAAAAAACTCTGGCCCCAGGTTCGCGCCAGGCGCACGCTGAATACCCGGCGCAACGCCTCCTGCCAGCTTATTGCCTGGCCGCTTATCTCACTGCAAGCGACTATGGTCGCACCTAAAGCAGCCGCCAGGTAGGCCAGCAGCAGCAGCAAAATTACCAGCAGGTAAGTACCCAGCACTCCGAACAAGCGGGCCATTTCCGCCGTGGCTGCGGCGCGGCCGGCTGCCCGGTCGCGCAGAAACTCTGCCAGGGAGGAAAAAAGCGCCTCCAATCCATAAATGGAGATCAGCGCCGCGGGTAAGAGGATTATTGCGGAAAGGATCAGGTTGCGCAGCGCGGTTCTGCCCAGCAGCTTGAACAGGGTGTCGAATATATCGCCTAAGCTCATCGGGGTAATTGGCGGGTTCATCGCCTCCTCCTTATTTATTTGTGAAGGTTCATCTCTCCAAGGTAAAGAGTGCATGCCAGACTCAAGTTATGAGCTAAAACCGCCGGGGATTCTCTCAGAGGGTGTTTGGAAATTCGCCACTCCCCCCTTTTTCCTTCCCCCCTCATCCTTCAGCAATAGCCTATCAGCGGGTGGGTGCGTAGCGGATGATTTCCACCTTTTCCAGGGTCATCAAGCTGCCGCAATCGACCTCTTTCAGCATGGCTTCGATGGCATCGATGGCAAGCTGGATTTGCTCATCGCTATCCACCACCTCGACCAGGATCGGCAGGTCTTCCGAGAGGCGCAGCAGGCGGGCGGTGTGCAGCACCCGGCTGTCCGCCCCGAATCCTTCGATGCCTTTGATGACCGTGGCCCCGGCTAACCCGATTTCCCGCAATTTGAGCACGATGGCCTGGAAGAGCGGCTTTCCTTTGTAGCGGTCTCCCTCGCCGATATAAATTCGCAACAACTTCCCCGATCCTTTCATTTCCATAAAAATGCCCCGTCCGGTTTGAATTATACTCATTAAGGGTTAATTTTAGCTTTTTTTAACCGCAGAGACTCGGCCATAGAAATCGCAAAGATCGCAGAGGGTAATTTTATAAAAAACAAAAACTCTGCGCCCTCCGCGTTCTCTGCGGTAAAATCCAATTTTTAGCCTTAACGAGTATATATGGCTCTCCCCAGCGCCAGGCCCAGAAACGCCGCCGGAAAGCCTAACAGAATACTCAAAGCGATATTCAGAAATGCTTTGATAAAGGACCCCACCTGCAAGAGCATGATGGTTTCGTACGAAAAAGTTGAAAAGGTGGTAAAAGCGCCCAGGAACCCGATGGTCAAAAACAGTTTTACATGGGGGTGGAAAATATAGTGTTCGGAAAGGCCCATCACCAGCCCCAGGATGAGCGAACCGGCGACGTTTACCGCCAGGGTTCCCAGCGGGAAATCGCTTTGCGTGTGCGCATACGCCCAGCCGGAAATCCAGTAGCGCAGCAGCGCCCCGATAAATCCTCCCAGGCCGATGGCTAAGAGTTTGACCATCTCCTTTAGCCCTTTCAATGAATCATCCCCTTGCCGGTACGCAGGTAATCGGAACGCAGATAACCCCGCCTGCCGCATTGGGAATACGGTAGATACTGGCCGATCTTCATCTGCAAAAATCCGCTGCATCAGCAAGGGCTTTCGCCCTTTTTATTGTACCACTGAACGCTAATGTGTTTCAATCACTCTGTGCGCTCAGTTGGGTACATTATTTTTTTCTGGCTCCCTTAACACAGAGGCACAAAGATCACAGAGTTTTGACCAACATTTTCAAATTTGGATTTCTCAAAGTGGTTTAAAACTTACTGAATGTTTGAGTTTCTCTGTGCCTTCTGTGTCTCGGTGGTTAATTTTTTCAACATGCGTAACATCAGTTGTTAAGTTTCAAGACTAACCCGCTGGATGCGGGGATGGCAATACGAGCGGCGTTGAGTTTCCGGGGCTGGGCCAGGTACACCCGTTTTCCGTCGGCCACGACCTCCCAGCGGCCCTCAGGCAGGGTAATTTTATGATCCACCCGGCGATTTCCGTTCAGCGCCACCAAAAACGCCTCGCCAGGATAATTCAACTCGTACGCCAGCAACAATGAATCGGCAGTATCCAGGAAGCGAAAATGCTCCGGCTCCGCCCGGCGGAACGCGGGATATTGTTTGCGCAGCGCGATCAAATCCCGGTAATATTCCAGCAAATCCCGGTTCATCTCCGCGTGGCGGAAGTTGAGCCAGTTGGTTTCGTCGTCTTTCTCGTAGCTGTTATGGTCGATGCGCCCGGGGTGGATATCCGGCAGATCCCGCGGGGCGATCACCTTGCTGCGGGCGAACTCCTGGCCTTCGTGCAGCATCACCGGCCCCTGGCTGGTCAGCAGCGCCAGCGCAGCCAGCTTGTTCAGCTGGAGCTGCGCGGGGGTTAACCTGGCGTTTTTATCCAAATCTGTGAATATTTCCTCCTCAGTAACATCTCCCAGGCCGATGCGGATGAAATCCCCCAGGGTGTGGTTGTCGTGCGCCTCTACATAATTCACCGAATGCGCCACGTCCAGGTACTGCCCCCCGAATGCCCGCGGCGAACCCATCACGTAGCGCTGCAGGGACCGGCGGCTATTGCTCCCCTGCCACTCCCCGAAAATGAATCCCCGCCGCTCGTCGCCGGGCTGCCAGCCCTTGAAACCGTTGCGAAACTGGTCGTTCCAGCTCGACCAGCCCTGGTCGGAAAAGCCGTTAGGGTCGTAGCCCCCGCCGCCCCAGGGCTCCGCAGTGATAAAAACGTGCGGGTTGAGCTTCCGCGCTTCTTGCAAAATTTCTGCCCGGGTTTGGGGGTCGATCATGTACCCCAGGTCGAAGCGGAATCCGTCGATATGGTACTCCTGCATCCAGTATTTGACGCTTTCCACGATCATGCGCCGGGCCATGGGGCGGGCGGTCTGGAAATCGTTGCCGCAGCCGGAAGCACCGGCAAACTCGCCCTCCGCGGTGAGATGGAAGTAGTAAAACTTATCGAGGTATTTGAAGCAGTTATTATCATACTGCGATACGTGATTATATACCACGTCCATCATCACCGCGATGCCGTTGCGGTGAAACGCCCGCACCATCTCTTTGAATTCCCGCACCTGCCGGCCCGCGCCGCCGTTGTACTCTCCCGGAATCATATTGCCGCCGCTGGCATAGTAGGATTCCGGGGCAAAAAAATAGCTGGTCATGTAGCCCCAGTGGTTGAAGGCGTAGGGATTCCAGGTGTTGTAAATCCAGGTGGTGGAATCCCGGTAAGGGATTTCGATGTTGCCGAAGTCCTGCGCCGGGAGCAGCTCCACCGCGTTCACGCCTAACTTTTTGAGGTAGGAAATCCCCCCGGTTTGATTTTCATAGATCAGGCCGGGGTAGCTTCCGCGCAGGCTCTCCGGCGCGCCGGAGGAGGGATGGGCGGTCAAATCCCGCACATGCATCTCGTAAATCACCAGATCGCGGTGGGGAACATTCAACCAGCGGCGTACGCCAGCGCTTTCGCGGCTATCGCCCTGCCAGTCGAACTTATCTTCCCGGAGAATGAGGGTTTTTCCGGGGTGGGTGTAGTGGTTTTGAGTGGCCACCGCGCGGCTGTAAGGATCGGCCAGCGCCAGGGTGGAGTCGAAAATCTCCCCGTTGCCCTGCGGCCCCCACACCCGGTAGCCGTAATACTTTCCGCTCCAATCCCCGTCGGCGAAGTATTCCCACACCCCGTCTTCATCGCGGGACATGGGATATTCCCCAATCGGGTTTTCCCGGTAATCATCGTACACCACCAGGCGCAGCCATTTGGCGCGGGGGGCGAATACCCGGAAGACCTGCTTTCCGTTTTCTTCGGTGCAGCCTAACGGTTTATCGGAATAGAGGGAGTCGAGGATGCCGTCGGGCTGCAAAAAGCGCTTTTGCCCGTTGGGAAGCAGCAGGTAGTAGTGCGTATCCAGCCGGAAAGGGGTTGCGGTGCGGATTTCCAGGAGGTCGCCGGCGGCGCTGGCGGAGGCAATCGGCAGCAGAGGTTCGATCTGCACGCTTTTTTCCCATCCCGGCGGAATTTCCCCCGTGAATTGTACCTGCGCCAGGCGGGGAGCCTGGAGTTTGGCCCAGGAAATTTGGAAGTTTTGCGAATAACCCGGCAACAGCCCTAAAATAAAAAAAATCAGGAAAAGTTGTTTCATCATCGCTCCTATAGAAATTTGCAAGTTGCCCTGAAAGGGCAGAACAAATTAGCCAGGGGCATCGCCCCTGGAACCGAAATGCACGTTGACGTTCGGTTCAGCCCTGAAAGGGCGCAACAGATAATGAAGGAGAAACCATTATTTCGCCCTTTCAGGGCTGTTTGTGAATCGGGTTTTCGATGCGCCAGGGCGTTGCCCTGGCCTAGTTTGTTCTGCCCTTTCAGGGCAGATCCTCCGGCAGAGAAAATTCCGAAATTAACGCCCTGAAAGGGCAAAATAGATTAGCCAGGGGCAACGCCCCTGGAACCGGAATCCAAATCGACGTTCAGCCCTGAAAGGGCGGAATAAAAACCCATTCCGTTCGCACCCCATTAATCCCAAACATATCGTTCATCATAGGGAATATCGTATTTTTTCAGCAGTTTTCGAAATTCATCCATAAATATGGTCCGCCGATGGTGCTCTTTTTGATTTTCAATATAGGTTTTAACTTTATCTACATGGGAGGGGCTTATGGAGAATATTCCATATCCATTTTGCCAACTGAAATTTTTGAACTCTGCCCCCTTCGTTTTTATCCATTTCGAGGATCCTTTTTTGACCTCTTCAACCACCTTGCAGGCCGCATGATTTTTTGATAGCATGGAGAGGATGTGAACGTGATCGGGCATTCCGCCGATTTGTATTCCCGGGGACTCCCAGGTTTTTAGAATTCCGGCCATGTAGGCGTACAATTCCGGTTGGATCTTTTCCGTCAGCCAGCTTTCCCTTAATTTGGTGCTGAATACGATATGAACATAGATTTTTGCCAGGGATTGCGGCATAGCCTCCTCCTTTGTTCCACCCGTTCAACGCAGGAAGGTGGAATCGAATTCTCCGGTTGTATCCATTGATTCTTCGATTTATTTTGTCGCCGAAAGTAAGTTACAGAAATCGGCCATTATTTACAATCGGAAAGGTTTTCCAAACCGGCCCTATGAAAAAGAAATCCCGCCGACCCAAAACCGCCGCCAAACCTGTTTCGCCAAAGGTCTCGAAGCCGCTCTCCCGCCGCAAAGCCCGGGTTTTCCGCGCTGCGATGATTGCGATTCCGGCGCTGTTTTTCGTTTTCTTAGAAATTACCCTGCGGCTGGCCGGCTACGGAAAAACCATCCCGCTGTTCAAAACATTTGAGGCCAATGCCGCCTACTACGCTATCAACCCGGAGGCGGGGCGGCGCTATTTTCCTTCCACCAACGTAACCCCGGCAGTGGCGGCCACGGATGTTTTTCTGAAGCAAAAACCGGCCGGGGGATTTCGCATCTTTGTGTTAGGCGGCTCCACCGCCGCGGGCTATCCCTACCTCTACAACGGCAGTTTTTCTTCGATTTTGAAAGCAATTTTGAAGGCGTATTACCCGGAGCGCTACCTCGAGATCGTCAACTTAGCCATGCCGGCGGTGACCAGCTACGCGGTGCGCAATATCGCCCTGGAGCTGGCCCCCTACCAGCCGGATTTGATCCTGGTCTATGCCGGGCACAACGAGTTCTACGGCGGGCTGGGGGTGGCTTCTACCGAGTCGTTAGGGCATTCCCGCGCGCTGGTGAATTTGTACCTCGGCCTGGGCAGTTATAAAACCCTGCAATTGGTAGGCGAGGGCTTGTTATGGATGCGCAACCGGTTCACTAAAATGTTCGGCGAGCCGGCGCAGCCCCCTTCCGGCACTTTGATGGAGCGTATGGCGCAGCGGCGCGCCATTCCTTACGGCAGCGCCCCCTACCGCCGCGCCGGGGAAATTTTCCAGGGCAATCTCGGCGACGTGATCGAATATTGCCGGCAGAATCGCGTTCCCTTGGTGATCGGCAGTTTAGTCAGCAACGTGCGCGACCAGAAACCGTTCATGGACGTATTTGCCGGCCCCACGACGGAAAAATCCTGGCGGGAGCAGTACCGGGCAGCAGAAGCGCTATATCAATCGGGGAAATTTAACGAGGCGCTGCAAGCCCTCCAACGCTGCGCGGCGCTGGACTCCCTGCCGGCTTCGCAATATTTTTTGCAGGGAGAGATTTACCAGGCGTTAGGCGATACCCCGGCGGCTTACGAGGCTTTTTACCGCGCCAAAGATTTCGACGGGCTGCGCTTCCGGGCCGCGGAGGAGATCAACCGGCGCATCTATGAAATGGGAAAAAACCCCGGGGTCACGGTAGTTCCGGTGAAAGAAGCGTTCGAGGCGGCTTCTCCCGGTCGTTTGCCCGGCAAATCGCTGCTGTTGGAGCATTTGCACCCCAACCTGGCCGGCTACATCCGGATGGCGAAAACCTTCGCTGAAGCCATTCTCGACGGGAAATTTCCCGACGCTCCCATCGCGGAGCATCTGCCCGATTCCCTCTGGCTGCCCAACATCGGGGTAACGGCGGTGGATGAGGAGGTTGCCCGAATCCGGGTGGAGGTGCTCACCCGGGGCTGGCCGTTCACGCCCGGTTCTCCACCCTCAAGGGAAGAGTATCGCATTCCCGATGCTAACTTCATCCAGAACCTGGCGCTGCAATTCTGGCGGGAAGAGCTTTCCTGGGAGCAGATGCACGTGCAGGCCGCGGAATATTACACCCGCGAAAAGCAGCCCGGCCTGGCGGAAAAGGAGTACCGCGCCCTCATTCACGCCATCCCGCTAAATTCTTCCCCGTACCTTTTCCTGGGGCGCTTGCTGATGGAGCAGCAGCGTTACGAGGAAGCATTGGCGACGCTGCAACAGTGCTTGCAGTACCAGCCGGAGGCCGCGGCGCTGAAAATGATCGGCAATATTTACCTGGCGCGGCGGGAGCCGGGCAAAGCGGTGGTGTACCTGGAGCAGGCGGTCAAAATTTCTCCGCATGATATGGCGGCGCTCCTCAACCTGGCGCGGGGGTACGCCCTGGCGGGAGATTTCGAGCGGGCGCAACCGCTGGTGCAGCAAGTGCTGCGCTCCCGCGCCGACCTCCCGGAAGCGAAAACCCTGGCGGAATTCATCGCCCGGGAGCTTCGCCGCCAGGGGCGGTAGGCGGAGTGCAAAACTTCAGTTTTGCAGTAAGCGGAATGCGAAACTGAAGTTTTGCCCGGCGCAGGGAACATACCATCGCGCAAATAATCGTTCGCGACCGGACAGGAGGGGGTGAAATTACCCGCTCTGGTTGCTTTTGGCCGTATCTTGCTGCAAAACTGAAATTTTGCACTCCGGCTGCCTCTTTCGTTTTACAAAAACTGTTCATCAATTTGTAACTAAACTGCAACACTTCTTCATTAATTTTTTATATTTAGTAGGGAAGCGAAGAAAAATTAGAGGTGTTGCAATGATCAGCCAGAATTTTACGATTTACATCGTGGAAGACGATCCGGATATTAATGAAATCTTAGAGGACAACCTCTGGCGGGAGGGATACCGTATCCGAACCTTTACCGACGGGCTAAAAGCCCACGACGCCATTGTCAAGACCCCCCCGGATTTGATCATCCTGGATTTGAACCTGCCCTCCATGAGCGGCATCGAATTGTGTAAATACGTGCGCGCCAATGATACCACCGCGGAGATTCCCATCATCATGCTCACCGCCCGCAGCGAGGAAATCGACAAGATCATCGGCTTTGAAGTGGGGGCGGATGATTACGTTACCAAACCCTTTAGCCCCCGGGAGTTGCTGGCGCGGGTGCGGGTGCACCTGAAACGCAGCCACAAAACCGCTTTCAGCGAATTTCAGCAGCAGCACCTGCGGGTGAATTTCTCCACCCACGAGATTTTCGTCAACGAAGAGGCGGTGGAATTGACCCCGATCCAGTTCAAGCTGCTCAAGCACCTCATCGAAGCGGAGGGCAAGGCGGTCTCGCGGCAAAATCTGCTGGATGCTATTTGGGGAGAGGACTATTTTGGCGATCCGCGCACGGTGGACGTGCATATCACCCGCCTGCGGGAAAAAGTGGACAACGAAGGCAAGCTGATCCTCACCGTCAAAGGGGTGGGCTACCGCTGGAATAAAAATTGATGAATTTTTTCCTCAAACAAAACCTGCGCTCCAAATTATTGATCACCCTGGGGGTGTCGCTGTTTACCGGTTTGATCACCGTGGGATCGCTGCTGTACTCGCAATTTCGCTCCTTCCTGTTGCAGCAAGAAAAAGAAATACTCGCACAATATGCCCACCTGGCGGAGCAGTCGCTCCCGGTAGAGCACCTGCTGGCTCCCGAATCACAATATTTGAAAGAATTTGCGGATAGAACCGGACGGATCTTGAATTGCCGCGTCACCCTGATCGACGCTGCCGGCCGGGTGCTGGCAGATTCGGAGGTGCCGGTCAATCAGCTCGGGATGGTGGAAAACCATTTGAATCGCCCGGAAGTTCAGCAATCGCTGCGGGAGGGCCTGGGATTCAATGTCCGCCGGAGCGCCACGGTGGGGCAAAATCTTTTGTATTTCAGCAAATTGATCCGGGTAAACGAGCGCAACGCCGGGTTCCTGCGCCTGGCCCTGCTGGCGGAAAAGACCCAGCGCATGTTGCGCCTCTCGCAATACTATTTTTTCGGGGGAGGCGCGCTGGTGCTGATGATTTCCGCAGCGTTGGTGCTGCTGCTTTCCCGGAAAATGAATCGCCATCTGCAAGAAGTAACCGGCCAGGCGCGCCGGATTGCCGCCGGGGATTTACAGGCGCAAATCCGGGTGAATTCCGGAGATGAGTTGCAGGAATTGAGCGAAAACCTGAACGAGATGGCGGCTAAAATCGCGGAATATTTGGAAAAATCTGCCCGGGAGCGGCAGGAGCTTAACACGGTCATCTCTTCCATCAACGAAGGCATCGTGGCCATTGGGCCGGGCAAAAAGATTATGTTCTTTAATGACCGGGCGCTCCAGCTTCTGAACGATACCTCAAAAGACGTCAGGGACAAATATTACTACCAGGTGATTCGCAGCCAGCACTTGAATTTCCTGCTGAACCGTTTTTTTGAAAAGCCATTCTTCGCCAGCGACGAAATCCAGGTTGAGAAGGATCGCACCCTGGAAATCGTCCTCACGCCATTTGGGGTGGAGAACCAGTCGCGCAAGGGAGTGGTGGTGCTGCTGCGGGATATTTCCCAGTACCAAAAGTTAGAGAAGATTCGCCGGGATTTCGTCGCCAACGTCTCCCACGAATTCAAAACCCCCCTGGCGGCCATCCGCGGCTACGGCGAAACCCTCCTGGATTGGGCGCTGGAAGATCCCAACGTCAATCGCAAATACGCCAAAAAGATTATCGACCAATCCCTGCGCCTGGAGAACCTGGTCTCGGACCTGTTGGAATTGGCGCGCATCGAGCGGCTGCAAAATATCCAGCTAACCCCTTTCAATCCCAACCCGATCATCCAGGACGTGCTGGGGCAATACGCGGAAATCGCCCAGCGCCAGCGCCTCAAATTAGTCGCAGAGCTGGATGCGCAGGAGCGCCAAATCTTAGGCGACCCGGAAATGTTTCGCTCTATCATCGCCAACCTGGTGGATAACGCCATCAAATATACCCCGGAAGAGGGGGATATCCGGGTATTATCCCAGGTCAACGCCAAATATTGCACCTTCTCGGTGAAAGACAACGGCATCGGCATTCCTGTAAAGGAGCAGGAGCGCATCTTCGAACGTTTTTACCGGGTGGACAAGGCGCGCACCCGCGACATCGGCGGCACCGGCCTGGGGCTTTCCATTGTCAAACACTTAGCCGAGATACAGCAGGCGGAGGTGTGGGTGCAGAGCGAGCCGAACAAGGGGAGCAGTTTTTCCGTGAAGTTCAGGCTGGCGGAGGGGGCAGGAGAAAGGGTGAAGGATGAAAGGTGAAGATGGATTCCCGCTTTCGCGCATCGGCGTAAACCTAAATCAGTATAAACCGAAAAGAGCCGGGAAATTCCCGGCTCTCTCGGTTTTGGAGGTGCATCAGGCGGGGTAATCCGCCAGTTTATTTCAGCAAGATCATTTTGCGAGTTGCTACAAAATCGCCCGCCACCATGCGGTAGAGGTAAATTCCCCCGGCCACGATTGCGCCGGAATTATTGGTAGCATCCCATTCCACGGAATACTGGCCGGGCTGCAAGCTCCGTTCCAGCAAGCTTTTCACTTCCCGCCCGGTAATGTCATATACTTTGATGCTGACGCTCACCGCCCCGCCATTACCCGAAGGAACGTCGAAATCGATCCGGGTGCCGGGGTTGAAGGGATTGGGGAAGTTCTGCTTCAGCGCAAAGCCTTCCGGGATCATGGTGGAGATGCGCTGGTAAACCGGGTCGCAAATGATGCTGTTTCCGGCCACGTCGAACGCTTGCAGCAGCACCATGGAGGTCTGGCTTTGGTCCAGCTTGGTCGCGACCACCACCACGGGGTCATTGGTTCCCACGGTAAAGGGAGGAATATTGATCGAGACGTTGTTGGAAATGAGCACATTGATCTGCGCCAGCCCGCTTTCGTCATCCTGAATGGTAATTTCCAGGGTTGCGGGAGGCCCGGCGCTGCCGCCGGTAACCGCGCAGGAGGGTGAGAGAGTATCCACCATGGGCGCGTTCACGGTAATTTCTACGTTACAAGTGCTGGAAGCGCCCTGGTCGTCGAGCACCATATAGCTGATGGTATAATTCCCCGCCTGGCCGGACGCCGGGGTCCAGTTAAAAACCGAGGAAATGCCGCTGGCCGGTCCGCTAAAGGGCAGCGGCGGGTTCATCGTCGCACCGGCGGGAAGCGCGTTTACCGACAGGGTAATGGTATCCACCGAATCCGGATCCGACGCGCTCACCGTAAAGCTCAGGGGATCGCCCTCCTCGATGATCACCGGTCCCGCCAGGGAGACCTGGCATACCGGGGGATGGTTGACCGCCGCCGGAAGCACGGTAATTTGCGCCGAGCAGGTATCTTGCAGGCCACCGTTATCCACCACGGTATAGAGCACCTGGTAACTGCCCTCCTGGCCGGGGGCGGGGGTCCAGCTAAAATCGGAGGAAATGCCGCTGGCCGGGCCGCTGAAGGGTAACGCCGGATTCATCACCGCGCCGGATGGCAGGCCGCTCACCGAAAGGGCGATGACGTCCATGCTATCGGGATCGGAGCCGAGAACGGTAAAGGCTAACAGTTCGCCGACTTCGATAGTAAAGGGCCCCGGGGGCGTAATCTGGCATAGCGGGGGATGATTGACCGCCGCAGGAAGCACGGTAATTTGCGCCGAGCAGGTATCTTGCAGGCCGCCGTTATCCAGC
>JABWBP010000091.1 GCA_013360445.1 Calditrichaceae bacterium | reverse complement strand
GTGTTTTCACAATATCTGAAAAACGATAGTGTGAAAACACCTTTTTTTAAATCTAATGGTCTTTGCGGTGATTTTTTACTTAGGTTAACGCGAATGCGGTTCCACGGTAAACCGCCTTTGCCGGGCACTCCCCAATCCGAAATTTGTATTGAATTATTCCCACCGATAGGTTATGTTTCTTTCCGTTTCACTCTCGTGTTTCGAGAGGCAATCTCTCCTTTTCCGGCGCGAAGCGCTCCCTGTAGGAAAAGGATGGCTTCGCCGGCGGAGGGAGTTGAATACATTTAAATCTTCTCAACTTAAATTAGGGGAATATCATGGAAAGAAGAATACCTGCCGGGCTTTTTTTCTTTTTCATTATGTCTGTTCTTTTATTATGGGGAACGTTAAACCGGGGATTTTCCCAACCCGCTCCCGAAGAGATCTACTCCAAAGTGCGGGTAATGGCAACCTCGCCGGAAGACCTGCGGCTATTGCAGGAGTATGACGTCACCGTGGATCACTACTTAGGCAGTTTGAAAACCGGCATCGAATTGGTGATCAACCAAAACGAGCTGGCCAACCTCCAGGCCAGCGGGCTGTTTTATGAAGTTCTCATTCCCGACCTGAGCGAATATTACCGCAACCGGAGGCCGGCCACGGAAGCAGAACTGGCGCAGAGCCGCCGCATTCAGGCTGCCGACAACGTCACCGGCTTCGGGTACGGCAGCATGGGCGGGTTCTATACCTACGCGGAGGTGGTCGCGCAATTAGATTCCATGCGCTTGTTGTATCCCAACCTGGTCTCCGCCAAAACCGAAATCGGATTGACTGAACAGGGTCGCCTGATTTGGATGGTGAAAATCTCCGATAACCCCGACATGAATGAATCCGCCGAGGAAGCCGCAGTCTATTACGACGCCCTGCACCACGCCCGGGAGCCGGCCAGCATGGCGGTGATGTTGTATTACATGTACTGGCTGCTGGAAAATTACGGAATCAATCCCCAGGCCACTTACCTGGCCGACAACCGGGAAATGTTCTTCGTGCCGGTGGTCAACCCGGACGGGTACGTTTACAACCAGACCAACAACCCCAACGGCGGGGGAATGTGGCGCAAGAACCGCCGCGATAGCCCGGGAAGCTGTTTTGGAGTGGATTTGAACCGCAACTACAGCTTCGGGTACGGCGGCAGCGGCTCCAGCAGCGATCCCTGCTCCGATACCTACCGGGGCAGCGCGGCGTTTTCCGAGCCGGAAACCCAGGCGGTGCGCGACCTGGTCGCCCTTATTCAACCGGCTATCGGGTTTTCCCTGCACTCCGTGGCGGGAGCATATCTCAATCCTTACGGCTACACCAATGTTTCCCCGGAGTATGAGATTTACGCGGAATTCGCTTCCGATTTTGCGGCGGTGAACCAGTATCTGTACGGGCGAACCGATCAGATCCTCTCCTACACCTCCAGCGGCACCACCCGCGATTACCTGCACTCCGTGGGCACCTATGCCTGGACCCCGGAGATCGGGGGCAGCGACTTCTGGCCCTTCCAGTCGGAAATTATCCCGGTTTGCAGCGAAAATCTCTACGGCTTGAAATACCTTTCCTGGGTGGCGGGGGCGTTTGCGGATTTTCAGAATTACAAAATTCTCAGCGACGCCCGCCCCGGCGGTCTTTTGGCAATTAGCGTTTCCGTAAAAAATCGCGGGCTGACCCGCGCCGCGCAGCAAGTGGCGGTGAGCCTGACCACCAATTACCCCCACGTGACTCCCCTGGTTACCGCGGTAAATTTTGATACCATTGCCGCCCGGCAGATCAAGCAGAATGCCTCTCAGCCGTTCCAGTTTCTGGTGAGCAATTCAGCTGCTTTTTTAGATGAAATTCCCCTGGTGGTCTCCATTTCCCAGGAAGGGGTGGAAACCGCCCGGGATACCATCCGCGTCACCGTGGGCAAAGCAGCGCCGTTGTTTTTCGACGACGGGGAGAACGGGCGGGCGAACTGGAGCCAGAGCGGCAGCGGGCAGCAGTGGGACACCACTTTTGTAGATTTCTTCAGCGAATCCCACTGCTTCGCCGATTCCCGCTACGGCAACTCCGCCAACAATACTAACAGCTATTTGACCCTCAACCAGAATATCAGCCTGGCCGGCGTGGAGCAGCCGCGGTTGGAGTTCTGGGCCAAATGGGCTACCGAAACCGGCTACGACTACGCCCGGCTGCAAATCAGCACCAACAGCGGGGCCAGTTGGACCACCCTGGCCGGGCAGCACACCCAGCTTTTCGGCGGCCAGCCCTCCTATTTAGGCGTCAAGCACTGGGTGAAGGAATCCATCAACCTGGCGCCCTACGCGGGACAGCAGGTGCGCTTCCGCTTTTATATGTACACCGACGGCGGGCTGGTGGGCGACGGCTTCTATTTCGATGATTTCAAGGTAGTGGATTACCAGGACGTGGTGGTGTCGCTGCCCGGCGACGAGACCGGGCTGCCCAAGGAGCTGGCCCTGGGGCAGAACTATCCCAATCCCTTCAACCCCACTACCGCGATCAGCTACCAGCTTCCCGCAGCCAGTAATGTGGAGATCAGCATTTATAACGCCCTGGGGCAGAAGGTGCGCACCTTAGCCAGGGAAGCGCAGAAACCGGCCGGGTATTACCGCGTGCACTGGGACGGGAAGAACGACGCGGGACAGGCGGTCGCTTCCGGGATTTACATCTGCCGCTTGAGCGCCGGGGAGCGGGTACTTACCCGGAAAATGCTCCTAATCCGGTGAGCAAATGCCCTTGCCGGAATGCCAAAACTCAACCTAAAGCCCGCTCGATTTTTTCGAGTGGGCTTTTTCTTGGCTCAAAAAGGCCGGTGCAAAAAAAATTTTATTTTTTTGTCAATATTTGGCCGGGTTTGGTTAATAATATATAAAGAAACGAAAGTGATGTTAAGGAGCCGAAGGATGTTGCGGCAAATTCTTTACAGATGGATATTGGCGTTTTACCCCCCCCCCCCCGCGTACCATGCCGGGTTTTTCCGGTAAAATAGCTCCACTTTGCGGTTCTTCCTTTCTTAATCAAGCCAGTGGCGAAGCCATGGATTCCCATGAAAATTTCTTTCCTGCCGGTATTGGCGGGGGTAGATTATTTTTCCCGAAAAGCTTAGAGCAGAGTATGGTTTGGAAACCGCACTTTGGAAAACATGACTTTTTTGAATTCCTTTCAACGAGGATAGCGCATGGTATAAGGACAGGCAGGCTAACTAACATGATGATTGAATCTTAAACGCGAGGGAAATTGGGAAATGAATCCTGTATCATCAAATCTCTTTAATCATTGGCTCTGTAAAATAGCATATTTGCAATTAATCATTCTTCTGGTGGGATGTTGTGGCAATACCGCTCTAAAACGGCAAGAGGCGTCTGATAAATCTCCAATAAAAACAGGCTGCATCGCCGGCTTTGCTTACGACCCTGAAAAGCGGCTGAAATTCTCTAAAGAAAACATGGTTAATGTCATTGCCCGGCGATATTGGGGAAGATTTTTCAATCCCGATAGCGCAGATACCACTACTTTTGCCATCGGCATAGAAGATTCGTCCGGATTCTTTATTTTGAAAGATATTCCGGAAGGGAAGTATTATATAGGGTTTTCCTTGATAGGTTATTCTGCCTATTGCAAGGACGTTATTGTAATTCCTGGATTCACGAGTTTTTTGGGTGACATTCCTTTGTTACCAACCTATTTGGAGATTCTCCCGTCGGGAGCCGAGGGAGTGTATGTGAAAGGCTGTGACAGGGATAGTGAGCTTATCATAAGAACTTTAAGTTTTGGAAGGCGGCGATAAATTAATACCAAAAAACAACCCCAAACAGAAGGAGAAGGGAGCCAGAAAAAAATAATGTACCCAACTGAGCGCACAGAGTTATTGAAACACATTAGCGTTCAGTGGTACAATAAAAAGGGCGAAAGCCCTAAAATTATAGCGATATTACTCGCATTCAGTTGCTCTTTACTCTACGCCCAGATAGATTCGCAGTATAAGCACAAAGTCGAACCCTTACTGTTGCTAATGTATGAATCTGATATCAATCCGGCCGTCAAAGTCGATATTGATAATATTGTTGCCAAAACCGTCAACATGTCATTCGTGGAAAAAGAGATTGCCGTTTACGACATTAATGGTGCAAAATGGTTCGATGGGTTTGTAGTCGGTTCACTAAACAGCCAAGAATTGGCTCAGTTAGGTATCTCCGTAGGTTCACAATTAGATTCTTTCTTTACAGTTTCCGCCCCGTTCTCTGTTCTTCCTGCGCTTGTCAGCAGTTCGGAAGTCTCCTATGTTGAAATTGCAAAAGGCTGCAAAGCTGAACTGGATGTCAGTTCCGAAGCTGTAAAAGCGGCAAGAGCCCGGGATGCGAATGACTTAACCGGGCAGGGCGTTATTATCGGTATTGTTGACACCGGCATTGACATCAGCCAGCCGGATTTTAAAGATGAGAATAATCAAACCCGCATCTTAAAAATTTGGGATCAAGATGATGATACCGGCTCTCCTCCTCCCGGGTTTAATTATGGTACAGAGTGGAGTTCCTCGCAGATTAATAACGGCAGTTGTACCCAACAGGATCTTCTTGGCCATGGGACAGGTGTATCCGGGATTGCAGCCGGCAATGGAAGGGCAACCGGAAACGGTGTTCCGGCGCATACTTATGTCGGCATGGCACCGGAAGCCGATTTAATTTTGGTTCATTTCCTGAGGTTACCAGGCACAAATTCCACTAATGGTGCATCTGTGATTGATGGTATAAATTATATTATAGCTCAGGCCCTGGCTGCCAATAAACCATGGGTGGTTAATCTCAGTTTAGGAACCAGGTTTGGACCTAAAGATGGGACAAGTATCTTTGAGCAATTTCTTACCGCGCAGGCAAATAATCCTGCTCTTGGTTTGGGAAGGGTCATTGTGAAATCGGCGGGTAACGATGGCTATGTCCAGGGTATTACTGACCAGGAATATAAAAAGTATCATGGACGACTGTCAGGCAACGGATATTTAGATTTTGAGACAACAGGATTTCAAACTTTTAACAATAACGAATTTTTCATTTCAGATGCCTGGTATCCTGAATTAGAAAACTTCCGAATAAGTATTGATCCGCCCGGACAGGCGAGGATTTTGTTAAACAATGGTACCTGGGGAAATGATATTTCTACCTACAGTTTCGGAAAAGGTGAAGGGACGGGGGATCCGGGATATGGATGGATAACCGAAAAAGGATTGGTCAGTATTCATAATGATCACTTTGGCGCCAATGATCCCTTCCCATTTACACCAGATAATCAAATTATTATCATCGTTCAGGATGTCACTTACAACAATAATACCTATCACGTTCCCAATGGAACGTGGAGAGCTAGCATGTCAAACGGATTCGGAGATTGGGATATGTATCTTGATGCTCCAGAATCGCAATTATACTTTCATAATAGCAGCCACGATAATTCTCGGAAGATATCAGAACCAGGCAATGCGGTTAGCATCATTACCGTGGGTTCATTTAACACCAAGAATAACTGGATAGATGTGCACAATCACAATGAGCCCAGCGCCCATAATCTGTTTGATCCAGGAGATTATCCGCTCAATAGTGTTACCCACTTTTCTTCTCCCGGTCCTGTAAGGGTTGAAGTGAATCGTTATGGGGATCCGGGGGATAAACCAGATGTTTTTGCCCCCGGGGCATGGATTGCCTCCTCTAAAACAGATGATGCTCCTCCACTAAATGACCATTATGTGGCGAGAGATGGCCAACATATTCATGGAAGTGGAACAAGTTTTTCTGCCCCGCATGTTGCCGGAGCGGTGGCTTTAGCGTTAGAGTTGAATCCCAATTTAACCGTTCAGAACCTCAAACCGGTATTGCGGAATCTTCCGAACCGATATCTCAACGTTGATGATTCTCTCGTTAATCTGTTTGATGTGCAAGTAACCAACAATATCGGCTCCAATACCAGTTGGGGAATAGGCCAAACAGAATATGTAGTCATCCGAAATACCACCCCTGATCTTTCCCGCGTTTATTATTATGTGGAAAATGGTGCGACCGTTACCATTGGCAGCAATGCTGTGGTTCTGGTACAGAAAAATGTATGGTTCGTCCCCAGAAATGGGGGAACCATCATTTGCCAACCGGGAGCGCGAATTATCCTGGCTGATCAAGCGGAAATCATTTGTCAGGGCGGGGGCAGCCTTGTCAATAATGGAGGGACATTTATCTTTAAAGGCCCTGGATCTTGTATATCGGTATTCGATGAAGGACAATATGAAATCGGTTCGGGAGTTACACATACACTAATGACGGGTGTATTAGTTAATCAAGGGGGCAGAATTATATTGAGAAACGGGGCTATATTAAAAGCAAAAGATCAGGGGAAATTGTGGCTAAATAGTGGATTTGTTGAATTGGCAGATAACGCAAAAATTTTGGTTGAAAACAGTGCTGGCACACTAAAAATCAATGCAGGCTCCACCATCAAACTCGGCGACGGCGCCGAAATCATCCTCAAAAGCGGCCTCGACGCCCGGGGCACTGCCGCCAGCCCCATCACCTTTACCTCCTTGTATCCCAAGCCCGCCTACAGCCAGTACTGGACCTGGCTGAAGTTAGACGGCTCGCAGGATCAAGACCCTTCCCCGCAGCGAATTATCAACCATGCAGTGATCAAATACGCCGAGTACGGCATTCACGCCACCCAGGTTCCCAACCTCACCCTCAAAAACAGCACCTTACAAAGCTGCTGGATAGAGAATTTATATCTCAACAATTCCTACGCCTATATCGACAGTTGCCAGATCAACGAAGCGGTTTTTGTTAACGGGGTGTACCTCTACAACTCCTCCCCGGAGTTTTACCATACCACCATCCGGGGGAACAACTTCGCCGGGGTCTATTGTTACAACTACAGCTCCCCAACCTTCGGCTCTGCCACGGTTTCCCTGCCCGGCAACAACCTGCTGATCCAGAACAAGTATGCTATTTACGCCAACCATTACTCCAACCCTTTTTTAGGGGAGTTGGTCGAGGCCAGCCAGCAACCGATCCTGGCCGGGTTCAACAGCATTTATGAAAATGAGCTTTATGCCGTACAAGCAGAACAAAATTGTGATATTATGGCGCAACTCAACTGGTGGGGGCGCTACCCGGTAGATCCCGCGATTTTTGAGCTCGAGGAGGGCTGCTCCATCGACTACAGCAACGCCCTGACCTATGATCCCAACCCCGGCGAGCAAATGCGAACCCTGAACCACCTGGCCGCGGAGAGTTCCCAGGGTTCCCCCGTATCGCCGACAGAAAATTTTACCCCCCGGCAACTGCTACGGTTGGCTAAAAAACTGCGCGTGCAAAGGCTTCCCCTCTCCGCCCTGCCGGTTTACAAGCAGTTGATCCGGGAATATCCCAACCGGGTGGAAGCCCGCTGGGGATTAATCGAGCTGATTTCCACCTTCAAGGAAGCGGGACGGGATAGCGCGGTGGCTTACCTGCTGCAAACCGTCGCCGCCCATCCCAATCGGCTGATGCAGCGGGTCGCGGCGGACTTGCTCACCGGGGAGTATTTAGAAAAGCGGAACCCCACTGCCGCCCTCGTCAACGCGCAGCAGATTCTAACCGGTTATCCCAATACCGAAAGCGAAAAGTGCGCGCTCTTCGACCTGCTGAATATCTGTTTCCACAACCTGAATGACCCGGCGCAGGCGCAAAGCTACCTGGCCCAGTTGGAGAGCAAATATCCCGGCGATGAGTTGACCCTCCACGCGCAAATGTTGTTAAACAGCGGTGGGAGCAGCAGCGCCAGGATGATGAGCCTTTCCCCCCTCTCCAAAGTATCCGCAAACCAGCCCGGTAGCTCCGAAGCAAGCGAAGCAAGCAAACCGGCTACCTATGCATTGCTCCAGAATTATCCCAATCCCTTCAACCCCGAAACGGTCATCGAGTATCATTTGCCGGAAGTCGCGGAAGTGCGGCTCGCCATTTATAACATCCTCGGCCAGAAAGTGGCTATGCTGGTGAATGAGCTTCAGGAGGCGGGGGTGTACCGGGTGCGCTGGGATGGCAAGAATGGCAGCGGCGTGAGGGTTCCTTCCGGGGTGTATGTGTACGCCATTCGCGCGGGAAGCTTCAGCCAGCGGAAGAAGATGGTGTTGATGCGCTGAGTGAATTGCAAAATTCTTATTCTAAAGTGGCGCTACCACGCAAGGCCGGGAGTTCAAGGCTCCCGGCCTTTTGCGTTTACTGCAAGGGGGTAGCAAGTGGCAAGTCAATGTCGTTTAGCTAAGCGTTTTTGACCAAAAAGCCGTTGTCTAAACGGCATTGAGTGGCAAGCTGCAATTTTTCGCCCCCTCAATGGGATCAATACCAATCCGTGAATCGTCAACTTTACTTCTCACTTGCAACTTCTCACTTCCCCCTTCCTCCCTCAAAGATATTGTATTGCCAGTTGAAATACAGGTTTGGAAACATTATATTCCGGTCGTTTTTAAATAACCAAGGCGGCCGCGTACTACCATGAAAAAAATCAAGTTCTTCAGTAAAGCGAAGCCTAAAGCGAATAAAGATTCCTCGATTTCCAACGAAGTGTACGGGTTGATCGTTTTTTGCCTCAGCTTGATGCTCTTTTTAGCCATCATGTCCTTTCACGAGGCCGATCCCACCCTGTTAGAACCCCGAATCGAGGGCAATGATTACCAGATCGAAAATTTTTTAGGCGGCGTCGGGGCCACCATTGCCCGGCCGATTTTTATGTTCACCCTCGGCTATGCCGCCCTGGTTTTCCCGGTGCTGTTGATGACCCTGGGCATTTTTATGATGCTCGACCAGCCCCCGGCCAAAATGAAAAACGCCGCCATTCTGGCGCTGTGCTGGGCGTTTTTTATTTCCATCGTGCTGGCGCTGCCGGAATCGCTGCGCAGCGGCGGCCATACTCAGAATTATTACCCCAGCGGAATGATCGGCGGGCTGGCGGCGGATGCGGTTTCCCAGTTCATGGGGAAGTTCGCCCTGGGATTTCTATCCGCGGTGTACTTGCTGATCCTGCTGATGGTCACCTTCCGCATCCGGGTTTCCGCAGTGCCGCTGTTCATCGCCAACCTGGTGCAAAAATTGTTCTACACTGCTCCGGCGGTGTTTAAGCCTCTGCTGGCCGCGGTGGCAAAATTTTTCCGCAAGCTCTCCGGGGCAGCCCAGGCCATCACCTTGAGAAGCGAAAAATCGCTTAAGGCGGAAGCGCCGCAAATGGCGGAAAAGCCTCAAAAATCTGCCCGGCCCTCCTTTTTCAAGCGGTTTGCCAGGCCGCAGCCGGCCGCAGCCGCGGTGGAAGAGGAATACGTGGAAGAATTGGATTTCTCCGGAGCGCCGGAACACGATGAGACAGGAGAACCCGCCCCGGCTAACCCCGCTGCGCCGGAAGCGCTCTCCCCCGGGGTGGCGCAAGACAATGCCCGTCCCACGGCGGAAATGCCGCCGGGTATGGCCCTCCCTGCCGGGGAAGACGCCGGCCTCACCCTGGAAGAGTTAGAAATCGAAAAAATCGAAAAACCGAAAGGCATCGACTACGAAACCATGCTGCGGCAAGCGATCGAGAGCTACGAAATGCCCCCGATCGACCTGCTGCACGAGGATGAAACCGAGAGCAAGGTTTCCCGGGAAGAGTTGATGGCCAACGCCGATCTGCTGGAAAATACCCTGGGGCAGTTCAACGTCAAGGCGTTTGTCAAGAAGGTGATCGAAGGGCCGGTGATTACCCTTTACGCGGTTCGTCCCGCGGAGGGGGTGAAGATCAACCAGATCGTCAGCTTAGCCGACGACCTGGCCCTGGCCATGCGCGCCAAGGGCATCCGCATGATCGCGCCCATTCCCGGGGAGGCGGCCATCGGGATCGAAATTCCCAACCGCAAGCCCTCCACGGTCTATTTCAAATCCATCGTCAACTCCGAGAAATTCAAAAACCATCACGGGGAGTTGGTGTTGGGCATGGGAAAGACCATCGGCGGGGAAGTGTTCTGCGCCGACCTCACCCGCATGCCCCACCTGCTCATCGCCGGGGCGACCGGGTCCGGCAAAAGCGTGGGGATCAATACCATGATCACCAGCATCCTCTACCGGGTTTCCCCGGCGGACGTCAAATTCGTTTTGATCGACCCCAAGAAGCTGGAGCTGACCCAGTACGCCCGGCTGAAAGACCACTACCTGGCGTACTGCCCGGACATCGACGAAATCGTGATCACCCATCCGCAAAACGCCATCCTGATCCTGCGGGCGGTAATCAACGAGATGGAAGAGCGCTACGACATGCTGGCCCAGGTGGGGGTGCGCGACATCGTTTCTTATAATAAGAAAGTCCAACTGTTCCAGGAAACCGGCCAGAACCATGAGGACTTCCGCAAGCTGCCCTACCTGGTGGTCATTATCGACGAGCTGGCAGATTTGATCCTGACCGCGGCGCGGGAGGTGGAAGAACCGATTACCCGGTTGGCGCAGATGGCCCGGGCGGTGGGAATTCACCTCATCGTCGCCACCCAGCGCCCCTCGGTGGACATCTTGACCGGCCTGATCAAAGCCAATTTCCCCACCCGGATCGCCTACCAGGTGGCCACCCGCCCGGATTCCAAAGTGATCTTAGATATGTACGGGGCGGAAAAACTGATCGGCAACGGGGACATGCTCTTCCTGCCCCCGGGAACCGGCAAGCCGGTGCGCTTGCAGAATCCTTATCTCTCCGGCGATGACATCGAAGCGACCATCAAGCACATCCGCCGCCAGCCCAAATTCCCGCCCTACGAATTGAAATTATTCCGCGAGCGCGAGGAAGCCAGCGTGGAGGCGACCAAAAAATTCCAGCAGGATGATCTGTTCGAAAAAGCCAAGGAGATCGTCATCCGCCACCAGCAAGGCTCCGTATCCCTCTTGCAGCGCAAGCTGAAGGTCGGCTATGCCCGCGCCGGGCGGCTGATGGACGAGCTGGAGCAGGCCGGGGTGGTGGGGCCGGGGCAGGGCAGCAAACCGCGGGACGTTTTGCTGACTTCATTTGTCGATGATTTGAAGAAGAAGTAGGGGGGAGTGAAAAGTTTAAAGTGAAAGTTACTATTCAGCCACAGAGATCACAGAGGCCACAGAGGAATTCCCTGCTTGTGGAACATCTTTTTCTACCAAACAGGTTTTTTTAGCAAGCTTTTTATATCTCTGTGCTCTCTGTGGCAAGATGCCTGAATAGTTACAAGTGAAAAGTAAAAAGGCAATGGCGCAAAAGTAACCCTGTTGATAATTTGTAAACCTCACCTATATCAAGGAATAACCTGGCATGAAATTCAGGAAAGATTTAGTTCTGAAAACTATGGTTGTGATGTTGACGGGCGCATTTTTGCCCGGCCTGATCTACGGCGCGGACGCCGATAATATCATCGAGAAAGTGCAGAAAAAGGTCCGCTCTACCAAAACTATCCGCATCCAGTTCAAGGAGATTGCCCGCTACCAGTTGACCGGCACGGTTAGCGAGGTGGACGCGGTGTTGCAAATGGAAGGAAAGGATAAATTCCGCCTGGAATCCGAAGACCAGGTGCTGGTAAACGATGGAAACACTTTTTGGCGCTACAACAAGCTGGATAACCAGGTGCTGGTGGATTATGCCAAAAAAGAAGAGCAGGAAGTTTTTCTGAACAGCTTCCTGTACCAAATCAAAGAACACTATTACGGCCAGGTGGTAGAGGAAATCAAAGAGGGGGGGAAGAAGAAGCACGTCTTGAAACTCACCCCCAATCCCTCGGAACAGAGCATGTTTACCGCCATCAAGGTGTGGGTGGTGGACGGAACCTGGGAGATCGATCGCATTATTTATACCGACTATAATGACAATGAAACCGAATACCGGATTGCGAAAATCGAATTCAACCCGGTATTGGCGAGTACGACTTTCACTTTTAGCCCGCCCGAAGGCGTTCAAGTAGTCGATTTGCGGCTTTAGAATTTTTGGGATCGCAATAAAGATTTGGCAATTTACGTCGAATAACTATTTCTTATTCGGCAAGTCCTTTTTATGCCTTATTGATTTAAGAGGCCCGGGGAAAATTATTTACCACAATACATGTGCGGGAATATTCAATACATTGGCCTTTCCTGGTACAATAAAAAGGGCGAAAGAGCTAACATCGAAATAGTAAGGGGTAGTTTGTGGAAAGTTTTGTGGATTCGCAAGAAAATGAACAACAGTTAAGCGTGCAGGATTACCTGCGGGTGCTCTATCGCGGCCGCTGGATCATCCTGGCGTCTTTCCTGGGGGTGCTGATCGTTACCGCCTATTTTACCTTCACTACCAAGCCGGTGTACCAGGCGCGGGCGAAGATTTTAGTGGAGAGCCAGGGATCGATGCAGCGGGCGCTCTTCGAGGCCAATTATCTCAATCCCCAATCCACCACCATCACCAACCAGGTGGAGATTCTGAAAAGCCGCACCCTGGCGGAGCGGGTGGTGCTGGCGCTTGAGGCGGCGTCCTACCGGGATTCGCTGGCCATTTTCCAGCCGAACGAAGACGGCAATTATATGATTTTCCGCAAACAGGTGGATTGGATTATGTCGTATCTGGAGGTGATCCCCAAAACCGATACCGATATCATCGAAATTGTTTTCTCTGCCCAGACCCCCTTCGAGGCGGCGGAAATCTGTAACACCGTCGCCAGCACCTACCGTCTGATGAATAAAGAAGCGAACCTGGCGGAGTTCAAGGATTTGCGCCAGTTCTTGGAATTCCAGTTGAGTAAAAAAAGCGAGGAGTTGAAACGATCCGAAGATTTGCTGCGGGTGTTCCGGGAAAATGAAAAATTGGTCTCCTTAGACGACCGCACCAAAGAATTGATCACCCAGTTGGCGCAGGCCCAGGCATCCATGGAAGCAACCCAGGTAGAGCAGGAAGCAGCGCAGGAACAAAAACGCAACCTGGAAAAGCAGCTTGACGAACGCCGCCAGTTGTTCTCCTCGGACGTCACCCAGATTTCCAGCCCCCTGCTCAGCGAATTGCAGCAGGAATATGCCCGGATGGTCAGCGAGAAAGTGAAATACGAATCCCTGATCGCCCAGGAGCAGTCCATCGATCCGAAAGTGTATCAATTAGAATTGAAAAGCCAGAGCAACCGCATTCGTGCGGTTCAACAGCGATTGGAAGAAGAGGCGCAGCGGATTGCCACCACCAGCATGGTCTCCGACCCCTTGCAGATCGCCCAGAACCACATCACCACGATTCTGCAACTGGAAACCAGCATCAAAGGCAATACCGCCAAGATAAACGCGCTGCGGGAGGTGGTCAGCCAGTACGAGCAGGAACTGGAGAAATTGCCCGGCCAGGGGCTGGAACTGGCGCGGCTGGAGCGGCAGGTAAGCGTGGACCAGAACATTTACGCTTTGCTGACCGAGAAACTGGAAGAAACCAAAATTTCCGAAGCGGGGCAAAAGGAAACCGTGCGGGTGGTGGATAACGCCATCGAGCCGGAGGAGCCGATCAGTCCCAAAAAGCGGCTGAATTTGCTCTTAGGGGCGCTGATCGGCCTGGGGCTGGGCATCGGTTTGACCTTCTTGCTGGAATTTTTCGATGACTCCATCAAAAATCCGGAAATTCTGGAAAAGATGGGCTTCCCGATTTTAGGGATCATTCCGGAAATTTCCTCCCGGGAAGTTGTTTCCCGGCGTTTTTCGACCAACGGGGGCGGGGAACGGGAAACCGTGGAAGACGAGACGGTCGCTTCCCGCCTGATCACCCACCTGGACCCCAAATCTCCCGTTTCCGAAGCCTACCGTACCCTGCGCACCAATATTCAGTTTCAAAAGCTGAAAAACAAAGAATCCGCTTTGATGGTCACCAGCTCCGCGCCCAAAGAAGGAAAGTCCACCACTATCGCCAACCTGGCCATCACCATGGCCCAGATGGGCAGCAAAACCCTGTTGGTGGATACGGACTTGCGCCGCCCGGTGATCCATTCGGTGTTCAACCTGGGCAAGGACCGGGGCATCACCAATTTCTTGTTAGGGAAAATGAGTTTCAGCGAGATCGTCAAGCCCACCATGGTGGACAATCTCTCCGTGGTAACCTCCGGGCCCCTGCCGCCCAACCCTTCGGAATTGTTAGCTTCGGAGGAGATGGATGAGTTCATCGAGCAAGCCCGCTCCCATTTCGACGTGGTGTTGTTCGACAGCCCCCCGGTGATTGCGGTGACGGACGCGGCGATCCTCAGCACCAAAGTTGACGGGCTGATCTTGGTGGTGAAGGCGCATCAAACCCAGAAAACCGCCATCGCCCGGGCCAAAAACTTGCTGGAAAACGTGAAAGCCCACGTGGTCGGCTGCCTGCTCAACAGCGTAAACGTGGAGCGCGCTTACGGCTCTTATTATCACTACTACTATTACCACTACTACAGCTATTACGGGCATGATTTGAAACGGCGGAAGAAGAGCAACATTGCTTAAACAAGAGGAGAAGAAATGAGATTAACCATTGTCGGTAGCGGTTATGTCGGGCTGGTTGCAGGCGCGTGTTTCTCGGAAAGCGGCAACAACGTGATCTGCATGGACAACGACCCCCAGAAGATCAAGAGCCTCACGGAAGGGTTTATCCCGATTTATGAACCGGGACTGGACTTACTGGTGAAACGAAATCAAAGCAATGGACGGCTTACCTTTACCACGGATATGCAGACGGCGGTACAGAAATCGGACGTAATTTTCATCGCCGTGGGAACCCCCCCGGATGAAGACGGATCTGCAGACCTGACCCACGTGTTAGACGTGGCCCGTAATATCGGGCAGTACATGCGGCAGTATAAAATCGTGGTCAACAAGAGCACCGTGCCGGTGGGAACCGCCTTTAAGGTGCGGGATACGATTGCAAAGGAGACCAGCCTGCCTTTCGACGTGGTCTCCAACCCGGAATTCCTGAAAGAAGGCGCGGCCATCGACGATTTTATGTATCCCGACCGGGTGATCATCGGAACCCAAAACCCCAAAGTGGCGGAAACCATGCGGGAATTGTACTCCCCGTTCGTGCGCACCGGCAACCCAATTATCATCATGGATGAATTAAGCGCGGAGCTGACCAAGTACGCCGCCAACGCCATTTTAGCCACCAAGATTTCGTTCATGAACGAAATCGCCAACCTCTGCGACGCCATCGGCGCGGACGTGGAAATGGTGCGCAAGGGGATCGGCTCCGATAAACGCATCGGCTATTCTTTCATCTTCCCGGGGGTGGGGTACGGCGGTTCCTGTTTCCCCAAGGACATCAAAGCGATTGTGCGCACCGCCGAAAAATATAACTCCCGGCTGCGGGTGTTAGAAGCCGTGGAAGATGTAAATGAACGGCAGAAATTGATCCTGGTGCCCAAAATCCTCCAGCATTTCGGGGGGAGTATCCAGGGCAAAACCCTGGCCATCTGGGGACTCAGTTTTAAGCCGAAAACCGATGACATGCGGGAAGCGCCTTCGATTCCGATCATTCACGAGCTGCACAAATTAGGCGCGAAGATCCATGCCCACGATCCCGTGGCGATGAATGAAGCCCGCCGTTTACAATTAGACCACTATGTGACCTTGTTCGAGGATTATTATGAAGCGATCCGTGACGCCGATGGCCTGGTGCTGGTTACGGAATGGCTGAACTACCGGGAACCGGATTTCGAGCAAATCAAATCCTTGATGCGCACCCCGGTCATCTTCGACGGGCGGAACGTGTTCCATCCCGCCAAGATGAAAGACCTGGGATTTGCATATTACGGAATCGGAAGGAAGTAGTGTTATAGTGTTCAAGTGTTTTAGTGTTCGAGTGTTATAGTAGACTTTGTTGGAAATAATTTTTGACTGGATAAAACAGGATTGACAGGATCAAATAATCTATATTTTTCAAGCAATCTTGATCTTGTTCATCCTGTTAATCCTGTCAAAATCCGTATTCCCAATTATGTCTAGGGTTCTTCTCACCAAACACCCAAATACTACTAAAATACTATAACACTATAACACTGTCTTATCACGTGGTCTTTGACAATCCGGCGCTTCGCGCCACCCTCCCCTTCCCTCTCCTACCAGGAGAGGGAAGGGGAGGGTTAGGGTGGGGATGGGTGAGGTTAAACGCCGACAACCCCTAATATTGTCAAAGACTACGTGATAGTACACACTATAACACCTAAACACGCTCCGAAACTCACCTGCCTGACTGCGTCTTAGGTAGGCAGGAAACTCAAAACTCGAAACACAAAACGCGTAACTACGGAAGGTTTGTATGGAATTGCTGCAGAAGATCAAAGATCATCAGGCGACGATTGGCGTGGTTGGATTAGGATACGTGGGACTACCGCTGATCCTGGAATTTGTGGAAGAGAAATTTCCCACCCTGGGGTTCGATATCGACCCCGCAAAAGTGGACTTGTTGAACAAAGGAGAGTCTTACATCAAACACATTCGGGCGGACCGCATTCAAAAAGCGCTGGCGCGAAAACTATTCCGCGCGACCGCCGATTTCAGCGAATTGAGCAAGGTGGATTGCATTTTGGTGTGCGTTCCCACTCCGCTGAACAAAAACCGCGAACCGGATATTTCCTACATTGTGAACACTTCGGAAACCATCTCCCAATACCTGCGCAAGGGACAGTTAGTGGTGCTGGAAAGTTCTACCTATCCCGGCACCACCGAAGAGGTGATGCGCCCGATCCTGGAAAAATCCGGCCTGAAATGCCATGAGGATTTTTACCTGTCCTTCTCCCCGGAGCGGGAAGATCCCAATAATCCCAAATTCAATACCAAAACCATCCCCAAGGTGGTGGGGGCCAACCATCCCCTTACCCTGGAGCTTACCAAAATTCTTTACGATCAGGTGATTGTGCAGACCGTGCCGGTGAGCAGCAGCCAGGCCGCGGAGGCCACCAAGCTGTTAGAAAACATCTTCCGCAGCGTCAATATCGCCCTGGTGAACGAGATGAAGGTGATCCTCGACCGCATGGGCATCGACGTGTGGGAAGTGATCGAAGCCGCTTCCACCAAACCGTTCGGGTTCATGCCCTTTTATCCCGGGCCGGGGTTAGGCGGGCACTGCATTCCCATCGATCCCTTCTACCTGACCTGGAAAGCGCGGCAGTACGACATCAGCACCCGCTTTATCGAGCTGGCCGGGGAAGTGAACACCGACATGCCCTACTACGTGGTCAACAAGGTGATGGACGCGCTCAACGAGCAGCGCAAGAGCCTTAAGGGATCGCGGATTCTGATCTTAGGCATGGCCTACAAGAAGGATATCGACGATTTGCGGGAATCGCCCACCCTGAAGCTGATGGAAATCCTGGAGCATAAGGGCGCCCGGGTGGATTACAACGATCCCTACATTCCCGAACTCTATCCCATGCGCCATTACGACTACGAGCACCACAGCGTAGAATTGACCCCCGAGAACCTGGGCAGCTACGACGCGGTGGTTATCTCCACCGACCATTCCGCGTACGAGTGGGATTTCATCGTCAAACACGCGAAAATTGTAGTGGACACCCGCAACGCCGCTGCCAAAGTGAAGGAAGGGCGGGAGAAGATTTATAAGGCGTAAGGGAGTGCTCCGCCGCGAAGCGGTTCCTTCGGAAAAGGAGTGGTTTACCCCGTAGTTGGGGCTTTGCCACAAAATTTATTTTGCACCTGGTCATTAAAAAGCCCGGCGGGTATTAACCAGCCGGGCTTTTGGGTTCGGAATAACTTTGTTGCAACTCTTATTGCTTAGCCATCGGGTCGGCGATCCAGTATTTTGCAACCCGGTATTCTTGATAGAGATTATACTTTATTCCGGTGTCATAAGGAATGTTATGCCGAGGTTTTTACGTGAAGTTGAAGGTGTTGTAAGCGAACCCCCAAAAATTCAGTTTTGAATACACCCAACCATCCTTTAAATTCACCTCTCACAAGTTGTTTAGGTTGATTTAAAGGCAGATTGCTATGGCTAAGATCCTCAAAATTTTATTGTTCGTCGCCATTCTTCTGCCGCTTGTTCTCGCTGTGACGTTAGTGGTTCTCTATTCCTACACCCCGGTGGTGGACCGGGCGATCATTCATATCGCCAACAAGTTGGCGGAGGATAATATCCGCATCCAATACCGCCAGCTTTCCGGCAACCTGCTCGGTACCGTACGCATCGACGACCTGACGGTGATCATTTCGCAAGATACCCTTACCTGCAAGCGCGTGGAGCTGGACTATTCTCTGCTCGATTTCACCCGCAAAAAATTCGACGTTCAGCAACTGGCGCTTATTCGTCCCCTCGCAATTCTGCACGCCGCCCCGGAAGATACCAGCGCCGCCCCCGATACCACGGAATTCCAATTAGACTCCCTGGGCGCCCAAATCAGCCTGGAAAAATTCCCTTTTCTCAAAGTAGAGCGGTTGATCGTTAAAGACGGCAGCGTGCAATACAAAAGATCCGGGCAAACCGAGACGATCCGCAATCTGCAAATGCAGCTCTCCGCGGAAATCACCGAACAAAGAATTGCCGTGCAACCGAAATACCTGCGCGCCTATTGGGAAAACCGCAATATCACCCTGCAAAATCTCTCTTTCCAATTGATCGGCAATAAACAGCGCATTACCCTGAACCAGTTGGAAGCGAAAATCCCCGAGGCCAACCTGGTGGGGCACGGGGAGATGGAGTTCGAGCCGGAGTTTCGCTTCTTGCTGTTTGCCGATACCACCCGGATCGAATTTTCCCTGATCCGCAAACTCTGGCCGGATTTTCTCTATCAAGAGGGATATTTGCGGGCTTACGGCGCCTTTTTGGGGGTGCCGGGCAATTTCGTGGGCGATTTCTTCTTCGACGGGAAGTTCGACAGCCTCATCGTGGATCATTTTCGCGCCAACTATCAACGCCTGGGAGACCGTTATTACTTAGAAGACCTGGAATTCCAATCCAATTTGGGGCGGATGAACGGCTCCGCGGAGCTTTCTTCCCGGGGACGAAACCGCATCGACCTGCGCTTCGCGGATTTGAATCTGAAATCCGCCGGGCTGACCGAGCAGCCCTTCCGGTTGAACGGGGAGATCGATTTCGATTTCCGTAAATGGGATCTGGAACGGCTCAGCGGCAAGGGCAATATTCTGTTAACCCACTCCGACTTAGGTTACGCCCATCTCGATACCATTCTGCTGAAATTGGAAGCGGAACGGGGAGACTGGCAAATCTCCCCGCCCTCGCGGCTGACCTTCGGCCCCGGCTCGCGCTTTTCCCTGGAAGGCAAAATATCCCGGGAGCGCCGGGCCGATATTTTCCTGCGCACTTCTAAAAACAATCTCGATACCCTTTTCAGCCGCCTCTACCTGCAAGATATGGGAGGGAATGGGGGCTTAGACGTGCATTTGACCGGGCCGGTCAGCGATCCCTCGCTAACCGGGGAATTGTACCTCGACAGCCTGGTGTTTCAAAATTCCACCATTTACGGGGTAGAGGGCAACGCCGACGTTACCAGCCTGGTGACAAACCGCCAGGGATATTTCGACCTGAGCATCGCCACCGGCTTCCTGGGAAATATTTTTTTGACCAGCGGGGAGATCAAATTCAAATTCAACCGGAGCCAGATTTTATTCGACCCCCTGCAATTCTACAGCGAAGAAAATTTTATTTTCGCCCGGGGATTCCTCAATTTTCCCGAAAACCTGGTGCTGCTGGCGCTGGACAGCCTGCAGCTCCAATATGAAAAATATTCCATTCGCAACGATAAACAGATCAGCGCGGAGTACTTTAGCGACACCCTGCGGGTCAACGCCTTCTCTTTGCGAGCGGCCGACGCGGGGTACATCAAATCCGGGGGATTTTTCGCCTTCAAGGGAAACAGCTCCTTTTCCCTGGACTTGAAAAATATCCGCCTGGAACCGTTCAACCAGTATTTCTATTGGGACCACCTCCTTACCGGGTACGTGGATTCCGAAATAGAGCTTTTCGGGGAACTGGCCAAACCGGAGATCGACTGGCGCATCCAGTTGAACGATCTGGTGATCGACCGCCATCCCCTGGGTAAAATGAGCGGGGATTTTTCCCTGAAAGAGCAGCGCTTGACGGTTAATTTTTTCGATTATGAAAGAAGCGCCGATTCTTACGTCACCGTGAACGGCAGCGTGGACGTACTCTTAAGCGGGCAGGACAGCGTCGGCTGGAAGTTCGGGAACGTTCCCCTGGACCTGAACATCGTGATGGGAAATTTGCGCTTGCAGGATTATACTTCCTTTTACGAAGCCAAGTATCCCCTGGAAGGCTCCCTGAGCGGGCGAATCGACCTGGTCGGGAACGTATCCAACCCCCGGGGCGAATTTATTTTCCAGGGGGAAAAATTCCGCTACGCCGACTATATCATCCCGGAATTTCAGGCGGAGGGGCGGGTTCAGCCGAACAAACTGTTAGTGGATTTGGCCAGCATCAATTTTTTGAATAGCATCATTAAAATCAACGGGGAGAAAACCCTCCGCTGGGACCCCCGCCGGCCGGCCGAGGCGCTGGCGGACAAGAGTTTCCGGATGCGGGTGAAGATAGAAGAAGACAGTCTCAATTTCCTGAGCGTGCTGAACCCGGAATTGGACCGCCTCACCGGCGACATCGACATCGACCTGCTGCTGGCCGGCAATTACGACGACCCGCGGCTGATCGAAGGCGACGTGCGGGTAGAAAACGGAACCCTGTTCCTCTCCAAGTTAGAAAACAGCATCGGGGATCTCTCCCTGAAAGGCCACATGGAGGGCAGCCGGCTTATCCTTGATAAATTTGCCGCCCGGTCGCCTAAAAAAAGCTATTCGCGGAATTTTTTACAGAGATGGTTCGGGGAAGTGAAATCGCTCATTTTTCCCCAGCGCCCCACGGGATACATCAGCGCCAGCGGGTATATTGATTTCCCGGAGGAGTTGATCCGCCCCCGCCTCCACCTGGACGTGGGGATGAATAATGCCTATTTCAACTACTTTCTGGAAAACACCCGCATGGTGCTCAGCGCCAATAAATTGCACATCAGCGGGCAGGATACCATCACCATTTCCGGGGAGGTGGTGGTGGACGAGGCGGACGTGGAGCTGAATTTTGCGGAATCGGAGAAGAACCTGCTGCTCACCACCACGCTGCGGGAAATCCCGCCCTTCTTGCAGTACGATTTCGCTGCGGAAATTTTGCCCAAATTCGTCATTCGCAGCAATGAGGCCCTGAATACCTTTAATATGAACCTTTCCGGGGATTTGCGGATTACCCAGGAGCCGCGCGGATTGTTAGAAATGTACGGAACCCTGGAAACCTCCGGTAAATATTTCATCCAGGGAGAAGATTTTTCCATTCAAAGCGGAAAAATCGATTTTGTGAACCCGAAAGAGCTGCCGGAGTTGAACCTGGTAGCCCAGAAGCGCAAGAATAATCTTATGTTCAATTTGAACGTGCGCGGGCGCTTGAACGCCCCGGAAAAGGAGCTGATCATCCAGGACGAGCAGGGAAATACCCTCCCGTACCCGGATGTAAAGGACCAGATGGCCCTGTTGCTTTTCGGGGTTACTTTCGACCAGCTGGGCAGCAACACCGACGCGCTGCTGTTAGAAAAAGGGGAGCAGGTGGTTACCCAGGCGGTGATCGCCACCATCGAGAAGGAGGCCCGCACCTTCACCGGGCTGGATCAAATCCGCCTGGAAACCCAGGAGAGTTTTTTCAAGAACCGCCTGAACCAGCCGGCCACCCTGGCGCTGGGAAAGTACCTTACCCCCAAACTCTACCTGGAATATCAATCCCGCCTGGAATCTTCCAGCCTCGGCAACCTTCCGGCGCCGTCGCTTTCCTGGGAGGCGGGCAACCAGATCTATTTACAATACCGCTTGAACCGGAACTGGTCTTTTTCTACCATTTTTCAAAAAACCTATGAGGGGAATGACAAAGTCAAGTTGGACATTAGCTGGCAGGTTACGTTTTAACATCCTCATAGGTATTCTCATCCTACTATGTTGGATGGTTCTTTCTTCGGCGGCATTCTCCTCCACAGGTTTGAAAGTGGCGCGGATTACCTTTACCGGGAACCGCAATTTTTCGGAAAAAGACCTCAAAAGCATTCTCAAATCCGAAGAAAAAAAAGAATTCAACCCCCGCTTTCTAAAATTAGACCAGATTCTGATTACCAATTATTACACCCAGCAGGGCTACCTGGATGTCTATGTGACCGGCTCTTTCGATAAGGAGGAAGACCGGATTTTCATCGAATACCAGGTTAACGAGGGAAACCGCTATTATCTGAACGGGGTAACTTTTTCCGGAAATACCCTTTTCTCCTCCGAAGAATTGCGAAAAGCTTTCAAAGTGAAGGACGGGCAGGCATACAAGCGCTCGGAGGTCGAGAGCGGCCTGAATAATATCGAGAATATGTACCTGGATAACGGTAAACCCTACGTGCTTTTTTCCGACCGGGAACGGGTCAGCAGCGACTCGTTGATCGCCGTGGAAATCCAAATCCAGGAGGGAGAGACGGTCATTATCGAGGATCTCGAATATGAGGGCCTGGAACTGGTGAAAAGCTTTTTGATCCGCCGGGAGCTGGAAATCAAAAAGGGCGACGTTTTTTCCCGCAGAAAAATCGAAGCGTCGCAGAAGAACATTTACAGCACCGGTATGTTCAAGATGGTCAATTACCGCTTAAGCCCGGTTAGCGAGGATCAGTCGCGGGTGAAGCTGGTCTGGCGGGTGGTAGAAAAAAAGGCTTTGTGGGTGGGGCTGCGCTTCGGGGTGGGCTATGAAAATGGGGACGCCGTGGGCAACGTGACCACTTTCGACCTCACCGCCGAAGGAGGGCACCGGAATTTATTCGGCACCGCCCGCAGCATATCGTTGCGCTACGTTACCTCCCTGTTCTATGGCCGGGAAAATCCCGATGACGCCCGCAAACGAATTCTCAATCCTCGCGACCAGATCAGTTTCAGCTATGTAGAGCCCTGGGTGTTGGAAACCCGCACGCCGGGAGTTTTTAACGTCACCTATTCCCGGCAGCGCCGCCCGGTTTCGGTGGTTCCCCTGGACATGTTCTCCGCCTCCTTTAATTTAAGCCACCAATTCAAAAATTACTGGTCTTATACCGGGGGGATTTCTTACCAGAAAGTGAATATCCAGGAAGAGCCGGGCGTGAACGTGGATTCTTTGCTGCAACAGGTTTCCCAGGGCCAGGATGAAATCTATGCTTTCAATTTTAATCTCTTAAAAGACCGGCGTGATAACGTTTTAATCCCTCAAAAAGGCTATCAAACCGAATTTCGCAATCGCATTGTCTATTCCACCAGCCGGTTGAACGTTTCCACCGCCGCCGCCGGCAGCGATACCACGGTAACCAATGTTTTCTACAAGGCGATTGTGCAATGGTCGCGTTACCAGCCCTTTGTTTTTAAAAACCGATGGACCCTGGCCACCCGCGTTCGCGCCAGCGGATTTCTGGAATTCGGAGGAAGAAAGTATATCGAATTTATTCCCACCACGGAGCGGTTCTACCTCGGCGGCGCTTCCACCATCCGGGGGTACGCGGAGCAATCGATTGGCCGGGAGCGGCTGGTATTAAATCCGGACGGTTCCGTGAAAGAGGTTACCCCGATCGGGGGGAAATACACCCTGTTAGCGAATGCGGAGCTGCGCATTCCCTTGTTCTGGCTGTTTTTCGGAGAGGTTTTTACGGATGCCGGGAACCTGTGGGAAGAGATCGAGGATATGGATTCTCTCTCCCTGAAAGTAAGCAGCGGGATAGGATTGGCGGTGGCCACTCCCTTCGGACCGATCCGCTTTGACTATGGGTTCAAATGGTTTCCGAAAAGGGGGGAATCGCCGGGAGAATTCCACATCGGTATTTCCTTCGCTTTTTAATTGGATTTGGAAAAATCACATTTTTTTTTAAATTACACAAATCGTTTTACGCTATTGCCGTTTTTGGATTTCTAAGGTGACGTTCGGTAATGGGGATAATACAAATTTTGCAGGAGTTACTATGAACAAGCAAAAAAACGCTGCCGATCTTCCTCGCTATGCCCTGATCCTGGGCAGCAGCAGCGGGTTTGGGGGGGCCGCTGCAGTGCGGTTGGCAAAAGAAGGATACGATATTTTCGGGGTACATCTGGACCGCCGGGCAACCATGCCCATGGCGGAAGAGGTGATCGGCAAAATTGAGGCGGCGGGGCAGAAAGCGGTTTTTTATAACGCCAACGCCGCAGATGAAGAGAAACGAAAAGAGATTGTCGCGGATATCCGCCGGCAAATTCCCCCGGGGGATTACATTCGGGTATTTATGCACAGCCTGGCGTTCGGCACCCTCAAGCCGGTCATCGAAAAAGACCCCGCCAACGCCCTCAACAAAGCCAACGTGGAAATGACCCTGGACGTCATGGCGCACTCGTTGATTTATTGGGTGCAGGAATTATACTGGAATGACCTGTTGGGGCACGGTTCCCGGGTTTTTGCCATGACCAGCCACGGCAGCACCAACGTGGTGCCCATGTACGGGGCGGTTTCCGCCGCCAAAGCTGCGTTAGAATCCTATATTCGGCAACTGGCCATGGAGTTGAGGGACGTCGGCGCCACCGCCAACGCCATCAAAGCCGGGGTAACCGATACGCCGGCGCTGCGCAAGATCCCCGGCCACGAACGGATGATTCGCACTGCCTTAGGCCGCAATCCCGCCGGGCGGCTGACCACCCCGGAAGACGTGGCTAACGCCATCGTCGCCCTCTCCAGCATCAATGCCCAGTGGATCAACGGCGACGTGATCTCCGTGGACTACGGGGAAAACATTGTCGATGGATGAAAACGGTTTTATCGTGTTATGGTGTTCGAGTGCTTTGGTGTTTTAGTAATTTAGGCGCCTGAACACTAAAACACTTGAACATCATAACACTTGAACACTATAACGCTTTCCGACCGCATTTTCAGGAGCGAAATTAATGCGAATTCACGGGCAAAGACCGCGGGTAATCATTGACGTGGACGGCGTATTGCGGGATTTTATCGGTTCCCTGGTGCGGGTGTACCGGCGGGAATACCCCGGCCATCAGGTCGCAGCGGTCGATTCTCGCAAATTGGAAGATTTTTTCCCCATCGGGGAGAAAATTTACCCCTTTATGGATGAAATGTTTGCCCGGGAAATTTTGGAAGAGGCTCCCGCCTATCCCGGGGCAATAGAAGCGCTGCAGCGCTGGGAGAAAGAGTTCGAGATCATCATTGCTACCACCCAGCCGCTGGCCGGCAGGGGACCCACCCTGGTATGGCTGGGCCGGCATGATATTCCTTCGAATATCATCCATATCACTGCCGATAAATATCGCCTGGCCGGTCTGGCTCTTTTGGACGATTTTGTCGATAACCTGGAAAAATTCGCTGCTACCGGGAGGCTGGCCGTGTGTATGGACCGCCCCTGGAACAAACACTGGAAGGGACCGCGGGTGCATACCGTCGATGAATTTTTTGGATACTTGACGGAGTACCTGCGGGAAAGCGATTTCGACGAAAAGGTGCTGCTGGCCTGAGAGAAGAGTGTTGAATGGTTAAATGATTGTTGTAAAAAATGATTGGTTATGCCTATACAAACATTTAGCGTAACTATTCAGGCATTTTGCCACAGAAACCCGCTCTGTAGAAAAAAATGTTCCATAAACAGGGATAACGGTTCTACATGCTCTCCACGAAGTGGTGGATACCCAAAATTCTTTCTCTGTGATCTCTGTGGCTGAATAGTAACCATTTAGCAATGTAACCATTCAATCCTCCCTCCCTCACGCTTATTTTTCCCCTACCTTGTCTTACATCTTGACAATTTCATCGGATTGCGATAACTTTTACCAGTTTTGGCAGTTATTCTAAGCTGACCGTTATAAAACCGGCAGTGGTTTAGAGTGTTCTGCCTTAACCGGGTAAATGGTTTTTATGTACGGTTTAACAGGAGGTATAATGTCTATGGCAGAGCGCGTTAACGGCACTGTCAAGTGGTTCAACAATTCTAAAGGCTTTGGATTCATTACCGGGGAAGCAGGGGATGATATCTTCGTGCATTACACCTCGATTCGCGGGGAAGGGTATCGTTCGCTGAAGGAAGGCCAGCAGGTAGAATTCTCAGTTGTTGAATCTGACAAGGGCTTGCAGGCTCAAGACGTTGTCGTTATCTCTTCCTGAGAGAGAACAGAGACAGCTACGAGCAGTTATACGGTGCGGCTCCCCGGGGGCCGCATCGTCTTTTGTCGAGGTTTTTATCAATTATTCACCCTTCCGAATTCACGATTCCGAATTCAGCAATAGTTACTATTCAGCCACAGAGACCACAGAGGTCACAGAGGAAGATTGTTAGAGCCTTATATCCCTGTATTTGTGATTTGATTAGGAATTTTTTTATGTCTCTGTGCTCTCTGTGGCCTCTGTGGCAAAACGCCTGAATAGTTACCAGCAATATTTTAAATCTGCAAGCGGGAATTACATCTCGCTGCGGGATTGGAGCGCCTTGCTGAGGGTAAGCTCATCCACAAATTCCAGGGAACTGCCCAGGGGGATTCCCCGGGCCAGGCGGGTAATTTTGATCCCCTGGGGTTTGATTAACCGGGAGAGATAAATCGAGGTGGCCTCGCCCTCGGTGCTGGGGCTTAACGCCAGAATTACCTCTTCCACGCCTTCCAAACGGTTCAATAACTCTTTGATGTGCAATTCTTCCGGGCCGATTCCATCCAGCGGTGAAATGACCCCTCCCAGGACGTGGTAAAGCCCCTTGAATTCGTTGGTCTTTTCGATGAGCAGGATGGTCTGCGAGTCCTCCACCACGCAGATAAGTCTCTGGTTGCGGCGGGAATCGCTGCAAATGGGGCAGATATCCTGTTCCGAAAAATTAAGGCAGCGGGAACACAGCTTTATATCGTTTTTAACCCGCAATATGGCCTTTGCCAGTTCTTCGCTGTCCTGCGCGCTTTCATTCAAAATATGAAACGCCAGGCGGGTGGCGGTTTTTCGCCCGATTCCCGGCAGCCGGCCAAAGGCGGCGATCAGTTGTTGGAGAGCCTGGGGGAGGGTATTCATTCTGGATTCATTACGGTTTGGAGGTGGATGGGCGAGCGTCTGAATTAGTAAGCAGTAGGCAACTTTGCCTACTGCTTACTGCCTACTGTTTATTGTGTCTGCTGCCTACTGCTCCTACATTCCCGGCAACTTGAGTCCGCCCGGCAGGTTGCCTAACAGGGGTCCCATCGCTTTTTGCATTTCTTCCTCGGAACGGCGGGCGGCGTTCTCCAGCGCCTGGTTGGCGGCGGCTACGATCAGGTCTTCGAGCATCTCTTTATCTTCTCCGGCCAATACTTCCGGCTCGATCTCCACCGCTACAATCCGGTTCTGGCAGTTGGCGGTCACTTTAACCATTCCGCCCCCGGCAGTGCCTTCCACGGTAATCTCAGCCAGGCGATCCTGGGCCTGCTGTATCTTTTCCTGCATTTGCTGCGCTTGTTTCATCAAATCATTGATATTCGGTTTCATCGAAACCTCCAGTTTTATACCTTACTCATCCATATTCTCGCAATCGAACAGTTCAATGATCTTCTTCAGCACCGGTTCCTTGTTCTTCATGCTCTCGAAAGCTTCTTCCGGAGTTTGCACCTGCCGTTGAATCCCCTCCTGCTCGAACTGCACTTTGATACATTTGATTCGCAGCGGCATCCCTAATTCCTGCGCCATCACCCGCTCGATCATCGAGGCGTTTTTTTGCACGTGATCCATGTGGAAACCGGTTTTGGGGTCGAAGGCGATTTGCAGCATCCGGCCTTCCACTTTGTAAGGAACGCCGTCTTGCAAAAATGACGACAGGGCAATTTTTTCTTTTTTGATGGCAGCGATAAGCTCATTCCAGCGCCCGGAAACATCCGCCAGGTTTACCGGTGGGACATCTGCGGCCACGGTTGTTTCGGTTTCCGTTGCCGTGGAGGGGGCGGGGGAGGCGGGCAGGGAGTTTTTTTTCAGCGAATCGAAACGCCCTTTCGAAGGCTCTTTGACGGAAGAGGGATAATCTCCCGCTGACCTGAACGGCGCCATCGCCGGGGCGGAAGAGGATGGAGGTTGAGGCGGCGGCGTGGGCGCGCCCGGTTGGGGGCCGGGATTGGGAGCGGGGGGAATGCTGCCGGCCGGGGCCGGGGAATCGGGTAAATTTTTGAGCAATTCCAGAAGCTCTTCCAGCGCCACGCTCAGGGGTTTGTGAACCAGTTTGAGCAGCAGCAGTTCCAGGATCAACTGCGGATTTTCGCTGTATTTGAGCAGCGCTTCGTTCTGGGTCAGGATATCGATGTAATGCAGCAGGTCTTTTTCCGCAAATAACGGGGCTTTTTCCTGGTACAAATTTTTGAAATAATCCGAAGTCTCCAGCAACTGGGTGGAGCCGGTGGCGCGGGCGATCAGCAAGTTTCGGAAATGCTCTTCCAGCCCGTGTAGGAAATTCACCAGGTCATGGCCCTGTTCAAAAACTGCCCGGGCAAAGCGGATCACCGCTGCGTCCTCTTTTTGGGGAATCAGGTCGGTGAATTCGAAAAACAGCTCTTCATTGATCAGTCCCAGCGCTTCCTGCACCTTCTCCACGGTCAAAGTTTCCGCGCTGGAGGAGGCCAGTTGGTCGAGAATGCTGGTGGCGTCGCGCATGCTGCCCTCCGCCTTGCGGGAAATCAGCAGCAGCCCGTCGCGGTCGATGGGAATTTTCTCGAACTCCGCAATTTGCTGCAAGCGGTCGGCAATGACCGCGGTGGGAATGCGCTTAAAATCGAACCGCTGGCAGCGGGAGAGAATGGTGAGGGGTACCCGGTGGATTTCCGTGGTGGCAAAGATAAAAACCGCGTGTGCGGGCGGTTCTTCTAAGGTTTTCAGCAGGGCGTTGAAGGCTTCCTTGCTAAGCATGTGCACTTCATCGATGATGTACACCTTGTAGCGCGAGGAGGCGGGGGAAAAGCGGATGTTTTCCCGCAGGTTGCGGATTTCGTCGATGCCGCGGTTGCTGGCCCCGTCGATTTCGATAACGTCGAGACTGTGCCCTTCGGTGACCGCTTTGCAGCTTTTGCACTGGTTGCAGGGGTTGATTGCGGGCTGCGTTTCGCAATTGAGCGCCTTGGCCAGCAGGCGGGCGGCGGTGGTTTTGCCAACCCCCCGGGGGCCGGCAAAAATGAACGCATGGCCCATGCGCTGTTGTTGCAGGGCGTTCATCAAGGTTCGGGTCACGTGTTCCTGACCGGCCACGTCTTCGAATGTCAAGGGGCGCCATTTTCTGGCCAGTACTATGTAAGCCATAGAATCAACAGTTTTATGGACGCGGCTAATGGAAATAAAAAAGCCAGGTAACCCCACGGCACATAGAAAGACCACCTACCGTTGCTTCCTTCCGGACCTGGCGGGGTTCGGCGGGATTCTATTGCGTGGGACCTGGCTTTCATTCACAAGATCAATCCACAGCCGAATCAATAAATCCTTTTATCATTCGTTAATCGTAACGCTGTCGCTGGGGAACTACGGCAGGGCAACTATTTTTTGAACCCTGTCTATCCGGTGGAGCCGAGGGGGATCGAACCCCTAACCTCTGCATTGCGAACGCAGCGCTCTCCCAATTGAGCTACGGCCCCGTCTGTATCAAAAAAGCGCCCCAATTTAAAGAAGCGATCTGCCAAAGTCAAACTTAAAATCATTCTTGGAATGGCGGTTTTGCTGCCCGATTATAATTCTTTCCCCGGTTGCGCTTTGGGGATCGCGGGCTTATATTGGACGCCTTTCGATGACAGATTATCCCGGTGTAACGGATAAATTCGGAATGTTGACATGGCGGAAGCTCAATCTCGCAAGGCAGTAGAAGAGGATAAGATCAGCGGTAAAATTTATGACCGGCGCCTGTTGGGGCGGCTGTTAGGTTATAGTAAGCCGTACTGGTTTTGGGTAACGCTGGCGGTGCTGTTGATCATTGTGGCGGTAGCCCTGGAAACCCTGGGACCCTATTTAACCCGCATTGCGGTGGATAAGTACATCATTCCCGGGGATTTCGGCGGGCTAACCTACATCATTGCCCTTTACGTTGCGGTGCTGGCAGGCAGTTTTGCGATCCGTTATTTTCAAATTCTGCTGACCCAGTATGTGGGACAGAAAATTATTTATGATTTGCGCAACCAGATTTTTTCCCATTTGCAGCGCCTGCACCAGCAATATTTCGATAAAAACCCGGTGGGGCGGTTGATGACCCGGGTAACCTCGGACGTGGAGGCGCTGAACGAAATGTTCACCCAGGGGCTGGTGATGGTGTTCGGGGATATTTTCCTGATCATCGGCATCGTAATCATGATGGTCTCCATCCACTTAGAACTGGCCTTGTGGACCTTCTCAGTAATCCCCCTGCTGTTCCTGGTGACCTTCCTTTTCCGCAAAAAAGTGCGCGGCGCCTACGGCCAGATTCGCTTCTTTCTGGCGCGGATCAATTCCTATTTGCAGGAGCGCATCTCCGGAATGGCCATCGTGCAGCTATTCAACCGGGAAGAGAAAGATGCGGAAGAATTCAGGAAAATCAATTGGGACCACACGGTCGCGTTCATCAAAACCATTTTCTACTATGCCATTTTCTACCCCGCGGTAGAAATCATCAGCGCGGCGGCGTTGGCGATCATCATTTTCCGCGGCGGGTGGCTGATCCAGGATTCCACGGTGACCTTAGGGGTGCTGATCGCCTTCATTCAATACGCCCGGATGTTTTTCCGTCCCATTAGCGATCTATCGGAAAAATACAACATTCTGCAGGGGGCGCTGGCGTCTTCCGAGCGCATCTTCAAGCTGCTGGATACGGAGGCGAAGATTCTCTCTCCGGCCAATCCCCACACCCAACCGCGCCTGCAAGGCCAAATTCAGTTCCGCGAGGTATCTTTTGCTTACGATGAAGAATTCGTTTTGCGAAACATCAACCTGGATATTCCTCCCGGCAAACGCTTCGCCCTGGTGGGTCACACCGGTTCCGGCAAAACCACCATTTCCCGGCTGATCGGGCGGTTTTACGACGTGCAGGAAGGGCAGGTGTTGATCGACGGGGTGGACGTGCGGCAGTGGGAGGTCGAAAATCTCCGCGAACGGATGGCGATTGTGTTGCAGGATGTTTTTCTGTTCTCCGGCACCGTTCTGGAGAATATTCGCCTGGGGCGGCCGGATATCAGCGAAGCGCAGGTGATGGAGGCCGCCCGGCTGGTCAACGCCGCCGGATTTATCGAAAAACTTCCCAATGGATACCAGCATGAGGTGAAGGAGCGCGGCAGCAACCTCTCCGTGGGGCAGAAGCAGCTGCTCAGCCTGGCGCGGGCGCTGGTGATCGACCCGGATATTCTGCTGTTGGACGAAGCGACCGCCAACATCGACAGCGAATCCGAAGCGCTGATTCAGCAGGCGTTAGAAGTGGTGCTCCGCAACCGCACCGCCCTGGTCATCGCCCACCGGCTTTCTACCATTCAGCACATGGACCAGATCGTGGTGATCCACAAAGGCGTTATCCGGGAGCAGGGAACCCACCAGGAATTGCTGAGAAAACGCGGCTTCTACTATAAATTGTACCGTTTACAGTACCGGGATCAGGAGATTAAGGCCCCCCGGAAAAGAGCCGCCAAAATTTTTGTTGACTGATTTTTTGATGAGTGTTAAATTGGCAACGGTTTCAGAATGGAGAGCATGAATTTGGCGGATGGAACTCAAAAAACTTTTATCTCTGCCAGGGAATTTTTAGAAAGCTGGGATAAAGAAATATACGAGATGACCAACCTGGATTTGTTTATTTACCTGATGGTCAACCACGTTGGGAACCAGTTGGAAAAACGCTACTTTGCTTCCAGCCGCCAGAATTCCCCGCTTCAGCTTACCTTCAATGATATCGGCACCCTCTGTTTCAACCTCGGCGACAGTTTTGAATATTTTCTGGAAGAAGAAGGCTACGTCAAGCGCGCTTCCCATGATCTCTGGGAAGCTGAGACCCGCAGCCAGGCCTACCAAAACGAAAGCGACGGGATGACCCAGCGGAAGAAGCGGTTGAAAACCTTCTTCTCCGGGGGGCTGGTGCGGGAGCAAAGCTTCCGGGTCGAGTTAATGGAAAACGTCATTCTCGACACCCTGATCCAGTTTTATTACGAGGAATTAGGGATCGAAATCGAAGAAGATGACCTGGAACTGATCAGGCTGGCAGATTTCATCGAAGATGTCATCATCAACTTTATCCGCCAGGAAGGGAAAGCCTTGCTGCAACGCCCCGCGGACCCGGCCATCGACTCCTTTGAGGGATTGTTGGAATCCGAAGATGATTACGATCCCCAGCGGGAGTGGGAAGAGGGCGATGAGGAAGAGGGAGTGTACCACGAGGATATCGAGTGGGGGGGAATCGACGCCGAGTATGAAGATATTTTCGAGACCATTCAACGGTTCATCGATGAGGCGGAATGCGATTCACGAGACGCCGGCTGCGTTAGCCGGGATATCGAGCTGTTCCGGGAATTTCTCACCGAATCTGCGGAAATCACCACGATCTATGAAGTTTGCGAAGAGCATTTTCTGGAGTTCATGTCGATCTGGCTGATTCAGAAGACTGCCCAGGTTCCGGATCCGCCCTTTTCCCGCATATTCCAGACCCTGGCGCGGTTTGTGACCTGGCTGGCCCACAACTATAATCTCGATTATAAACACAGCTTCCTGAAGTATTACGAACAGGTAAAAACCGAGGTGCCCCGGGTGGTGCGGGCGCTGAATACCTACTTGGATGAGTATAGTCTTTTCGACGTAATGATATACCGGGATGACCCGGATATACCGCAAATGGCCGGTTTTTATGAAGTGAAACGGATGCGTAACCGGCTTGCCAGGACCTTCGATCTGGTAAACGTGCACTTGTTCGACCAGATCGACAATGTAAAATTGAATTCTTCGGTATATTCGCGCCTTAAAACCGGGGATATTCTTGCGGCGACCCTTATTCAACAGGGAAACAGGTGGGAAGTGCTGGAGATACAATTCATCTATCCGAAAGCTTCCCGCCCATTCGTCGATTAGCAAACGATTTTTTTTAGTGCTTGATTTGAATAGATCGGTCTTTTATATTTGCCTTCGGTGGTGAGGCTCTCTCCTAAAATAAACCTCCCTCCTTTAAAATTATTTTAATCTGGCCTCACCACCGTAAAAGGGACATTATGAAAGATAATGTCCCTTTTTTTTTACACCTCGCGGGAGAAATTATGCCATCTTATATATCCTATCTAAAACCCCTTTGGGACCGGAAAAAATTCAAAAATGCCTCCGCGATCCTCTCTTCTTATTTCCTTTCGCGGTTGACCGGCAGGTACTATGTCTGGGGGAGGCCTTATACTTTCATTATCGAACCCACCGCCATCTGCAACCTGCGCTGCCCCCAATGCCCGGTGGGTTTGCAAACCCTGGTTCGTCCCCAGGGGCATTTAAAGATGGAAAAATTCCAGGCCATGATCGATGAAATTGGGGATTATACCTGGGTGCTGCTGCTGTATTTCCAGGGAGAATCCTTCATCAACCCCGATATTTTGGAGATGATCGACTATGCCTACCAAAAGAAAATTTTTACGGTGATCAGCACCAACGCAACCCGGCTGGCCAATCCCGACTTTGCCCGGCAATTAGCCGCCAGTAAATTGGGGCGTTTGATCCTCTCTGTGGACGGCGCTACCGAAGAGACTTATAAAGTGTACCGCCAGGCCGGCCATTTTCACCGGGTCATCCGCGGGATACGCCAGTTTATCGAAGCGCGCAACCAGCTTGGCAATAAATTCCCCTGGGCGGATTTGCAGTTCATCGTCATGCGGCACAACGAGCATGAAATCGAGGACATCAAAAAACTCGGAAAAGAATTGGGCGTTAACCGGGTAATTTTCAAATCTCCCCAGATTTATGACTTCGAGAATGCCGAAGCAACCCTGCCCCGTAACCCCAAATACCGCCGTTATGAAAAGGTGAACGGCAAATATCAATTAAAAGGCTCCTATTCCGGGTATTGCAAGAAGATCTGGTACGGCTCCGCAATTACCTGGGATAATACCGTGATCCCATGCTGTTTTGATAAGGATGCTGAATTCCCCCTGGGCAAAATCGGGGAGCATAGTTTCGAGGAAATCTGGAACAGCGAAAATTACCACCGTTTCCGCCAGCTGGTCGTAAACCGGCGCGATAGCATCGAGATGTGCCGGAACTGTACCGAGGGGCTGCGGATATTTTTTAAACGATGAGAAGCCCGGCAGCAGCGGGTTTCAAAAAATTGCCCTTCGCCGCGTGAGACCGGTCACGCGGATAAATTGCTAAATCGCTTTTATTGAGCCTCGTTAATATTCAATTCCTGGTCAATTACAACGCTCTTAAGCGCAAACGGTAACTTCTTTTGATCTTTGACGCGTTGGTTTAAGATTTGTCATTCTTAAGGAACTGGATGAGCCAGCCATGCCCGCCAAGGGCGGCGCTTCAAGGATTTTGAATATTTAACACGATTCCCGCGTCCGGGCATCCGATTGGATCGGCCGCTTTTCTTCGCCTTATCCCAATACATTCCTGAGCTTCTGCTCACCTGAACGAATTCTGAACAGAAGAGATGAATCTCCGGAAGCATAGTAGCAAACAGGTTCTTCTCGGAGAAGCATGATTCTTCTCCGCGCGCACATGATGATGACCCAAAACTTACACGGAGGTATGGTAAATGCTAAAAAAATACGCTTCAAACAATCTGCTTTTTAAATCTTGGGCGGGAATCCTGGGGACGGCTATTTTCTGCTTGTTGCTGGCAGCCGGCGGAAATTTGCTGGCGCAAGCCTCGCTGGTTAAGGCGGATAATCGAAATGTTACCACCGAAAAGAGCGCTACGATTCCCCCGGCTGTATCTGTCCCGGGTAGCGAAACCGTAATAGAAGCCAATACCGGCTACCTCGGTCATTATTTTGGGAGCAGTGTGGCGCCCGCTCCTACCGGGGAAAAACCGGAAAGCAAATTGTGGTGGAATGATAATTACTGGTGGGGCAGTATGTGGAATCCGGCGGCAAACCAGTACCAGATTTACCGCTTCAACCTGGCAAGCCAGGTATGGGAAACTACCGGTACCTCAATTGATAATCGAAGCTCCACCAAAGCGGATGCATTGTGGGATGGCAACAAATTATATATTGCTTCCCACGTCTTCGCCGAACGGGGAGGAAGCACCGGCAGCGCCAACTCCGCCCGGCTGTATCGCTACAGTTACAATACCACCACCAAACAATATACCCTGGATTCCGGCTTCCCGGTGTTGATCAACAGCAGCACCTCGGAAACCCTGGTGATCGACAAGGACTCCACGGGGAAATTGTGGATTACCTGGATGCAGAGCGGAAAGGTGATGATCAATAGCAGCACCACCGATGACCTTCACTGGAGCACCCCCATTCGCCTGCCGGTTCAAACTACCACTGCAAAATCTGATGATATTTCTACTATTCAGCACTTCGACGGCAATAAAATCGGGTTGATGTGGAGCGACCAGACCGCCCGGAAAATATTTTTCGCCGTGCACATCGACGGCAATTCCATGAATACCTGGCAATCGGTGGAAACCGCCCTGGCGGACGGCAGCAACCCGGTAGCGGATGACCATATCAATTTGAAGATGGGAAAGGACGGCCAGGGAAACGTTTACGCCGTCACCAAAACCTCCCTCTCCGACAATAATTTGCCGCAAATCTACGTGCTGAAGCGCGACCGTTTCGGAAACTGGATTCAAGCGGTTTACGGCTATGGCCGGGACAATTTTACCCGCCCGATTTTGCTGATCGACGAGAGCAATAACAAAATCCACGTATTCGTAAAAGCGAAGGTATCCAACGTTGACGGGATTTATACCAAAAACTCCGACCTGGATAACATCAGTTTCCCCAGCGGGGTGGGCACACCGTTTATCAAATATAGCGGGTACAACATCAACGATCCTACCTCTACCAAGCAGACCATCAACAATGCCATGGGATTGGTGGTGCTGGCCGGGGACCATGACAAGTATTATTATTTCCACAACGCCATTGCTCCCACCGCGGCAGGCCCGTTGATCAGCTCTTTCTCTCCCGCCAGCGGCGTTGCCGGAACCGTGGTGACGCTCACCGGGAGCAATTTCAGCGGCGCCACCGCGGTCAAGTTCAACGGGGTGAACGCCGCTTCTTTCACGGTGATCTCCGGCAACCAGATTCAGGCGACCGTGCCGGCAGGCGCTTCTACCGGGCTTATCAGCGTGACCACCCCGCAGGGCAGCGGTTCCAGCAACGCCGCGTTTGTGGTGATTACCGCCCCGCAAATTGCCGGGTTTAGCCCGGTTAGCGGCGCCGCCGGCGCGCAAGTGACCGTAACCGGATCGGGATTCACCGGCGCCAGCGCGGTCACCTTTAACAATGTTGCTGCCGGAAGTTTTACGGTGAACAGCGATAATCAACTGCAAGCCGTGGTTCCCGCCGGCGCCACTACCGGAAAAATCCGGGTGACCAACCCGGCCGGCACCGCAACCAGCGCCAGTAATTTTACGGTTTTGAACCCCCCGGTGATCGCCTCCTTCTCTCCCGCCAGCGGAACCAGCGGCGCGCTGATTACCCTTACCGGGAACAATTTCAGCACTGTGAGCGCGGTGCGTTTTAACGGCGTTCTGGCGAGCAGTTTTATCATCGACTCCAATACCCAGATTCGCGCCACCGTTCCCGCCGGCGCCACCAGCGGGCCGATCAGCGCTACCAACCCCGATGGCACCGGCAGCAGCGCCGGCAATTTTACGGTATTGATCCCCCCGCAAATCAGCAGTTTTACCCCGGCCAGCGGGCCTTCCGGAACCCTGGTAACCATCTCCGGCGCGGGATTTACCGGAACGACCGCGGTAAAATTCAACGGCCTCGCGGCAGTCTTCTCGGTCATTTCCGACAACCAGGTTCAGGCGACGGTTCCCGCCAACGCTAACAGCGGCCCGATCAGTGTGACCAATGCGATTGGAACCGGAACCAGCGCCGCCAATTTTACGGTTCCGGAACCGCCCTTCGTGCTAACGGTAATGATCCAGGGCAATGGAAGAGTACAACTCTCTCCCGAACCGGATTTGCCCGGCGGCGCGTACAGCCAGGCTACCCCCGTGATCATGACCGCGTTTCCGGATTCCGGCTATCTCTTCAGCAAATGGAGCGGGGACCTGCTCAGCTTCGCCAACCCGGAAACCCTCCTGGTCAACTCCAATAAAATCATTACCGCGGAATTCATCGAAGAAGGCAGCGGCGGGCCGGCAGCGTTCGAAGAAACCCGCAGCGGCGGGTCGATCAGCTCCGCGGTAGTCGCAACCGCCGACCCCCTTACCCTGGTGAACGGCGACCTCTATCTCGCGGCCATATCCACCAAAGCCCACGTGCAGGTTAGCACCGTAAGCGGGCTGGGGCTGAACTGGATCCCGGTGCGGGAACAGTGCGGCGGCCGCCTGCAAACCGGCGTCTCGGTATGGATGGCGCGGGGAAATCCCTCCGGCAGCGGCATCGTTACCGCTACCCTGGCAAAAACGCCCCAGACCGCGGTGATCACGGTGAGCCGCTACTCCGGCGCGCACTCCACGGAGCCTTTGGGAACCGTGATTTCCGCTAACACCAACGGATTGAACGGGGCCTGTAGCGACGGCTCCGATGGCCGGAATTACCTGTTAGACGTGGCGACAACCGCTCCCGGGTCGGTTATTTTCGGGGCCGTGGCCATCCGCAACCGCACCCACACCCCGGGAGCGGGTTATACCGAGCGGAGCGAGAGCGCGGTTGGCTCCGGCGGCAGCATGGTGGGCCTGGCCATTGTGGATCAAACCATTCCCACGCCGGGAGTAACGCCGTTGAACGGCAGCTTCAGCAGCGACGTGGACTGGGCGGTGATCGGCATCGAGATCAAATCCGGCGGCGCGATATTATCCTCGGCCATTTCTAACCGCAGCGCCGGGGTTGGCGGCAGCCCCTTGCCCAATGCCCTCAACGGATTGAATTCTCAGCCCACCGCGGTAAATACCGGGCAGCCGGGGTTATTGCCGGAAAAGCTGAGCCTGAGCCGGAATTATCCCAACCCCTTCAACATGGAAACCACCATTGAATACGCCCTCCCGCAAGCCGGCCCGGTGAAATTAGCGGTGTACAATATCCTGGGGCAGCAGGTGCGCCTGCTGGTCAACGAAACCCAGGAAGCCGGTTACCGGCGGGTAACCTGGAACGGGCGGGATGACGCCGGGAAGGAAGCGACCTCGGGGGTGTACTTCATCCGCCTGAACACCGGGCAGCAGCAGGTAATTGGTAGAATGATCGTGCAGAAATAGTCTGAAAAGGCAGGTTTTTGCAAACCATGGCCGGTCGCCGGATTTCTTCAGCGACCGGCCATTTTTTTTTCGTTATTTCCCCCGCACCCGCTCCCGGGTAATCCTGGCCACCAGCCCGGCCAGGAAGAGCAGCCCGATCAGGTTGGGAACCGCCATCAGCGCGTTGCCGATGTTTCCTAAGTTCCAGACGATATTCAGGTAATTGAAACTGGCCCCGGCGATGGGCGTCAGCACCGCGCCGACGAATAGAAAAATGATGAAGATGTAGCGGAAGGGCAGGATCACCTTATCCCCGCCCAAGTATTCGATGCACTTCTCCCCGTAATAGGACCAGCCCAGCAGGGTGGTGTAACCGAACAGGAAGGAAGCAATGGCGATGATGGCGTTGCCGACCCCGAAGGGAATCACCGACTCGAACGCCTTTTGGGTGACCAGGATGCTGGTGATGTTGTCGGGAGCGTTCAATCCCTGCCAGGCCTGGGTTTGCACGTAAGCGCCGGTTAAAACGATGGTCAGGGTGGTCATGGTGTTCACCAACAGGGTATCGATGAATACCCCGGTCATGGCGATCAACCCGTTTTTGGTCGGTTCCTCGGAGGCGGAAGCGCCCTGGGCAATGGCCGCGGAGCCTAATCCCGCTTCGTTGGAAAGCAGGCCGCGGCTGACCCCGCTGGCAATCACCTGCCCGATGGCCGCCCCCATCAGGGGCTGGATGCCGAACGCGGATTTGAAGATCAGCACAAAGGCTTCGGGAATTTTGGTGAAATTCGCAAGAATCACCCACATGGCGAAAAAGATATAGAAAACAATCATCGCCGGCACTAATTTCTCGGAAACGTGGCCGATCTTCTTGATCCCCCCGATGATCACCAACCCCACCAAAATAGCAATGACCGCGCCGATGATTACATAAAAATAACCGGGGGCCTGCTCGTGGGTCACGCCTCCATGGATGAATTGATTCAGAGTATTGGCCAGCGAGGCGGTCATGGAATTGGATTGCGCCATGTTCCCGGTGCCGATCAGGCAGGCGATGGCGCCGCAGGCGGCAAATACGGCGCCGAGGAATCCCCCTATTTTTTTATTCTTCAAACCGTTTTTGACATAATACATCGGTCCCCCGGCCATGGTGCCGTTGGGCGCCACTTCCCGGTAATACACTCCTAAGAATCCCTCCGCGTACTTGGTAGCCATGCCGAACAGCCCGGCGATCCACATCCACATCGGCGCGCCCGGCCCCCCGATGGCAATGGCGGTGGCTACCCCGGCGATGTTGCCGTTTCCGACCGTCGCCGCCAGGGCGGTCATCAGCGCCGCGAAGGGGGAAATGTCGCCCCTTCCTTCTTCGGAACGGGCTTCTTTGGTAAAGATCAGCTTAAGCGAGTGCCAGAAATGGGTAAATTGCAGCCCCCGGGTCATAAAGGTAAGAATAATGCCGGTGCCGACTAACAAGGCAATCATCAGGGACATGGGCATATTTTGAGGCCAACCCCACATATAATCGTCGATTTTCGTGGTCCATTCAAGAAGCCGATCAAAGAAGCCGCCGGGTTGAGCATTCATGCGCAATTTCCTTTCCTTCAAAATTATAGAGTTTGTACGATTTTCTTTACGTTGCAGAAAAACGTCGCCATGAAAGCGAGAATATACCCAAAGCGGAGGGATAATCAAAAAAAAATTGCGGCATTTGTCGCACTGGCGGGGACGATTGGGGGTGTGCGAATGTTCGAAATTTAATTAGACCTGCCAGGTTTTGTAAACCTGGCAGGTCTGTTGGTAGAAAAATTATTTCAGCAGAAGCAGCTTGCGGTCGGCGATGAACCTGCCGGCGGACATCCGCAGGAAGTACATCCCCGAGGGAACCGGCTGGCCTTGCTCGTTTTTGCCTTCCCAGCGTACCCGGTAGCTGCCCGCGTCCTGCCGGCCGTGCGCCAGGGTTGCCACTTCCTGGCCCAGCACGTTATACACGGTGATTTTCACCTCCACCGCTTCCGGCAGCTGGTAACGGATTTCCGTGGAAGGGTTGAAGGGGTTGGGATAATTTTCCAGCGCGAAGGTGGCCGGAGGCTCTTCGGCTGCCGGGGCAACATTCTCCCTGCTAACGTTTTCCGAAGGAATCCCGGAAGGCCGGGACAGGTAAGGCAGCAGATCGGTGAAGGTTCCCGCCGCGGCCATGGCGCTGAAGCTTAAAAAAACCGGCTCGCCATCCAATGGCGCATTCCCTATCACTTTCAGTTGAACGTTAAGGATGTTTACCATCCCTTCTGCGCCGTGCGGATTGGCGTTGGCAAAGACCAATTCACCGTTTCCGGTTTTACTGTCATTCACCACCGGGTTTTCAAATCCCTTGGTGCTGCCGCCGTTAAAATCGATGAATTGCAGCGCCGCCGGGTTCCAACTTAACTTTCCGGTGAAACTACCCAGTTTTTCTGCGGTCTCTGACATATTCACGATCACCGGAATTTCTATTGTTTGGCCGGGGGCAATTATGTCTCCCCGCGCCGTGGAAGCTGCTATTTTTCCACTACTCTCCGGCAGGTGAGTAGAAGATGGCCTGGCCTGAGTAGAAGTGGATGCTGCTGGCATGCTCCCGGGGAGCGATAAACCCCGGGAAAGAGGCAAACATACCACCTGCCCTACCGGGAAGGGTACCGGGAAGCCCACTTCCCAGCTGATGGTAACCAGCGCGTCAATAGAATTGGTAAAACCGTCCTGGGTTACGTCCCCGAAGCCGGCGGCAATGCGATCCAGGAAGGGCTGCGGTACGGGCAGGCCGGCGTCGTAAGAGAGCATGATCAGCGCATCAAGAGAGTTCACGAAGTTGTCTCCGCTGACGTCGCCTAAAAGGCCGGGAGTACAATCTTGTTCCACTCGATACCAAAAACCGATTCCGCCTTCATAATTTGCGCCGCTAATCTTTCCGATAGTAGGCTGCCCCAACGTGCCGATCACCTTATGACTGCTGCCGCTCATTGGGCCGCCGCCGCTGCCGATTACGCTTCGCGAGACCGCAAACTGCGCCTGCCTCTCGACGACCTGGCCGCCGTTTTTCTCATGGCCGCCGGGAAATGCTTTACCGGGGACGGGTGATTGCGCCCGGCTTTGAGGATGCAAAAGACAGGGTATGGCGCATAGCAGTATCATGATCCATATTGCTGATTTATTCAAAATATTCTCCTTTCATCACACCGATCATACCATGGCGCCGGCAAAGCTTATTTGTGTGCGGTGCTAACGGATTTGCTTTCCTGTCTTTGAATTCCGGCGGAGAGCGCCTTGACCGCACCTTTCAATTCCTCGATTTCTTTTTGCTGTTCTTTGACCGCTTCGATCAGCAGCGCAACCAGGCGGGCGTAGTCCACCGATCGGGCGTCGATGCCATTTTCTTCATACGCCACTACTTCCGGAACCACTTCGCCTACTTCTTCGGCAATCAGGCCGATGTCGTGCTTGCCATCCGCTTTCCAGTCGTAAGTAACCCCGCGCAGGCGCCTGATTTTCTCCATCGCGCCTTCGATAGAGCGGATATTGGTTTTCCAGCGCCGCGAACTATAGGTGGTCCAGGCATCTGCAATCGGATCGGTTGCGGAATTTTGAACGATGGTGAGAATATTGGGGGTCGTATTGGCGCCAATTCCTACCCCGCCGGAAGCGCGGATCAGGAATTGGTTGGCGGCAGTGGAGACAAAATCGGAGAAGTTTGCATCCGCCCAAACAAATGTTCCCGCATGGTCAGCTTTGGCTCGCAGACCTGCGGCAAAGCTGTAATCGCCAGCAGCACGATTCTGGAAACCTCCGGGGACCGTAGCATATCCAACGCTGGCCACGTTTTCGAAGCCGCCGCCTACCGTGGAAGCAAAACCGCTGCTCATGTTTCTCTGGCCGCCGCCTACTGTAGCATTCTCTCCGCCGGCCTCATTTAATACGCCGCCACCTACAACAGAAAAACCACTGCTGGCTCTATTTTTATTGCCGCCGCCTACCGTGGAAAAACTACCGCTGGCTTTATTATCCTTACCACCGCTTACTGCACTATAAGCGCCGCTGGCGGTATCTTGATCGCCGCCGCACACCGTGGAAACAACGCCGTTGGCAATGTTATGGGTGCCCCCGCTCACCGTGGCATGGGAGGTGTCGGCTCTGTTTAGAGAGCCTCCCCCTACGGTTGAATATAAGCTCCTGGTTTGATTTTGGCCGCCGCCGCCGACCGTGGAAAGAGCGCCGATGGCTTCATTGCCTCTGCCGCCGCTCACCACTCCATAAGAGCCAGCCACAAAATTTTCCATGGCAATATCTCCTCCCCCGGCGATGGTAGCCCCTTCAATTCCGGCAGTGATACTGTTGCCGCTATAACCGCCAATCAGATTGGAGCTGGTGACGCCCGGAACAATACGCAGGGCGCGTTTGTTGTTTGCCCGCAGTTCCAATGCCTGGTTGTCGGTGGTGCCCAGAAAATTAGTTCCCGGGATTGTGCCGCTGTTGCCGGTTAGATTCCAGGAGGCGCCTCCCCCGGCAGCGGCGTTTAAACTGTAGGCCGCAGCAGTAAGCTCCGTGCGAGGAGTTAACTCCGCGCCCCCTTCCACTGACAGGCCAAGCCAATAGGGTTTATCAAAGGCAAGGTTCAGGGGGCTTACCTTCCCCAGGATGGCGTTAAAGATACCATCTATGACGTTGACGGTCTGGGTTTCGATCCACAGGGCGGCCCCGCCGGAAGCCACATCATATATTCTAAATATCATGGAATAATCCCCGTTCGCTACCGGATTTCCGGTGGTATCGGTTAAGATACCCTGGTAACTCATGGTTTTAGGAATTTGGCCCCAGGCAAATTGAAGCAGTAACAAAAATATGGCGCTGAGTAAAATTCTTCGGTTCAAAGCAATTCTCCTTATGTTTAATTCTACTTTAAGACTTTAAAAGCGAAGTTACCCATCTCTGAGATAATTCCGATCAATATCGAACTTCCGCTTGTAGTGGCGTTCTTTCATGAGC
>JABWBP010000090.1 GCA_013360445.1 Calditrichaceae bacterium | reverse complement strand
AGCTTAGAAGTCGTTACCCTGACCGCGACGGCGGATTCCGGCTGGGTGTTTGCGGGTTGGAGCGGGGATTTGAGCGGGTTTGCCAACCCCGATTCGCTGTTGATGGATTCCGACAAGTCGGTAACCGCGACTTTCACCCGCCAATTCAGCCTGAGCGTGAGCGTGCAGGGCGGTGGCGCGGTGGCGCTCGATCCGTCAGGTGGGGTGTACGACAGCTTGGAAGTCGTTACCCTGACCGCGACGCCGGATTCCGGTTGGGTGTTTGCGGGTTGGAGCGGGGATTTGAGCGGTTCGGCCAACCCGGATTCGCTGCTGATGGATGGGAACAAATCCGTAACCGCGATCTTCGAAGAATTAGCGCCGTTGGTGGTGCGGGCAAAGATATTCCTGGGAGGAGCATATCACGGCGGCAGCATGAATACCATCCTGAATGATAATGGGTGGCTTCCGCTCAGCCAGCCCTATAATCGTTCCCCCTGGAATTATGCCGGCGCAGAGGCTGTCGATAGCCTCCCGGCCGCGGTAGTGGATTGGGTGCTGGTGGGCTTGCGCATTTCCCCGGAAACGAGCGACGAAGCGGCTCGCGCTGCCTTGCTCGCCAGCGATGGAACGCTCCTGGATACCAATGGCGTTGCCGGGGTAACATTTGAGGGGGTGGAGTACGGCGATTATTACATCGTGGTTTACCACCGCAACCACCTGGCGGTAATGAGCGCGGCGGCGCAATCGTTAAACGGCGCCAGCAGCGAGTATGATTTTACCATTGCCCTTGACCGGGCTTACGGAATCAACCCCATGAAAGAGTTGGGAACCGGCGCTTACGGAATGTTCTGTGGAGACGGCAACTCCGACGGGGTGGTGAATGAAGCGGACAAGGAGAGCGTCTGGCGGGCAGAAAACGCAACCACATGGTCATACGACAAATTTGGGGATTTTAACCTCGACGGCGGCATCGACGTGTTGGATTTGAATTACTGCTGGCGGGCGAATGCCGGGGCCATGAGCGGGGTTCCGGGCATAACGGCGGCCAAAGGACTTCCCGGTCGCCCGGCGCCGATAGAGAAATCGTCGAAAGTGATTCAACAATCTTCGGGTAAGAAAAACTGAAGGGTTTTAGCGAAGCTCTTCAATGTATTGCCGGAAGGTCTCGAAATCCGCTTCCCCGAGATGAAAAACTTGCTGGTTGCCCTCCCGGTCGTACAGCGCCGTTACCGGCAAGGCCCCGCTCCACTTCGGGTTGATGGATTTGATGAACGCCTGATCGTCGGCAAAATTGCGCACGTAGTTCTTGAAATTGGCGTTCTGTTTTTGCAGGAAGGGGACGATTTTGGAAGCGATTTCATCGGGATAATCGGCGCTGACGCCGATGATCTCCACCTCGCTGTCGCGGTAAACCTCGGCTAATTTCACCAGCGCGGGAAACTCTTCCCGGCAGGGCGCGCACCAGGTCGCCCATACGTTCACGAACAGGATTTTCCCGTTGCGCTCTCGGATCAACTGTTGAAAACCCTGCTCGTCAAGAGTCTCGACCTCCGGAACGGCAGGGCCGCCGCAGCTTGCGGCGACCATTGCCAAAAAGGGTAAAAGAGATTTAACCAGGAGACGCCGCAGCATTATTTCACCCGCTTAATGCTGCATCCGAAGGCTTTCGTATCCGCGTCCGTGATCGCTTTCCCGCCTAAGAATTCGTCCAGGGCTTTGCGCAGGTCCTGCTTTTTGATTTGCGCCGGGCGCTGGGAGTCGTCGATCCGGCCATGATAGACCACTTTGAGTTCTTTGTTCAGCAAGAACGCTTCCGGGGTGACGGTCGCGCCAAACTGGTCGGCAATGACGTTGTTGGGATCTTTAAGGATGGTAAAGGTCAGCCCGTTTTCTTTGGCATGGCCAGCGACTTCTTCAACCGATTCCTGCTTATTGGAATTAATCCCTATAAAGACCAGGTTTTTGGCGGAATATTCCTTGTGCAGCGCTTCCATCCTCTCGTTGTAAGCGTTGGATACCGGGCACTGGGTCGCTACGAAAAGGATCACTATTCCGGCTTTTTCTTTGTAGTCGGAGAGCTTGTGCTCTTTGCCGGTATAATCTTTCAGGGTGAAATCTTTAACCTGCGCCCCCGGGGCCAGGGCTTCCTGCGCGCTTGCAGTTGCAAAAAATCCCATCATCATTAGCGCCATCATCCATTTTACCGTTTGCATTACCACTCCTTTCATTATGATTTAACCACATACTACATATATCGTCCGCTATTGTCAACAATTTAATTGCCCTGTTTACGACGTAAATGCGCAGGGGTTCCGGGGTGCGGCTGCGCAAGTGTTATGGTGTTCTGGTGTTATCGTGTTCGAGTTGGGGCGCAGCACAAATTGCACAAATGGTCTATGTCAGCCCGGGCTTTAAACATTTTTTGATTCCCGCCCCCAGGGCGTTGCCCTGGGCTATGGTATTTTTCCCCTTCGGGGAAATGAAGTGCAATTTGTGCTGCGCCCTTCGAGTTGCCAGGACACTAAAACACTAAAACACCTCAACCGTCTTCCCCGGTAATCAACCGGGCGCCGCGTTTGCGGGTGAAGTAGTTCGCCGCCCACTGCACCAGCACTAACAGCCGGTTGTCATACTCGATCAAATAGGCAATGTGCACGAACACCCAGAGCAGCCAGGCCGGCCAGCCGGAGAATCTCACAAATCCGAAATCCGCCACCGCGGCGTTGCGCCCGATCACCGCTAAGTTGCCCTTGTCGAAGTAGCGGAAGGGTTTCATCTTTTTGCCGCGCAGCCGCCGGTATATCAGCCGGGCCACGTAGCGACCCTGCTGCATGGCAACCGGGGCAATGCCGGGCAGCGGTTTACCGCCCTGGCCCCCGCGGGGTGAATGAGCATAATTGGCCAGGTCGCCGATGACGAAAATATTGGGGAAGCCGGGCACGCTGAGGTCCGGTTCGACAAAAATTCTCCCGGCGTTATCTAACCGCGCCGCGGTTTTCTCCGCCAGCGACTCGGACAGGCCCGCGGTTTTAACCCCCGCCGCCCAAAGAATGGTGTGGGCGGGGATTTCCCAAACCTTCTCCCCGCTCTTCACCCGCACTACTCCCTCTTCGACCGCGGTCACCAGGGTATGGGTCCGCACCCTAACGCCCAATCTCTCTAATGCTTGCCGGGCTTTGTCAGACAACCCGGGCGGATAGGTGAGCAGCAGGCGATCCGCGCCTTCTAAGAGAATGATTTGCGCTTCCCGGGTATTGACTCGGCGGAAATCATCTTTCAGGGTGAAGCGCGCCAGCTCCCCTAACGCCCCGGCCAGCTCTACCCCGGTGGGACCGCCCCCGATCACCACGAAGGTCATCAGCGCCCGGCGCTTTTCCGGGTCGGTTTCCCGTTCCGCTCTTTCGAATGCCTCGAAAATCCGCTGCCGGATTTGCAGGGCGTCCTCAACCGTCTTCAAACCGGGGGCATGGGCTTCCCATTGCTCGTTCCCGAAATAGTGATGCCGCGCCCCGGTCGCCAGGATGAGGGTATCGTAGGGAAAGGCTTCCCCGTCGGCATAAACGATCTGCTGCGTCGGATCGATATCCGTTACCGTTCCTTTGATCACCCGGGTGTTTTTCTGCCGCTTCAACACCGCCCGCAGCGGCGAGGCGATGTCGCCGGGAGATAAACCCCCGGTGGCGACCTGGTAGAGCAGGGGCTGGAAGAGGTGGAAGTTGCGCCTGTCGATCAGGGTAAGCGCAACCGGCTCTTTCCCTAACTTCCGGGCCGCGTATAATCCGCCGAACCCCCCTCCCACGATCACCACCCGGTGAGTTTTTTGCCGCTCTATTTGATGATGGATGGGATTCAAGGTACCACTCCTTCATGGTTTTGCAGATGAAGCGTGAAACGAATTCCGTATTTCGTATTGCGTATTTCGTATCACGACGCAATACGCAATACAAACCGCATATTCCGTAACTTTTACCCCTATCGCGTTTCACAATTGCCTTCCCACACCCGAAGCTCCTCCGTAAAGAACAAATATAAAACAGCGTGGCATTTTTTTTCCACGATTTGTTATATTTCTCGCCTCAAGGTCATTAACCCAGGAGGAATCACGTGCAAAATCTATCAATATTTCGCGGATCTGTATTGGCGATCCTGTTGATGTTTCTATTAGAAAGCCACCTGGCCGTGGCGCAAAACGGAGGGAATACGGCGATGAAAATCAATCAATGGCTGCAAGCCGGCCCGCTGGAGACCCCGCTGCCGGCGTTTCACCAGGATGCCTTCGGCCTCAAGGATTTGTTGAAATTCGAGCCTGCGGAGGTGGAAAAATGGCGTCCCGCTCCCGGCGCGGAGCTGGTTTGGGACCATCGCACCCGCCTGAGCTGGGCGGCCGTGGCCGCTTCGGAGAAGGGGTTTGAAATCGGGCGAGATTCCGGCCAGAAAAATCCCCAAATCTACTACTTGGCCGCGTACCTGGATGCGAAACGCTGGCTGAAAGCGGAATTGCAAGTGCGCAGCGCCCATCCCTTGAAAGCCTACCTGGACGGCGAGAACGTGGCCGCGAAAGAATCTTCCGACACCTCGGAAGTAAAAGATCTGAAGCAGGCGCTCAAACTGACGACCGGCAAGCATCTGCTGCTGCTGAAAGTGCTGATCGATCCGGAGAATCCCGCTCCCGCGCTGCTGGAAACCTCCCTGGCCATCGACGAGAAATTCGGGGAATCCCCGCTGGCGCTCGGCGCTTCTCCCCAACAGATAATGAATATTTCACTCCTGTTGGACGGGCCGAAAGTCTCCGGGGTCTCCATCTCGCCCGACGGCGAGCTGGCCACGGTGACCATCTCCGAAATCCAGCGCTCCGAAGGGAAGAGCAAATCCTGGCTGGAGCTGCGCCGGGTAAAAGACGGGAGCTTAGTGCACACTTACCGGGGAAACACTGCTTTGAGCGCGGTTAGCTGGGCCCCGCTGGGAAAGCGATTCGCCTACCTGGAGCGCAACGGCGATAAAACCACCCTGTGGGTAACCGACCTGGAAACCGGAACCACTACGGATTTGCTCAAAGAGATCAAAGATTTTGGCAGTTTCACCTGGTCGCCGGAAGGAAATTTCATCGTCTATAGCGTCAGCGAGAAGCCGGAAGATGACAAACGCGGGGTGAAGCGTTTGGAAAGCCCCCGCGACCGCTGGCCGGATTTCCGCACCAAAAGCTTTCTCTACCGCGCTAACTACCCCGGGGGAACCCGGCAGCGCCTGACCGCGGGGAAATTGACCACCTCCCTGGCCGCGGTCAGCCCCGACGGCAGCCGGCTGCTTTTTACCACTTACACGGACAATTTCGCAGACCGCCCCTTCATTAAAACCACCCTTTCCCTGCTGAATTTGCAGGATCTCTCCGTGGATACGCTCTGGGAAGGCGGCTGGCTCAGTTCCGCGCAGTGGTCGCCGGACGGGAAGCAATTGCTGCTCACCGGCGGGCCTTCCCTGTTCGGAGAGGCGGGCAAGAACGTTCCCGAAGGCGTTATCCCCAATGATTATGATACCCAGGCCTATTTGTTTGACCTGGCGACCCGCAAAGCCGCCCCGCTCACCCGCGATTTCGATCCCTCGATCAACAGCGCGGCGTGGGATAAAACCGGCGAGAATATTTATTTCGAGGCCCTGGACCGGGAGTACGTGCGCCTGTTCCGCTATTCGCTGAAAGAGAAAAAATTCCGGGCGCTGGATACCGGGGTCGAGGTTCTCAATACCTTCGATCTGGCCAAAGAGCAGCCCTTAGCGGTGTATTACGGATCGTCTTCCAATGTCCTCCCTAAAGCCTACCTTATCGACCTGAAAAAGAACCAGCGCCGCCTGCTTTCCGATCCGGCCCAGAAAGATTTTGAAGGCGTGGAATTCGGGAAGGTGGAGCGCTTCACTTTTACCAGCGAAGAGGGCCTGGAGATCGACGGCCGGGTGCATTACCCGCCCGATTTCGATCCCGCCCGGAAGTATCCCGCCATCGTTTACTACTACGGGGGAACCTCGCCGGTTACCCGCGATTTCGGAGGGCGCTATCCCAAGGAGCTGTTCGCCGCCCAGGGCTACGTGGTGTACGTGCTGCAGCCCAGCGGCGCCACCGGCTACGGGCAGGCCTTTTCCGCCCGGCACGTGAACAACTGGGGCAAGACCGTGGCCGACGAGATCATTTTGGGAACGCAGAAGTTTTTAGAGGCGCATCCCTTCGTGGATGAAAAACGAGTGGGCTGCATCGGCGCGTCCTATGGCGGATTTATGACCCTGCTGCTGCTCACCAAAACCGATATGTTCGCGGCGGGCATCTCCCACGCCGGCATCAGCGACCTTAGCAGTTACTGGGGCGAGGGTTTCTGGGGCTATCTCTACAACGAGGTGGCCGCGGCCCACAGCTTCCCCTGGAACCGGCGGGATATTTACGTGGATCAAAGCCCGCTCTTCCACGCCGACAGGGTGACTACGCCTTTGCTGCTGCTGCACGGCTATTCGGACACCAACGTGCCGCGCGGGGAGAGCGACCAGTTCTACCTCGCTTTGAAATTATTGGGCAAGGAGGTGGAGTACGTGCAGGTCGCCGACCAGGACCACTGGGTGCTGGACTACAAAAAACGCATCATCTGGCAGCAGACCATCCTGGCCTGGTTCGACAAATGGCTGAAAGGGCAGGCGGAGTGGTGGGAGGACTTGTACGCGGAGGAAAAAGGAAAGGGGTGAGTGCTGATGTTAGGCATTTTACCACATGGTTCGATAAACTCACCATGCAAAAGACACAGAGAACACAGAGTTTGAATCGCTTTTTTAGCGTTTTTGCTTCTCAGCGCAGTCTCATACTCAATAAATACTCGATTTTCTCCGTGCCCTCTGTGTCTCTTTCCGAAGGAATCCCTTCGGGAGTGGTTGATTTTTGGCGCCTGCGTAACCCCAGTTAAGTGTTCAGCGCTATAGAGCCAGTTTAGCCCGTTTTTCTGCGGCTCTGCGCTATTTTTGTGGCAAAGCCCCAACTACGGGGTAAACCATCCCTTTGGGGCAGACCAAAACCGGGGGTTGACATTTACCCTCCCGCCCGCTAAATTTCTTTTTCTGAGAAAATAATCGGGAACCAACTCAAGACTCAAGACTCAAGACTCAAGACTCAAGATTCAAGACTCAAAACTCAAAACCCAATCCCCCATGCCCAAATCCTCCCCCAAAGCCGATGTTTTTCCCTTCGGCCAGCAGATCGTCTGGCAGCCCAACCCGCAGTGGATCGCGGAGAGCAACTTGCAGCGTTTCATGGACGCCCACGCCATCGCCGGTTATGATGAACTCTACCGCCGCTCCGTGGCCGATATCGCCTGGTTCTGGGACGCGGTGCTGAAAGACCTCGATATTCAGTTCTATCAGCCCTATCGAACCATCGTGGATCTCCGCGACGGGATTCAATTTCCCCAATGGTGCGTGGGCGGGGAGATGAACATCATCCACAACTGCCTGGATAAATGGCAAGCCACCCCGGTGCGCAACCGCGCCGCCCTGCGCTGGGAAGGGGAGGAGGGGGAGCAGAGAATTCTCACCTACGGCGACCTCTGCCGGGAAGTAAACCGCTGCGCCAACGCCCTGCGCCAGCTTGGCCTGGGCAAAGGCGACGCGGTGGGGTTATATATGCCCATGATCCCGGAACTGGCCGTCGCCTTCCTGGCGATCATCAAAATCGGGGGGATCATCCTGCCCCTCTTCAGCGGCTACGGCCCCTCCGCCATCTCCGCCCGCCTGGCCGACGCCGACGCGAAGGCGCTCATCACCGCGGACGGCATGTTCCGGCGCGGCAAACCCGCGCTGATGAAGCCCGTGGCCGACGAAGCCCTGAAAGACGCGCCCACGGTGCAGCAGGTTATCGTGGTGAACCGCATCGACGCCGCAGCGCTGCCCTGGAAGCAGGGGCGCGACCACCGCTGGGAAGAGTTAGTGCCGCGGCAATCCCCGCAGGCGGAGACCGCGCGCACCGCTGCGGAAGACGTATTGATGGTGATCTACACCAGCGGAACCACCGGCAAACCCAAGGGCGCGGTGCACACCCACTGCGGATTCCCGGTCAAATCCGCCCAGGACATGTACCACCCCATGGATGTGAAAATGCAGGATACTATGTACTGGATGACCGACATGGGCTGGATGATGGGCCCCTGGGAGGTCTTCGGTACCCTGCTCATCGGCGCGAGCATGGTATTTTACGACGGCGCGCCCGATTACCCCGCCCCGGATCGCCTCTGGAAGATGGTGGAGCAACACGGCGTCACCCACTTGGGCGTCTCCCCGACCCTGATCCGTTCGCTAAAAACCCACGGAACCGCCCCGCTTGAGAAATACGACCTCGGCAGCCTGCGCGCCGCCGGCTCCACCGGCAGCCCCTGGGACCCCGATTCCTGGCTGTGGTTGTTCCGCAACGTCCTGAACGGCGAAAAACCGATCCTCAACTACTCCGGGGGCACCGAGATCAGCGGGGGGATCGTCTGCGGCAACTTCTTCAAGCCCCTCAAACCCTGCGCCTTCTCCGGCGCGGTGGTGGGCATGGATGCGGACGTGGTCAACGAAGAGGGGAAGCCGGCGCGCGGCGAGGTGGGGGAATTGATCGTGCGCCAGCCCTGGATCGGCATGACCCGGGGATTCTGGCGCGACCGCCAGCGCTACCTGGACAGCTATTGGAACCGTTTGGAGAATATTTGGGTGCACGGGGATTTCGCGGCCATCGACAATGACGGCCTCTGGTATATCTTGGGCCGCAGCGACGACACCATCAAGATCGCCGGGAAGCGCCTGGGTCCCGCGGAGGTAGAGGCCATTGTCAACGCCCACGAGGCGGTGGCCGAATCCGCCGCCATTGCGGTGCCCGATCCCCTGAAAGATAACGAGGTGGTGGTATTCTGCGTGCTCAAACCCGGCGTTCCGGGCGATGAAAAACTGCGCAAAGAATTGCTAGAACGCATCATCGCCGAATTGGGCAAGCCCCTCAAGCCCCGGGAAATCCGCTTCGCCGCCGCCCTGCCCAAAACCCGCAACGCCAAAGTGATGCGCCGGGTCATCCGCGCCGCCTATTTAGGATTAGACCCCGGCGACCTCAGCAGCTTAGAAGACCCCGCGACGGTGGAAGCGATCCGGGAAGCGAATTAAGAAGTATTCAGGTGTTCGTGCGGTCAAGTGCCCGGTAATGGGCAAGTGGTGAGTAATGAAACTCATTGTGGTGCGTTATTTTCTAAATCAACGCACAAGCCTCTATTTGAGGACCCGTGATTCTAATATCTCATCATAGCGATCTTTATCCAACGGGCATTCCAGCAACTCATCGAATTCCTTTACCGAAAGTTTGAGTTGCGCGGCCATGGCCTTATACGTTTTCTTTGGTATTGGCTTTCGACCTTTGGGGACGGTAATTCGCGCCACCTTCTTGTTTTTGAACCAATACCAGCCGTTAAACTCTTTGCCGGGGCGAAATTCAATGCCCAGTTTTGCTTCACAGGTACGTTTAACATCCCCGGTATGAAAATTGGCGTTCTTCATTCACTCTTCGGAAATGATTTTCTTCAAAAAATGCTTACAATTGAGCCATTCCTCGGAAAAATTATCATCTTCCATAAGATCGGCATACAGAGATTCGATTTCGTATTTCAGATTCTGGATGGCCTCGATGGGATCATCCCCATAGGCGTACAACGGTAAATCCACAGTTCGGACGATGTAGCCGCCATCATCGGTTTCCAGAACGGCCTCCAAGGGTTGGGTGAGTTTTTTAGTAGGCAAAACATGTATTTTGATGATCTCACCGGGAAATATTTTTTTTGATTTACCAGAAGATCGGGCGACTCCCTTGATGAGCCGTTCGATTTCTTGCTGTGCAACCCGCTCTTCTTCCAAAACTTCCCGGACGCTCTCTTTGATGAGCATTTTCAATTCCTGGTCGCTCATGTCTTCTCCCGAATTCTTTTTGATGATACCCGTTGGCAAGATAGATATTTTTCAACGGAAATGAAAATAATTTTCTCCGGGTAGATAAGAACCAAAAACCAAAATACTATAACACCATAACACCCGAACACTTTTTCACCCCCCCAAAGTCGCCAGCAGAACCCCCGCCACCACCGCGGAGCCGATTACCCCGGCCACGTTGGGGGCCATGGCGTGCATAATCAGGAAATTCTGCGGGTCCTCCTTCGCTCCCAGGACCTGGCACACCCGGGCGGAGTCCGGCACCGCGGACACTCCCGCCGCCCCGATGATCGGGTTGATCTTCTCTTTCAGGAACAAATTCATAAATTTGGCGAAGAGCACCCCGCTGGCGGTCGCCACCCCGAAGGAAGCCGCTCCCAATGCAAAAATTTTGATGGAATCGGGGGTGAGGAAGCGGTGGGCGTCCGTAGAAGTGCCCACCGTGAGTCCCAGCAAAATGGTCACGATGTCGATAAAAGCGCTGCGGGCGGTCTTGGCTAACCGTTCGGTAACGCCGCTCTCCTTCAATAAATTCCCGAAGAAGAGCATCCCTAACAGGGTCAATGATCCCGGGGCGATGAAGGCGGTAAGCAGAAATCCCATGATCGGGAAGAGCACCCGCAGCCGGCGGCTGACCGGTTTGGAAGGCTTCATGCGGATCAGGCGCTCCCTTTTGCTGGTCAGCAATTTGATGATCGGGGGCTGGATGACCGGCACCAACGCCATATATGAATAAGCGGCGATGGCAATCGCGCCTAAGTACTGGGGAGCCAGCTTGGAGGAGAGGAAGATGGCGGTAGGCCCGTCCGCCCCGCCGATGATCCCGATGGCGGCGGCGTCCTTCAAGGAAAATCCTAAATAGAGCGAGCCTAAAAAAGTGGCAAAAATACCCGCCTGCGCCGCCGCGCCCAATAAAATCAGGCGGGGATTGGACAACATGCTCGAAAAATCGGTCATGGCCCCGATGCCTAAGAAGATCAGCGGCGGGTAATATCCCTGGGTAACGCCCTGGTAGAGGATGCTCAAAACGCTGCCGGTTTCGTACACCCCGATATTCATGCCATAAGCATAAGGAATGTTTCCCACCAGGATGCCGAAACCGATCGGCACTAACAGCAGCGGTTCGTAATCCTTGGTGATCGCCAGCCACAGGAAAAAACCTCCCACCAGCAGCATGATCAGGTTGCCCCAGGAAAAATTACCCACTGCCCCGGTTTGTAGAAAGTTGAAGAGAATGTCCATGATATTTCCTCAGGCTTTTTCGACCGACCTCTGTCCCGGCAATGGAGAAGATGCCCGGAACCCGCCAACCCCGGAACAAATTATCCCCGGCAGGCGCCTCATTCAAACTCCACCAGCGCCTGTCCTTCGATAACCGTGTCGCCGACCGCCACCGGAATCGCTTTGATTTTTCCGGCAGTGGGGGCGGCAATAGAAGTATTCATTTTCATGGCCTCGATCACCAGCAGCACCTGCCCTTCGCTGACTGCATCTCCCGGCTTGCATTTGATCTCCATCACCGTTCCGGCAATCGGCGAGGTGACCGCCCCTCCGGCAGACCTCTTCGCGGCGGAACCGCGCGCGCGCGCCGGTTTGGCCGGCCCGGGCGCCGCCGCCGCAGGCGACGCTGCTGAAACCGGCTGAACCTGGGGCAGGGGAGAGGGGATGTTCGTCGGAAACCCCTCCCCGATATCCAGCACTTCCACTTCCACTTCGTAGGCAACACCGTGAACGGTGATTTTCAGCTTCATGGTTATCTCCGGTATTTGTGTGGTCAGACCTCAAAGGTTTTAGAAACCTTTGAGGTCTTTATTATTGTCACTTAGGATGGCTTCCTGCCAACCACGTGGGAACCTAACAGCACTGCCCGCCCTTGCATCGACCAGGGGCTGGCGCGCTCGCCGATCAGCGGTATCCGGCGCACGCTGCGAATATAAAAACGCCCTTGCAGCATCGTCCCCACCGCCGCCGCAATCAGCACCAGGGTCAGGTTGTCGATGGTCTGCTCTTTTTCCAGGGCTAATTGCTTTTCCCGCTCTTCCCGGAGATGCCCTTTCTCATCCAGCCAGCGCATCAGCGCCACGCCCAGGGAAATAGCGGCCAGCGCCGCAAAAGTGATGCACAATCCCACGATCGTCAAATTGACGCCGAAGGAGATGGTTTCGTTCATAGTACTTCCTCTCATTACGCAATACGGAATACGAAATACCTTTGAACGATTCCGTATTGCGTATTTCGTAATGCGTAATACGTAATTATATTTACTTTTACAACGGTATCAACCCGTGTTTTTTCTGCGGGCGCAATTCCCGCTTGGCGCGCAGGATTTCTAACGACGCCGCTAAGTAGGCCCGGGTGTCCGCCGGTTCGATGATGTCGTCCAAATAGCCCCGGGCCGCGGCCATGTAGGGATTGGCAAAGGTTTCCCGGTATTCGGCGCTGCGCTTTTTCTTCTCTTCGTCCGGGTTTTCTGCCCCGCTGATCTCCTTGCGGTAGAGAATGTTCACCGCCCCTTCCGCGCCCATTACCGCGATCTCCGCGGAGGGCCAGGCGCACACCCGGTCCGCGCCCATGTCTTTGGAGCACATCGCCAAATAAGCGCCGCCGTAAGCCTTGCGCACGATTACGGTCAGCTTGGGCACCGTGGCCGCGGCGTAGGCGAAGATCATCTTCGCGCCGTGCCGGATGATACCTCCATATTCCTGTTGAATACCGGGCAGGAACCCCGGCACATCGACAAACGTCACCAGGGGGATATTGAAAGCGTTGCAGAAACGGATAAAACGGGACGCCTTGTCGGAAGAATCGATATCCAGCACCCCGGCGCGATTGTAGGGCTGGTTGGCCACCACGCCGATGCTGCGCCCGTCCAATCGGGCAAACCCGATGATGATATTCGGGGCGAAATGCTCCATCACTTCCATAAAATCCCCCCGGTCCACCACCTGGGTGATCACCAGGCGCATGTCATAAGCCTCCCGGGGATTTTCCGGCACGATGTGGTTCAGCGCCTCGTTGGCGGTGATTTCCGCATCGTGCAATTCCGGGTAAAAAGGTGGGTCCTCGGTGTTGTTGCTGGGCAGGAAGGAGAGCAGTCGCCGGGCAATGCTGAGAGCGTCCGGGCCGTTCTCGGCGATGAAATGCACCACCCCGGAGTAATGGGCGTGGCTTTCCACGCCGCCCAACTGTTCCGGGGTAATCTCCTCCCCGGTCACCTCCTTGATGACCTGCGGGCCGGTAATGTAAAGCTGCCCCTCGTGGCGCACCTGGATGATGAAATCCGTCAACGCCGGGGAGTAAGCCGCCCCGCCGGCGCACGGCCCGGCAATGATGCTGATCTGCGGCACCACCCCGGAAAGCTCCACGTTGCGGTAAAAAATCTTCCCGTAGCCGGAGAGAGAATCCACCCCCTCCTGGATGCGCGCCCCCCCGCCGTCGTTGATAAAAATGAAGGGGTCGCCGGTTTTCAGGGCGCCGTCCATTACCTCGCAGATCTTCCGGGCGGTGGCTTCCCCCACCGAACCCCCGGCCACGGTAAAATCCTGGCTGGCCACGTACACCGGGCGGCCGTCCACGATGCCGTGCCCGGTGACCACCCCTTCGGCGGGAAATTCCTTATCCGTCAGGCCGAAATGGGTGCAGCGATGTTTCATAAACAGATGGGTTTCCTGGAAAGTGTCCGGCTCGAACAACATGGCCAGGCGCTCCCGGGCGGTATATTTGCCGCTTTCGTGGTGTTTGCGAATCCGCTCCTCGCCGCCTCCCAGGTACAGAGTGGCGCGTTTCTTTCGCAACTCTTCGATCTTCTTATGGCTCATATCGGCAGTCCTTGTTCTTTACACTTTGATGCCGGTTCACACTTCGGGTGAGGAACGGGGCATGGATTAATAGACCACCGCGGCCTCTGCCCGAAAATAAAGACTAAAAATGGGGGAATTTATTGTCCAAAACAATGACTTTGATTAGGGAAAAACATGATTTTCGTCAGGTTCGGGATGGAAGCGCGTGTCGAAACGGCGTCTGTGTGAATAGCCGGGACGGATTTCCATCTCCGGCAATTTAAGCGTTGCAATCAATTTTTAGAGTTGTTATTTTAAATTCGACTTCATTGGTGAAATGGCAAACAGATAACGCATAGAAAGGAGATTGCTTACCATGTCACGATTTCTCATAGAGGTTCCCCATGAAGCTGAAATGGTGGCCTGCGCGCGCGCCGTGCGGCTCTTGCTCTCAACCGGCTCCCATTTTCTGACCCACGCGGATTTTGGGTGCGAGGACGGGGAGCATACCGGATGGATCGTTGTGGACGTCGATAGCAAGGAAGAGGCCCGGGCTATTTTACCGCCGGTGTATCGCTCCCAGGCTAAAATCATAAAATTAAACCGGTTCACCCTGGAGGAACTTGACGAAATCATCAGCCAGCATAAGGATTGATCATTTCGTCGGAAGCCCGTGGCATCACCGGGTATTTTGAACGGCCGGAATGGTTTGTTATGATGCGCTAATATTCCCACCGGGAGCGGAGATTGCCCTCCGCATCCCGGAGCTGGCCGGCGTCCCCGCTGTTCTTCCAAATGGCGCGTTTGCTGCCAAAGCTCAGCCCCCCGCTAATTCCCGGTTCGCTTTTTTGCCTCTCTCGATGTCTCTCCGCAGGTGAATTCCAAAACCATTTGCCATTCTCCCCTCCTCTTGGTAACTTTTAGCGGCCATAATGAGAGTCATAACGAGAGTCCCGATCATGCAAAAGAACCCCGTTCCGCTTTATCCCTGTTCCTGCCCCACCTTTTTACCCCCCATGCGAATCATTAACCTTCATCATATACCTTACCGAATCGAACCCCTAATCTTAGAGGAGGAACGCCATGCCCGCGGAGAAGAAGAAACCGAGAGGGATGTCGCGCCGCGAGTTTCTGAAAGGAGTGGGGAGCGGGGTGATCGGCGCGGCGGCGCTCTCCGGCAGCGGCCTGCTCAGCCGGGAAGCGCAGGCAGAACTGCTCGGCCCGCCGGCGGAAAGCGTCGCCGGCCCCCAAACCATCCAACTGAAGATTAACGGAAAGCTCCGTTCCGTGGAGGTGGAGCCGCGTACCACCCTGCTCAGCGCCATTCGCAACCGGCTCGATCTGACCGGAACCAAAGAAGTGTGCGACCGCGGGCAGTGCGGCGCCTGCACAGTGCTGGTGGAAGGCAAAGCGGTGCTCTCCTGCATGATGTTAGCCCTGGACGCCCGCGAGAAGGATATTACCACCGTGGAGGGGCTTTCCGAAGGCGGGGAGCTTTCCCCGGTGCAGCAGGCCTTCGTGGAAAAAGACGGGCTGATGTGCGGTTTCTGCACCCCCGGCCTGGTGGTCGCCTCCGCCGCCCTGCTCGCTGAAAATCCCGATCCCACCCTGGAAGAGATCAAAGTGGGATTATCCGGCAACCTCTGCCGCTGCGGAACCTATCCGAAAGTGTTCGAAGCGGTGCAGCAGGCCGCCAAAACCATGCGGAAAGGAGGGTGACCATGGCGAAGTGGAAACCCTTAGAGCGGATGGATTTCCTGGGCAAAGCTTATCCCCGGGTGGAGGGGCCGGATAAAGTGAGCGGGAGGGCCAAATACACCCAGGATCAGGCCCCCGCGGGCATGCTCTACGGCGCGATTCTCACTTCCCCCCACGCCGCGGCCAAAATCATCCGCATCGACGATAGCAAAGTGCGCCAACTGTCCGGCGTGAAAGCGGCGCTTACCGACGTGCATCCCACCGGCACGGTTCGCTACGCCGGGGAAGAGGTGGCTGCGGTGGCGGCGACCACCCCGGAAATCTTAGCAGACGCCCTGGAACTTTTCGAAGTGCAATACGAAACCCTGCCCTTCGCGGTGGATATCGAAACCGCCATGAAAGAGGGCGCGCCGCGGGTTTTTGCCGATAAAGCCAATATCTCGGATGCCCGGGTGGAGGAGGAGGGGGACCTCGAGGCCGGATTCGCTAAAGCGGATGTAGTGGTCGAGAGTGAGTTCCGCACCCAGGTGCAGGTGCACACCCCCCTGGAAGCGCACGGCAGCCTGGCGATGTGGAACGGCGAGGAGTTGACCATTTGGGACAGCACCCAGGCGGTGCACGGGGTTCGCGAAGGGGTTGCCAACGCCCTGGAGATGCCCATCAACAAGGTGCGGGTGATCTGCCAGCACATGGGCGGGGGATTCGGCTCCAAGCTTCAGCCCGGGCGCTACTCCGCCATTGCCGCCCGGCTGGCCAAACAGGCCGGCGCCCCGGTCAAATTGATGTTAGATCGCAAAACTGAATTTTTGGGCGTCGGCAATCGCCCCAACAGCATTCAGAAGTTGAAATTGGGCGCTGGCCGGGACGGCCGGGTCACCGCCTTCTCCGCGATCACTTACGGAACCGCCGGCATCGGCACCAACGCCGGGGTGCGCCTTCCCATCGTTTATGATATTCCCAACTACCGCCACGAGCACTACGACGTGTTCACCAACGCCGGCGCAGCCCGGCCCTTCCGCGCCCCGGGGTGTCCCCAGGCGGTTTTTTCCATGGACCAGATCATGGATGAAATGGCCGAGAAATTGGGGATGGATCCGTTAGAATTTCGCCTGAAGAATGACGCCAACCCGGCGCGGCAGCAGGAATGGCGGATCGGGGCGGAGAAGATCGGCTGGGCGAAGCGGAACCCCAAACCCGGCAGCGATCCCGGCCCGCTGAAGCGCGGGATGGGCATGGCCGCCAGCATCTGGTGGCCGGGCGGGCGCGGCACCCAGGCGATGATCACGGTGTATCCCGACGGGATGGTGGAAGTGCGCTGCGGAACCCAGGATCTCGGCACCGGAACCCGCACCTACGTGGCCTCGGTGGCTGCGGAAGAGTTGGGGTTGGAGATGGCGCAGGTGCGCGCCCTGATCGGCGATTCCGATTACCCCAAATCCGGCGCATCGGGAGGCAGCACTACTGCGCCTTCGGTCGCCCCGGCGATCAAGAATACTGCCGAAAAAACCCGCGAGGCTCTGGCGGAAATCGCCGCCAAACATTTCGGCGTTTCGCCGGCCCAAATGGAATGGCAAAAATCAACCATAACGGTTAAAAATTCCCCCGCCAAGAAGCTGGGCTGGAAAGAATTGTGCAGCCTGTTGGATACCGAGCCTTTAGAAGTGCGCGGGGAATGGGTGGAGGGGCTTTCCTCCGCCGGGGTAGCCGGCTGCCAGTTCGTGGAAGTGGCGGTGGATACTCTTACCGGGCGGATCGCGGTCGAGAAAGTGGTGGCGGTGGCGGATTGCGGGCTGGTGCTCAACCGCCTGACCACGGAGAGCCAGATCAACGGCGGGGTTATCCAGGGAATCAGCTACGCGCTCTTCGAAGACCGCCTGATGGATCCCCACACCGGCACCATGGTCAATTCCGACTTGGAGAATTACAAAATTTCCGGCAGCATCGAGACCCCGGAAATCGAAGTGATCATTTATGACGAATGGGAGCGGGGAGTGATCGGCGTCGGCGAACCGCCCACCATTCCCACCGCCGGGGCGATTGCCAACGCGGTGTACAATGCCACCGGGGTGCGGCTGCGGGAAATCCCCATGACCCCGGACCGGGTGCTGCTGGCGTTGGCAAAAAAATCGTGATTTTGTGTTCAGGTGTTCGGGTGTTATAGTGTTTAAGTATTATGGTGTTTTCGTGATTGGGTGGTATGGGGCGTACATGCGCTCCTACTATAACACTAAAACACTTGAACACCTGAACCCACTTAAAACACCACGGATAAAGGCAGGAGTGTAAACCATGTTCAACTTCGAATACCTCACCGCGACGGCGCTGGAGGATTTGCCGAAGCTGTTGGAGGGCAATCGCGATGAAAACGTGCTCCTGGCCGGGGGCACCGATCTGCTCGACCGCCTGAAAGAGCGCCTGATCCGCCCCAAACGGGTGGTCAACATCAAAGCCATTGCAGAGTTGCAGGGGATTCGCAACGGAGACGGTTTACAGATCGGGGCGCTGACCACCATTGCGGAAATCGCCGCCCATGCGGATATTCGCAAAAAATATCCGGTTCTGGCGCAGGCGGCGGGTTCCATTGCCACCCCGCAGTTGCGCAACATGGGCACCATCGGCGGCAACCTCACCCAGCGGCCGCGCTGCTGGTATTTCCGGGGCAGGGAGTACCGTTGCCTCAAAAAAGGCGGGGGCAGGTGCTACGCGGTGGAGGGGTTGAATAAGTACCACGCCATCTTCGGCGGGGGGCCTTGCCACATCGTGCATCCCTCGGACTCCGCCCCGGCGCTCATCGCCCTGGGCGCTTCCGTGGAGGTGCTGGGCGCTTCGGGCAGCAAGCAAATCCCGCTGACGGATTTCTTCGTGCTTCCCAAACAGAAGCTCCGCGCGGAAACCGTGCTGGAGCCGAACCAGGTGATCACCCAAATAATCATTCCCGCTCCGAAACCGGGAACGCGCTCCACTTACCTGAAATTCCGCGAAAAACAATCCCTGGATTTTGCCATCAGCAGCGTGGCGGCGGCGCTGCAAGTGCAGGAAGGGCGGGTGCAGGGGGCGCGGATCGTGCTCGGGGGAGTCGCGCCAATTCCCTGGAGAGTTCCGGCGGCGGAAAAAGAATTGGAAGGCAGACCCCTGAACGCGGAAACCATTGCGAAAGCCGCCGCTGCCGCGGTCGCTAACGCCGAACCGATGCGTGAGAATGGGTTCAAAGTTATCCTGACCCGCAACCTGGTGCAGCGGGCGCTGGAAAATTTGATGAAAGAATGAAGACTGTTTTAGAGTGTTTTAGTGTTCACGTGTTATGGTGTTTAAGTGTTTTGGTTTGGGGGGATTATCACCTTTGAACATCAAGAACCTGAACACTAAAATATTTGAACACTTGAGCACCTGAACACTCTCGTACTGCAACGATTCATAGAGGGAAATCAACATGGCCTTTATTAAAAATCCCGATCACCCCGATTTGCCGATTTGCAAATTCCTGCGCACCAAGGCCAGTTACGTGCCGGATTTGCGAAATGAGCACTATATGAAGCGGCATCATCCCTACGACCAGTATTACTGTTTGAAAACCCTGCACGCGGTCGGCCCGGATGACAGCAGCGTCTGCCCGCAGGACTGCACCCCCGGGCGGGTATGCTTCCAGCCGCTGCTGGCCAGCGGAGCGCCGCTGGCGGATAAAAGTGCAAAGGAAAGCGGGGATGGATAAAAACAGGGATGAGACGCTTATAAAATTTCAAACCGGCGTTAAAATCGGCGGCTTTGTTCAATGTTACGCCCGCCATATTGGAATAGCACAGGTGTTAATAAAACTACCCTTGTTGCGAGCGTAAGCGTATCGTAAAAAACATTTACCCAATCAGTATATTTTTTAAGCATTATTTCTCTTCCTTGAATATTCAAAAAAAGCATTAAAACCTTGTTACTATTCACACAGAGGAAGAATTTTGGGTATCCACCACTTCGTGGAGAGCATTTAGAATCGTTTTCCCTGCTTGTGGAACATCTTTTTCTACCAAACAGGTTTTTTTTAGCAAGCTTTTTATATCTCTGTGCTCTCTGTGCTCTCTGTGGCAAGATGCCTGAATAGTTACAAAACCTTTTGCTTTTAAATGCTTTTTGAGTATCTGATCGCCCGAATATAATAATCCATCCAATTCCAATGTTAAAGCGATAAAAGGTGTGTCAGTCTCATCAACCTCTTTGCATAACTCGTAGGCTTTTTTCCAATTTGATTTCTCTATCAAATCTTCCTTGTAAATGGTCAGCTTTTTCAACAGGAAATAATAGACTTTTGTAATTTCATCTTCGGAAAGTTCGCTGTATTTGATGATCTTGTCTTTGTGCTTGAATAGTTCAATGATGGGCAATTCACAGATATGAAACTGGTATTCACCGGATCGTAATGTTTCCAGAAATGCAGATTTCCGTTTGAGCAGGGAGGACATCAAGATATTCGTGTCCACAATAACCGGTTTCTTCGCTTCCAATTATTCCTCAATGTATTTTTCTTTTATTTTCTCCCACACACTTTGATTGATTTGCTTTGCTAATTGTTTAGCCTGCTTTTCGGTAAGCTTGCTTTTCATCCGGATTTGCTCAATTTCCAAATATTCTAACAGGCTTGCCAGAAGAGTCTTGTCTATCGAATCTCTTTCGAACCGGACAACGATATCTTTGTTGTCATATTCTAATTGATACATGGCTCACTCCTTAGTTTTCATCTCAAAGTAATATATGATAAAGCATTCTCGAATTCAACAGAATAGGCTTATCTCTATAGTTGAGTTTTTTATGCCACAAAGTTACCCGGGTACATAGTTTTCACATTTACCGACCTGAATTCCAGGTGGTGGATTCGCAGGGAGCGCCGGTCATCGTCAACGAAACGATGCCGGAACCTTTTCCAAAAGGATTTATCCCACCCGCCGCAAAAGGGCGGTGGTGTTGCTGCATACCCTGCAAACCTATGAAGAAACTCACCGGCCGGGAAAGTAATTTTGTGAAGACTTTCGAGGAAAATACTATTAAATTTGGATGGAAAAGAGAGTTGGGAAACGGAGTGCCCAATTTATAAAATTTGAATCGTCAAAGATCACCGTGTAAAGACCTTACAGGAAAGGAGGACGCTATGAAAAATATCATTTGCCTCCCACTCCTACTCTTAATCTTTACTGCCGGATTTGCTCAATGGGAATGGCAGGTTCCTTTACCCCAGGGAAATTCGCTGCTGAGTGTCTGGCCTCTTGACGCGCAAAACGTGGTTGCGGTGGGCGGATATGGCACCGTTCTGCGTACGTCCGATGGGGGAAATAGCTGGCAAATCAACCATCGCATCCAGGGATGGAGCGGGGCATTAACCTCATTGCACTTTATTGATTCACTCCGGGGATGGTGTGTGGGCGCTAACCATCTTTTCAGCACTACCGATGGCGGCTATTCCTGGGAGAACCACAATCTTAGCGCCGGGTTTGAGGCCTGGTCGGTGATATTTACCGACGCGAACCACGGTTGGATTGCCGGCCCAGGCGCGGTGTTGAGAACCACCAACGGGGGAATCTCATGGGATTCAACGGCCATAGCAAACGAGCAATTTACCTCTGTTTATTTTGTGAATAACAGTACCGGCTGGGTGGCTTCCCTCCAGGGGTATATCTATGGTACAACGGATGGAGGCGTAAGTTGGAATCAATTATATGCCAACTGGATGCATTCTTATCAAGCTATCTTTTTTCTGGATAGTTTGCGAGGCTGGGCCGGGGGTTCGAAATGGCAGTTTGGGTTATCGCTGGTCAGCACCACGGACGGCGGGCTTACCTGGACAGATCACCCCTCGCTGCCCTATGGAATTGGCGTCTCCTCGATCCAGTTTACAGATTCGTTGCACGGATGGATGGCGGCAGAGGGTTACGAAATCTATTCCACCAATGACGGCGGTGAGACCTGGAACGCGAGCAGCCAGGCTTTTGATCGTTTGTTGTCCGTGCATGTTACGGAAGACGGGATGAATATCTGGGCCGCCGGCGGCCAGGGGGTGATGATTGCCTCGACCGACGGCGGCAACAACTGGGCTTCCCGCACTTCTCACCTGGCGCATTTCCTTCAGGACGTGGAATTTGTGAATGAGCAGGTGGGCTGGGCGGTTGGCGATACGATTTTGAAGACCACCAATGGGGGCGCGTCCTGGATACAGCAAGCCATGCCGGCTGCCGCTTTTTTGCGTTCGATATTTGCCCGGGATTCACTCACCGCCTGGTGCGCCGGGGAGCGCGTATTCCAAACCACGGATGGCGGGCAAAACTGGATAGAGCAAAACGCGCCGGTTAATCAAACCTGGTGGTCGGTCTTCTTTGCGGATGAAAACCATGGCTGGTTGGGGGGACGGTTTGGCGCACTGCGCAAGACCACCAATGGAGGCGCGACCTGGGATTCGCTTAGTTCCGGCACGTTCGCGGATATCGGCAGTGTTTTCTTCCTGGATTCCCTCAACGGTTGGATAGTGGGCAATTCTGCGAAGGTATGGAAAACAAATGATGGCGGCAATACCTGGGCTTCCGTGGGGGTGCCGGTATTCATCCCCTATATGCTATGGGATGTGTATTTTGTTTCCCCGCAATATGGCTGGATTGCCGGGGAATCCACACTGCTCCGCACCACAAACGGAGGGCAAAGCTGGGAAAATACCACCCCGCCCGATCCCTCGATCTACCGGAAAGTGAAATTTGCCGATGAACAATATGGATGGGCGGCTGCCAACGCCGGGGTCGTGTATTCCACTGACGGCGGCGTTACCTGGGAATTACAAGAGTCGCCGCTGGTTTTTGCAACTTCGGTGGAATTCGTTGATCGTAACAACGGCTGGCTGGTCGGGGGCGGAAGCATCTTGCACACTTCCAACGGGGGCGTCACCGGAATCTACGAGTCGGAAACTTCGCTTGCGCCCATTGCAACTTTTCAGCTTAAACAAAACTATCCCAATCCGTTCAATCCTTCCACGCAGATCGAATTTTATCTGCCGGAAGCGGAGCGCGTGTATTTGCAAGTATATGATATTCTCGGCAGGGTGGTAGCCGATTTGATTGACCGCAGACTGGCGCCCGGTTGGCATATAATCACATTTGACGCCGGAGGTCGGGGGTCCGGCCTCTATTTCTATCGCCTGAAAGCGGGTGAGTTTGTAGAGACCCGGAAGATGGTGTTACTGCGGTAGCTCCTCCTGGTGAGTTTGTTACGGGAAGAGGGAGAAGAATGCATCGTGAACGTGATGTGTGATACGTGATTTTTTTTGCGCATCACGTTTCTATACTAAACGCACGTTGAAATTTCCATTTACAGGCAATGAAGCCACATTGTAGCCAGGATTCTTTTCCGAACACCGGAGGTGTTCAACATTTGTA
>JABWBP010000089.1 GCA_013360445.1 Calditrichaceae bacterium | reverse complement strand
CATTCCGAACAGAGTCGTTAAGCCCATCCGCGCCAATGGTACTGCCCCGGTAACGAGGTGGGAGAGTAGGTCGTCGCCAGAGTACTTTTTGAAAAGCGCCTTGTGAATATTCACAAGGCGCTTTTTTTTATTGGTAATCCCGCTCCTTTTCCGCTCATTGTATTTATCCTGAAGCCACTCTCCAAACTGTACCTTTCGGTACGTTGCTCCGTACCTCCCGGTGCGAAGGAAAGGAAAGCAGGGGAGGGAAGGGCTTTCTGTAAATTCAATTTTAACAATAAGATATTTAATGGCGGGCGTTTTTGGCACAATCATTGTTATACATCATTCCGAACCATGGGAACGAGATAATGAAACGGTTAAATGTACTTACAAAAGTTCTGACATCTTTGCTCCTGGCAGGTAGCGCATTCGGCCAGAACCAGAACATCGATCTCAAACTGGCCAACTTGCGATCAATGTTAGACAGAACTACCGCCATTGTTCGCTTGTTGCCGGATTTCCCGAACAATACCACCAGAACCGTTATCGAAGCGAAGTTGCAGGAAGCCGAAATGAATTACCGGGAAGCCGTGGAGCATGTTCGCAACCAGCAAATCCCCCGGGCAAGGATTGCAATTGCCCAGGCATACGCGCTGCTGCAACAAATCGAAGGATTGATCAAACAGCACCCGGTATTCAAAATCAAATTCCAGGAGCAATTGGACCGGAAAATCCAGCAGGCCGAGGAGGCGGTTCGCAGCAACCAGAACGAGGAAGCCCTTTATATGCTCAATCGGGCGCGATTTTTCAGGCGCCAGGCCTATTTCCTCTTCCGCCAGGGACGAACCTACCAGGCTATCGAATACTACCGGCTGGCCATGCACTTTTGCGACCAGGTTTTTAAGCTGGTTGACGCCGGCAGCGGATTGAACCGCGCCGTCTCCGAGGAAGAGTGGCGGAATTTTTATTGGGATACCCAATTGTTACTTGAACGGGCGAAAAGTTTACAGGAATCCGCCCCTGGCGACGGCCAGGTGAAAAGTATGCTGCAACGCGCCGAGAGGGAAATTCGCGACGTCCAGAAATTGTATGAGAAGCAGGAATATGCCGCCGCAGGCCAAAAACTCGTAGCGATCAATCGTATGCTTTACCGGATTATCGATATGCTGGATCAGATCCCCAGGCAGGAGAGCGAGCGAATGCGAATGGACCTGGAATCGCTCGAGTTCTCCTTACAATCTGTCCGGGAGAAAATGTCCGACCCGCCTGCCCCCGCCATTCAAAAATTATACGAGCGGTCGGAGAGCTTGCTCAACCAGATTCGCACCCATATCGAGCAAGACCAGCCCCTTTTGGCTCGCCGTAAGATGTTCTTTGCAAACCAGTTGACGCTGCGAATGTACCGCATGTTGGAAGAGCGGCCGAACGATCAACCGCAGGAAATCGAAAACCAGATCCAGGCGGCGCGCCGTGAAATGGCGGAACTGCAACAACAATCAACCCCGGGAGCAACTGCCGAGGCCTTCTTCGGATTGATGGAGCAAAACTTGCAAAATGCGGAAAATGCTTTCCAGAAAAGGGAATATTTGCGCGCCTCATACCATCTCCTGATCACCCGGCGACTGATTTTGAAATACCATCGTCTTGCCGGGCAGGAAAATCGCGGAGACGGGGAGCAGGAAACCGTTCGGCGGGAGTTGCAGCGATTGGCGGATTTGTTGCAGCGCTTCCGGGCCGACGATGTGAAGGACGAGGAAACGGATATTCGTTACCGGAACGCCGAACAGTTGTACCAACTGGCGGAACAGGCATTTCAGAAAAGAGAGTGGCATACCTGCCGCGAATTAACCGATTTAGGTATCAACCTGCTAACTAAATAAGTGCTTTTTCTCAGGGCCCGAAGAGAAGTGCGATCAATCCGAAATCAAATCAAAATCAGGAGGTAATTAGTCATGAAACGCTTAATTGGTCTGATGGCAACAATCCTGTTGTCAATGCTGCTGATGCCCGGTTGTGAGAAAGATTCCTCCCAGCCCCTGGCGGAAGACGACGAATCGATCGTAACGCAAATGGCGCAGGAAGAGGATGATGAGTATCTTTTCGACGAAGGAATCGACGACGGCAGCGAAGATAATATGTACGACGGTTACAGCTCCTTCGGCAAAGTTTTCACGCCGATTGATTCCGTAAAGCGCTTCGGCAGAAAGGTGCTTCAGCGCCCGCGGCGGGTAATAACCGATGTTCAGCGGATCGGGCCGGATACTATAAGGGTATTTACCGCCCGGGAGTTTGTCGGCCAGTTTGTGATCTTCTCCAAACCGGATGATTCCACGGTGGTGCGTTACACCAAGCCCTTGCGGCACGTGGTTCGCCGCGTCGCGCTCTACGTGAGACGAAATCCCAATGAAGTTACCGGACGGCGCGGATGGGAGCTGGCCGAGGTTTCGCTGGGCCAGGGAAACAGCGTTCCCATGGCCACTATCCAGATCAAGGAAATCACCATTACCGGCAGCGGAGGAGTGAGCGTGGTTTACACCAATCCCCTGCATACCATGCTGAGCGTCCCCGACGATATTCTGCTCTTCAGCCCCGGCGAAACCGTCACGGTGCAGGTGAAGTTGTCCAATTCCACCCTCAACCCGGTCGATCCGCTCGGTAACGGCTCCACGGAAACCGTGCTGCTCCACTTCGGGGTGAATCGTCAGCACCATGCCCGCAAACGGTTTGAATATGTGGGGGTGGATCCGGTTACCGGCGACCAGGTGTACGAAGGAAGCTGGACTATCGGCCAGCAGCCCTTCCGGCTGCGCCACGCGGTGGTGGATGCCATTGATAACGGAACCATTTTCGACGACGACGCCACTACCTATCCTTATAACTCCACTACCTGGAGCGCTCCCTACCGGGTAATACCATAGATTATTCTCCCAGGTATCAAAAAAATCGCGGCTGCCGGATTCCTAAACCGGCAGCCGCTTAATTCACGGTTCAGCTAAACGGTTTTTGTGGAATCCCATGGTTTCTGGCGCCCCGGCTCGTCATGCATTCTCGCTTTCGAATATCCCCGGAACCGTTACGCTTCTGGCGATCCTGGCCGCCCTGGCATGGACCGCCGGCAGCCCGGCAGGCGCCCGGCCCGTTTCTGACGCTCCCCCCGATTCACTATCCCTCCTGGAACAGAATTTGTACGAATCCAACTTGGCGCGGGTTGAAACGCTGTTGCTCGGGTTACCGGAAGACAGCTTGATTTATCAGTTGTTGGAGGATGCCGCGGCGCTGGCGGCGATAAAAAATTGGCGAGGGGGGCAGGAAATTTTGAATACCATCCTGGCGCTTTACGAAACCGCGGAAACAATGGATGGCGGCGCGGAGCGGAGTTTTGTAGAAAGCCCTGCCCCCGATAGCGGAGCGATCGACCCCAATGACAATTTTTCCTCATCGTCCATATTCGACCCGGCCCCGCAGTTCCAGATCGAAAGCGGCATCGATTATTCCCGGCAGGAATTCGAGGTTACTTTTCTTGAAAATGACAGCGTTATCGCCGAAGAATTGCAAAATCCCTATCTCAGCATTGCCTATTACCGCCCCGTCTTTATCGGCGGGCAGCCGCTCTTGCTGAACCAGCGCCTGCGCCTGGACGACCAGTTCATCAGTTACGATATTTTCCTTTCTGCGGAGAAACGAACCTTTAAGCGGGTATCCCGCCTGGAGCTGGACGGGGGGTATTTCCACGCCCGAACCGCACAGGAGCCGGATTTTTTCGACAGCCGCGCGATGGTGTTTTACGGAAATCCTTATGACACCCGGAATCGCTGGTACCTCAGCCTGACCGGGCGTTATAAGGGATATTCTGAGCCGGGGAGTTTTAGCGGGGATATTTTATCGCTGGGGTTAAGCGCCTATTACGAGCATTTTTTCGATTTTACGAATTCGTTTTCTTTCTCCTGGATGCCGAATCTGTACCGCGAATCCGGGGAAAGCGGTTACCGCTACGTGCAAAACCGCTTAGCCGGGGTTTACCGCCTGTGGAAGAATTATAATCGCTATCTGGAATTGGGCGCGGAGGGCGTGTACCAGGATTTTGACAACGTGGTTAGCGAGGAGCCGTACCAAAATGGTTACCTGGCGTTCGAGCCGTGCGCGGAGCTGGAGTGGGCGTTTCTCTCCTGGTGGGGAATCCACCTGCGCAGCCGCCTGGAGCGCCGCGATTACCGCAGCGCCGACGCCGTCAACCCGAATATCAGTTATCTCAACCTCGAAGCAATCCAAAAAATCTACCTCGGCAGCCTGAAGTCATTCGGGATCGGCTATTTCCGGGAGCAGCAAGCCCACCTCGCTGCCAGGCCGGAGGATCAACCGATTGTAGAGCAGGCGGATTTCATTTCCCACGGGCTGGCGCTCACCGGAGAATACCTGAACCTTGCGGGAATTTTGCTCAGCGCGGAATACCGGCTTAGCTGGCGCAACTATCCCCGGGCGGAAAATTCCCTGCTCAGCTCTTTCTATTCCGACCGGCTGGTGCATTCACTCGGCCTGTTCGGCTGGATTCCCCTCAGCCGGCGCTGGCAACTCCAGTTATTCGCCAATTACGACAACGACCAGGACCGCGAATTCGAGCACAACGACAATCGGAACACGATTTTGAATGCGGGAGTGGTGTATAAGTTTTGAAGAACCGGAAGCCAAGAACCAGGAGCCAAGAGCCAGGAGCCAAGAGCCAGGAGCCAAGAGCCAAGAACCAAGATAAAAAAAATGGAATTTGGCTCTTGGTTCTTTATTTCAGGAGTATTTCTTCCCTTCCCCAATCATCTCGATCGCTTTTTGGATGCGCCGCTGGCGGGTTTCCGGCTTTTTGGCGCTTTCGATCCACTGTACGTATTCCTTGCGGTGGGTGAAAGCGAATTTCTCGAAGATCGCTTTCGCCGCGGGATTTTGCTCCAGCGCCGCCCGGAAATCCTCCGGCACGGTCACGGTGCGCGGCTCGCTATCCCGCTCCAGGGTGATCTGCACGGTATCGCCGATGGTTTTCCCGATGGCCTTCTGCACGTCTTTGCGCACGATCAGGATGTGGCATCCCTTGCCCATGGGGGCGATGGAGCCGCGGTAGGGATGCCCGTCGAAAGTCGCTTTAATCTTTACCTGGCCGCGGGCGCCGTAGGCTTCTTCCACGTCAAAGGGAATTTCCACGTACGCGCCCCCGCCCCCGGCGTCGAGGATTTGGGCGGGGAAGGTGTGCTTGTTCATGGTGTTCTCCCGATTATCTCGTGCTGGCAGTTATCCCCACAACCTCTTTACCGTCCTCAAATCTCCACCTTCACATCGATGGGAATCTCCTCCCGCAATTCCTTCAGCCATTTCTCGAACTGCTGGGTGGTCTTGAACTCGATGGCGTACTGCTCGATCTGCTGCCAGTCGTTCTCCAAACTGAGGGTGCGGGCTTCCTGGCGGCCGTGCAGCAGCACGATGTGGTAGCCGAAGTCGGTTTTGAAGGGTTCGGAGATTTCCCCCGCTTGCAGGGGCTTGATGGCCGCGTCGAAAGCCTTGATCTGGAAGGAGCCGGTCGCGAATTTCCCCAGGCGGCCTTTATCCTGCGCCACGTTGGGATCGTTGGAATTTTGCAGCGCCATTTCCTCGAAACCCGCCTCGCCGGCCAAAATTTTGCGGCGAATTTCCTTCAACCGTTCTACGGTGCGGCGCTCATCCTCCGCGGTGGGCTGCAAGCGGATGAGAATGTGGCGCACGTGAATGCGCTCCCCCTGGCGCTCGATCATTTGAATGATGTGAAATCCAAACTGGGTTTGCACGATATCGGAAATTTGCCCCGGCTCCAGGGCGAAGGCTACTTCTTCGAACTCCTTCACTAAATCGCCGCGTTTGACCCAACCCAAATCGCCCCCGTTGGAGGCGGAGCCGGGGTCCTCGGAATATTGGCCGGCCAGTTCCACAAAATCCTGCCCCTGGTTCAACAGTTCCTTAACCTTTTCTATTTTGGCGTATCCGGCCTGAAAACTCTCCTCGCTGGGAGTGATTTGCAGCAGAATGTGCGAAATATCCACAGTTTCATCCTGCCGGGGGAGGCTGTCCTGGTATTGATAGAAGAAATTTTCCACCTCCCGGCGCGACACTTTGATATTGGAGAAATGTTTCTGGCGAAGCTGTTCGATAATCATGCGATTCTCGATCTGCTGGCGCAGCTCTTTTTTGATCTGCACCAGGGGCATTCCGTAGTAACTTTCCAACCGTTCCTGGGAACCGGCCTGCTGGATGAAATTGTTGATTTGCTGCGACAAAACCTGGTCCACCCGCTCCTCATCCGCCTTGATGGTGTCTTCCTGGGCTTTGATCAAGAGCACCTTTTCATCCACCAGCCGCGCCAGAATCTCCTGGCTCAGAGTTTTGAGCAGTTGCGGGTCCTTATAGACATTGACCTTGTTTTGCAGGCCATATTGGGTAATCAAGGTGTTCAAATCCGATTTCAGGATGATCTGGTTGCCCACCACCGCGGCAATGCCGTCCACGGACTGTTGGGAGCGCAGCGTTCCGGCCGCCAGCAGGGCGAATGCTATCGTAAAGAATAGGGGAATACGTTTCATAACTCTCTCTAAATAGGTTTCACTTCAGGTCGTCAAAACACCAAAACACTAATCCATCATCTCACAAAATGTTCTCATAATGGGTTTCCGCATCGAATTCCTGGCGGATTTTTTCCTTCAGCGTTTTGATGGCGTCGTGGCGGCGGGCGATTTGCAGCCGGGTTGCAATCTCATCATGCACCAATTCCAACGATTTTAGCGAACCGGCCGGCTGGCGGTCGAGCACCTGCAAAAAATGGTAGCCGTCCTCGGTGCGGATGGGACCATAAATCCCCCCGCTTTGCGCGCCGCGGATGGCCTGCTTGAACTTCTCCCGCAACTGCTCCACCGGCACGTAGCCCAGGTCCCCGTTCGGCTCCACGATGCGGTTCACCTGCCGGTCCAGGTAGTTTTTCTTGATCACCTCCGGCAAAGATTTGGACTGCCGGATTTCGTTGACGATGGCATTATCCAACTGCTCGAAGTAGAGGTGAACCAGGTGAACTTCGTCCATTTTGCGTTTAAATTGGCCGGGGTTGGAGGTGTAATACTCGTCGATTTCCCTCTCGGCTACCGGGAAGCTGGCCCTCATTTTTGAATCTAAGAATTTCGACGCCAGCATATCCGTTTCCAGGTTGCTGATTTGCCAGAGCTCCCGGGGGGATAGCTCCATTCCTTCCTGGGCGGCCTTGCGCGCCAGAACCTGGTTATCCACCCACTGTTCCACAATGCGGTGAATAAAAAATTCCCGGTCCTCTCTCTCCAGGGACTCCGGCGTGAGGGAGAGCACCATGTCACGGGTTAAGTATGCATCTCCGACCCGGGCGACAATTTCTCCCGGCTTGGGATTGCTGCCGCAGCTTGCCAATAACATAGCCGCCGCCGGGAATATCACCGCCATTCTTAAAAAATGGATTCTCATATAACGTTAACAACCCTCAAGTGAATGTTTCTCAAAGCCGGATTCCGAATGCTCGATCTTCGGCGCTGGAATGCCCGGTATCCAAAATCAAGTATCCGTATCGAAGATCGAGCATCGAGCATCTGGAATCGCGCTTCAGCTAATGCTCCGCAAAATGGATTCGTTGATTCGATAGCTATACTTTTTGCGAATATCTACCATCAGTTTTTCCCGGGCTTCGGTGCGTTTTTGGTTGGTGAGCACGCTATGAATGCTGCTGCGCACCTCCTCCAGCGGCTTTAACAGTTCCGGCTGGTGCTCCCCGGTTTTGATAATATAGAGGTTCCCTCCCGAAAGAACCGGCCCGGCGTACTGGTTTGGCCCGATTTCAAACGCTTTTTCAACCACCTCTTTGAATTGAGAGTTCCGGGTTTGGTAACTCAAATCCAGCCGCCCGGCTATTCCTTTCAGTTCTTTGCCATAACTTTTGAAGAGGGTGGGAAAATCTTTTCCTTTTTTGGCCTGGCGCAGCGCTTCCCGGGCGGCGGCCTCGTCTTTCACCGGAAGCTGCCACACCTGGATGCGCTCCGGGGTCTTGTATTTGTCCTGGTTGGCGTTATAATAGGCAACGATTTCATCCTCGCTGACGGCGATATCCTGGCCTGTCCCGTGCTTTTCGAGCATCTGCGACAGGCGGGAAACCCGGAATTTCTCCAGCGCTTCCTTAACCTTTTCCCGCTTCCCGAATCCGCGCTTCTGGCTCTCCAGCGCCCAGGCTTCCAGGTTCATCTGCCGGGAAAGAAAACCGTTCTTCAATTCATCGGGGGTGAGAAATTTGCGGTAATCGAATTTCAGCCGCTCTTTAAAGGCGTCGATGAAATCACCGGCTGTGTAGGCTTTGCCGTCGATTTTCGCCAGCGCGATTTCCCGTTCCTCGGCGGTGAAATCGCTGATTTCATGCTCGGGCTTCTCACCCCAGGCGCGCAAAATCTCCACAAACCGGGCAATCTCCGCGTCGGAAATCTCCACCCGGTGTTTCTCTTGAAACTCTTTGGAGTAGCGATCAAATAACTCTGTTTCCCGGGGACGCATAATGCCGCGCAAGGTTTGCTGCAACTCCCCTTTGACGCTTTCATAATCGCCGGTTTTGGGGATGGGCTGCACGCTGAGGATTTTCAACACCATCACCCCATGGTCTTCGGTCTTGATCGGGCCGACCACGTCGCCGGGGGCGGCAGTGAACACCGCGCTGTCCACCACCGTGGCAAAACGCCCGATGGCGTACGGTTTCAATAGCACGCTGACCCGTTTATTGTCGGTCAGCTCCTCGGCGGTTTTTTGGGGATCGGGGCTGGCGGCCAGTTGATCCAGGTATTGCCGGGCCAGCGTTTCCGCCTCCTCCAGGGAGCGGGGATTATTGATGATCCGCGCCTGGTTATACCCCACGTGGAGCACCACCGCTTCCACGTTCCGGTGTTTCCACTCGTAATACTGTTTCAACAAAGCTTCCGGTAAAATGTTGGAGACGATTACCGTGGTATAGAGTTCGTTGGCGAGAGCAATTTTACGGTAATTGCTCAATTCTTTTTGATATTCGGGGTCTTTATCATAATCATTTTTGATCGCCCATACCACTTTGCGCCGCTCTTCTAAGAGCTTTTCCAGGGTTTTCTGGCGGTCTTCTAACGAAATATCGGCCAGGTTCTTGCCGCGGTATTCTTCTTGAAGTTTATCGCGCAATTCTTTCACGGTGATTTTCTCGCTCTCGATCCGGGCGACCACTTTGTCGTCCTCTTTCTGGCATTGAAGGAAGAAAAACAGCAGGGGAATGAGCAGCGACCAGCGAATGAATGCATTCATTATGTTTCTCCTTGATTTAAAAACTTCAAAGCTTTTAAAAAACCTTTGAAGCCTATGAACTCTAACATTATCAAAATAACTTGACAATATCACATTTCAAGAATGATTTGGCCCACGAAATACTCAAAATACAAAAAACACCTTTGTACATTTCGTGTTTTTTTGTGTTTTTCGTGGGCGAATAAACCCAGGAACTCCCCCATTCTACCTAATGTAACATTGTCAAGATAATTACGCTTACCCAACAAGGCCGAAAAATTTATGCCCCGCTCACAAGTTACGCAAGAAGTATTTTGCAAAGCCCACGCGGTCTTTCTCAGTTTTCCCGTTCAGGGTCACCAGCGCTCTCAACTGCTCGGTTTGCACAAATTTCAGGGGGGCCATGCTCTGGTTGATGTAACGGGGAAGCTCTTTTTCGATGAAAGCGTCCCGGGCGCTGGCGCGTTCGTCAAATACGATGGTCATCTGGTTCTTGCGAATTTTTACCTGCTTGATGAATAGCTGCGAGGCCAATTTTTTGATCCGCACCATCTCCACCAGGTTCTCCGCCGGCTCCGGCAGGGGGCCGAAACGGTCGCGCAATTCGTTTACCAGGTTGTCGATGGAGCTGAGCGCATCAAGATTGAGCAAACGGTGGTAGATGATGACCTTTTCGTTGGGGGAGGGGATGTAATCGTCCGGGAAGTACATTTCCATGTCGATCTCCACCGAAGCATCCACAATCGGCATGCGATCCACGATGAACTGCTCCGGCAGCTTCTCTTCCTGGATCGCTTCCACCGCTTCGCGGAGGATTTTCTGGTATAAATCGTAACCCACGGCGTTGATGTGCCCGCTCTGGCTGTGCCCCAACAGGTTTCCGGCCCCGCGGATTTCCAGGTCGCGCATGGCGATTTTCATCCCCGAACCGAGGTCGCTGAACTCCTCGATGGCGTAGAGGCGCTTCAGGGCCAGGTCGTTCAACCGCTCCTGGGGCGGGATGATCAAATAAGCGTAGGCCTGGCGGTCGGAGCGCCCCACCCGCCCGCGCAACTGGTACAACTGCGCCAGCCCGAACTTATCCGCCCGGTTGATGATGATGGTATTGCAGTTGGGAATGTCTAACCCGTTCTCGATGATCATGGTCGCCACCAGCACGTCGATGCGCTTGTGGTGGAAATCGTCCATGATCTGTTCCAACTGGTGCTCGCGCATCTGCCCGTGCGCAATGGCAAACCGCGCCCGGGGAACGATGTTGCGCAGCATTCCCGTTACCGCCTCGATGGTTTGCACCCGGTTGTGCACGAAGAACACCTGTCCGCCGCGCTCGATCTCGTAGGTGATCGCTTTGTAAATCAGCTGCTGGTCCCAGGTGGTGATTTCGGTAATAATCGGGCGGCGGTTGGTAGGCGGGGTATCCACGATGGAGAGGTCCCGGGCGCCCATCAGGGACATGTGCAGGGTGCGGGGAATGGGCGTGGCGGTAAGGGTGAGGGTGTCCACGGTGACTTTCAACTGCTTCAAGCGCTCCTTGTGGGTGACCCCGAAGCGCTGTTCCTCGTCCACGATCAGCAGGCCCAGGTCTTTGAACGTTACGTCTTTGGAGAGCAAGCGGTGCGTGCCGATAACGACGTCCACTTCGCCGCCGGCCAGCTTCTCCAGCGCCCGCTGCTGCTGCGCCCGGCTGCGAAAGCGCGAGAGCACCTCGATTTGCAGGGGGAAATTCATCATTCTTTCCCGAAAGGTGTCGTAATGCTGTTGCGCCAGGATGGTGGTGGGTACTAACACCGCCACCTGTCGCCCGTCCATCACCGCTTTGAAGGCCGCGCGGATGGCCACCTCGGTTTTTCCGTAGCCCACGTCCCCGCACACTAAGCGGTCCATCGGGCGGGGGGATTCCATGTCCTGCTTCACCTCTTCCGCGGCGCGGGCCTGGTCCGGGGTATCCTCGAAGGGGAAAGAGGCTTCCAGCTCCTTCTGCCACAAACCGTCCTCGTTGAAGGCGTGGCCCTCCTGGGCCAGCCGTTTGGCGTACAGCTCCACCAGGTCGCGGGCGACGTGCTCCACGGATTTGCGGGTGCGCCCCTTTACCCGTTCCCACTCCGCGCTGCCCAACTTGGTCAATTTGGGCTGGAAACCTTCTTCGCTGACATAGCGCTGGATGCGGCTGAGCTTGTCCAGGGTGACGTAGAGGGCGTCGTCGTCCTCGTAGAGCAGTTTGATGCACTCCTTTTCGATGCCCGCCACCTGGATGCGCTCCACGCCCACGTATTTGCCGATCCCGTAGTCGATGTGCACCACGTAATCGCCGTATTCTAAGGTTTGCAGGCTGCGGATCAGGCTGCCGGAGATTCGCAGGCGGCGCTTGCGCCGGCGCATGCGCAAACGGTTGAATATCTCATGGTCGGTAAGGCACTGGATGGAGTGCCGCGGCAGGGTGAATCCCTGGTGCAACCCCTCGTCGATAAAGGTGAGCGGGGGAAGCTCGCCCATTTCCTGCTCCAGAATATCCTCTAAGCGGCTGCGGGAGGCCTCGCCGTCATGGAGAATGTAAATTTTTTGCGGTTTTTCCCCGCTCCCCGCTCCCAGGCTGCGCTGCAAGTGTTCCACTAACAGTTTGACGTTCCCGTGAAATACCGGGGGCGGGGAGGCGTGGAAGTGCAGGTCGAGCTTCTCCGCAATTGCGGATTCCCCGGGGGGGCGGGTCGGATTTTCGATTTCGGATGGTTCGACTGAAGTGTATCCTGAGCCTGCCGAAGGGCTCACCACAGGTTTCGGATCGCTGATTTCGGATGTTGGAATTTGAGTTTTGGATTTTGGATATTGAATTTCAAACGTTGGATTTTGAATTTTGAATTTGGAATTTTGAATTTCCGACAGGTGGGAGTGGAAGACGTGCTGGAATTTTTTTGCCGCTGCGGAGAGCTGCCCTAAGGGGAGGTAGTATTCTTCCGGAGAGTTGATTTTTAGCTCTCCCTTGCGCTCCGCAAAACGGGCGGCCGCCTCTTCCCACCACTCCTTCAAGTGCCGGCGGCAGCGTTCGATATCTTCCCAGAAAATAATCGACCAGGCGGGGAAGTAGTCGAAAATCAGCGCATTTTCCGCCTGCCCGGCGATCTTGCCCACCATGCGCACTTTTTCGACCTGCTGGATGGAAAGCTGCGAGAGCACGTCGAACTCCCGGATGGATTCGATCGTGTCGCCGAAAAATTCCAACCGGTGCGGCGCTTCGGATTCGAAGGAGAAAACGTCGATGATTCCCCCGCGCACGCTGAACTGCCCGATCTCGTCGATGATGGGCGCGCGCTGGTAGCCGCTCTCGGCTAGCCACTGGATCAGCAGATCGCGCTCGAAATCCTCTCCCACCTTCAGTTGCAGGATGTTCTTTTTGAACGCCGCGGGGTCCGGAACCCGCCGCAGCAGCGCGGAAGGGGTGGTAACGATCACCGGGGCGGGCTGCTCCACGGCCGCGGCCAGGGCGTTCAGCCTCATGCTGTAGAGCGCCGGGGTGAACAACCCTTTATCGAAGGGCACGACTTCGTCGGAGGGGAAATACACCGCCTGGGACTCTCCGAAGGACTCCCCCGCGGGCATAAAGGAGCGCAGGTCATCCACCAACTTTTCCGCGGCGTCGCCGTCCGGCTGCACCGCTAAGATGGGGCAGTTGCGGGTTTCTTTGATGAAATTGATCGCCGCGGCCTGGAAGGAGCCGTACAGCCCCTTTACCCGGATGGCGGGTTTTTGCTCTAACAATTTTTGCAACTCGGCGAATTCCGGCAGGCCGTAAAGAACAGGTTTTAACTTTAGCATAACGAAGTCAAGGAGTGCAAAACTTCAGTTTTGCACAGTTTTGCGCGCACTCCCTCATTTTAATTTCTACAATCGCAGTTATAAGCCCCACGCTACTGCTCGAATTCCAGGTACTCGATAATTTTCTCTTTGCTATCGGCAGTCAGAACCATTTTCAGGGCGGTATTCAGTTTATCAATCGCATCTACCGTTCGGATAAAGTTTCTTTCCTCTTCCTCCAGCCCAAACCGGGCAGACAGAAGCATGATCAACACCTCCTGTTTGTCCAAAATAAATCCTTTTTCGATTCCCTTTTCGATTCCCTTCTCGATTCCCTTCTCGATTCCTTCCCGGAGCCCTTCCTGTCTCCCTTCCTGTTTCCCTTCCTGCCTCCACCGCTGTGCTAAAGTGGGCATAATATCTTCTCCTTCAATTTCACTCTCTTCCAATATTTTGATCAATTGCGTCGCGGGAACGTCCTGCGTCTCCGCAATGTAAATCAGCAAAAAGTTAACCTGATCTTTTTTCTCAATCAAGCCCATTTTGTTCCATAACCGTACCACCTGCCGGATGATCTCCAAATCCTTCCGGTAAGCGCCTTTCATCAACAACATGGCCGAGAGCAGGAATACATTCTCTTTCAAGGGCCGGCTGCCTTCTGCTTGCCAATCCCACTGGTTAGCGTCAAAGAGGATGTATTCAAAATTGAGCAGGAAGCGCCGCAACTCTTTGCCAACCTCAAACTGTTCCACAAATTGCGTGGATAGTTTCCAACGGCTTCTTCCATGGTAAAAGACCAGCGGAATAATCGCCCGGAGCGGTTTTCCTTCCGCGCTGTCTTTCTGCCACATCAAATACATGTAGCGCAGCAGTTGGATGAAGATCCTTTTATCCGGGTAGGATTTGTGCTCGAACAGCAGATAGACGTCCAGCGGATTCTGCCGCTCTTTGGCAGCGCATTTTACCACCACGTCCGACAGGGATGTTTTGTATTCCTCGGAAACGTAGGAGGTGGTGTCCAGCTCCAGGGCGCCAAGATCCAACTGCCGCCGCAGCGCTTCCGGCAGGGCGATTTCCAAAAAGGTTTTCACGTTAGCAACATCGGAGAAAACCTTTTTGAAAAAGTTATCGTGGACATTCTCTATTTTGGACATGGTATGCCGGCCTTTGAACATTTGCGCACTCGCTGCGCAGGCGGCTCCTTACAGAAACACCCCCTCTTCCGCCTCTTGTTTTGCCCCTTTCACGGTAAATTTTACCAGCGAAGATACAAATACTTGCTGGCGTAAACAAGGTTGGTTTAAGGAAAGGTTGGTAGGCCATAGACCTCAAAGGTTTTGGAAACCTTTGAGGTCTATGGAAATTAACAGAGCGTTCACGGCTGGATCAACCATACCCGCTACGGGAATACCGTGGGGCTGCGGAAACGCGTGTTCGGGGAATTGAGGTTTTGAGCTTCATGCCGGGAAAATCCCCTTGCGTCCCTTTTTCTGCCAGTGTATCTTCTTTTTCAATAAAGAAGAGGAGCTATTAATGATCGCCAAACAAGAACTTTATGAATTGATCGATAAACTCCCTGGGGATAAACTCACTACAGCCAGATCCTTTTTGGAATGGCTCACTTTGCAGAAAGCCAGGGATAAAAAAACCGGGCGAATATTTTTGAAGGGAATTATCCAGGGCAGCCCGATAACGGAGCAGGATATTGAAGAGGCCAAGAAAATATGGCAATTACCATAGATACCCATGCCTTGATTGGGTATCGACAAGAATTTGAACGACAAGTTATCTCCCAAAGCAATGCAAACGATTGTAGAGGCAGAAAAGAATGATCTCATTTATGCGCCGATCATTGTCTTGATGGAAATTCTGTATCTGGCAGAAAAAGGAAAGCTGAATTTATCTTTTGGAGATTTGCTTTCACAAATTGAAAACAGCATCAATTATGAGATGATTCCATTTGGCATGGAAATATTGAAAATTGCGGGGTCGTTAACTGGACTGGAAGCGCATGACCGTTTAATCCCGGCGACAGCACAGTTAACTAAAACCTCTTTAGTTAGCAAAGATAGAGCGTTAAGGAAGATTAGCGTAAAAATAGTGTGGTAAAACCGCCGTTTTTAAAAAAAATATATAAGGCTCTAAATGCTCTCCACGAAGTGGTGGATACCCCCAAATCTTCCTCTGTGACCTCTGTGGTCTCTGTGGCTGAATAGTAACAATTTTTCTATGTTTTGCAATAGTTTTGCCCTCGGAAATTTAGAGGTTTATCATCCTTCATCGCCTGACTACTCCGATAGAATAATTGTCGTTCAAAAGAGGCGCCATGAAAAAAATCCTCATCCTCCATACCGGCGGCACCTTTGGGATGGTGAAGATGCAGCCCGGGGAAATTTTAGCCCCCAGCCAGATGCAGGCGCGCATCACCGCCCACGTGCCGGAACTGGAAAAGATTGCCCGGATCGATTTCAAAGCGCCCTTCAACCTCGACAGCGGCAACGTGCAGCCGCGCCATTGGCAGGAGCTGGCCGGCCTCATCTATCATAACCTGGATAGCTACGACGGCTTCGTAATCATCCACGGCACCGACGCGCTCTCCTACACCGCCGCGGCGCTCTCCTTTATGCTGCCCAACCTGCCCAAACCGGTAATTTTGACCGGCTCCCAGCGCCCCCTGTCGGAAATTCGCACCGACGCCCGCGCCAACCTTATCAACGCGGTGGAGTTGGCCACTTACGCGATCCCGGAGGTGTGCATCTTCTTCGGCACCCGGTTGCTGCGCGGCAACCGCGCGGTGAAAATTTCCACCATCGACTACGGGGCGTTCGAAAGCCCCAATTTCCCGCCCCTGGCGGAAGTGGGATTAGACGTGCACATTGCTAACGGCCAGCTTCTGCGCCCGGCCGGGCCGCCGGAGCTGAAAACCGCGGTTTCCGACCGGGTGCTCACTCTCTCCTTCTTCCCCGGCTTGCAGCCGGATTACCTGCGCTGCCTCTTTTACACCCAGGTGCAGGCGGTGGTGATTCGCGGGTTAGGGCTGGGCAACCTCTCGGTGCAGGAAAAATCCTTCGTACCTTTGATCGAAGATTTGACCGGGGCGGGCAAAGTGGTGACGATTACCTCGCAGAGCCGGCATGGCAAGGTGGATCTCTCCCGCTATGAAAACGGAAAATTGATTGCTGCGGCGGGGGCCATCGGGGCGGGGGACATGACCGTGGAGGCCGCTATCGTGAAGCTGATGCACCTGTTGGGGCAATACCCGGAAGATATTTCGGAAGTGCGCCAACAGTTTTGCCGCTCCATCGCGGGGGAAATTAGCGAGCAGATCGTGTTATAGTGTTCGAGTGTTATTGAAAGGGTTGTTGGCGGGGCAACATCCCGCGGTTACTGCTCCACCGCCACCCCCAAAAACATCAACTGCCCGCGGCGCTGGATTTGCAGCGCTGCGGCGTCGCCGGGCCGGAGTTTATCCAGTTCTGCCCGCAGGCCGAACAGCCCGGTAATTTCCACCCCATTGATGCCGTAAATAACGTCGCCGGGGTAAAAAGCGCCATTCTCCACCGGGCTGTCCGCGGAAATGGCGGCCACTAACACCCCGAACTTCTTGCGCAGCCGCGGCAGCATTTCTTCGACCCGGCTGTCGATGTCGATGGCCAAAATGCCCAACCGTGGGACCAGGTTATCCCGGGGATTCACCATTTCGAGAAAGCGGGAAGCCTCATCGGGGCGCTCGATCACACTCACTTTCATGGTCAGCCGCTCGCTGCCGCGCAGCACTTCCAACAGCACTTCCTCCCCGACCGGCCGGCGATAGATGTTCACCTCGAATTGCCGCCCGTTTTCCATGATTTTAGTGTCAAGGCTGAAAATAACGTCCCCGCTATTCAAACCTGCTTCCGCCGCGGGGCTTCCGGGAGATACGTCCCCCGCCAGCACGCCCCAATCCTGCGGCAGCTTCAGTCCCCTGGCCAGGGTGGGGGTGATGGTCTGGGCGTTTACCCCGATCTCTCCCCGGCGCACCCGCCCGTGCCGTTTGATCTGTTCGAACACGTTCCGCACGATGTTGCCGGGCGCGGCGAATCCCAACCCCTCGCTGCCCCCGGACTGGCTGAAGATCAGGGTGTTGATCCCCACCACCTGCCCCTCGGTGTTGACCAGCGGGCCGCCGCTGTTGCCGGGGTTGATCGGCGCATCGGTCTGAATGTAGATCATGGGGTCCTCCGGCCTTAACTGCCGGGCCACGGAGCTGATAACGCCTAAGCTAACGCTGTTGTCCAGCCCCAGGGGACTGCCGAACGCCAGCACCAATTGCCCCTGGCGCAGCAAATCGGAATCTCCCAATTGGAGGAAGGGGAGATTCTGCCCTTCGATTTTCAGCACGGCTAAGTCCGTTTCCCGGTCAAGGCCTAATATCGTCGCCGGCAGCTTCTTTCCCCGCGGCCGCAGAATCGAGCGGGATTTAGCGCCCGCTTTTTCCAGGGAGGCGAGCTGCACTTCCACCCGGGTCGCTCCCTCTACCACGTGGGCATTGGTGATGATGTAACCGTTGGGGTCGAGGATAACCCCGGAACCGCTGCTGCGCTGGGGGGCCAGGATGCTGGACGCGGTCTGCGCGTCCCCCGGCGCGTAGCCGGTGGAAAAAATTTGCACCACCGCCGGGGCCACCTGCTCCGCCAGGGCTTCGAACGAGTTGCTCAGCTCCCCCAGGGCGGCCAGGGCTTTCTTTTGCTGCGGGGTCTGGGCGAAAATGCTCCCCAGCGTGACGACCAGGAGGAGCAGCGCTCTTCCCGGCCTTAGATTTATTGGGATTTTCATACGATTCCCTTTATAGTTTCCGAAAAAAAGCAAAATTGAGCCAGCGATAACTATTCCTGCCCCTCCCCACATCACCCCCGCGGCTTCAAAATGATTCCCTTGTGCTGGTGGCCGTTCATTTTTACCACCACCGGCGAGGGGAAGCGCAGATGCCGGGTAAATTCCAACCCTTCGTAAGGTTGCTGCGCTTGCAGCCACTTCCAATCCACAAAGCTCTCGTCGTTCAAGGAATCGACTGTGAAGTAGCCGACCATGAAGGAGGTAATGTTCTGGAAAAAATGGGAGCCTTGCGAAGGGGTCACGTCCATATTCTTGAACCCGGTTTCCACGATGGCTTTGGCCCCGGATATCTGCTCCCAGCGCACCGGAATGCCCAACCAGGGGTCCATGGAGCCCCAGCGGCCCACCCCGATCAGCAGGTAGGGGCGTTTTTCCGCCAAAAGTTTGGCGTTGAAATAATAAACTTCCCGGGCGACCTCGCGGCTTTTGGCGCGGTCAAACCGTTCGTAATCCACCATCACCACGTCGTAAATATGCTCGATGAGGCCGTTGCCTAACACCTTATCGCTCTTGCAGATCAATTCCTCGTTCTCGGTTTTCCCAAACCGCAGTTGATCCATCTCCCGGCTGAGCACCAGCGGCCGCACTTGCAGCACCCCGAATTCTTTCGGCTCCCCCGGCGGCGCCGACACATTGGCTGCAAATTCGATCTCGACCGGCGTTCCCATCCCCTTGCGCCCCATCTCCAGCAAAATTTCCAAAATTTGCGGGAAGGGAAAAATCTTGTTCTTGAGGATCGGGGCAAAGGTAACCAGCCGCGGGCCGGGGCGGGAGAGGCCGTCGTAAATGGCGTGATTTTCGTGAGAGTAGGTAGAGCCGACGTGATAGAGGGTTCCATCCTTCTCTGCCTCGCTCAAGGGCAGGGAGCAAATCAAGCCCCGGTAACTTTCCAGGTTGGCGTCCAAATGCGTTTCAAGATCCAGGGCGTAGAAGTTCTGCTGGCTGTTCTTTAGAGTCTCCGGGATGGTCGAAAACTGGGGAATGTGATGCGGGTATTTCGCGCAGAAGCGCACCGAGGCGCCGCCTTCCACCACCATTTTGCCCAATCCCAGGGCCACGGAGATGATACCGTCGTCCGCTTTCTGGGGCGCAACGGGGTAAAAATTGTGCGATTTGGCCACTCCCGAAACTTCCGGATAGAAGCGGTTTTTATGCCGCGCCCCGACCATCTTCTGGATGATCACGGCCATTTTTTCCTCCTCTAAACGGTAGGAGGTCACCCGGATGTAATCTTTGGCAAGATTGTAAAAGGTGGAGGCGTATATGCACTTGATAGTATTCAATAATTCCTGAAGGCGCTGCTGCGGCTCCGGATGCCGGTTGGGAATCATATAAGTTTCATACACCCCCGCAAAGGGATGATATTGGGAATCCTCCAACAGGCTGGAGGAACGAACCGCTAAAGGAACGGTCATGATTTCTAAGAATTCCCGCAACTGCTCGACCACCTCTGCGGGGAATTTGTTGGCCGCCAGGAACCGCCGGGTAATCTCCCCGTCGTCATTCGCGGAGAGGGCAAAATTCCGCAGGTGATTCTCATCCAGGAAATAATCGAACACGTCCGTGCCGACCACCACCCCCGCGGGTACCTGCACCACCACCCCTTTGAATTTGTGGCGAAGATCGGAGTTGTTCAACAACAGGTTGACGAAGCTGATCCCGCGCGCTTTTCCTCCCAGGGAGCCTCCCCCGATCCGCGCAAAACTGCCGTTGGGATCGAAGGTGTCCTTCCGGAAATCGGTGACGGTGCCGCGATGGCGGGCCTTGCGGTACTCCTGAAGAGAAGAGATCAGCAGTTGCCGGAGGTCCTCGATGGAAGCGAAATCCGATACCTTGCGGGGGCGCAGGCGGTGGGCCAGCCAGAATTCGGTGCGGGCTTTCAGCCAGTTCGAAAAATGATTGCGATCCGCATGGTATTTGATGCTTTCCCCCGGCGCCAGGTGGAGCTGCTGCTCCAGGGAGCTGAGGTTGTGGGCGCGCCCGACCTCCCGGCCGTCATCGGCGCGAAAAATAAAATCGCCGAAACCGAAATTCTCCATGATGAATTTATGGAGATCGTTCAGCAGGGTAGGGGAATCTTTCAACAAAAACGAAGCGCCGGCTTCCTGGGCGCGGGTGGTATTTTCCGGTACATTGGATTGCAGCAGAATCGGAATATCCCCCATCGCTTTTTTGACGTTGCGGGCGAATTCCAGCCCCGCTTCGGGGTCCTGCCGCCCGTCGTGGATAAAATCGATGTCGGAAATGATGCCTAAGATATACTCTTTATATTTCTCGAAATAATCCCAGGCCTGCTCGTAATTGTTGCACAGCAAAATCTTGGGCCGGGCGCGCATGCGCAGGTAACGGTCCGGCAGGTTCACCCCTTCGGAAATCAGGCGCAGGGATTGGTTGAATAGCTCGTTGTAGATAATAGGCAGGAAAGAGGAATAGTAGCGCACGTTATCTTCGATCAGGATGATCACCTGCACCCCGATGGTGCGGGTGTCGTGTTCCACGTTGAAACGGTCTTCCAACTGTTTGATGATGGCGATGAGGATGCGAAAGTCGCCCTGCCAGATGAACACCTGGTCGAACAGGGCGGAAGTGTTGTAGTGCGAGAGCAGCTCCGAAGTCTCCCGGCTGTCGTAGGTCAGCAGCACAATCGGGATGTCGATGCCGGCGCCGCGCACCAGTTTTGCGAAGCGGGTCACCTCCATGTCCTGGATGTGCGGGGTGGTGATGATGAGGTCGTATTTGCGTCCGTCGCGGGCCAGCTCCAAAGCTTCTTTGCCGTTGGAGACTAAGGTAAATTCCGGCGCGGGACTCAAATTCAGGCCCTGGTACTCTTTGCGGATCACGTCGTAGAGCCGCCCGTCTTCCTCGAACACGTAAAAATCGTACAGGCTGGAGACTAAAATAACATCGCGGATGCGGTAGCGCATCAATTCGTGGAAGCCCTGGAAGATTTTCCCGAAGCGGTTTTCCAGGTGGGGAATATCGGGGGTTTTGGGAAGGGGTTTCATCAAACTCTCGTGGTCCTTGTTTCTTTATAACCGAGGTTATGCAGTTGCTACTCGTTCACCCCGACCCGTCGGGGTGAACGCCGCCGGCGATGCTCTGCGCGGTGTAATTACCGCCATCTGTAAAAATAGAACCCTCCCGGAGGTTCTAAACCCCCGGGAGGGTTGCTCGATCTCAGCGGACCAGTAACATCTTCCGCACTTTAATGAAATCTCCTGCCCGCAGCCGGTAGAGATACACTCCGCTGGCCGCTGCAGCCCCGGCGTCGTTGCGCCCGTCCCATTCCGCCCGGTAATAGCCGGCCGGTTGGTTCGCCGCGTTGACCAGGGTGCGCACTTTCTGCCCCAGGGGGTTATAAATGGCGATCTCCACGTCGCTGGCCGCCGGCATTTGATAGCGGATCGTGGTCGCGGGGTTGAAGGGGTTGGGATAGTTCTGCTGCAAATCAAAGCTGCGCGGCAGGCCGTCTGCCCCCGGCTCCGCGATGCCGGTAACCGGATCGGCCAGGTAAGCCGTAACCATCAGGTTGCCGCCGGTAAAATTCATCCAGCCGCTGGTAGTGGTGTAATACCGGCCCCGCCCGGCGTTCGGGGAGCTGGCGTCCACCCCGATGCCCGGCGCACCGGGAGAGGTGGGCAGGAAGTTGATCACCGCCCAGAAATCCCCGCTCTCGATCACCGGCGGCTCGATTCCCGGCAGGGTAAGAATGACGTCGCCCACCGGGCTTACCACCGGGGCGTTTACCCGGTAAGGCCCGGCTAACAGGTCGCCGGGAACCCCGCTGTTATCGGCGTGAATGGTAAAATCGAACCCTTCGGCGCCGTTGACGATAGTGGTCAGGCGCACCACCCGGCAGGGGTAGAAGGTGGGGGTGTAGCGTACCGCAAATTTGTTATCGTCATAGGTAAAATCCACCACGTAAAACGCTTCCCAGGTGCCGTCGTCGTAGGCGAGCGGGATTAAAACCGGCTCAAAGCAGGCGAAATCGCCCACCGGGTTGCTCAAAGGGCCGGTCCACACTGTGCCGCCGACGGAGATCTCCGCTTCCAGGCGGTATTCGTACCAGCCGCCGCAAATCACGTCGTCATCCTGCAGGGACTGCACTCCGGGATTCACGCTGGCCAGGAACTGCCCGTTGCGATACACGTGAATGTTCGGCGGGGCGGGCAGGGGATCGTTGTTCAATCCCTGGGTCGGGTCAGTCCAGGTGAGCAGCAGGCTGTTGCCCTGGCGGGTAAGAACAATATCCGAAGGGGCTTTGGGCGGGGCGTCTAAGGAAACGTCGATGCCCACGCTGCCAAAATAACGGGGCGTGAAGACGCTGTTCATGGTCTGCGGCCACCAGCCGTTGTAGATCGGGTTTCCCTGGGCGTCGCGGGCGATCAGGAACGCCCCTAATCCCACGATCCGGTCGGGACTGTACACCTGGAGCTGATACCCTTCCAAAAAGCCCAGCGGGATGGCCACTTCCCCCTGCACGTGCCCGGCGGCGTCGGAAAAGGCCACTTCCGCCCCGGTGAGGGTGATGATGTCGCCCACGCCCCCGCCGGCGTAAATTTTACGGAAGCGCAAATCCGCCCCGGTGGGATGCCAGTACGCCCAGAAATTGCCCTCCTGGTACACCGGCAGGGCGCTGCGCGGCTCGAAATCGTTATTGTTATTATCATCGAAATAGAACCCGAAGCCTTCGTTGTTATCCAGCGCGGCGTTCAGGAAATCTTCCCCGGCGACGTAGAGCATGTCGCCGGCGTCGTCGAATTTAGCGTACATCAGCGTGGAGCCTTGCGGTTTGGGCGTGCCGCTGAAGTAGCCGAAGATATCGGAAATATCCACCGTGAAAGCGTCATCCCACTCGCCGGGGGAAAGAATTCCGTCGATCTGGGGAGCAACGCTCTGTTGGGGCGCATCGAACTCGAAAGTCAGCAGGCTGTCGCTTACCCGCCCCGGGGCTTCGTTGGAATAGACGCTCTGGCCGGTCTCGTTGAAGAGGTTGATCACGTAATAGTAATCCCGCAGGGGGAATACGCTGGAATCCGCGTAGCTGGACTGGGCGGCAGGGATGCCGGCGATGCGCTGATAAGGCCCCCCGGGCAGCAGGCTGCGGTACACTGCGATGCTGTCCGCGAGGAACGCCGGGATTTCGGATTGGAAATGCGGGAAGATTTCATCGCCAGACGCAGGGAACTGATTTATAGATCGTTTTTCGCCTTTCACGGCGGCCAGGTTCTCTTGCAGCGGCAGCGGATCGGCGGCCAGGCGCATTTCCGGGGTCAGGTGGAAACCGCCGGTAAGCGGCGAACCCCCCGGAAGGGGCATGGAGGGGAGCAGGCCGGTCCAACTGAGCAGGATGGCCCCCGGCAGGCCGGTGGAAGCGCTCAGCGCCGGGGGCTGGGCGGTGAAGGGATCGAGCGTAAAATTGACCCCGATGTTTGCGCCGCCGTTTGTTACCGTTACCCCGGCAATGTCTCCAAAGGTATAGCCGGGTTTCTCCGCCCGGATGGTGTAAGTTCCGGCGGGAATGTTTTCAATCACGTAATTGCCGCTGGCGTTAGTGATCGCGCTGCGTTCCGTGCCCAGCGCCCGCACCAGCACGCCGCTGTCGTCGCCGGTATCGCTAAGGTTTACCACCCCGCTTACCGATCCGCCGCCTAAGTCGATCTCCACCAGGTAGAGCAGCCCGCCGTTGCCGAACTGCCGGGCGTGCACCGCTTTTCCCCCTGCCAGCACGCGCTTGCCGTCCTCGCTGATGTCCACCGAGAACAGCGATCCGGGGGTCGAGCGGCTGAAGGTGACGTCGCCGCTGGCCACGTCGAACACCAGTAAATCCGGGAGGGTGTGGTTCAAATCGCCCCAGGTAACCGCCGCAGCCACCCGCCCGTCGTCGGAAACGGCGATGTCATCCACCATGTCGCCGACGTTGGGATAAATCCAGCGCGGAAGGCCGTCTCCGTAGGTATCAAACGCCATTACGGTGCCGTCGTTGCCGGTTGCGAAGAACAACAAACTCCCGGCCAGCACGGTACTGCCGTCCGCGGATACGTCCACGGAAGAAGCCCAGTTGGTGAACTGCCCCGCGGGCACCCGGTACTGCCAGATCAGGTTATATTCCTGGGCGACGGGATCGAAGACGCGGGTTTGCACGAAGCCGCTCAAGTCCGCCGTCACCAGCACCGACCCGTCGCGGCTGATGGCCGGGGCGGATTCGGTGTTGTCCACAAAATCATCCCAGATCAGGGAGCCGTTAGCAGGATCAAGAACGTAGATATGAAAGCGCCCGCTCACCGCCACGTGGGAGCCGGAAGCGGAGATCGCCGCTCCCGCCCAGTTGCCGATGGCGCTTTGGGGCAGGTCCACCTCCCAGAGAGGGGTGGGGCCGGCCGGGTCGATGGCATACACCCGGGCCGTGCCGGCGCTGCCGGTGGCCGCGGCTAAAAAGATTACCAGGGAGCCGTCGCGGGAAACCGCGACCTGGGAAGCATAGAGAGAGTCCGGAATGGTCAACTGGTAGGTGATAGTTCCGGTTGCCGGATTCAGGAGATAAAAATTGAACTCTGCAGCGGCGGCGATCACCGAGCCGTCGCCGGAAATATCCGCCACGCCGTCATTCGGCGCAGTGAGGAATTCCCATACCGGAACGTTGTTGACGTCGGTGTAACGGGAAACCCGGGCGTTATTCAATCCCCAGGCAGTTAACGGCGTGTCCCCGGCCCCGTCCAACATCGTACCGTAAGCGATGGCCACGGGATCCTGGTAGTTCCAGATGATGGAGCCGTCTAATATTTTCCGGGGGGCGGGGGAGGCTTTCAGGCCCTTCAGGTGCGCGGTGAGCGCTTCCCGCTTGCCGAAATTTGCCTGTGGAACGGTCTGCAGGGCGGATTGCCCGCCCTCTTTCAAGGTTTTTACCCCTGCTACAGATTTATCTTGCGCCGGGAGAAGCGAAAAACATCCCCACAGCAAAATCACTACTCCCCAACACCAACATCGAATGCTGTAACCGGTTTTCATAAATGCCTCCAAAAGTTGTTTATGTGAGGGGAATATAGTGAGGTTCTTTTTAAGATGAAAGAGGAAGAAAAGCGGGCGGGGCGATGATCATTCCCGTTGTGATACTTCGTGCCTTAGCGCCTTTGTGGCAATTACTTTTTCATCAGTCAAAACTTAACCACTACCCAAAATAAAAGCCGCCGGGATTGCTCCGCAGCGGCTTGCGTTAACTCAAGAGATCTCCGGAGAGATCTTTGGTAGGGGGTTGGTTAAAAATATACACTCAGCAATTGCCCTTCAAGCGCCTGGGAATTAAGGGATCGTCAAACCTGGCGGGAGGAGAGCAAAACGGCGGGATGTTTCCGGCGCAAGCGCGGCCCGGCGGCGCGCCTGCCAGCCGTTTTGGGAACATCCCGGGTTGACATCCCTTTTATCAAATATTTTGCCTTGATTTTTATCTTTAGCTTCATTTTCACCTCGAAAATAATCCGTGCAGTCATTTTGCCGCGTCAATAATCCGGCGGGAATGTTAGCCGCGAAATTTTACGGGGCGATGTTCCTTGCGATACAGTTCTGTTACAGTTTGAATAGAAATCTCCGCTATCGAAATCACTCCGCCAGGCCGCAGTTAATGCTATAGCGAATGATTTCGGCATTGTTCTTCAAGTTCAATTTCCGCAAAATCCGCAGGCGATACGTGCTCACCGTGCTCAGGCTCAGGGCCATATCATCGGCGATTTTCTTCAACCGTTTTCCTGAGGCGAGCATTCGCAGCACTTCCAATTCCCGGGGCGTGAGCAGTTCCTGGGGTGTTTTTTCCGGGACCGCTTTTTGATGATTGAAAAACAGGCTTTCCACGACGTTCACGCCGAAGTATTTTTTATCCGATAGAACCGTGCGGATGGCCATGACCAGTTCCCAGGGGCTGCCGTTCTTGGTCAAATACCCGGATGCCCCGGCCTTGATCGATTGCAGTACGTATTTTTCTTCGCAGTGCATGCTCAAAATCAAGATTCTCAAGCGGGGATTCAGCTTCATCAATTGCGCTAACAACTCGAAGCCGTCGATATCCGGCAGGACAATTTCCAGCAGGATGATGTCATAATCGCTTTTCAGAATTCGCCGGAGGGCGTCCTCGCCGTTTACTGCTTCATCCACAACCACCTGCTGGAAAGTCGAAACCAGAATCTGTTTCAAACCCTGCCGAACGATATAGTGATCGTCCACGATTAAAATTTTCCGCATTGCATTCCTCTCCTGGGATAAGTCCCCATTACTATCGCTTTATGTATATTCTCCGGGCCTCCCATATTCCCGGATGGCAATATCCCACCGTCGCCATTGTACCCTCAACAAATACCGGGGTTATTACAATACCTGCAGAAAAAAATCTCCTTTCTTCAATCGCAAAGAGATGATATGAATATTATTGGAAACGGGAATGGTGCAGGCTGGCAGACTGATGTGAGTTGCTAAGGATGTCCGCTCTGTCCGGTTTGTTGAAAGAATGTCAATGGTCAATTCTTCGGAAAGGCTTTTTCACCGTTTCGGTGCCGTAAAGCCATTTCAGCAAACAGATTGGTTTTAAGTGATCTGTAAAAACCCCTGTGCAGCGATTTTGGCAATACTGAAATACCGGTATGCCTTGCCAAAAATCACATTTCCTTCACTTCTCAAGCCTTGCTATAACAGTAACAAACTCCGCTATTTAACAGTTTGTTTTGGGTCACTTATCAGAAATGTAACATTTTTAAGGGATTTTCAGCGGTTTTCTGCCTTTTTCCGGCTTTCCCGGCGAACCACCGCTTTTTTTCCGCCAGGGTTGTTTTTTTGTGCATTCACCCGCGGAGTGTAATAATTATGACGTTGGGGCCGGTTTGAAATGGAGTTTCTATGGCGCAATGCCGGGGCTTTCCTGGCAAAATTTGCTGTGCTCACCGCCGTTAAGAAGGCGCCGGTTGAGATTGCCCGCATCGTTCAAATAATACCGCGAGAGCGGCCGCCCTCCGGCATCTCTCATTCCGCCTTGATAAAAACCGGGAAGCCGGATCGCTAAACTGTTACAGCGGTTTTGTAGCAGTTTGTACGATTTCCCCGGTTTTTTATGACTCCCCCGGAACCCCGGCCCGGGCAAAATGGATAAAAATACCCTTATTCCCCCAGAAAAATCTCTTTTTATCGCATTTTTTCGACAGGCGGGGTAAAACCTTGTCGCAAAATAGCGGAAATTTGTCGGGAGGTACCGCTGCTTTCTTTCGATCCGGCGGTTGTCGCCTGTTACGAACTTGTCGCGATTGCATTCTATCGCAGCGGTTTTGGTGATTTTTTCGACGTATTTTTGTAGCAGTAGCGCGATCCCTTGCCCTGCCCTTCCCCCGGGAAATACGACTTGACGTATTCACGATTTTTTTTTGTGTAAATTTAATTCTACCGAACCGGTAGTAATTTTTTACAAATTTATTTTGATTAAACCGCATAATATTCAAGTTTTTGGTTTTTAATTTATAACGGAAATTTTTATTGCGCTTTGTCACATTAACCGATTCGGGAATGTCTTTTCTTATCCCCCGTAACGACGAACGACGTAACGAATGGTCTGATATTTCAGGCATCAAGAATAGCAGCAACAAATATTCTGAAATGCTAAGGATAGCGAGTCTTCAGGAATGGAATCCGGCCCTCCCGGCGCCATGCGCCCCGTTCAGCCGTTAAAGCTCACTCCCATTTCTTTCGGATTCTGAAGCAATCGTGGCAATTTTTCAAAACCGTTTCCGGGTTTTGGAAAAAAACGCCGTTTTTCCTCCGCGCCGATCGCAGCCGGCAAAAAAGCCATTTTGCGAAACCGGTGGAAACCGCCCGGTTGAGTGCTGAAGGCTCGCTTGACAAAGCGTTGCCGGACAGGGATTCCGGACCGCATCGAAAATAAAATAAGTGCACCTGAACTCACATGAACTACGGAAGCTGAAGCAGCAAGGAGCAATAGCGATGACGACGAATTCACTGCGAATAAGGAAAAGCTCGATTTACGTATTGGGGAAATTTGCCGAACAATCGGCCGGTTTACTTACCACCTGGCTGTTGATGACCCAACTGTCCCTGTCTGACTATGGAATCTATAATCTCTTTTTGGCAATAGCAGTGTACCTGGGCGCCCTCTCTTCTATCGGGATCGCCCCGTTTTATCAGTTTTTGCGGAAATATATTCCCGGCGCCCCCCCGGCGGGGTTTTGCCGGGTGGTTCAATTAGGGTTAGGTTCCCGGCTGATACTGTTTTTGCCTGCCGCGGCCGCAGTTTTCTGGCTGCTGACCCTCCCGGAAGTGGAACTGCGCCTGACCGGCGCTTCGAATTATTTTTCAATTTTCGTTATCACGGCCATCTCGTTATTACAGGCAGGCTCGCTGCAACGGATTTTAGAAACCCTGTTCCTGCACAAATATGTGGCCCTTGCCAACCTGGTTTATACCCTCTGCCGGCTTTTCGCCCTGGGGATCATTTTTTACCTGGGGTATGGGTTATGGGAAGTTTTGTGGATGGATTTGGCAGCTTCGCTGGTGCTCTTAAGCGCTTATGCGCGGTACGCCGCCGCGGCCCTCAACTCGTTGCCGGATAAACCCGGGGCTGCGGCAGGCGTTTCGTTCGCCGCACTGCTGAAGCAGCTCTTAAAAACCGGGCGGCTCAACTTTTTCGATCAACCGGGAACGTTGTTATTCAATATCTCCACGGACTTTGTCATTATTGCTTTTTTCCTGGATTTAAATGCGTTGGGCAGATACGCCTTTGTCGCCCACCTGAGTTATTTGATCTCGAAATGCCTTCCGGGGAATTTGCTGAAGGGAGTCATTATCCCGGCATATTTTTCCCGTTATGCCTGCTCGAACAATAAAATCGAATTGGGCAAGATGTTCCGGATTATCAGCAAGCTGACCGCCTTTATCTTGTTTCCGATTTTCATCATCACCGTGATTCTCGGCAGGGAGATCGTCGGCCAGGCTTTCGACGCCAGATACCTGGATGCCTACCCGGCTATGGTGCTCTTACTGTTCTACCACGTGATGCTCTCTTTTCCGGCCTCCCTGCCCTTGCAAGTTCTGGAGCGCACGGAATTCCGCCTCATCGGGAAAATCGCCCTGGTGTACAACATCGTTATGAGCGCCGTCCTGGTGCAGCACTGGGGAATTACCGGGGTAGCGCTTGCCAGCGCCAGCGCTATTCTCTGGCAACGCACGGTTGAATATTACATGGCGAAAAAGCACGTTCAGGCGGCGTTGCCGTGGAAAGATCTGCTGAAGATCCTTTTCAACAGTCTCACCGTCGGGGCGCTGGCTTTGCTGGCAAAGCCGCTTCTGGGCAGCCTGCCGGCGCTGGGCATCTTCCTGGCCGCCGCCGCGATCATTTACCTGGCGCTTTCGTACTTCAATATGGCTTTCATTAGCGAAGAACGCCGCTTGCTCTACCAACTGGCCGGCAAGCCGTACTCCCGCTTTCCGGTAAAGGGCTGAGCCGGGCGTTTTCTGCTGAAAACGGGGGATTTACCGTTCGTAAGTTTACGCGAGATAATAATTTTACCTATGATCCTTTAACTAACGTTCAACTCTTCAAACAACAGGAGATTGTGTTATGGCACGTGAAACCATGATTCCGGTGACCAACGTGGGTATTTGGGAAGCGGGTGTGGCCGCAGACGAAAAAAGCTACGAGCGTATTGCCGCGCCGTACCTCAAACCGGCTGTGAAATCGCCGGAGCAGGCGCAAGAGCGGCTTACCGGTTTAAGGGTCGGCGTCGCTATTTGGGGAACCTTATCGGCGGCTTCGATCGGTTTTTGGCTGGTTTTAGGATATTTCTTGTTGTCCTGAGGCGCTTTCGGCAGCCCGGGTGTTCCTGATGTTGTATTGACATGGATATGTTGAGGTTCATTCCGCCTCTCCTCCTCCAGGCCGGGGGAGAGGCATTTTTTCCCCGGCAGAGCCTTAGAAGCCGTTTTAAAAGTTTGAATTTATGCCACGAAGCCACAAATCCCGGCTGACCGCATTCGCGTTAACCTAAGTAAAAAATCACCGCAAAGCTGAAATTCCTCCTGATCTTCACAAAAATCAGCACTGTTTTCTTTGCGTCTTAGCGTCTTTGCGGTTAAAAATCCCTAAGGTTAACGGGAATGCGGCCAACCGGGATCACTAAGGAATTTATTGTTTCTTTGTGATTCCTTCGCGTCTTTGGGGCTTAGTGGCAACTTTTAAAACAGCCTCTTAGAAATGTTTTATGGGAATTCATACTGAAAAAGGAGTTTCGATGTCGCGGTTAATTAAATTTTTGAAGGGGGAAAATCCCCTTTTTAGCATCATATATTTGTTCGGTATCCTGCTCTTGATGATCTCGCCGCCCTGCCGGGCCCAGGATGCCTCGCCGGTTATTGTGTCCTCGGCGATCCCGTCCGACCGGCATCCCCGCGCCGGGGAGAAGGTTTCCATAGCGATCAATTTCGATATGACCGGCAGCGCTTACTTGCTGGGCAGTTTTTCCGGAACTTTAACCTGGGATCCCGCCCTGCTGCAATACCAGGGACACTCCGGTATTCTGGCCGGATTTAGCGGAGAAGTTGAAGACCTGGCCGCCGGCGACGGCGCGATTATCTTCCGCGGGTCTAATCCAACCGGCCGGGGCGAAGTTTTCGATATCCTGGCGCTTCATTTTCTGGCCCGGGAACCCGGCGGGAATTCCACTACCGTGGAGCTGGAATACTTAGGAATTACCGCTCCCCATTCATCTTTCAATCTGCTGCCCTTCCTGATTGTGAACAAAACCGTGCTGCGGATTGGCAGGAACTTTGCCCCGAATATCCAGTTGCCGGTCACGTTTTACCATTTCGGGGCCCACCCCGTCGGCTCTACGACCACCCAGGTTTTTTGGATCAACAATATCGGCGCGGAACCCCTGCTGGTCAGCGCTACGGAAATTACCGGCAGCGCCGCGGCGGAGTTTGCCATTCTCGAGGGCGGCGCTCCCTTCACGGTGCTGCCCTGGCAAGGCCACCCGCTGATTGTCGGTTTCACGCCCGCCTCCGCGGGAGCGAAAACCGCCCGGCTGAACATTTATAGCAATGACCCGGATGAAAACCCCGCCATCATCGACCTGGCCGGAACCGGCCTGAATCCTCCTTCGGGCGTGGTGGTTTCCGCGGCCATTCCATCCAGCCCGGAGCCGCAGAGCGGAGATACGCTGTCCGCGGGCATCCGGGTGGACATGTCCGGCATGGCGGCTCCCGATCATTTGTTGGGCAGCTTTACCGGCATGTTGACCTGGGACCCCGCGGTGCTCCAATACTCCGGGAACTCCGGGGTTCTGCAAGGATTTTCCGGCGTGGTGGACGACGGGAACGCCTCCGCGGGAGTTCTGCTCTTCAACGGGGCGAATGCGGCCGGCCAGGGCGGTGCATTCGATGTTTTGAAAATCAATTTTACCGCCGCCGGGGAGGAGGGAAGCTCTACCATTATAGATTTGGAATATATCGGGATGGTAGCCGCCCTTACTTTCACGGATTTAATGCCCTTCCTGACCATTCAGGATGGAATGGTAACGGTGTCGGGTGCAAATCAGGATTATAATCCGCCGGATTGTGTGCTCCTGGGGATAAACCCCGGCCCCCCGGCAACGTTGGAGGTGCGCCTGCAAGACGGCGAGAGCGGCCTCGCGCAGGTCAACGTGCTGGTCGCGGTGAATGTAGAGGTCGATATTCCCGCTTTCAGCCCCGGGACTACCGACCCGGTGATCGTTAGCGCGACAAAGATCGATCCAAACCACTCCAGCACCCTGACCTTAGAAGTGTTCGACGTTGCCGGCCATTCCAGCACTTGCGACCCGGTTTATACCCTGCTCTCTTCCATAACGCCGGAACATTTCACGCTGGAGCAAAATTACCCCAACCCCTTTAATCCCGCTACCACCATCGAATTTGGAGTGGCGGCGCCCGATACCCGGGTGAGCTTGAAGATCTATGACCTGACCGGCCGGCTGGTCAAGACGCTTATAAATGAAGAAGTGGCGCACAGCGGTTATTACCGGGTAACCTGGAACGGAACCACCGATAAAGGCGATCCCGCGGCCGCGGGAATTTACCTGTGCCGCATGGCCGCGGGCGGTTTTGCCCAAACCCGGCGGATGATGTTGGTAAAATAAAGATGCCAATTACCAGTTGGGGATGACATGGAAGAAAGTTTGCCACCAAGACACTAAGAAACCAAGAAACCAAGACACCAAGAAACCAAGACTTTTAGCGTTTATATCCTTAAATTTCTTCTATTTCTTTGTGCTTCCTTAACGTCTTGGTGTCTTCGTGGCCATAATTTTTCAACTGGTAATTCGCATTAAAGGATAAAGGATGAAGGGAAAAGGGGGGGCTGATTGAAACCTGTCCAGGAGGTGAATAAGAGCCGGAGAAAAACGTTTATCAAGTATTGACATCGATCCTGAGACCCCTTGCGCTATTCTGGTGTTACGGAAATTCCGGGGGTTGGAAACACAGCCGCGGCGCTGGCAACGCCCTGTGCATCCCCAATCCGCTTCGCCGGTATTTTTTAGCGGCCGCGGCGGCGGAATATATGCCCGGGGACAGTGCCTTATCCCGTGGTCTGTGAGAATTGCTGGGAAGAACAGGAAGCAGAGCTTCAAAATAAGCGTTACACCGCAGATCGGTGTAACGAGGCGACACACTTTCTCTACTCGTAACACCGCTCTGCGATCTTACGCACCGGGGGAAGTTCCGCTTCCTGGCGACGGAATTGTCAAAGACCACATGATAAGACACCGGGGACGGTTAAATCTGCCTTTCCCGGCCAGTGGCGAAGCCATCCCTATGGGGCCGGAATTCCGCGGGGTGGGATATTTTTTGAATCCGGGGGGGAAAACGGCCGGGTAACGGGGATTGTTTTTTTACGGAGCAAAAAAATTCATAAATACAGTCAATCATACTCTAAACGGAAATTTCAAATTAACAGGAGGTATTACCCATGAAAACTCTCTATATGATCCGCCCCCTGAACGGGGAAAACGCAAAAGCGGCGCAGGCGTCCATGCAACTGCCCCTGGAGGAAACGCTCTTGCCGGGCAATCCCCGGTTATTGAAAGGAACCGCCTGGGGGCTGGTGTTCTCATTTCCAATCTGGATTTTATTGTACCATCTTTTGCTGGCGCTGCTTTCCTGAGCCGGGGACCTGAAAAAGCGAGAAAAAGCGCCATGCCGAAGCGAAGCCGCGCCGGAGAGTTCGGGAAAATAGACCGGCGCGGCGGGAGGGTGGTCAGGCAGTATCAGCCCTCCCCGCCGGCGCAGGCTACCGGACGTACACCATCTTGAAGGTTCTGAATTCCCGCTCGCTCTTCACCACGGCAAAATAAATTCCCGTAGCCACCGCTCTGCCGGCGTCATCCCGCCCTTCCCAGCGGAAGGTATGGGTTCCGGGGAGCAGGGTTCCGCGCTGAAGGGTTTTTATTTTACGGCCCTGCAAGTCATAAACCGCGATCTCGCCGCCGCCCTGCCGGGGAATGTAAGCCTCCAGGTGAATGGCTCCATTAAAGGGATTCGGGTAGCCCGTGATCTGCGCAAAATCGGTCGGGAGAGCGCTTGCCGGCGGATCGGCAATACCCACCGCCGTTTGATAAACTTCTACCGAGGAGAGCGGCTGGCCCTGCCCGGTGGTATATCCACCGATTACGTAGAACTCATTGTCCAAAACCACTCCGGCGGCCCCGGCCCGGGGGGTGTCCAGAGAATCGCCGGGCTGAATCTGCTGCGTTTGCAGATCAAAAATTTCCACCAAGGCGGTAGTATCCGCCAGGGTTCTGCCCCCGGCTAAAAAAACCTGGTTTCCCAGGCGGCCGGTTGCGCCGTAACCCCGCCCGGCCTGCAAGGGGGGCAGGGTGGTCCAGGTGAAATACCAGCCCGGGGAAGTGGAGCCTTTGAAATTGGAGATGGTCGGGAAGGGGGTGAAGCCGCCGAACAGATATACCGTATCATTCACCGCGACCGCAAATGCGGATTGTTTGGGCTGGTTCAGGTTGGAAGGGGCGGCGTACCATTCGTCGTCGTTTAGGTTATACCATTCGATCACGTCGATGGAACTGCCGACCTCGTCCTTACCGCCGATCACGCACATGCTGCCGCGCAGGATCAGGGCGACGTGCTCCTCGCGCTCGTTTTCCATTTGCCGGATTTCGTCCCAGTAATTGGCGCCGGGGTAGTACACTTCCACTTTTTTCAGCACCTCGTTCTCGTCGTCCCGCCCGCCGATGATGTAGATGCGCCCTTCTAAAGCCACCGCCGCGGCGTTGAAGCGGGGGCGGTCGAAGGCGGCAACGCTGGTATTATCCCAAATCCCGCTGTTGGGATCGAAGCGTTCCACGGTGTTGAGAATGGTTCCGTCCCCGGTTTTTCCGCCCAGCACGTAAATATAGCCGTTCAGCGCCACCGCGCAGGCGCCGGCCCGGGGGGTATTCAAGGGCGGGGCGCTACTCCAGGTTTGCGATGAAGCAACTGCGGGAGCGAGCAAGACGGCGGCGATAAAAATTATTGAGTTAAAGCGAATCCATTTGCGCATAGTATTTTCCTCATATTAAGAGCCGGTTCTTTTTTTCCTCACGGCACAATAAAGGGATTTTCCAGGGAGCGGCTGCGGTTGCCGAACTCGTCCACCACGTAGAGCAGCCAGATGTACTCTCCCGATGGCAGCGCGGCGGAGAACGTCGCCGCGCTGCTATTTGCGGGAATGTTGCGGATTTCCCCCGCCAGGGTCAGAAAAGTAAAATTGACTTTTTTGATCTCGATGTGAAAGGTAAAAGGATAGGGCAAGGCCAGCGGCTGCCAGTGAAGCTGGAACGGCGGGGTTACCGCGGCATTGATCGGGGCGACGCCCCGGGGAGTGTCCGTGATAATGCGGGTAATATAGACCGGTTCCGCTGCGCTGACCGCGCCCGGCAAATCCTCTACATAGAAAACGAAGGATTTGCCGGTCAACTCATGAATGGAAGCGAGGCCTAATCTGCCGGTGTCCAACTCCCCGGTAAAGATTTTTTCCTGCGGGGAGGCTTCGAATAAGGTGTCCGTATAGCCAAACTCCGCGACGTGGTACCACACGGTTTTCACGTCGCTGCGATTATCGGGATCGTCCGCGGCGGCGGCCAGGCTCACGAAGAAGCTGTCCTGCGGGGCGATGAAGGTGGAAATATGCTGGGTGGTTAGGGAGATGCTGCGGAAAAAAGGCAGCGCGTCTAACTTGAAGTTGGCCGAAACGCTCTGGCGCAGCTCCAGCGCCAGGGAATCCTCCCGGAACCCCGTTGCGGCGACGGAGAGGGTGTAATTTCCCGCCGGAATATGGTCGATGGCGAAACTGCCGTCTGCGGCGGCAAGGGCCGAAAAATGGCCGGGCTGCAACTTGATCATGGCGTCAGGTATCCCTGAATTATTATAAAGCCGTTCCACTTTACCGCTGACCCGGATTCCCCGCGCCGGGTCCAAGGGATTATCCCGCGGGGCATCGGAGATACATCCCGTTAGCGTAAGAACAAATCCAATGCCAGAAAGGGCCAGGGCTGCCCGAAACCAGACTTTCGCCACGCGCGCTCCTCGATTTTTGCCCAATATACCGGGGAGCGGGCATAAAATCAAATCAATGCTGCACTTTTCGGGCGGTATTTCAAGGAGGGGGTTTCTTTCCGCCGGGGTTTCTCCCGGCAGAACCGGGGAACGTGGAGGGGACATCCGCGCATTCCCTGCGCAGGATGTGCAGGGGGTGCAGGGGGGATGGTCCTCAGTACTTTGGGACTGATTGAATGTTGAACATACTATATTAATTCGAAATCGGATTCGATTCGATACACCTCAAAAAGCTTGACAAAAACCGGTTAACCCAGCTCCTCACCGCCAGCTAACAATCCTCCCGCGATGACGATTTTTCAAATGCTCCGGTATCTTTTCCAGGATCTGGTCTTTCAGGGCTTCGATCAGGTTGCGTTTTAAAATGCCGCGATGGATGGCTAAGCTTACCTCCCGCACCGGTTTGGGAGGGGCCAGTTCGCGGAGGTATTGCTGCTTCTCTTCCGGCAGGTTCAAAACCGCCAACTCCGGCAGCAGGGTATATCCGAAATCATTTTCGATAATCCGTTTCAAGGTTTCTAAGCTCCCGCTTTCAAAGCGCAAGTGGCCGGGCGACGCCGGGCTGCGATCCTTGGGGCAAATATTCACCACCTGGTTGCGGAAACAATGCCCTTCGCTCAGGAGCAGCATTTCATCGATGTTCAGGTCTTTCAATTCCACAAAATCCTGGTGAATCAGGGGATGGGTGGTGGACATATAGACCACAAAAGTTTCGTAAAATAAGGGTATTTCTAAAATCGAGCGGTCTTCCAGGGGCGTTACCAAAATACCGGCATCTAACAAATCCTGCTTTAGTTTTTGGGCGATCTGCTCCGACAGCAATTCCTCGATCGAGAGATTCACCAGGGGATATTTTTTCAGGAATTCCGTTACGAACAGCGGCAGCAAATAGGGCGCTAAAGTGGGGATAATACCGATCCGCAATTGTCCTTTGATCTCCCGGGCCTGTTCTTGAATGATCTCTTTGATTCGCCTCATGCCCTGCAAATTGGATTGCGCCTGGCGGATAATTTCTTCCCCGATGGGCGTGGCCTTGATCGGCTTCTTGCTGCGGTCGAAAATGGTAATCCCCAATTCCTCCTCCAATTTCTGGATTTGCATACTCAAGGTCGGCTGGGTAACGCAGCACTCCTCCGCCGCTCTGGAAAAACTGCCGTGGGTGTCAACCGCTACAATGTACTCTAACTGGACGATGGTCATAATTTGCTCTATCTTGCTAAAGAGGAAAATATGTCTTTTTGTGTTCAAGTGTTAATGTGTTCATGTGTTTGCGTATCCGCGTGTTAAGGAACATGAACACCTGAACACTCGAACACATGAACACCTGCCACAAAGTGGTTCCTTTGGAAAACACTAAGGATGAAAAACACACTGATTCACTCCTAATGTGTATAGATATTTCTTATAGTTATATAAAAACAATCAATTGGATTGATGATATAGAATTTGTTAAGTTAGATCAACAAAAATTGGAAAAAGTATGGTATTAAAATTACCCAAAATCAATAAAAACACCTAAACTATCAGGAGAAAACATTATGAGCAAAGAAAGCAAGTGCCCGGTAACCCATGCAGCCGGTCGCGGTACCTCGAATCGGGACTGGTGGCCCAACCAGTTGAATCTCCGGATTCTGCACCAGCACTCCTCATTGTCGAACCCAATGGGCAAGGATTTCAACTATGCGGAAGAATTCAAGAAATTAGACCTGGAGGCGGTGAAAAAAGACCTTTTTGAACTGATGACCTCCTCGCAGGACTGGTGGCCGGCGGACTACGGCCACTATGGGCCTTTGTTCATCCGCATGGCGTGGCACAGCGCCGGTACTTACCGCATCGGCGATGGGCGCGGCGGCGCAGGATCCGGCTCCCAGCGTTTTGCGCCGCTGAATAGCTGGCCGGATAACGTGAATCTCGACAAGGCGCGATTTCTGTTATTGCCGATCAAACAGAAGTACGGCAGGAAAATCTCCTGGGCGGACCTGATGATTCTTGCGGGTAACTGCGCTCTGGAATCGATGGGTTTAAAAACGTTCGGTTTCGCCGGCGGCCGTGAAGATGTTTGGGAGCCGGAAGAAGACATTTATTGGGGTTCCGAAGCCGAATGGCTTGGCGATAAGCGCTACTCCGGCGAGCGGGATCTGGAGAATCCTCTTGCCGCGGTTCAGATGGGTCTGATCTATGTGAATCCGGAAGGTCCGAACAGAAATCCTGATCCGTTGGCATCAGCCCGGGACATTCGCGAGACCTTTGCCCGCATGGCCATGAACGACGAAGAAACGGTCGCGCTTACCGCCGGCGGACACACTTTCGGGAAATGCCACGGCGCCGGCGATGCGGCGCTTGTGGGGCCTGAACCCGAAGCCGCCGGCATCGAGGAGCAGGGTCTCGGCTGGAAGAGCAGATTTGGCAGCGGCAAGGGCAATGACACGATCACCAGCGGCCTGGAAGGGGCCTGGACCCCGAACCCGACCCGCTGGGACACGGGATATTTCGACATGCTGTTTGGCTACGAGTGGGAGCTGACCAAAAGCCCCGCCGGCGCCTGGCAGTGGGCGCCGAAGAATGTGGCTGAAAAAGACCTCGCGCCGTCCGCCCACGATCCTTCAAAACGGGTTCCGCCCATGATGACCACTGCGGACATGGCGATGCGCATGGACCCGGCCTATGAAAAGATTTCCAGACGCTTCCACAAAAACCCCGATGAGTTTGCCGATGCTTTTGCCCGGGCCTGGTTCAAACTGACCCACCGTGACATGGGCCCGCGTTCGCGCTACCTCGGCCCGGAGGTGCCTGAAGAAGAGTTGATCTGGCAAGACCCCATCCCCGCGGTCGATCATAAATTGATTGACGCGCAGGACATCGCCGCCCTCAAAAAGAAGATCCTCGCTTCGGGACTATCGGTCTCCCAACTGGTTTCCACGGCCTGGGCTTCGGCGTCAACCTTCCGCGGCTCCGATAAACGCGGCGGGGCGAACGGGGCGCGCGTCCGGCTTGCGCCGCAGAAGGATTGGGAAGTCAACCAGCCTGCCCAACTGAAAACCGTGCTGCAGACCTTTGAGAAAATCCAGAAGGAGTTCAACAGCGCGCAATCCGGCGGGAAGAAAGTTTCGCTCGCCGACCTGATCGTTTTAGGCGGATGCGCAGGCGTCGAGCAAGCGGCAAAGAATGCCGGTTATGATGTAACCGTTCCCTTTACGCCCGGGCGCACGGATGCCTCGCAAGAGCAAACCGACGCGGCGTCTTTCGCGGTGCTGGAACCGGCGGCAGACGGATTCCGCAACTACCAAAAAGCCAAATACGCGGTGTCGGCAGAGGAGCTGCTGGTCGATAAGGCGCAATTGCTGACCCTGACCGCTCCTGAAATGGCTGTTCTGGTCGGCGGCATGCGCGTTCTGAATGCCAACTTCAAACAGTCCCAGCACGGCGTCTTTACCAAACGGCCCGGGGCGCTCACCAATGACTTTTTCGTGAATCTGCTCGACATGAGCGCCACCTGGAAGGCAACCTCGAAAGACCAGGACGTGTTCGAGGGTCGTGATCGCGCAACCGGCGAACTCAAATGGACCGGCACCCGGGTCGATCTCATCTTCGGTTCGAACTCCCAGCTGCGGGCGATCTCGGAAGTCTATGGAAGCGAGGACTCTCAGGAAAAATTCCTGCACGACTTTATCGCGGCGTGGAACAAAGTAATGAACCTTGACCGCTTCGACCTCGCCTGATGGCAGTAAAAATAACGCCGGCAAGCTGGAGCGTTATGCAAAAAGTTCCCTGCCAAAAAAGGAGACCGTGAGTCTCCTTTTTTGTTTTGGGGGAAGGTAAAAATGATTCCGAATCATGAAGGCGCGTTTTGGGGAAAATGCGCCTTCATTTTGCGCGAGACGTCCCTGCCATGACCGGCGCTGCTCCGCTCCTTGAGTAAAAACGCCGCGTTTTGGGCGGCGCTTTGTATCGAAAGGTGCGGGGGGTTGTGTTTAAAGCCGCGGCGGGGTGGAGGACAAAAAATTGCTTATGCTTGCGCGGGAAGGTGACGAAAATTATAGGTGAGTTTGAGCGAAGTGGTTTGTTAGCAGATGTTTCTGCGCTGATGATATACGATCCAGACTACACGCAAGTGAAACAAGCACATTGTAAAATAGGAAGTAACTAATGATTACAGCAAAAAAAATTGCACCACTTCGTAGGCAACCAATTGATTTTGACGATACTGCAAGGTTAAAAGCAAAATTAGCGCAATTACGCCGTAAACGTAAACCGCTCTATCTGAACGCAGAAGAATTCCAGGAAATTTTGCAGTGGAAACTTGGTCAGCAGATAGGCCGACAACAGAAGCGACGTGCTGTTAACAATGAGGAGATTATCCGCGCAGTGACGGGACTATCCTTGACCATTACACACCCCGATAAAGAGTACGAACTCGAACTGCGCGTAAATATCCTCTGCTCCTTGCGCGGGGTAGGTATTCCAGTAGCTTCGGCCATTCTTACCCTGATATTTCCAGACGATTATGCTGTAATAGATTTTCGTGTTTGGCGACAATGCTTTGGGGAAAACAAAAGCGTATTCTCCCTTAGCGATTACAAGAAATACATGCAAAAGATTCGTCATTTGGCAAGTGAGTTAGACTGGTCTGTGCAAGAAGTTGACCACGCAATTTGGGAATATGATAGAAGGACCAACAAAAGACAGGAGTAATACCTACTTGCAGCGGACATACTTCGCGTACCGCTAAACTTGGCCGTTACTTCCCTTGTCAATTTCCCGACCCAAATCCCCTCTTAACCATAATCTACGTTTACGCCTCCCCAAACCCTTCCGCCAATTGCCCCGGCCAGACCTGCCAGGTCTTTTGGCAGCGATGAAGCAATAACACCGATGCGAGACCCGGCAGGTCTAACTTTGTAACGAACAGGATGTTCGTCATACCTCCAATCCATTTCCCCTGTTTCATAATCCCCTCCCGCCGGTTATACTGGAGACCTGTGAACTGCTACGCGGATTAATTCCTTGTTTAAATTCTTTGCTCAAATTACATTATTACTGTCGAGCTAAGTTCAAGAAAGCGACAAAATTTTATAAACTAAAGGAATTATGAGTATGGTTAGGGCTTTCGCCCTTTTTATTGTACCACTGAACGCTAATGTGTTTCAATCACTCTGTGCGCTCAGTTGGGTACATTATTTTTTTCTGGCTCCTTACTTTGCGAGCCTATGAGGAAATTATAGATTTCATCGCCGCGGGCGCAAGCCCGCAAGCGATTATCGCCTTTCAGCCTTCCCAAAAAACCAAAAACCGGGTAGCGGATCTAATCTATCGCGAAAAAACCGGCAGCTTTTCACCGGATGAGAAGTAGGAATTAGATCACTACATGCAGTTAGAACATTTTATGCGATTAGCCAAAACCCGCGCCCGCCGGCTTGCCAGGCGCCGGATGAAAAAGGCCTGAATGGGAAGGGCAAATCAAATATTTGCCCCTCAAGTAATTTTTACCTTCCATCTACTCCTTCCAAACATCTGTATTGCCCTGGCCGTATATGCCAGGATAGTTTTCGCTATTATGCATTGAGTACACCGTTAACGAAGTTTTTTAATACTTTTGCATAGAAAAATGTCAGAAAACTTAATAAACGATGTATTGAGATTGGGCATTTATTTAATCAGATGAAGGCATTGGGTTGAAATGCAAATCTTAAAACAAGGCCGGCCACGGAAGAGGAGCTACGCTCGAATTGGTGATTTTTTAGGTTTGAAGAAAAACATCGTAGCGCTGCTGGCAATGGTGGTATTGGTCGGGCTGGGAGAAAAAATGGCCGAGCGGTTCCTGCCCCTTTACCTGATGGCCCTGGGGGGCGGGGCGTTCTCTATCGGCTTGCTGAACGGCCTGGACAATCTCCTCAGCGCTCTCTACTCTTTCCCCGGCGGCTACGCCAGCGATAAATTAGGCTATAAACGCGCCCTGCTCTTGTTCAATATGATCGCCATGGCCGGCTATGTAGTGGTGATCGTTTTCCCCAGTTGGGAGGCGGTCATCTTAGGCGCAATCCTGTTCGTGTCCTGGAGCGCCGTCTCCCTGCCGGCCATAATGGATATGGTGGCAACGGTTCTGCCCCGCAACAAGCGCACCATGGGCGTGTCGCTGCACTCCCTGGTGCGGCGTATCCCGATGTCGTTAGGGCCGGTGATCGGCGGGGCGCTGATCGGGGCCTTCGGGGAAGTGCAGGGGGTGCGCCTGGCTTTTATCGTGGCCCTGGTGCTGGCCGGGGTGTCGCTGGCGTTTCAGCAGGTACTGATCGGTAATGAGAAACGAACTCCCGTTGAGAAAAATTCTTCATCTTATGGCCTGGCCTTGCTGGATGCCCGCCTGCGAAAGCTGCTGACAGCGGATATTCTGGTGCGCTTCTGCGAGCAGATTCCCTATGCGTTTGTGGTGGTTTGGTGCGTCAGCATCAACAAGATTACCCCTTTGCAGTTCGGCCTGCTGACCACTGTGGAGATGATAACCGCCATGCTGGTGTACATTCCGGTGGCCTACCTGGCCGATAAGAGCAGCAAAAAGCCGTTTGTGGTGGCGACCTTTGTCTTTTTCACAATGTTCCCGCTGATTCTGCTGGCTGCGCAGTCTTTCTGGGTGATGGCAATTGCTTTCGTTATCCGGGGATTGAAAGAGTTCGGCGAACCGACCCGCAAAGCCTTGATCATGGATTTGGCCCCGGAGGGCAGAAAAGCGGCGACCTTTGGAGTGTATTACCTCCTCCGGGACGTTATCGTATCCATCGCCGCTTTTGGCGGGGCGCTTCTCTGGGACGCTTCCACGGCAGAACTCATCATACACGCCATTGGGGCAGGGCAGACGCTCCTGCCCTTCTTCAATGCGATTACCTCACCGGCAACCAACTTCCTGGTGGCTTTCGGCTTCGGATTAACGGGGACGCTCTATTTTGCCCTGTTTGGGCAGGATTTGGGCCGCGCGGAAATTCCCTCTATGCAAACACCATCAAAAAAGGAGTAAACAATTATGAAATGGATAACTCGTTCCCACGTGCATGTAGATCGGGTTGCCTGCCCGTGGCTGATCACCCGTTTTATTGACTCGCAGGCGGAGTTTCTTTTCGTGCCGAAGAGCCAGGTGGAAAAGGTAGCAAAAGAAACCGGAGCCATTCCCTACGATGCTCCCGATGTGGAACTCGGGCATCACGACGGAAAATGTTCTTTCGAGACCATCATGGAAAAGTATGGGTTGACGGAACCGGCTCTCCTCCGGCTCGCTAAAATCGTCCACGCGGCAGATATTGAAGCCGACCTCCACACCGACGAAATAGCCCCCGGTCTGGAAGCCATCGCGGTAGGATACAACCTTCGTTTTCCTGATGACATGGAAAATTTGCGCCGGCAATTTGAAGTATATGACGCGCTATACGCCTGGTGCCGGCTGCAAGCGGCAAAGCAGGGGTAAAATCTAAGGGTTAATTTCTCTCAACATAGTAGTTAGAACATCTCATGCGATTGGCCAAAGCCTGCGCCCGCCGGCACGCCACTTAAGTAAGGTCTGAGACGCCTTCAAAACACGCCATCCCTCCAATCAACCACTTCCCCCGCAATTCCCCCCAATCCATTTCCCCTATTTCATAATCCCCGCCCGTTGTAATAATGTCCTCTCTCGGAAAGTAACTTGAAACGGGGGCCAAACAAATAACCCTTGATGCTCATAATGAGATTCCTTATTATTGACGCATGATCAAGAGCTTTAAGGATAAGGAGGCTGAAAAAATTTATCACCGGGGCTATTCCCGAAGACTACCCCACGATATTCAAAAAATCGCCATGCGTAAACTCTGGATGCTGGATGCTGCCCCGGACTTGAATTCCCTGAGAGCGCCGCCGTCTAATCATTTAGAAGCCCTTAAAGGGGATCGAAAAGGCCAGCACAGCATCCGCATCAATAAACAGTGGCGGATTTGTTTTGTTTGGAGCGAGGGCGACGCTTATGAAGTTGAAATTGTAAATTATCATTAAGAAAGGGTTTAACATGAATGAACAAAAAATCCCCCCGGTTCACCCGGGAGAAATACTCTTAGAAGAATTTTTGATTCCCATGGGCATTACCCAATATCGCCTGGCCAAAGATATCCACGTGCCGGCCCGGCGCATCAACGAAATTATTCATGGCAAACGCGCGATTACAGCGAACACCGCCTTAAGGTTGGGCAAATTTTTTAACATGTCTCCCCAATTCTGGATCAATTTGCAATCCCATTATGATCTGGAAGTGGAAATCGACCATATCGCCGATGAGTTGGAGAGAGAAGTAAAAGTGTTCCAGGCGGCTAATGCGCAGTAGCCAATTGGAGTAAGGATACGGCGCTCAACTATATTACCTTCCGTCTTTCTCAAACTTCCCACCAGTCGCAACCAATCGCCCCGCGGGAACACCTCCAATCCAGACGAACAGGATGTTCGTCTTACATCCAATCCATTTCCCCTATTTCATAATCCCTCCCCCCTGATTATATTGCTTACGGAAAACAAGCGCCCCGGCAAACCGGGGTTAACCGATCATTGGAGAGGATAAAGCATTGGAAACCTTCTTTAGCACTCCCATTTCTGTAAGATTCACAAAATTGCAAGGTGTTAATTGTCAATTGCCAATTGCCAATTGCCAATTGCCAATTTTGAGCGCCGGACAACTCGCAACCCGCAACCCGCAACTCAAAACTCGCAATCCGCAATCCGCAATTCGCAATCCCAAATCGACATTCGAATTCCACGTCTCCCGCAAAGCCCGCGACGAATACCAGTTCGATCTCTCCCTCTTCGGCAGCAGCGGCAGGGTAATCTTCGCCAATTTCCAGGCCGCGCAGTTGTTCGCCCAAAAGATGAACGAGAAACGCGACCTGAAAAACCATCCCGAACGGGCGGTGAGCGCCGCAGAGATCAACGCCATGGGATTGATCGACGAAATTCTGCACACCATGTTAGAAGTGTATCGCCGGGAGGCCAACGCCAACGTGTTCAAAGACGCGCTGGATTGGCTGGAGCAGAAATTCAGCGCCGGGGACATCGATAAAATGCTGCGCCGCTTCGTGGAGGAGTTTCCCCCGCTGGCGGTGTATCAGAACAAAATCACATTGGAAGAGTACCTGAAGGGCGAGACCGGCGGGATTTCCAACCGCCAGATCGCCCTGGAGGAGATGCTGCTGCTCTGGCTGGAAAATTCCAATCCCGCCTTCATGAAATACGGGGAACTGTTCGACGACGAACTGTTAGAAAAGCAGACCGTCTATAAACAGGCGATGGATAACCTCGACGCTTTTTTCGAGACCCAGCCGCTCTTCGGTCCCGCCGGGAATCAAAACCTCCTGCGCCTGCTGCGCACTCCCACGCTCGCCAATCCCTACTCGCTCAGCGATCAACTGCTGTTCATGCAGCAGCAGTGGGGATTGTACCTGGCCGCGGCCTTGAAAATCAAGTGGGAGCTGCTCTTCGGCAAAGCCGAGGGGGCGGATTTGCCCCTGCTGCGGGCGTTAGATTTCATCACCGAAGAAAAGAAAATGCGCTTCCTGCCCGGCCCCGGCCCAAAGGAAACCTTTGTGCCGGATTACGCCCACCAGGATGCGGAGCCGGAACGCTACAGCCCCGATACCCACTGGATGCCGCGCCTGGTGCTGCTGGCCAAGAGCACCTTAGTGTGGCTGGATCAGCTTTCAAAGAAGTACCAGAAACCCGTCGCCCGGTTAGACCAGATTCCCGATGAGGAATTGGATACCCTGGCGCGCTGGGGCTTTACCGGGCTGTGGCTGATCGGCATCTGGGAGCGCAGCTCCGCTTCCAAAAAAATCAAGCAGATGTGCGGCAACCCGGAGGCGGAATCCTCCGCGTATTCGCTGTATGATTATCAAATTGCCCGCGACATCGGCGGCGATGAAGCCTACGCCAATCTAAAAGAGCGCTGCGGCAAGCGCGGCATCCGCTTGGCCAGCGACATGGTTCCCAACCACACCGGCGTTTATTCCAAATGGGTGATCGAGCACCCGGAGTGGTATATCCAGCTTCCTTACCCGCCCTTCCCCGCTTACACCTTCAACGGGGCGAACCTTTCCGAGCAGCCCGACGTGGGCATCTACATCGAAGACCATTACTACGACCGCAGCGACGCCGCGGTGGTCTTCAAGCGGGTCTATTTTCCCACCGGCGACACCCGCTACATCTACCACGGCAACGACGGAACCAGCTTCCCCTGGAACGACACCGCGCAGTTGGATTACACCCAACCGGAGGTGCGCGAGGCGGTAATTCAAACTATCCTGCACGTGGCGCGGCAGTTCCCGGTCATCCGTTTCGACGCCGCCATGACCCTGGCCAAACGCCACTACCATCGCCTCTGGTTTCCCGCCCCCGGCAGCGGCGGAGACATTCCCTCCCGCGCCCAGCACGGCATGACCCGCGCCCGATTCGATGAAATTGTGCCGGAAGAATTCTGGCGCGAGGTGGTGGATCGGGTGGCAAAGGAAGCGCCCGATACTCTGCTGTTAGCGGAGGCCTTCTGGCTGATGGAAGGCTACTTTGTGCGCACCCTCGGCATGCACCGGGTCTATAACAGCGCCTTCATGAATATGTTGATGAAGGAAGAGAACCAGAAATACCGCTACACCATCAAAAACACCATGGAATTCGATCCGGAGATATTGAAACGCTACGTCAATTTTATGAACAATCCCGACGAGGAGACCGCCATCTACCAGTTCGGCGACGGCGATAAGTATTTCGGGGTGTGCATGATGATGTGCACCATGCCCGGCCTGCCCATGTTCGGGCACGGCCAGGTAGAGGGTTTCAAGGAGAAGTACGGGATGGAATACCGCCGCGCTTATTACGACGAGCAGCCCAATCAATACTTAGTGGAGCGCCACCAGCGGGAAATTTTCCCGGTGATGAAAAAACGCTACCTCTTTGCGGAGGTGGAGAACTTCCTGCTCTATGATTTTTACACCGAAGACGGCGCGGTAAACGAGGACGTGTTCGCTTACTCCAACCGCTTCGGGGAGGAGCGCGCCCTGGTGGTCTTCCACAACAAATTCGCCGATACCCGGGGCTGGATCCGCACCTCCGCGGCCTTTGCGGAGAAGGACGAAAGCGGGGAGAGCAAGCGCATCGTGCAGAAAACCATCGGGGAGGGGCTGGCGCTGCAGCGCGAGGATGATTATTTCATCATTTTCCGCGACCACGTGAGCGGGTTAGAATATATTCGCCATTGCCGCACCCTCTGGGAGCAGGGATTGTATATCGAATTGGGCGCTTACAAGCACCAGGTGTTCCTGAACTTCCGGGAAGTTCGTGATAGCGAATTTCACTCCTACGGGCGCTTGCACGCGGAATTGCAGGGCCGCGGGGTGCCGGACGTGGAAGAGGCGCTTCAGGAACTCTTTTTGCGCCCCCTCCACGCCCCCTTCCGGGAGTTGATGAATCCCGCCACCCTGGAGCGCTTGATGCAAGCCCACGGCGGGGAGGAAAGCGGCGCGCCTGCCGGGAGCAGCGAACAACCGGGCGATCTGCTGGATCAAATAGAAACCAATTATCGCGCCTTTTTGGAAGAAGCGCGTGAATTTAGCGACTTTGAGGCAGATGCAAACGCGCTGGCGGCGGAAGTGCGCGAGGAATTGAGGCAGGCGCTGCAATTCGATTCTCGCCGGATCGGGAAGCGTTACCCGGCGGAGAAATCGCCCAAATTCAAAGACGCGCTCACCTACTTGGAGATGCAGCTTTCCCAACGCGATTTTGCGCTGGGAGTAATATTCAGTTGGGTATTGGTGCACGGTTTGGGGAAGATCGGGGGGTGGGTATCCCGGGTATCCGTGGCTTCGCCAGAGGAAGATTTCCCCCTCCGCAGCCGCGAGCTGATCGACGAGTGGCTGCTGCACAAGATCATTCGCGCCAGCTTAGAGCAGGCCGGGCTGGAGAGCCAGCAGAGCGAGCGGGCGGTAGGGCTGGTCAAGCTGCTCACCCGCCAGCAGAACTGGTTTGGAGAAAGCGGGGCGAAGAAGGATCGCCCCTTCCGCCTCTTAGACCGGCTCTTGAAGGATGAGGAGTTTGCCCAGTTTCTGAAGGTGAACCGCTTCAACGAGGTGCTGTGGTACAACAAAGAAGCCTTCGAGCAGGCGATGGGCTGGCTGTTTGTGATCGGAGCGCTGCAAACGGTATTTTCTGACCGGGAAACATCCGCCGGGGCGGAAGCAGTGGCGGAGTTAGCGCCGGTAAAAAAAGGCGCGGCTGCGAAGGAGCGACCCGGCGCCAAACCCCCCGCAACCGCTACTGCTAACATCGCCGAAAAAATTGCCGCGCTTTACGAAGTGATCGAAAGCTGGCAGAGGGCGGAGGCGGGGTCGGAATACCAGGTGGGGAAGTTGTTGGAGGGGGTGAGGTCAGGTGGCAGGCTTGCCCTGAGCTTGTCGAAGGGGGGCAGGGGCAGGGAAAGCTCAAAAGCGAGTCGCGGCGTGAAGGGAGGAGCGGGCCGGAAAAGCAGGCCGGGAAAATCAGGGGGGAAATAGCTTGAGATTGGCAAGCAGATGGCCCTGGCAAGATGAGGGGAAAAGAAGTTAAGCACCATAAATGAAATAACCACTGATGCCATCCATATCCTCTGCAAAGAGATCGGATTGGCAAATACCCTTCGGTTTATCAATCAATTCACCACTGGCTATGGTAATTATGCGGAGGAGCGGGATACTTTATTCGGCGATGTGGCCTTGCACGGGGTAATCGCACGAATAAAAGAAATGAAGGGAAATAAATAATTCCAAAACCATTTTTACCCTCCCAAAACCCCTTCCCGATTTTTTGGCGAATACGCAAGAAATTCCTCCTGGCCCCGGGCGCTTTATTGTTGTTGCAGAAGGTTTTATCAATTTGTATCTTGATTAGGATTGCGAAGTGAATGTAAGCGGCCGCGCAATCCCTGAAATTAAAAACGAATTGATCGATTGACGAGGTAAGCAATTATGTTTATCAGCGTAGAAGGTATTTATCGCAACGGCAAGGTCGAATTGAAAGAAGCGCCTGCCAGCCTGAATGACGAGATGCGCGTTATCGTGATCTTCTTAAGCCCGAATTGTATTGATTTACGAGCGCGGGGAATCGATGAAGCACAAGCAGCGGATTTACGCGCCCGCCTGGCGACTTTTGCAGAAGATTGGGATAGCCCGGAAATGGACATTTACGATAATTATGATGCAGCCAAATCCAGCCTATAAGCGCGGCGATGTTATTTTAGTGCTCTTCCCTCATTCCAATTTGAGCACCGCCAAGACTCGACCAGCCCTCATTGTTCAAGCAGATAATCTCCAAACCGGATTATCACAGGTCATTGTTGCGATGATCAGCAGTAAGATGTTTCGTGCAAATCATCCCAGCCGCGTCGTCATCCTTCTCTCCACACCGGAGGGCCAGCAATCCGGTTTGCTTAGTGACTCCGTGGTGATGACCGATAATCTTGCCACGATTATAGAATCCGAGATTGATCGAAAAATCGGCATTCTTCCCATGAGTAAAGTTGATGCCGCGTTACGCCATACACTCAATCTTTAAAAATATGTAACTATTCAGGCATCTTGCCACAGAGAGCACAGAGAGCACAGAGATATAAAAAGCTTGCTAAAAAAACCTGTTTGGTAGAAAAAGATGTTCCACAA
>JABWBP010000009.1 GCA_013360445.1 Calditrichaceae bacterium | reverse complement strand
AAAAATTCCTAATCAAATCACAAATACAGGGATATAAGGCTCTAAATGCTCTCCACGAAGTGGTGGATACCCCCAAATCTTCCTCTGTGACCTCTGTGACCTCTGTGGTCTCTGTGGCTGAATAGTAACAGAAAAATCAAAGAATATTGCTAAAAAAATCTGTGTAAATCTGCGTCATCCGTGTTATCGGTGTGCCATTGGAGCGATTTTGGGTCACTGAACTGAATTTTAAAATACGTTCTTAGCCAACGCGAAATGCAAAATCGAGGTGCGAGTCTGCAATGGATGCGATGCAAAAATTAGGCTGGAATTCCGATGTGGAAGTTCGCTTCCAACCCTACCGGGAAGCCGGCTTCGAAGCCGGGCGGGTGGCGGTGGAGAACCGCGATAACTACGTGGTGCTGACCGGCGGCGGCGAATACTTTGCCGAGGCGACCGGGAAATTGTTGTACCAGGCGCAAAGCGCTTCCGATTTGCCCAAAGTGGGCGACTGGGCGGCGATTACGCTTTTTGAAGACGAGGGAAAGGCGATCATCCACGCGGTGCTGCCGCGGCGCACCAAATTTTCCCGCAAGGCCGCCGGCCCCAAAACCGAAGAGCAGGTCATCGCCGCGAATTTAGACACTGTTTTCATCGTGCAGGGGCTGGACCATAATTTCAACCTGCGGCGGCTGGAGCGCTACTTAGTGATGGTTTACGAGGGCGGCATCGAACCGGCGATTGTATTGAACAAAGCGGATATTTGCCCCGACCTGGAAGAAAAGCTTGCGCTGGTGAAAACGGTTGCCCAAAACGTTCCCATCATCCCGCTCAGCGCCAAAACCGGCCAGGGTTTACCGCAATTAGAGGAATTTCTCCGGGAAGGGCTTACCTACGCGCTGGTGGGATCCTCCGGGGTGGGCAAATCCACCCTGATCAACGCCCTGATCGGGGAAGAAGTTCTAAAAACCCGGGAGGTGCGGATCAGCGATTCCCGGGGCCGCCATACCACCACCCGCCGGGAGTTAATCGCGCTGCCCTCCGGCGCGCTGCTGATCGACACCCCGGGGATGCGGGGGTTCCAGCTCTGGAATACTGAGGAAGGGATGGATGAGACCTATGCGGAAATCAAAACCCTGTCCGAAGGGTGTTTTTTTGCCGACTGCACCCACACCGCGGAAAGAGGCTGCGCCGTGTTACAGGCCCTGGAAGAGGGCCGGCTGGCCCGCGACCGTTACGAAAGTTATCTGAAGCTGAATAAAGAGCTGGCCTACCTGGAGCAAAAAGTGGATAAACAGGCGCACCTGGAAAAGAAGCGGAAAGATAAAGAACTGCACCGGGCCATCAAGGCCTGGAAGAAGCTGCGCAAAGGGGGGAAACCATAAGAACGGCGGTTGTCAGCGCCGGGGTTCAGGCGTTGTTGCGGTCTTTGGGGCGCACTTCTTTGTAATCGATGTCTTCCACCTGGCCGGGATCGTACGGGGGAGGCACTTTTTCCGGCGCGTCCCCTTTCACCCGGGGAGGCTGTTTGGGGAGGGCGGGGAACAGGTTCCGCACCAGCCGGTACACCAGGTAAATCAAGGCCAAGAACAACAAAAACCTTATAAAGCCCATGTTCCTTCCTCGTTAAAAATCGAAGCTCACGTGTTTTTTCCCCGCGGTGTGCTTGCTGATCTCGGTGAAAATCTGCTGCAAATGCTCCTCGTTTCGCACGAAATCCAGGTTCTCCGCGTTGATGATCAGCAGCGGGGTTTCTTCATAGTTCCAGAAAAATTCATCGTAGAGGCGGTTGAGCGCCTCGATGTAATCGCGCTCGATGTGCTTTTCATAGGCGCGGGCGCGTTCGGAGATGTTTTTCATCAGCCGGTCGGTGCTGGAGCGCAGGTAGATCGCCAGATCCGGGCGGGCGACCCGTTTTTCCAGGATCTTCGCCAGCATGTTGTAGAGGCTGAACTCTTTCTCGTTCAGGTTCAGGGTGGCGAAAATGCGGTCTTTGTAGAACATGTAATCGGCGATGACCCGCTCCTGGAAGAGATCGTACTGCACGATTTTTTCCTGCTGGCGGTAGCGGCTGAGCAAAAAAAACATCTGGGTCTGGAAGGCGAAGTGTTTGGGATCGCGGTAAAAATCCGCCAGAAAGGGATTTTCCTCGAATTCCTCCAAAAACACCTTTCCCCCGATGGTTTCCTGGAGCTTCATCGCCAGGGTGGTTTTTCCTACCCCGATAACCCCTTCGATGGCGACGTAGCGGAGATGGTCGAAATTGAGTTTCATGGCGCCCCCATTTGATTGCGGATTTGAGATTGGGTAGTCCCCTTGTTGAATGTTGCTGCGGTCTAGTCTGTTTATTTCAACCGCAGAGAGCGCGGAGAGCGCGGAGTTACGCCGGAAATGTATTTTTGAAGAACTGTTTTATCTTCTCTGCGACCTTTGCGATTTCTCTGCGGTTAAAAAATCATAGCAACACCATAGAGGGGGACTACCTGAGATTGCAGATTGCGGATTTACAGATGATGTCGCGTGAGCAGTGTAAACAAATCCGAAATCCCCACTCTGCAATTCTTAATATCCGTTGACCGCCCAATCGGTTTTATACAGCTTCAAGCGCGTTTGATCCGGGCAATCCTGCAGAGCCTGGCGAAGCGTCCGGCCGCTGCCCGGGGCGACGAAATCCGGCTCCAGTTCCGCCAGGGGCTGCAACACGAAGCGGCGGTTGCGGTAATCGTAATGGGGAATATGCAGATTTTCTTCCCGCACCACCATATCTCCGTAAAAAATAATGTCTAAATCGATCTCCCGGGGACCCCAGCGCTGCCGTTTCCGGCGTCCCAACCGCTGCTCGATGGCCTTCAGCGCCGGGAGAAGCTCCCGGGGCGGAAGAGCGGTCTCCAAAATCAGCGCGGAATTCAAAAACGCCGGCTGCTCCGTTACCCCGTAGGGATCGCTTTCATATAACCGGCCAATTTTTAGAATCTTTCCCAGCTTCCCCAGTCGGCGAACCGCCTGCCGCATATAATATTCCCGCGGTTCTAAGTTCGATCCTAAGGCAATGTACGCCGCGCTCATGGCTTCCGGCTGCGAAATATTTCCACTTCCACGTTATCCAAAAAGCCGTTCATGGAAACCTGGGGCTTGCGCACCCGGATGCGGATGGAAAGCACCGGGAACAATTCTAAAATGCCCTGGGCGATCCGCTCCGCCAGGGTTTCCAGCAAGGTAAATTTGTAGCTGTTGAAAATCCGGCTCACTTTTTCATATACCTGCCGGTAATTCAGGGCGTCTTCCAACTGGTCGGTTTGCACCGCTTTGGAAAAATCGCACTCCAACTCCACGTCCACCTCGAATTTCTGGCCCAACTCCCGTTCCGCTTTGTAGTAGCCGTGGTGGGCATAAAAGATCATGTTGTTCAGGCGAATAATATCCATTGAAGATTGCCGATTGAAGATTGTCGATTGATGATTGAAAGTTGCCCGCTAAGTCTGTTTGGGAACCGGGTAATTTCCGTCGAAGCAGGCGTAGCAAAAGCCCCCGGGGGCTTTTACGCATTCGCGCAAGTCTTCGATATTCAGATACTTCAAGGAATCCGCCCCGGTATAATCGCGGATTTCCTCCTCGCTCATATTATTGGCAATCAACTCGCTGCGGGTGGGGGTATCGATGCCGTAATAGCAGGAATTGCGCACCGGGGGGGAGCCGATCCGCAGGTGCACCTCCGCCGCTCCCGCGCCCTTCACCATGCGCACTAATTTGCGGATGGTGGTTCCGCGCACGATGGAGTCATCTACCAGTACCACTCTTTTTCCGGTGAAAAAATCCTTCAGAGGGTTGAATTTCTGGCGCACCGATTCATCCCGGGTGTATTGGTCCGGGCGGATGAAAGTGCGCCCGACGTAGTGATTACGGATCAGCCCCATCTCGAAAGGAATGCCCTTGGCGCTGGCGTAGCCCATACCGATGAAGTTGGCGGAATCCGGCACCGGCACCACCGCATCGGCCTTGAAATCGTCGTAAGAAGCAAGCTTTGCGCCGATCTTGCGGCGAACCCCGTACACGTATTCATCGAACTGGTAGCTGTCCGGGCGGGCAAAATAGATCAGCTCGAAAATACAATGGAAGGTCTTGCGCTCTCCGTTGGGGAAGAGGGAGCGCTGGTAATTTTTCAGCGAAACCTCGTTATGCGCGGTGAAAACCAGGATTTCCCCCGGCTCTACCTCCCGCAGGTCCCCAGCCCGCAGGATATCCAGGGCGCAGGATTCCGAGGCCACGGCGACGTCTCCATTCACGTAGCCGATCATCATCGGGCGGAAACCCTGCACGTCGCGGAAAGCGTAGAGCGTATCCCCGGTCAGGAATACCGCGGAGTAGGCCCCTTTGACGCGCTTCATCAATAATTTGATGGCGTCGGCGACCTCCATCCCCTCGCGCTCGTGGTAGTACACAATGAAGCGCCCCAACAGCTCTCCGTCGTTCTGGGAGGTGAAATGTACGCCTTTGATGCGCAGATCGTCGGCCACTTCGTCGTAGTTTACCACGTCGCCGTTGCTGGCGATGGCGTAAATAGGGCCGCTGAGGGTTTCGATGACGTAAGGCTGGGTATTCTGGAGAACCGCGGAGCCGCGGGTGGGATAGCGCACGTGCCCGATGGCGGAAATTCCCGCCATTTGTTCTAACAGTTGATTGGGAAACGCTTCCTTTACGTAGCCCATGGATTTATGGAGATTCAAAATTTTGCCATTGGAAGAGACGATGCCGCAGCTTTCCTGCCCGCGGTGCTGCTGGGCGTAGAGCGCCAGCATCACCTGCCCGGCGGCGTTGCCTCCCTGGCGCGAAAAATATCCGGCAATTCCACACATATCTTGGCTCAGATCCTTACTCTTTACGTTTTACGGATTGTGGATTAGAGAAATTCCGCATCAGATCAGGCTTCCTTACCCCGAAATGCGTAAAACGTAATGCGTAATCAGGCGGAATAAGATACAACCCCGCATCCGCAAAAACGGCGAATAAAATAACATGGAATAGGGGAGGATACAAGATGTTTGGTAGATGGGGTTTGTGATGCGTGATGCGTGATGCGTAATAAAAACGGAATACGCAATACGAAATACGCATCACGCATTACGAGCCCCGCCTCACGGTTGCCCGCTTAATTCCAGAACCACCCACACCGGCGCGTGGTCGGAGGCCAGGCTGCCGCGCTTCAGGTACTGGGGCCGGCTGCGGCTGAAGCGCACTTCCGAACGCTCTCCGCGGATGGCCGCGGCGTGGTTGAATACCCCCGCCGCCGCTACAAAGGGTTTCAAATTCATGGAGAGGAGAATCTGATCGAACAGAATGGCTTTGATTTTCACGTCGGTCTCGAAGTTGTAGGAATCATTCCCCCGCCATTTATTGTTTTCCGCCCGGGCGCCCGGCACCGTTAGCGTAAAGGTATCGGAAGCAATTCCGGGGTAAATTTCGTGATACCCGTAGGAGCAGTAATCCCGTTCCAGCAAATTTTCCGTGGCATTGAAGAGAAAGGCATCTTCCGCGCTGTCGATCCCCCCGGGAGCGTTGGAATCGCCGTATTCCAGGATGTTCAGGGAGCGGTCGTCGGGGTTGTCGTTGAAATCGCCCAACAGAACCACGTTCTTCCCCGCCAGGGCGGTGCGGATGTAATTGAGCATCAACTTGGCGGCGCCTTCGCGCTGGCCGTCGGTGGCGCGGCGCCCGCCCCCGCGCGATTTGGCGTGGTGCACCAGGAACACAAATTCCCGCCCGTAACCGGATACCTGCACTTGCAGCAGGTCGCGGCCGCGGGGGAACTCCAGGTCATAATATTTGCCGGGGAAGACGTAGCGCAGCGAATCGATGCGGAAGGGCGGGCGCGCCGCCAGGGCCGTTTCCTGGATTTCGCCCGCGTCGTCGATCATGGCGATTTGATAGGCGTCGCCGAGGATGTTGCGCAGCGCCGCGGGATTTTTGATCTCCTGGAAGGCGAGGATATCCGCATCCAGCCTTTGCAGCACTTCCTGAAGGTTGGCGCGCCGCTCCCGGGTGAGAGCCTCGTCGAGAAAGAAGATGTTGTAAGTGGCAATTTTGACGGTCTGGGCGGGCAGTTGTGTCGTTCCTGTAAAGATTATTCCCATTATAAAAAAAATCTGGCGCATAAGATGAAGCCACGTTTAAAGGGTTTCTAAAAGGGACCATTGCGAATCAATTTGGCATCGCCGCTTGCTTAAACTGCCGTGGCAAATTTTTCGGCGCGCTCATCCAATAGTTGCAGCAAGTTTTGAATGGCTTCCACTTCTCGTTCCTCAAAATAGACCTCGCCGCATTGGGTGCAAACCCATGCAGGAATCTCGTCAAACGTCACATGGTAGCCTTTACGGCCAATTTGGAAAGGAGCGGTTTTACGCTCCATTTTGCCTTGACAGTGCATGCACATCATGGTGATTTCCTCTTTTTAAAATCTATGTCCCATTGCGCCGGATCGGGGAGATATGCTGTAATTACTGCCAGGTAGTCACTCTTAGGCGCACAAATTACATGCAGGGGGCGATTCGAATCTCCAAAACCCATTAGCAGACAACTATGCCCTCGCGCGTCAGTAGGATAATCTTCAATTACTTCCCCGGTTTCGATCACCTCGCGAACTTCTTGAAATGTAATCATCCGATCCGGCCTTGACATTTGCCGAATGGCATGGGGAAGATACAATATGCGTTTTGTGCAGCTTCACGCACCTTATCCAAAATATTCATAAGTACCACAATTTAGGTGAAATAGAAGCCGACTAAAAAGACAAATTCCGTTTTACAGCGACCCTTCAATTGTTTTCTTGCTCCGGCCGCCAGCGATAGCGCTGCAAATCGACCGTCTCATTGCGAAAGACGATTCCTTCCGCCTCTAACAAGGTTTTTTGCAGATCGTACTGCCCGTTTTCCCGGGGCAGGGAAATCTGGCCGCGGGCGTTGATGACCCGGTGCCAGGGAATGCCGATCTCCTCCGGCGCGGCGTGAAGCGCGTATCCGGCCATACGGGCCTGCCCGCCCAATCCCGCCAGGCGGGCAACCTGGCCGTAGGTAGCTACTTTGCCGGGGGGAATGCGGCGCACCACCTCCCAGATTTTTCGGTAATTTTCGGAAACAGGCAATTCTCTGCTGACTCCGGGGAATGAACATCCGCCAATGTTAAACATCGAGGCGGAAAATACGCAGAATTTGCTAATAACTCAAGCGCCGGGGATATTGGGCAGGAATTCTCGCGGAAAAAAAGGGGATAAGGCGAGGGGAAAAACCGCTTCGCAGCGGTGAGAGGCGCAACGGCAGCGGTTTTGATGCAAAACGGCTACGAAAATTTCTTTTCAAACAGCCAGCGCGGTATCTTTACTTCGATAGAATTTTCCTTTTTTTTGATTTTTACAGTGCCCTTGGCTAACCAGGCGTTTTGGCGATTCCACTCGATCAATATGCCGGTTTCCGTTTCATAGATAATTTCCGGAACTTCGATCACCACTCTTTTTCTGAAAAATTGCAGCCATTCCCAATCGAACCAGTCTGCCATTTACACCTCCGGGGAAATTTTCTTCACATGCAGCTTCCCGGTAAGAAAGCGTTTTTAAACAATAGGTTCCCATAATAAGGAATATATCCACCTGCTCTTCCGGGGCTGTTGACCGAACGCATGGAATAGCGAAAACGGATTAAAACGCGGGGGCATCAACGCAAACCCTCAAAAAAACAACGGAATCAGCTATTGGCGATCAATTCTTCTCCCCACAAAACGCACGACCAGGAACAGAACCGCGAAACCAACCGGCAGCAGCACCCAGTTGCTGACTCCAAACCCGATGGGGATGTAGCCGATCACCGAGGCGGCAATCCCGCAGGTGAGCGCGTAGGGAAGCTGGGTGCGCACGTGGTCGATATGATCGGCGCTGGAAGCCATGGAGGACATGATGGTGGTATCGGAGATGGGGGAACAATGGTCGCCGAAGGTGGCGCCGGCCAGCACCGACCCGATGGTGCTCAACAGAATCCCGGTTTCGTGCATCCCGGTAATATCGGGGTCGGAAAGCGCGAACTGGTGCGCCAGGGGAATGGCGATGGGCATCAAGATCGCCATGGTGCCCCAGGAGGTGCCGGTGGCGAAGGAAATCAGCGCCGCACTGATGAAGATCAACATCGGCAGCCAGTGCGCGGAGAGGAAATGGCTGGTAAGATAGACCACGTAATCGGCGATGAACAGATCCCGGCAAATATCCCCGATGGCCCAGGCCAGGGTCAGAATCACCACCGCCATCATCATGGAGCGCAGGCCGTTCACCCAGGCTTCCAGGGCCTGGTGCAGGTTGAGCAGCCGCTGCCACAGCGCCATAGCGATTGCGGTAACGCAGCCCATGAACGAGGCCCACATCAACACCGCAAAGGAATCCGAGGCGCCCACAATCGCGCTGATTTTGCGCACCAGGGAAATATCGGCCAGGGTTTTCCCGTTCGCCGCTGCTTCTTCGCTTAATTTTGCCCACCCCGTTTCCCAGCCGGTGTAAAACAGGCCCGCGCTTACTACCGCGATAACCATCAGCACCGGGACCATGGCGTTGTACCAGCGTTTGGGAACGGTTTCATCCGCCAGCATCTCTGTGGAAGCGAGGGTCGCCAGCGGGGTGGCGCCGGCCCGCAATACCTGCCCGGTAGAATAGGCGCGGTACTCTGCCCGCTGCATCGGGCCGAAATCGCGCAGCAGCCAGGCCACCATCAATCCGAAAAACAGCGCGTAAAGGGGATAAAAATTGAAGGGAATGCTCTGCAAAAAGGTGATGTAAGCGTTCCGGTCCATGTCCAGGGCGGTAAAGGACTGGCTGATCAGGCTGATCTCGTAACCGATCCAGGTGGAAATGATCGCAATATTGGCCACCGGCGCGGCCGTGGAGTCCACGATATAGGATAATTTCTCCCGGGAGATGCGCAGCTTGTCGGTAAGCGGGCGCATGGTGTTGCCGACGATGAGGGTATTGGCGTAATCGTCGAAGAAAATCAGGATGCCCATGATCCAGGCGGATAATTGCCCCCCGCGGGAGCTCCGGGCGTAGCGGGAGAGCCGCTCCACGATCCCCTGGGTGCCCCCGGAGCGGGTTACCACCCCCACCATCCCGCCTAACAGCAGGCTGAAAATGAGGATATAAACGTGTTCGGACGTCGCCACCGCGTTCACGATGTATTGATCCAGGGTATGCAGAAATCCCAATACAGGATTGTAGCCGAACACGAAAGCAGCCCCCAGCCAGATGCCGCAAAACAGCGCCACCACTACCTGGCGGGTTATCAAGGCCAGGGCGATGGCCAGTAAGGGGGGGAGAATGCTGAGGATCGCCGGAAGGGCGCGAATTTCCACTTCCCGGCTGCTCTCCCCCAGGAAAACCTGCAATGTGTGGGTTCCGCTGTGGGAGAGGCGCAGCCCGGATATTGAAAGCGGGGCGGGGTTGGCGGCGTCGAGCGTGAAGGCGGTATCGGCCAGCGCCCTGCCGGACTCCCGGGCGATGACCTTGCAGGGAACCACTGCCGCGCCTTCCGCCAGGTAATAGGGAACGCCGGGCGTGATTTTCAGGGTGAAATCGATGCCGCTCAGCGCTACTTTGGGAGATTCCACGCTGAAGGGAGCGGTTTCCCCGGCGAAAAGGGAGAGGGAGAGCAGCAGCAGCGCTGAAAATTTGCGGAGAAGAACAGGGAGCATAAGAATATCCTTGCGTGTGATTGAGTGCCCGGAAAAATCGTTTTCAGGAGTGCAAAGCTTCAGCTTTGCACCGGGTGCAACAAGCGCATAACAAGCCCGCCTTCATCGGCAACCCGGTTCTGCAAAACTGAAGTTTTGCACTCCGGTTGTTTCCCCGGCCGGCGGTATCATTCGTGTAATTCGTGAAATTCGTGGTTCAACCCATTCGCGGTTCAGCAAATGCGCGGCAACTGCTCCCCGCTGAACATGTCCACGATCCGGCGGGCGCCGATTTTGCCGGTCATGGTGACCAGGCCGGGGGATTCATCGCGCGCCTGGCCGATCAGCGCCGCGTTTTTATCCGCAGCGTGGGAGTTGAGGATTTTCAGGGCTTTTTCGGCGTGGCTGGCTTTCACGATGGCGATGAAGCGCCCCTCGTTGGCGACGTAGAGGGGATCGAATCCCAGAATCTCGCAAGCGCCCTGCACGTCCTCCCGCACCGGGATGGCGGACTCCTGAACGTGCAGGTTCAATTCGCTGCTATCGGCGATTTCCACTAAGGCGCTGGCCAGGCCGCCGCGGGTGAGGTCGCGCAGGCAGTGCACCTCCACGCCCCCGTTCAGCAGAGCCAGCGCCGCTTCTGCTACCGGGGCGGAGTCGCTCTCGATGGCGGTTTCGAATTCTAACCCCTCGCGCACGGCCATGATGGCGATCCCGTGCCGCCCGAGGTCCCCGCTGAGCAGGATTGCGTCCCCTTTCTGCACCTGCTGCGGAGAGATTTCCCCCTCGTGCTCGATGATGCCCACCCCCGCGGTGTTGATAAAAATCCCGTCGCCCTTGCCGCGATCGACTACTTTCGTGTCCCCGGTAACGATTTGCACCCGGCAATTTTCCGCGGCCCGCTGCATGGATTGCACGATCTGCCAGAGGGTTTCCATGGCAAGGCCCTCTTCAATAATGAAGCCGGCGCTGAGGTAGAGCGGGCGCGCCCCGCACATGGCCAGGTCGTTCACGGTGCCGTGCACCGCTAAGGAACCGATGTCGCCCCCGGGGAAGAACAGCGGTTTGATCACGTAGGAATCGGTGCTGAAGGCTAAGCGCCCCTTGCCGGGAGAAAAAACCGCCCCGTCGTGCTGGATCTGCAATTGCGGATTATTGAAGGCGGAGACGAACATCTTCTGGATCAACTGGTGCATCAGCTTGCCCCCGCCGCCGTGGGCGAGCTGCACCTGGGGGTACTCGCTGATGGGGATGGGGCAGGCGAGGCCGGAAGCCAGATCGGGTTTTGGAGAGGGATTCATGGGTGATGATCTTTTTAAACTCATATTCGACATAATTTTTAATTTTCAAAATTTCGCCCGCCGGGAGAAACGGCGGGGAGAATATCTCATTCTATCCGCTGTTCCAGGGGGTGTTGTGTTTGGACAAACGGTGGTTATTCACTCCATCAGTATCATAAAGTCAACGTGCTGCGTGCGGCCAGATGTTACCAAAAACTTCCTACAAGCGCAAATAATTTCCTTCATCTCGTCGGCAACTTGGCGCACCTGTACCCGGTCGCCGGTATGCTCCCCGGGGAGAAGACCGGCTATCGCGCCGCTGCCCGGCGTGGCCGGCGCAGGCGCGGAAGAAGGCAACATCCCCAGGGCGAGCCGTAAAATATCGGGCAATTAAGCCTTGCAAATTACCGGGAAGTTTCGCTAACTTCTCACCTTATGCACGGTGTAAGCTGGTTTTTGCTCCTGATTATGCTGTTCCAGCCGCTGGGATACCTGGCGATTTTCAAAGTCCAGCAGTACCAGGTGCGGCGGGAAATCAAACAGCGCATCAAGGCCGGGGTTCCGGAACGCGAGCTGGTTCTGCTGAAAATACCCCGGGCTTTGGAAGAGCAGCCTAACTCCTCTTTTCAACGGATCCACAGCCGGGAATTCCGTTACCACGGCATGATGTACGATATTGTCCGCCAGGAATCGCACGGCGACACTACGTGGTATTATTGCATTTTGGACGTCAAGGAAAGCGGGCTTTTTGCCAACTTAGATGAGCTGGTGAAACAAGAGACGGCGAAAAACTCCCGGCACAAACAGCAGACTGAAAGGTTTTACCAGTTGCTCAACGTCCTTTTTATCGTCCAGCGCGTCCCTCCGCAGCCGCCCGGTTCCGGGAGGGAAAGAGAGCTGGCGAATTACCGCTTCGGTTTACAAACCTGGATTACGACTCCCCCCAGCCCTCCGCCAAAAGTTTAAGCCTCCTTGTTGTGTTTGTATAGCCGGTTTACTGTCTGGCAGCGCCCCGTTCGCGCAGGTGCGCGCAAGGGGAAAGGAACGCCCTGAAACTCCCCCGCGGTGACGCCGCCGGCTTTTTTCCGCGGCGCAGGGAGTGGTTTGCCCGCGCGGTCGCTGCGCTATCAGCAGGTATTTTGCCTGAGAGAGAATCTTTTCCGGTTGCCCCGGCGGGAGCGAATCGCTTAGGGACCGGAAATTCCCTCGTGATGGCGGGCTTGAACTTCAAAACAAGGAAATAACCATGAAAAAAAGTCTGTACGTCTATCTTCTTTTAACTGTAAGCATCGCCCTCGATGCCCAGGTGCTGACCATAAAAGACCGCCAGACCCATCAGCCCCTGGAGCAAGCCGTAATTCACAGTGAAAATCCCCCCCTGGCTGCTACCACCGACGCCAGGGGACGCGCGGATATTTCCGCCTTCAAAGACGTTGCCAATATTTACGTGGAACGGGTCGGTTACAAACCGCTGGCGCTCGGCTACGCGCAACTGGCGGAAATGCAATTCACCCTCTATCTGGAACAGTTGCCGTTCAAGATGGATGAGGTGGTCATTTCCGCCACCCGCTGGCAGCAGGAAAAAAGCGACGTTCCCAACAAGATCATCAGCATCCGCCCGGCGGAGATTAGTTTCCAAAACCCCCAAACCGCCGCGGATATGTTGGGCGCTTCCGGGGAAGTATTCATCCAGAAAAGCCAGTTGGGCGGCGGCAGCCCTATGATCCGCGGCTTTGCTACCAACCGGGTGCTGATTGCGGTGGACGGGGTGCGCATGAACACCGCCATCTTCCGCAGCGGCAATTTGCAAAACGTCATCTCGCTGGATCCCTTCGCGACGGATAGAACCGAAGTGGTGTTCGGCCCCGGCTCGGTCATCTATGGCAGCGACGCCATCAGCGCGGTGATGAGCTTCTACACCCTCACCCCGCGCTTCTCACCCGGCGAAAAACCGCTGTTAGGCGGCAACGCCGCTGTGCGCAGCTCCTCCGCCAATTTCGAGAAAACCGGGCACGCCGACCTCAGCTACGGGTTCAAAAAGTGGGCTTTTGTCAGCAGCGTTACTTATACCGACTTCAACGACCAGAAAATGGGCGGCGACGGCCCCGCTGATTACCTGCGCCGGCAATACGTGGAAACCATCAACGGGCGGGACAGCACCGTAACCAACCCGGATCCCGAGGAGCAAACGCCCACCGGCTATCACCAGCTCAACCTGATGCAGAAAATCCGTTTCAAACCGAACGAGCGCTGGGATTTCAACCTCGGCATCCATTATTCCAGCACTTCCGATTACCCGCGCTACGACCGGTTGCTGCGCTACCGCGGCGACAACCTGCGCTCCGCGGAATGGTATTACGGCCCCCAGGTGTGGTCGATGAATGCCCTGAACATCGCCCACGCCGGGGAGAACGGCTGGTATGACCACCTGAGCGCCACGGTGGCCTATCATTTCTTCAAGGAGAGCCGCCACGACCGGGATTTCCGCGACCCGGAACTGCTCCACCGCATCGAGACGGTGGACGTGTTCACCGCCAACCTCGATTTCGAAAAGGTCTGGAGTCAGAAACATCTCCTTTTTTATGGGGCGGAGGTGGTGCTCAACAAAGTGGGATCTACCGGCGAGGATGAGGATATTTCCACCGGTGTTACCGTGCCCGGCCCTTCCCGCTACCCGGACGGCTCCACCTGGAATTCTTACGCCGCTTACCTGAATTATCGCTATAAAACCAGCCCGCAGCTTACCCTGCAAGGCGGTTTGCGCTTCAACCAGGTGACGCTGGACGCCACATTTGATACCACTTTTTACCCCTTTCCCTTTACCTCTGCGAAGATGGACCCCCGCGCCCTGATCGGCGGCGTGGGTCTTGCTTACAAGCCGCAGCCGGGTTTGCAGGTCAACCTGAACCTCTCCACCGGTTTCCGCGCCCCCAACGTGGATGACGTTGGCAAGGTATTCGATTCCGAGCCAGGCTCCGTGGTGGTTCCCAACCCGGATTTGAAATCGGAGTACGCCTACAACGCCGAGCTGGGCTTCAGCAAAATCTTTGGCGAGGCGCTGAAAGTGGACCTGGCCGGTTATTACACCCTGCTGGATAATGCGATGGTGCGGCGGGATTACACCCTGAACGGCCAGGACAGCATCTTTTATGACGGGGAATTGAGCCAGGTGCAGGCGATCCAGAACGCCGCGGAAGCAAACGTTTGGGGATTAGAGGCGGGGCTGGAGATCAAGCTGCCCGGGGGATTCGGCATCCTGTCGCGTTTTAATTATCAGCATGGGGAAGAAGAGTTGGACGACGGGAGCACCGCCCCGCTGCGCCACGCCGCCCCCTGGTTCGGCGACGCTCACCTGACCTACACCCGCAGCCGCTTCAAAGCGGATTTGTACGGCGTCTATAACGGCGAGATTGCCTACAAAGACCTCGCCCCGGAGGAACAGGGCAAGGATTACCTGTACGCCCTTGACGCCGACGGCAATCCCTATTCCCCGGGTTGGTACACCCTCAATTTCAAAGCCCTGTTTCGCTTGACCGACCTCTTGAAACTGAGTGCGGGGGTGGAAAACGTCACCGACCGGCGCTACCGGCCGTACTCATCCGGGATTGCGGGAGCGGGGAGAAATTTTATCGCGGCGTTGTATTTCACTTTCTGATGCGCAGACCTCAAAGGTTTGGCAAACTTTTGAGGTCTATCGCTCTCCTTTACCTTTTCAGGTTTTTTTGCTATATTCCCCCGTGGCTATACAAAAGATCAAAATAATCGGAATTCTCCTGCGCATCTACCGGGTGCTCACCCCAGGGCAGCGCCAAAAAGCGCTGCTCAACGCCGGGCTGGTCCTGGGCAATGCCTTCTTAGAAGTGTTCAGCCTGGCGGCGGCGCTCCCGCTGCTGGCGCTGCTGCTGGATAGCTCCGTGATCCGCGCCAATCCCCATCTCAACCGGGCATTTTTGTTTTTCGGATTCGGCAGCGAGAGCGGGTTTGTGATCGCGGCGGCGCTGCTGCTCCTGCTGCTTTTTATTCTCAAAAACGGCATCGGCGTATTCATCCACTATTATCAATCGCGCTTTGCCTACGGCGTTTCCAGCGAATTATCCGAGCAGGCGTTCGGGGAATACTATGCCCGGGAATACACCCGGATAACCGACACCAACTCTTCCCTGCCCACCCGGGACATCATTTTCATCCCCACGGAATTTTCGATTTACGTGCTGTTAGCCGCCATTACCCTCTTCTCCGAAGGTTTCATCTTGCTGCTCATCTGCGCCGGCATCGCCCTGTATGATCCGCGGGTATTTTTACTGCTGACCGTGCTGCTCAGCCCGGCGCTGTTTTTAGTGTATCGCTTCAAAAGAACCCGGTTGGAGCGGATCGGCAGACAGTCCGAGGAATTAAAACCCCTGAGCGTCAAATACCTGTTCCAGGGGATTTACGCCTACATCGACGCCAAATTATACGCCAGGGAACGCTATTTCCAGCAACGTTTCAGCAGTGTGCAGCGGGAGCTCAACCGCAGTTTTGCGCTTTTCAACACCCTCAACGCGCTCCCGGCGCGGTTGCTGGAAACCATCGCCCTGCTGGGGATGGTTTCCATCGTACTCTACAGCCTGGCGGTAAGCGATGACCGGCAGGAGGTCATTTTGCTCCTGGGTGTTTTTGGCGCGGGCGCTTACCGGGTTATGCCCTCCATCAATCGCATCCTGGTCGCCCTGGTGAATATCAAAACCTTCAACTATACCCTGGATATTTTAGAGGAGTCGCAAAGAGCCTCTTCTCAGGTTCCGCCCGAAAATCCTCACCCTGCTGCCCCCCTGCGCTTTGAAAAATTCATCGCCCTGCATAATGTTTCCTTTTCTTATTCCGATAACCCCTCTTTCCGGCTCAACCGGGTGAATTTTATGCTCAAGAAGGGGGAAACCGTGGGATTGATCGGCAAATCCGGTTCCGGAAAGACCACCATCATTAATATTATGCTGCGATTTTTAAGAGAGCAGTCCGGGGAGATCCTTCTGGACGGCCGGCCCTTGAGACCCGGGGATACCACGGCCTGGCGCAGCCTCATCGGTTACGTCAAACAGGCTCCGTTCATCCTGGATGGCAGCATCAAAGAAAACGTGGCCTTTGGGGAAATGCCCGGGGGGATAGACGCGGAAAGGTTGGCTCTGGCGCTTGAGCAAGCGGGATTAAAGGATTGGATCGCCGCGCTTCCGCAGGGAGTCGAAACGCAGATCGGCGAGCAGGGGGCGAAATTATCCGGGGGCCAGCGCCAGCGCATCGCCATTGCCCGGGCGCTTTATCGCAACAGCGAAATATTGATTTTCGACGAAGCGACCAGTGAATTAGACCGGGAAACCGAGCGGGAGATCGTTTCCGCCATCGAGAGCCTCTCCGGGCAAAAAAAAACCATTTTACTTGTTGCCCATCGCGTCACTACCTTGAAGCCCTGCCAGCGTATCTATGAATTGAAAGACGGAGAAATAGCCGGATTTTACCAGTACGCCGATCTGCGAGAGCGGGAATTCGAAGGCGGAAAATAAAATTTTTTTTGTTGCATTACCTGATTTTGGCGTTAAATTTGGTGGCTCTTCCATAGGCTGGCGTAGCTCAATTGGCAGAGCAGCTGATTTGTAATCAGCAGGTTGCGGGTTCGAGTCCCATCGCCAGCTCGTGAAATCCCGTTTCGGGACGACGTCCCGGCCTCGGGGAGGTAGCGAAGCGGTTAAACGCAACAGACTGTAAATCTGTCGGCCTCAGGCCTTCGGTGGTTCGAATCCGCCCCTCCCCACTACATAGCTCGATACGGTACGGGTTACGGGCGAGGAGTTGGATAAAGGGTTTGTTTTACATAGGCGGGAGTAACTCAGTTGGTAGAGTCACAGCCTTCCAAGCTGTTGGTCGCGGGTTCGAGTCCCGTCTCCCGCTCGCGCAAGAAGTCTCGCGATTCTGTTGAATCAACACGGGGACTTCCTGTCGAATAGCCCACGTAGCTCAGTTGGTAGAGCACATCCTTGGTAAGGATGAGGTCACCGGTTCAACCCCGGTCGTGGGCTCTTTTTTATTGGCTAAAAGTTGAGTTGAAAAATTCAAGGATTGAGATTAAGCAATAATTGAAAATCAGTACCCTGTAAACTTTAAATAGCTGGAGGATTCCTGATGGCTAAACAAAAGTTCGAAAGAACCAAACCCCACGTAAACGTGGGCACGATTGGGCACGTTGATCACGGTAAGACGACCTTGACGGCGGCGATTACCCTGGTAATGTCAAAGAAGGGTCTGGCAACCTATGTGTCCTATGATGAAGTAGCAAAAGCGTCGGAGTCGCAAGGGCGTCGTGACGAGACCAAGATTTTGACCATTGCAACCTCCCACGTAGAATATGCGACGGAAAACCGGCACTATGCCCACGTCGATTGCCCGGGCCATGCTGACTATGTAAAAAATATGATCACGGGTGCAGCCCAGATGGACGGGGCGATCCTGGTCGTGAGCGCAGCCGACGGTCCCATGCCCCAAACCCGCGAGCACATCCTCCTGGCCCGCCAGGTGGGGGTGCCCTATATCGTGGTGTATTTGAATAAAGTAGATGTGGTGGACGATCCGGAACTGTTAGACCTGGTGGAGCTGGAAGTCCGCGACCTGTTGAATCAATATAAATTCCCCGGCGATGATTGCCCGGTGGTTCGCGGCAGCGCCCTGGCGGCTTTGAATAATCCGGAAGATCCCGCGGCAACCAAGAGCATTGTCGAATTGATGGAAGCCATTGATAAATACATTCCCACGCCCCAGCGCGATGTTGATAGGCCCTTCCTGATGCCGGTGGAAGACGTGTTCAGCATCACCGGGCGCGGAACTGTCGGCACCGGTCGTATCGAGCGCGGCAAAATCAAAGTCGGCGAAGAGGTGGAAATCGTCGGGTTGGGCGCGCAGCGGAAAAGCGTGGTAACCGGGGTGGAAATGTTCCGCAAGTTGTTGGACGAAGGCCAGGCCGGCGACAACGTCGGGTTGCTGCTGCGCGGGGTGGAAAAGACCGAGCTGGAGCGCGGAATGGTTTGCTCCAAGCCCGGTTCTATCACTCCCCACACCAAATTCAAAGGGGAAGTGTACGTGCTCAAAAAAGAAGAAGGCGGCCGCCATACCCCGTTCTTCAACAACTACCGTCCCCAGTTCTATTTCCGCACCACCGACGTGACCGGCACTGTCACCCTGCAAGAAGGGGTGGAAATGACCATGCCCGGCGACAACACCCAGATGCTGGTGGAACTGCAGAAACCCATCGCCATGGAAGAGGGGCTGCGTTTCGCCATCCGGGAAGGCGGCCGCACCATCGGGGCCGGCGTCGTTACGGAAATTTTAGAATGATTTCAAATCCTGAAAAGCATGAGGTATCGAGGTGCGAGATCAAATCACGTTAGAGTGCACGGTCTGTAAGCAGCGGAATTATACGACCACCAAAAACAAGCGGAAGCATCCCAACAGAGTCGAATTCAAGAAATTTTGTCGATTCTGTAATAAGCACACCGCCCATAAAGAAACGCGGTAACGCGAAGGGGCGAAGCATTCCACCGAAAATTTCCCGGGATAACTCCCCTGCTGGAGTGGAATGCTTCGCCTCGATAGAGTACAGGCCCGTAGCACAATTGGCTAGTGCACCGGTCTCCAAAACCGGGGGTTGGGGGTTCGAGTCCCTCCGGGCCTGCAACGATACTGCGGAAGGGCATAAAACGAGCTTGTTAACATTCAGGTGTAAGACCATCGAGCGAAAAACATCTTATACCTCCCCGGAACGCATCTTGTGATCGTGTGCGGTATGTAATCTCTAACTAACGCTAATTATTGTGAGCGCAGCCATGTGGATGAATAAGCCCAAAGAATTTCTTGCGGACGTTCAAAAAGAAATGAAGAAAGTGAATTGGCCGGAGCGGGAGAGCCTGATGAACTCCACTTTCGTCGTGATCGTTATCTCGGCGCTTTTCACCGTTTTCATTTACTTCGCAGACGTGATTATATCCTCCATCTTAAACCTTTTGTACGTCAATTAGGAAAAGCGATTGTGGAAAAAAAGTGGTACACGCTGAGGGTTTATTCCGGACAGGAGAGCAAAGTTAAAGCTCAACTGGAGAATGCCATCCGGTTTAAAACGATGGAGGAAGAGTTCGGTCGTATTATCGTTCCTTCCGAGCCGGTTTTGGAGATGCGCGACGGGAAAAAACGGCTGAAAAACAAGGTTTTCTTCCCGGGGTATATTCTAATCGAGATGAATTATAACACCCGCACTGCTTACCTGGTGCAGGAAACCCCCGGGGTGCTCGGCTTTGTGGGTCCCAAGAACAATCCGGAAGTGGTGCGCCCGGAAGAAGTGGATTCGGTTCTGCGCAAGGTGGAACGCCAGGCCAGCGAAGTGGAAAAAGTAGAGGTTCCCTTCCAGATTGGCGACGTGATTCGGGTAGTGGATGGGCCGTTTGCCGATTTTACCGGCATCGTGGAAGAAATCAATGAAGAAAAGAAAAAGGTGAAAGTATCGGTTAGTATTTTCGGAAGGCCGACGCCGGTCGAGTTGGACTTCTTGCAGGTTCATTTGGAAAAGTAACATGCTCGCCTGATGTAGTCACCCCCGGTCAAACAACCCCCTTCGGGAAAATTCGGCGGCGGTATTTCTCGACTCTGGAAGTGGTTTAGAACGTTCAATAGCTCAGAAAAGCCTAAATTGCAGGATGTGTCATGGCAAAGAAAATAACCGGTTATATCAAGCTTCAAATTCCCGCCGGCCAGGCTAACCCCTCGCCCCCGGTGGGTCCCGCCCTGGGGCAGCACGGGGTAAATATTATGGAATTTTGTAAAGCGTTCAACGCCAGGACCCAGGAAAAGGTCGGCTACATCATTCCGGTAGTCATTACGGTTTATGCGGACCGCTCTTTCACGTTCATTACCAAAACGCCGCCGGCTTCCACCCTGTTGCTAAAGGCGGCGAACGTGGAAAAAGGCTCCGCCGAGCCAAACCGGGATAAGGTAGCCAAAGTGACCCGCCAGCAGGTGCAAGAGATTGCTAAAACCAAGCTGCCGGATTTGAACGCCGCCAGCGTTGAAGCGGCAATGCGGATTATTGAAGGTACGGCCCGCAGTATGGGAATCGAAGTCGTTGACTAATGGGTGAGGATATCCATGAAAAAGCGCAGTAAAAGATATCGTGAAGCTGTCAAACTGCTTGGCAAAAAAGAGTACTCCCTCGAAGAAGCCATTGTGCTGATCAAAAAAACGGCTTCTGCTAAGTTCGATGAAACCGTGGAATTATCTGTCCGGCTGGGGGTAGATCCCCGCCACGCCGATCAGGTAGTGCGCGGAACGGTCGCCCTGCCGCACGGCCTGGGAAAAGCAGTGCGCGTGCTGGTGATTGCAAAAGGTGAAAAAGTCGATGATGCGCTCTCCGCCGGCGCGGACCATGCCGGTTACGATGAGTATCTCGAAAAAATTCAACAGGGATGGCTGGATTTTGATGTGCTGGTCGCCACGCCCGACGCCATGAAAGACCTGGGAAAGTTAGGCCGGGTGTTAGGCCCCCGGGGGTTGATGCCCAACCCCAAGAGCGGCACCGTTACCATGGAGATTGGTACTACCGTCAAAGAGATCAAGGCCGGTAAGATTGATTTCCGGGTGGACAAGACCGGGATCGTGCATACCGGCGTCGGAAAGGCCTCCTTTGAAGCGAACAAGCTGAAAGACAACGTCAAGACCCTCATGCAAACGATCATCCGCATGAAACCCGCTGCAGCCAAGGGGACCTACCTGAAAAGCATCAGCATTTCCAATACCATGGGGCCTGGTATTCGGATTATGGCCAACCCGGTAGAATTCCAGGATTGAGGAACAGGGATCGCCGATTGACTATCGGCAATCAATAATGAAGGAAAGGTATAGAGTTATGCCGACGCCACAGAAAGAAGCGATTGTCAAAGAGATTACCGAAAAGTTTTCCAGCGCCAGAAGTATCTTTCTGGCCGATTTTACCGGCGTGAACGGAAATACCATCACGGAATTGCGCAAAGGATTCCGCGAATCGAAGATCGAGTACCGGGTGGTTAAAAATACCCTGGCAAAATTGTCTTTCGATAACGCCGGCATCCAGGGAATGGAGCAATACCTGGAGGGAGTGAATTCTTACCTGATCAGCTATGATGACCCGGCCATGCCGATCAAGGTGGTGGAAAAGTATAAAAAAGAGTTAGAGGGTAAATTTGCGCTCAAAGCGGCCTTTTTTGAAGGGCAGATTGTCAAAACCGAGCAGATGGCGGCCCTGGCAAAACTGCCCGGCAAACAGGAGTTGCGCGCGCAAATCTTAGGGATGCTGCAAGCGCCGCTGTCAAAATTGGTGGGGGTTGTGAAGGCCCCGATGCGCAACGTCGTCGGCGTTTTGAAAGCCTACGAAGCGAAAAGTGAAAAGTGAAAAGTGCAAAGTGAAAAGTGCAAAGTGCAAAACAACTTCAACCCATTTTACACTTTTCATTTTACATTGATCTACATTGACCATTTTACCCATAATGAATGGAGGAATCATTACAATGGCTAATCTTGAAAAACTTGTTGAAGAACTCTCTTCGTTAACCGTTCTGGAAGCCGCCGAACTCTCCAAAATGTTGGAAGAGAAGTGGGGCGTTACCGCGGCTGCGCCGATGGCCATGCCGATGATGCCGGGCGCGATGGCTGCCGGCGGCGGAGAAGGCGCGGCTGCCGCGGAAGAGAAAACCGAATTCGATGTGATTCTGAAAGACGCCGGCGCCCAGAAGATCCATGTGATCAAAGTGGTGCGGGCCATTACCAGCCTGGGATTGAAAGAAGCCAAGGACCTGGTGGAAGGCGCCCCCAAAGCGGTAAAAGAAGGCGCCAACAAGGCGGAAGCCGAAGACATCAAAAAGCAGTTGGAAGAAGTTGGAGCAACGGTCGAAATCAAGTAAACGGCGCCAACGGCAAAGGGCAACTTTGCCTGCCGGCGTCGGTTTCGGCTTTACGGATTTTGATTTTGGCTGTGAAATGACCATAAACTTATAGAGGGGTGTCTCTTTGAAAAATGGTGAATTAATAGAGCGCCAATCTTTTGCAAAAATTCCGACGATCGTTGAATATCCGGACTTATTGGATGTTCAACGTCGTTCGTTTAAGGAGTTTTTACAGGAAGATAGCTCGCCGGGCCAACGGAAGGAAAAGGGTCTGCAAGCGGTGTTTACCAGCATTTTCCCGATTGTGGACAGCCGGGAGAATTTTATTCTCGATTTCGTTGAGTACTACATCGACAAGCCCAAGTACACCGTGAAGGAGTGCCGCGAGCGCGGCCTTACCTACGCCGTGCCGCTAAAGGCCAAGCTGCGTTTGTCGATCAAGGATCCCACCGGAGATACGGAAGATTACACCGACACTATCGAGCAGGACGTCTATCTCGGCAACATGCCTTATATGACCGAGCGCGGCACTTTTATCATCAACGGTGCGGAACGGGTCATCGTCAACCAGCTCCATCGCGCCCCCGGGGTGTTTTTCGATGAAAGCGTTCACCCCAACGGCACGAAAATTTATTCCGCCCGCATTATTCCCTTCCGGGGAAGCTGGGTGGAATTCATGACCGACGTGAGCGACTGCCTGCACGTTTATATCGACCGCAAAAAGAAGTTCTACGTTACCACTTTCCTGCGCGCGTTAGGGTTTACCACCGATGCGGAGATTTTAGGCCTGTTCGACCTCCTGGAAGAGGTAGAGTTGAGTAAAGCCGACACCCTCTCCCTGGTGGGGCGGAAAATCATCGGTGACGTGGTGAACGCCAAGAGCGGGGAAGTGCTGGTAGAATCCGGAGCCCTGCTGGACGAGGAGCTGGTCGATGCCTTGAAAGCTGCCAAGGTGAAACACCTGAAGTTAGAAAAGGCGGTTGACCCCTCCATGCCCAACATCGTTTTGAATACCCTGCGCAAGGACCCCGCCAAAACGGAAGAAGACGCGCTGCGCCTGATCTATGAAATGCTGCGCTCCGGCGAGCCGCCGGACATGGATACCGCCCGCGACCTCCTGAAAAAGATGTTTTTCAATCCCAAACGCTATGAATTGGGAGACGTGGGACGCTACCGCCTCAACAAAAAATTAGGCCTGAAGGTCGATTACGAGACCACGGTGCTCACCTTAGAAGATTTCGTGGAGAACGTGAAATACCTCATCGACCTGCGGGAAGGCAAGCGCAGCACCGACGATATCGACCACTTAGGCAATCGCCGGGTGAAAACCGTGGGCGAGCAGTTGGCTTCCCAATTCAACCTGGGTTTGACCCGTATGGCCCGCACCATTAAAGAGCGCATGAATTTAGGCGACGCGGAGACCATCACTCCCCAGGAACTGGTAAACGCCCGGGCCATTACGTCGGTGATCAATACTTTCTTCGGCACCTCGCAGTTGTCGCAGTTCATGGACCAGACCAATCCCCTGGCGGAATTGACCCACAAGCGCCGCATGAGCGCCTTAGGGCCGGGGGGGTTGACCCGGGAACGCGCCGGTTTCGAAGTGCGCGACATCCATTACACCCACTACGGGCGGCTGTGCCCCATCGAAACGCCGGAAGGGCCTAACATCGGGTTGATCTCCTCCCTTAGCGTTCTGGCAAAAGTCAACGATTTCGGGTTCATCGAAACCCCTTATCGAAAAGTAAAAGACGGGCGGGTGTTGGATGACGTCGAATACCTGTCCGCGGAAGATGAAGAGCGCGCGGTGATTGCCCAGTTCAACGCCCTGATGGGAGCGGAAGACGGTAAATTCGAAAGAGAGCTGGTAAAGGTGCGCAAGCGCGGGGACTTCTTAGTTACGCCGCCCCAGGACGTGCAGTTCATCGACGTGGCTTCCAACCAGATTCTTTCTGCCTCCGCCTCGTTGATCCCTTTTGTGGAGCACGACGACGCCAACCGCGCCTTGATGGGCTCCAACATGCAACGCCAGGCGGTTCCCCTGGTGCGCCCGGAAACCCCCATCGTGGGAACGGGAATCGAAGCCAAAATTGCCCGCGATTCCGGGGCGATGATCGTCTCGGAAGTGGACGGGGTGGTGGAAGAGATGGATTCCACCAAAATTGTGATCCGGGTGGACCCCGGGGTGATCGAAGATCCGCGCCAGATTTTGACCGGCGAATCTCAAAAAGTGGTGTACGAATTGATGAAATTCGTGCGCACCAACCAGAACACCTGCATCAACCAGATTCCCCTGGTAAACACCGGGGAGCGGGTGACCCGCGGGCAGGTGCTGGCGGACGGCCCCGGCACCGATCGCGGCCAGCTGGCCCTGGGGCGGAACGTGCTGGTCGCTTTCATGCCCTGGAACGGCTACAACTTCGAAGACGCCATCATCGTTTCCGAGCGGCTGGTTCGCGACGACCTGTTTACTTCCATCCATGTCGAAGAATACGAAATCCAGGTGCGCGATACCAAGCGCGGGGAAGAAGAGCTGACCCGGGAAATTCCCAACGTCAGCGAAGATGCCACTAAGAACCTTGACGAGACCGGGATTATCCGCACCGGCGCGGAAGTGAAGGCCGGGGATATCCTGGTCGGTAAAGTAACCCCCAAGGGGGAAACCGAGCCGACCCCGGAAGAGAAACTGCTCAAGGCCATCTTCGGCAGCAAGGCCGGGGACGTGAAAGACGCCTCCTTGAAAATGCCCGCCGGCACCGAAGGGATCGTGATCGACACCAAGCTCTTCTCCCGCAAGAAAAAGGATCCCAAGGCCAAGAAAGAGGACAAGAAGAGGCTCGATCAACTGGAAAACGAAACCACCGCCAAGATCGAAGCCATCCAGCAGCGATTGTGCGTTTATCTCTATGAAAAGTTCGGGAATACCCCCACCAAGGGCGTGAACAGCCGTTCCGGCAAGGCGATCATCAAATCCGGCGGAAAAATCACCAAGAACAGTTTCGAAAAAGTAGAGCTGGACCTGGTGGATTATTTGACCCCCTGGTTCAGCGACGCGGAAAAGAACGAGCAGGTGCACAAGCTCTTCCTGGAATACAAGGGCTTGCTGCGGGATATTGACAACGATCTGCGCACCGAGAAGCACAAAGTGATGATCGGCGACGAGCTGCCCCCCGGCATCGTGCAGTTAGCCAAAGTGTACGTGGCCCAGAAGCGCAAACTGACCGTGGGCGACAAAATGGCCGGGCGGCATGGGAACAAAGGGGTCATCGCCAAAATCGTTCCCGAGGAAGAAATGCCCTTCCTGCCCGACGGAACCCCGGTGGACATCGTGTTGAATCCCTTAGGCGTGCCCTCGCGAATGAACTTAGGGCAAATCTTCGAGACCACTTTAGGCTGGGCCGGGCGGGTATTGAATAAATACTACGCCACCCCGGTATTCGACGGGGCGACTTACGAGGAAGTGTTGGAAGAGTTGAAAAAAGCGGGTTTGCCGACCACCGGGAAGATCACGCTGCACGACGGCCAGACCGGCGAGCCTTTTTCCCAGGACGTCACGGTCGGTTATATTTATATGATGAAGCTCTCCCACATGGTGGATGACAAGCTTCACGCCCGTTCCATCGGCCCCTATTCCTTGATTACCCAGCAGCCGCTGGGCGGGAAAGCGCAGTTCGGGGGCCAGCGCTTTGGGGAAATGGAAGTGTGGGCGTTAGAAGCTTACGGCGCCGCCTACACCTTGCAGGAAATCCTCACTTTCAAGAGCGACGACGTTCATGGCCGCACCAAAGTCTATGAATCGATCGTCAAAGGGGATAACCTGCCGGAAGCCGGCCGTCCCGAATCTTTCAACGTGCTGGTAAAAGAGTTGCAGGGTTTGGGGTTGGACATCAAAGTAGAGTAACCCGATACTGGATTTTTTTAATTGCCAATTGCTAATTGGCAATTGCCAATTGGCAATTTAAAAATTCAGTGGTCAGCCCTATTAAAGTATAAAATTCAGAGGAGTGAGTTTGGAAACTTATCCCATCAAAGGCCAGATTTCAAAAATATCCATCGGTTTGGCGTCTCCCAATGCCATTCTGGAGAAGAGCTACGGGGAAGTTACCAAGCCGGAGACCATTAACTATCGCTCCTTCAAGCCGGAAAAAGACGGTTTGTTCTGCGAGAAGATTTTTGGCCCGGTCAAAGACTGGGAGTGCCATTGCGGGAAGTATAAACGCATCCGCTACAAGGGCATTATTTGCGACCGCTGCGGGGTGGAAGTGACTACCAAGAGCGTCCGCCGCGAGCGCATGGGGCACATCAGCCTGGCGGTGCCGATCGTACACATCTGGTATTTCCGTTCGACTCCTACGAAAATCGGTTATTTGCTGAATATTGCCCCCAAGAGCCTGGAAAAGATTATCTATTACGAAGCCTACGTGGTCATTCAACCGGGAAGTACCGGCTTGAGAGTGGGCGCCATGCTCCTGGAAGACGAGTATATGGAAATCGTCGATAAATTGAGCGCGGAAGACCGCGCCCTCCCGGATGATCATCCGGACAAATTCATCGCCCGGATGGGCGGGGAAGCCATCCGCACCCTGCTGCAACGGATCGAGGTGGAAGAGTTGGCCGAGGAGTTGCGAAATATCCTGCGCACCGAAAAATCGCAGCAGAAAAAACACGAAGCGCTCAAACGCCTGAAAGTAGTGGAAGCCTTCCGAACCCGGGAAAACGGGGAGTTGAAGAACCGCCCGGAATGGATGGTGTTAGACGTGATCCCGGTAATTCCCCCGGAATTGCGCCCCCTGGTGCCCCTGGAAGGGGGCCGTTTTGCCACCAGCGATTTGAACGATCTCTACCGGCGGGTTATTATTCGCAACAATCGCCTGAAAAAACTGATGGACATCAAGGCCCCGGAAGTGATTTTGCGCAATGAGAAACGGATGCTGCAAGAGGCGGTCGATGCCCTGTTCGACAATACCAAACGCACCACCGCGGTGCGCAGCGACGGCAACCGCCCCCTCAAATCCCTCTCCGACATGCTGCGCGGCAAGCAGGGGCGTTTCCGCCTGAACCTGTTAGGAAAGCGGGTTGACTACTCCGGGCGTTCCGTGGTGGTGGTGGGGCCGAAACTGAAACTGTACGAGTGCGGCCTTCCCAAGGAGATGGCGGTGGAGTTGTTCAAACCGTTTATCATCCGCAAGCTGCAGGACCGTAAAATTGTGAAGACGGTCAAGAGCGCCAAGCGCTTTGTGGATAAACGGGATACCGTGGTGTTCGAAATCCTGGAGGATATCGTCAACGACCACCCGGTGCTGCTCAACCGCGCCCCCACCCTGCACCGTCTGGGCATTCAAGCTTTCCAGCCGGTGTTGAAAGAGGGCAAAGCCATTGAAATCCACCCCCTGGTGTGCGCGGCGTTCAACGCGGACTTCGACGGCGACCAGATGGCGGTGCACGTGCCGCTCAGCTTTGAAGCCCAGATGGAAGCGCGCCTCCTGATGTTAGCTTCGCACAACATTCTCTCCCCGGCCAGCGGGCGCCCCCTCACCATTCCCTCGCAGGATATGGTGTTAGGAAGCTATTTTCTGACCAAAGACCGCGCCGGCGTGCCGGGTGAAGGCAAAATTTTCGCTTCCCCCCAGGAGGTGAGCATCGCCTATCACGATAAGAAGGTGCATCTCCATGCCCGCGTCAAAGTGCGGATCAACGGGGAATTGATCGATACCACCGTGGGGCGGGTGATCTTCAATGAGATTATTCACCCGGAAATCGGTTTTGTGAATGAGCTGATGACCAAGAAATCCCTGGAGCGCCTGATCGGAAAGGTTTTTCTGAAGGTCGGAAATCTTCCCACGGTAGAATTTCTGGATAATTTGAAGGAAATGGGATTCCGCTACGCCACCTTAGCCGGGACCAGCATCGGGTTGGACGACGTGGTGGTGCCGGAATCGAAAAGCAAATTTGTGGACAAAGCCTATGAAGAGGTGCGCCTGTTAGAAGAACAGTACCGCCAGGGCTTCATCACCGACGGAGAGCGCTACAACAAGGTAATCGATATCTGGACCCGGGTGACCGACCAGGTTTCCACGGAACTGTTCAAAATTCTGCAAGACCATCGCGAAGGGTTCAATTCCCTGTACATGATGTCGAACTCCGGCGCGCGCGGCAGCCGGGAACAAATCCGGCAGTTGGCGGGAATGCGCGGGTTGATGGCCAAGCCCCAAAAGACCCTCACCGGCCAGACCGGGGAAATCATCGAGAACCCCATTACTGCGAACTTCCTGGAAGGGCTTTCGGTGCAGGAATACTTCATCTCCACGCACGGCGCCCGCAAGGGTCTGGCGGACACCGCGCTGAAAACCGCGGACGCCGGTTACCTGACCCGCCGCCTGGTGGATGTCGCCCAGGACGTAATGATCAGCGAATTCGACTGCGGCACCATCTTAGGAATCGAGACCGGGCCTATCAAGGAAGGCGAGAAGATCATCGAGCCGCTTTCCGACCGTATCCTGGGGCGGGTTTCCGTTGATGACGTGTACGACCCGATCAGCGGGGATTTGCTGGTGAAAGCCGGCCAGATGATCGATGAAGAGGTCGCCGCTATAATCGACACCTCCTCGGTTGAAACGATCAAGATTCGTTCGGTATTGACCTGCGAAACCAGCCGGGGAGTCTGCGGCCTGTGTTACGGCCGTAACCTGGCCACCGGCCGCCTGGTGGACATCGGCGAGGCGGTTGGAGTGATGGCAGCCCAGAGCATCGGCGAGCCTGGCACTCAGTTGACCCTGCGAACTTTTCACATCGGGGGAACGGCCGGCCGTATCGCCGCCCAGTCGGAGGTCATTTCACGCTTCTCCGGAAAAATTTACTACGAAGAATTGCGCCATATCGAAAGCACCGTGGAAGAAGAGGGCGAAGAGCAAGAAATCAAGATATGCGTGGGGCGCAACGGAAAAATCCATGTAATGGATGAAAAAGGGCGTTCCCTGATGAACTACACCGTGCCCTACGGCGCCAAGTTGCAAGTGAATGACGGCCAGGAAGTGGATCGCGGAACCATTCTCTTCGAGTGGGACCCTTACTCTTCGGTGATCTTAACTGAGAAGAGGGGCCGGGTTAAGTTTGTGGACCTGGTGGATAATGTTACCACCCACGAAGAGTTGGATGAACAAACCCTGCAGAAACAGCGGGTCGTAATCGAATCCCGGAACAAGAACCTCAGCCCCCATATCTCGATCATCGATGAAAATGGCGAGGAAGTGGCCGATTACATTCTGCCCGTCAAAGCGCACATCCTGATCAATAACAATGAAGAAGTGCAGGCCGGCCGGGTGCTGGCGAAAATTCCCCGGGAAATCGGAAAAACTCGCGATATTACCGGCGGCTTGCCGCGGGTGGCGGAGCTGTTCGAAGCCCGGAAACCGAAAGAGCAGGCGGCGGTCAGTGAGGTTGACGGGGTGGTGCATTTCGGCCCGATCAAGCGCGGTATTCGGGAAGTTGTCGTTGAAGGCGCGTTGGAAAAGAAGAAATACTTGATTCCTTACAGCAAGCACGTGCTGGTTCACCATGGCGACTATGTGAAAGCCGGTGAAATGTTGACCGACGGCTCCATCTCTCCCCAGGATATTCTGCAAATCCTCGGTCCCAACAAGGTTCAGGAATACCTGGTCAACGAAATTCAGGAAGTTTACCGCCTCCAGGGGGTAAGCATCAACGATAAGCATATCGAAGTCATCGTGCGGCAAATGATGCAGCGGGTGAGAGTGTTAGACCCCGGCGATACCCGCTTCCTGGAAGGGGATACGGTCAACAAATTTTTCTTCAACGAGGAGAACGAGAAGATCCGCAACAAGGTCATTATTACCGACGCCGGGGACTCTCGCTTCAAGGTGCGCCAGCGGGTGGACCGGGTCAAGTTCGAATATACCAATCGCCAGCTGGCCAAATCGGAAAAGAAGCCGGCGGAGTGCCGCCCCGCGGAAGCGGCGACTGCGGAGCCGATCCTGTTGGGTATTACCCAGGCGGCCTTGACCACGGACAGCTTCATTTCTGCGGCCTCGTTCCAGGAGACCACCCGCGTGTTAACAGACGCGGCCATCGCCGGGAAAGTGGATTATCTCTACGGCCTGAAGGAAAACGTGATCGTGGGGAACCTCATCCCCGCGGGCACCGGTCTGAAGAAGTTCAAACAATTGCAGGTGGAATACAAAGAAGAGACCGGGCAGGAAGAGGAAATTCCGGAAGAAGTGCCGGCAAAGTAGATTCTAAATGTGACGCACTTCAAAAGTGCGTCGCATTTGTAACCAACCCCCACGAAATTAAAAAGGGGGTTGACAAAACCATGTTATTTTATTATTTTGCGTGTCTGTGACTTTTGACAAGCATCAGGAGGAAGTGGTGCCAACGATTAATCAATTGATTCGGTTAAAGCGCAAAAAACTTGAAAAAAAGAACAAGGCCCCTGCGCTGGGCAAGTCTCCCCAAAAACGAGGGGTGTGTACCCGGGTTTATACCACGACCCCTAAAAAGCCCAACTCTGCTTTGCGGAAAGTAGCGCGGGTACGTTTGACCAACGGTATCGAGGTGACCGCTTACATCCCCGGGGAAGGCCACAACTTGCAGGAGCACTCCATTGTGATGATCCGCGGCGGCCGGGTAAAGGATTTGCCGGGGGTTCGTTACCACATCATCCGTGGCACCCTGGATACCGGGGGCGTGGATGATCGGAAACAAGGACGCTCCAAGTACGGCACGAAGAGACCCAAGAAATAAACGGACAGTTGGCAGGAGCAGGGGCCACATCGCCTGCTGCATACAAAAACGGGCGCGGTTCAATAAAGAAAGATTACAGAGTGATAAAATGCAATTGAGGCGTATCCATGAGACGTAGAAAAGCACCGGAAAGAAAAGTTTTACCGGATCCTAAATACCACAGCGAACTGGTGAGTAAATTCATCAACGGCCTGATGCTGGAAGGCAAGCGCAGCAAAGCGGAAACGATTTTTTACGATACCATGAATATTATCGAGCAGAAGCTGAAAAAAGACCCCCTGGAAGTTTTCCAGAAAGCAATGGACAACGTGTCCCCTTTGCTGGAAGTGCGCTCCCGGCGGGTTGGCGGGGCTACCTATCAGGTGCCGGTGGAAGTTCGCGATAAACGCCGCCGCTCCCTGGCGATCCGCTGGCTGGTCTCCTATTCCCGCTCCCGTTCCGAACCTACCATGGCGGAAAGGTTAGCGGCAGAGATGATGGCCGCCTTCCGCGGGGAAGGATCGGCGGTTAAGAAGAGAGAAGACACCCACAAAATGGCAGAAGCCAACAAAGCATTCGCCCATTTCCGGTGGTAATCGACATAAATCGGGTTTGAAATTAGAAACATGGCAAAGCGTTTTTCATTACAAAAAATAAGAAATATCGGCATCATGGCGCATATTGATGCCGGTAAAACCACCACGACCGAGCGAATTTTGTTCTACACCGGCAAATTGCACCGGATGGGCGAGGTTCACGAGGGTTCCGCCACCATGGACTGGATGGAGCAGGAAAAGGAGCGGGGGATTACCATTACCTCCGCCGCAACGACCTGCTTCTGGAAAGAGCACCGGATCAATATTATCGACACCCCCGGCCACGTGGATTTTACTGCGGAAGTGGAACGGTCGCTGCGGGTATTGGACGGCGCGGTGGCGCTGTTCTGCGCGGTGGGCGGGGTGGAGCCGCAATCGGAAACGGTGTGGCGCCAGGCAGACAAGTACCGGGTTCCCCGGATTGCCTTTGTAAACAAAATGGACCGGGTGGGGGCGGATTTTTACAATGTTCTGGAAATGATGAAGGTGCGCCTGGGCGCCCACCCGGTGGCGCTGCAAATTCCCATGGGCGAAGGCGACATGTTTACCGGGCTAATCGATCTGCCGCGAATGAAAGCGGTGATCTTTGATGAAAGCTCCCTGGGAATGCAGATTTTAGAGGAAGAAATTCCCCGGGATTTGATGAGTAAGGCGGAAGAGTATCGCACGAAAGTGATCGAAGCGGCGGCGGAATTCGATGATCACCTGATGGAAAAATACTTAGAAGGGAAAGAGATTTCTACCGAAGAGATCAAGGCCGCCATTCGCAAAGGAGCCATCGAAAACCATATCGTTCCGGTATTGCTGGGATCGGCGTTCAAGAACAAAGGAGTGCAGCGGCTGTTAGACGGGGTTATAGATTATTTGCCTTCCCCGTTAGATATTCCCCCGGTTCAGGGGGAGGACCCGCGCTCCGGAAAGCTCGCCGACCGGGCAGTCTCCGATGAATCCCCCTTTACCGCCCTGGCCTTTAAAGTAATGACCGACCCTTATGTCGGAAAATTGACCTACTTCAGAGTTTATAGCGGCTCGATGAAGGCCGGAAGTTACGTATATAACGCGACCACCGATACCAAAGAACGCCTGGGCCGGCTTTTGCAGATGCACGCCAACAGCCGGGAAGATATCGACGAAGTATTTACCGGCGACATTGTGGCGGCGGTGGGCTTGAAAAACACCCGAACCGGCCATACCCTGGCGGATCCTCACAAACCCATTATCCTGGAGTCGATGCGTTTCCCGGAGCCGGTCATCTCCGTGGCTATCGAGCCGAAAACCAAGGCGGATGCGGAAAAATTATTCACTTCCCTGGGGAAGTTGAGCGACGAGGACCCCACATTCAAGGTATCTTCGGAGGAAGAAACCGGCCAAACCCTCATCAGCGGGATGGGTGAGTTGCACCTGGAGATTATCGTTGATCGGTTGCTGCGGGAATTCCGGGTGGATGCCCGGGTCGGTAAACCCCAGGTGGCTTACAAAGAGACCATCACCCGGGAAGTGCAATCGGAAGGCAAGTTTATCCGCCAGAGCGGGGGGCGGGGCCAGTACGGCCACGTGGTTCTGGAAGTGCTGCCGAACGAAAAAGGCAAGGGGTTTGAATTCGAAGATAAAATTATTGGCGGTGTGATTCCCCGGGAATATATCTCCCCGGTCAAAGCCGGAATCGAAGAAGCCTTGCGCAACGGAGTTCTGGCCGGTTACCCGGTGGTGGACATCAAAGTGCGGCTGGTGGATGGTTCTTATCATGAAGTGGACTCCAGCGAAATGGCCTTCAAAATTGCCGGCTCCATTGGAGTAAAGGAGGCCATGGGCAAAGCGGGGCCGGTGCTGCTGGAGCCGATCATGGACGTGGAAGTGGTGGTGCCGGAAGAGTACCTGGGAGATGTGATCGGGGATCTGAATTCCCGGCGAGGCAAGGTTAGTGGAATCCTGCCGCGCAAAGACGCCCAGGTTGTGGAAGCGTTCGTGCCCCTGGCGACAATGTTCGGATATGCCACCTCGCTGCGTTCTGTCACCCAGGGACGGGCCGTATATACCATGCAGTTTGATCATTACCAGCAATTGCCGCAGAATATTGCAAATGAAATAGTCGAAAAGATTAGAGGAACCAAGTAAGCAAAAAGGGGACGCCGGTGCCAGGCCAAAGTATTCGCATTAAATTGAAAGCGTACGATCACCACCTGATCGACAAGTCATCAGAAAAGATCATTACCACGGCAAAATCTACGGGCGCGTTGATTTCCGGCCCGATCCCATTGCCGACCAAGCGCAGTGTTTTTACGGTATTGCGTTCTCCGCACGTTGACAAGAAATCCCGCGAGCAATTCGAGGTTCGCATCCATAAGCGGCTGATCGATATTCACAACGCCACCAACAAAACGATTGATCAGCTGATGAAGCTGGAATTGCCGGCGGGCGTGGATATCGAAATCAAGACCTGACGGTTATTATGAATTGCCGATTGGCAATTGCCAATTATAGCGGTGTTTACGCGAATAAACGCCTTTGGAGAGAATGATGAACGGTTTGTTAGGAAAAAAAATTGGCATGACCCGGATTTTCGACGAGGCCGGTAAAGCGGTTAGCGTTACGGTTGTCAAAGCCGGGCCCTGTTACGTCACCCAGGTAAAAACCGTGGAACATGATGGGTATGACGCATTACAAGTGGGGTTTGATGAGAAAAAGGAAAAGAATACTTCCAAGCCTCTCCTGGGCCATTTTAAGAAGGTCAATCTTCCCGCCCTGCGGTTGTTGAAGGAATTCCGCCTGAAAACCAAAAGCGAACTGAAGGCGGGAGACGTGGTAAAGGTGGATATCTTCCAGCCGGGAGACGTCATCAAAGTAACCGGCACCAGCAAGGGGCGGGGATTTACCGGGGTGATGCGGCGCCATAATTTCGGAGGCGCCCAGGTAACCCACGGGCAGTCCGACCGCACCCGCGCCCCCGGATCGTTAGGGCAAAGCTCCTGGCCTTCCCGGGTATATAAAGGAATGCGAATGGCCGGGCGGTTAGGCGATGCCCGGGTTTCCGTGAAGAACCTGCGCGTCGTTAAAGTGGATGTGGAAAATGATCTCCTGTTCATCAGGGGATCGGTTCCCGGGGCCCGCAATGGGTATGTAGAAATTTATAAATGAAGATCAAGCGGTTAAGCAGAGAGTGCAAGCATGGAATTGAACGTTTATAAGAAAGATGGAACTCCTTCGGGCGAAAAAGTGGTGCTGCGTCCCGAAATCTTCGAGATCGAGCCGAACGACCACGTTCTTTACCTGGACGTCAAAGCCTACCTGGCCAACCAGCGCCAGGGAACCCATAAGGTAAAGGGCCGCTCCGAGGTTTCCGGCGGCGGGCGCAAGCCCTTTCGACAGAAAGGCACCGGGCGAGCGCGCCAGGGAACTACCCGCGCGGTTCAAATGGTTGGCGGCGGGCGGGCGCATGGTCCCCGGCCCCGCAACTATCGCCAGGAATTACCCAAAAAGGTGAAACAGCTGGCCCGGCGTTCCGCGCTCTCTTACAAAGCGAAAGAGGATAAAATTATTGTGGTGGAAGACTTCCGGATGGACGCTCCCAAAACCCGCGAAGTCGTAGATTTGTTGCGGAATCTGAAGGTTGACGATCATAAAGTGTTGATCCTGACCTCCCAGCATGATCTAAATTTCTACAAATCCGCCCGCAATATTCCCTACAAATGGGTGTTGACCGCTCCGCAGTTTTCCGCCTACGACGTGCTGCACGCCCAGGTGCTGGTGATACAAAAAGGGGCGGTTGATATCGTAAACGAGGTGCTTGGCCAATGAAGGATTCCAGAGAAATTATTTTAGAGCCGATCTTGACGGAAAAAGCCTTGCGTCTGAAGGACGAAGGTAACCAGTATTTTTTCAAGGTAGATGCCAACGCAAATAAGATCGAAATCAAAAGCGCGTTTGCCAAACGGTTTTCCGTTAAAGTGAAGAGCGTTCGGGTTATGAACGTGAAGGGTAAGCCCCGGCAGCGTTTTGTGCGCCGCGGGCGGGTGGCCGGCTTCACCTCCGGCTACAAAAAGGCCATTATTACCCTGGAGCCTGGCCAGACCCTGGATTTTATGGAGAATATCTAATCGGAGAAGTGGTATGGCGTTAAAAAATCGTAAACCTTCAACCGCGGGCATGAGGTTCCGGGTGGACCTGAGCCGTGAGGTCGTCACCAAACAGGAGCCGGAGCGATCTTTGACGATCTCTCTGCACCGCAGCGTGGGTCGCAACAACCAGGGGCGGGTCACCTCCTGGCAGCGGGGCGGGGGACATAAGCGGAAATATCGCGTTATCGACTTCAAACGCGATAAGCGCAACATCCCGGCAACCGTTAACGCGATTGAGTATGATCCGAATCGAAGCGCCAATATCGCCCTGCTCTTTTATGCCGACGGTGAAAAGCGCTACATAATCGCTCCCGAAGGGTTAAAAGTAGGGGATAAGGTGATTGCCGGAGATGACGTGGAAATTCATCCCGGGAATGCCATGCCGCTGGGCAAGGTTCCCCTGGGCATGGCGGTTCATAATATCGAAATTTTTCCCGGCAAGGGCGGGCAGGTGGCTCGCAGCGCCGGCGCCGGGGTGCAATTGATGGCAAAAGAAGGCGATTTCGCGCTGCTGAAAATGCCCTCCGGGGAAATCCGTAAATTCCGGGTGGAATGCTATGCTACCCTCGGAACGGTCGGCAACTCGGATCATTTTAACATTTCCCTGGGAAAAGCCGGGCGTTCGCGCTGGCGGGGAAAACGTCCCCACGTGCGCGGGGTTGCCATGAATCCCATCGACCACCCCATGGGCGGGGGCGAAGGAAAAAGCTCCGGGGGGCGCCATCCCTGTTCCCCCTGGGGGCAGTTATCCAAAGGGTTGAAAACCCGCAAGAAACGGAAGCTCTCCAACGCCCTGATTGTAAAACGCCGTAAGTAGGGCTATTTCACGCAAAGATGACCCGCAAGACTGCCGGATTTTGCTCCGCATAACCGGCGGCGGGATAATACAAATAAGGCGAAAGTCCAAAGGAAACGAATATGTCTCGATCGGTTAAAAAAGGTCCTTTTATCGATCCGAAATTGCTCAAAAAAGTGGATGGATTGAACCAGACCGGCCAGAAAAAGGTGATCAAAACCTGGGCGCGACGGAGCACCATTCCACCGGAATTCGTCGGCCACACCATTGCGGTGCACAACGGGATCAAATTTATCCCGGTTTATATCACCGAAAATATGGTGGGGCATAAATTGGGAGAGTTTGCCATGACCCGTACCTTCCGCGGGCATCCCGGGGGCAAGTCCGAAAAAGCGAGCCGGGTGAAGTAATCACGTTTTACGGGTTACGTTTCACGGAAGGTAATTCGTAAAGCGTAAGATTTGGGAGCGTTAAATTTCAACAATATCTAAATGCGAGAAGCAAAGCCATGCAAGCGGTAGCAAAAGAAAGATTTGTGCGGATGGCGCCGATGAAAGTTCGGCGAATCCTCGATCTCATCAAAGATAAAGACGTGGAAGAAGCGCTGAACATTCTTCACTTTACTCCCAAGCGCGCGGCCAAGGTGGTCGAGAAGGCTCTCCGCTCCGCGGTAGCGAATTTCTTCCTGGATGAAAAAGCGGCGAGGATTTCTCCCCACGATATTTTCATCAAAAAGGCGTTTGTGGACCAGGGGCCGACCCTGCGGCGGTTCCGCCCGATGTCGATGGGCCGGGTGGGAAGAATTCGCCGGAAAACCAGCCATGTTACCATTGTGGTAGAATATAACAACTAGTACGTCGGAGGATTTAATTTGGGCCAAAAGTGCAATCCTGTCGGTTATCGCCTCGGTTTCATCAAAACCTGGAATTCCCAGTGGTTTGATGAGAAGAATTTTTCTGCAAAGCTGAATGAAGATTTGCTGATCCGCCGCTATATCCAACGGCGAATGGCAGACGGCGCTATTTCTAAAATCGGGATCGAGCGCACTGCCCGGCGGATTTTGATTACCATCCATACCGCCCGCCCGGGCGTGGTGATCGGCAAGAAGGGCGCCGAGGTGGATAAGCTGAAAGAAGAACTGAAAAAATTGGTCAAAAAAGATATTCAGATCAATATCGACGAAGTGAAACACCCCGAAGCCGACGCCTTCCTGGTGGCGCAGAATATCGCCCGCCAGTTGGAAGGCAAAGTTTCCTTCCGCCGGGCCATGAAGCGGGCGATTACTTCTTCGCTGCGGTTAGGGGCGGAAGGAATCAAAATTACCTGTTCCGGGCGCTTAGCCGGCGCGGAAATGGCGCGCACCGAAAGCTACAAAGAGGGGCGAATTCCCCTGCACACCCTGCGGGCGGATATTGATTACGCTACCGCCACGGCCATCACCACTTACGGCTGCATCGGGGTAAAAGTGTGGATTTACAACGGCGAAGTTATCGGAACCAAATCCTGAGGAGAACTGATCCATGTTAATGCCAAGAAGGGTTAAATATCGTAAAAAACAGCGCGGGCGCAAAAGAGGCATGGCCGGGCGCGGCAACGCCGTCACTTTCGGCGAGTACGGCCTGAAAGCCCTGGAAGCTTACTGGATTACCAGCCGCCAGATCGAGGCGGCGCGTATCGCCATGACCCGCCACATCAAGCGCGGCGGAAAAGTATGGATCAGGATTTTCCCGGACAAGCCGGTTACCAAGAAACCGGCGGAAACCCGCATGGGAAAAGGAAAAGGGTCTCCGGAATACTGGGTTGCGGTGGTGAAGCCGGGGCGGGTGATGTTCGAGCTGGCCGGGGTGCCGGAAGATATCGCCAAAGAAGCGTTGCGATTGGCCGCCCATAAGCTGCCCATCAAGACTAAGTTTGTCAGCCGTAAAGAATTGGGAGACTAAGCGATGAAGACTTCCGAATTGAGAACCCTGCCGGTGGAAGAGTTGCAGCACCGCTTGCGGGATTTGATCGAAGAGCTATCGAACTTGCGCATTCAAAAAGCTACCCGGCAATTGGTGAATGCCAGCCGGGTTCGCCTGGTCAGAAAAGAGATCGCGCGCCATAAAACCTTGCTGCGCGAGCATGAGCTGGGCATAACCAAAACGAAAATGAAATCATAAGAGCAGGTAAGTAATCGACATGGAAAGAGCGACTCGCAAAACCCGCATTGGCGTTGTAGTCAGCGATAAAATGGACAAAACCGTGGTGGTGGCGGTAGAACGGAGAGTCAAGCATCCGTTTTACAAAAAGTATATCAAATTGACCTCCAAATTCAAAGCGCACGACGGAGAGAACGCCTGCCAGATCGGCGACAAGGTGAAGATCATGGAAACGCGTCCATTGAGCAAAACCAAGCGGTGGCGAATTGTGGAGATCATTGAAAAGGTTAAATAAGGGAAAAGGCAAAAGGTAAAAAGTAAAAGTAACATAACCATATGCCTTCGGAGTATTGTTGCGATTTGTAAGTTCTGATAAATTTGAAACCTTTAACTTGCTTGGAAAAGCGTAATTAAGCTGCTGAGGTTGTTGCTATGGTCCAGGAATATACCCGGTTAAACGTTGCGGATAATTCCGGCGCTAAAAAAGTGATGTGTATTCGCGTGTTAGGCGGCTCTCGAAAACGGTATGGCACCATCGGGGATATCATTGTCGTGTCGGTGAAGAGCGCCATTCCCAACGCGGCGGTAAAAAAAGGCGACGTTTCCAAGGCCGTAATTGTGCGCACTAAAAAAGAAATTCGCCGGGAAGACGGTTCCTACATTCGCTTTGATGAGAATGCCGCGGTGCTGCTGGATAACCAGGGCGAGCCGCGGGGAACCCGTATCTTCGGGCCGGTGGCGCGGGAACTGCGCGAGAAGGAATTTATGAAAATCATCTCATTAGCGCCGGAAGTCTTATAAGAGGGGATGGCAAATTATGAAAAAGATCAAGAAAAACGACATGGTGCTGGTTATCAGCGGCGATGACAGCGGGAAGCGGGGGAGAGTGCTGAAGGTGTTTCCCGAAAAGGATAAAATCATCGTCGAGGGGGTAAACATGGTGAAGCGCCATCGGAAACGCACCCAAAAAATGGCCCAGGGCGGCATCATGGAATTGGAAGCGCCCATTCATATTTCGAATGTCAAGTTGATCGCCCCGAAGAGCAACGTTCCCACCCGGGTGGGATTCCGGGTGCTCAAAGACGGAACCAAGGTGCGGTTTTGCAAGCACCCCGATGCCGGCGGCGAAGAAGTGTTGTAAGGTAATCTGAAGAATGAAAAAGGTACTGACCATGGCGACCTATACACCCAGGTTGAAGAAAAGATTCTATGACGAAATTGTGCCGAGCATGATGAAACGCTTTGGCTACAAAAATGTGATGCAGGTGCCCCGGCTGGAGAAGATTTGCCTGAATATGGGCGTCGGGGAAGCGATTCAGGATCCCAAAATCCTGGAACGCGCGGTTGAAGACCTGACCATCATCGGCGGCCAGAAACCGGCTATCACCCAGGCAAAAAAGTCGATCTCCAACTTCAAATTGCGCCAGGGCATGAAAGTCGGCTGCCGGGTTACCCTGCGGGGCAACCGGATGTACGAATTCCTGGACCGGTTTATCAGCCTGGCAGTGCCGCGCATCCGCGATTTCCGGGGATTGTCCGATAAATCCTTCGACGGGCGGGGAAGCTATTCCGTGGGGGCCCGGGAGCAGATCATCTTCCCGGAGATCAATGTGGATAAAATTGATAAAATCCGGGGCTTGAACATTACCTTCGTTACCAACGCCAAAAGCGACGAAGAAGCCTATGAATTGTTGACCAATTTCGGAATGCCGTTCAGAAAATAGGAACCAGGCGCCCGGAACCAACAGCGAAGGATTGTGGGGGACGCGGCTCTTAAAATCTTAAGGAGAAACACCTTGGCGAAGAAGTGCATGATCGCAAAATCGAAGCGGAAACAAAAATTTAAAGTTCGGGAATACCATCGCTGCGAGCGCTGCGGGCGCCCGCGCGCCTATTACCGTAAATTCGGATTGTGCCGGATCTGTTTACGCGACCTGGCCAATAAAGGCGAAATTCCCGGGGTGATCAAAGCAAGCTGGTAAAACATTGGCGCCCATTATGGGATGATGGGGATCAACGTGCGAGTTTCATCATTCCCGGCCCGGCGTTTAAACGAGTAGATTTTAGTTGTAATGGTGATTCCAAAGAGCTTTAGCAGGCAGGAGACTTTTTTATGGCAATGACCGATCCGATTGCTGATTTTTTAACCCGCATTCGCAACGCTTTGCAGGTTAAGCATAAAACCGTGGATATTCCGGCTTCCAATTTGAAAAAACAGATGGCCAATATCCTGTATGAGCAAAAGTTCATCAAAAATTATATCGTCATAGATGACGGAAAACAGGGGATTATCCGCATTTTTCTGCGCTACATACCGCAAACCGGCGAGTCGGTAATCCACGAGTTGCTCCGGGTAAGCAAGCCCGGCCGGCGCCAGTACGTGGACGTGCAAAATCTCCCCCGGGTAAAAAACAACATGGGAATTGCGATTCTCAGCACTTCCAGGGGGCTTCTCACCGAGCGGGAGGCCCGCCGCCAGAAGGTAGGCGGGGAAGTTTTGTGTATTATTTGGTAATCCATAACCTTAAGAGGTGTTCAGGTGTCTCGTATTGGAAAATTGCCCATCGAAATTCCCCAGGACGTGGAAGTGAAGCTCGAAAAAGGGTTGGTGCATATCAAGGGTCCCAAGGGCCAGTTGCAGCATACTTTTAACCCGGGGATGATCGTTGAAGTGGAAAACGGAATGATCCAGGTAAAAAGACCTTCCGATGAGCGGCAATGGCGATCCTTGCATGGCCTGACCCGCACCTTGATCCACAATATGGTGGTAGGGGTTACGAACGGTTATTTCAAGGCGCTGCAAATCGAAGGAGTGGGATACCGCGCCGAGCAGAAAGGGAAAGGCATTCAATTGGCGTTAGGATTCTCCCATTTTGTGTATTTTGTGCCGCCCCAGGGAGTTACGCTAAAAATTCCGGTTCCCACGCGCATCGAAATTTCCGGCATCGATAAGGAACTGGTCGGCCAGGTCGCCGCAAAAATTCGCTCCTTCCGTCCCCCCGAGCCGTACAAGGGGAAAGGAATTCGCTACGAGGGCGAGACGGTACACCGCAAAGCCGGAAAAACCGCCAAGTAATTTGCGCAGCGCGGTTGCGCCCGGGCGATTCGAGGAGTTTCGCGGGGCCGTTAATTGGTCAACCATGAGGTTATAAAAGTTTTTAAAAGGATAATAGGCGTTATGAGCAAGAAAAAATTTACCCGAAGAAAACAAAAAATTGTCGGAACCTCCGAGAGGCCGCGCCTGGTGGTGTATCGCAGCCTGCGTTATACCTACGGCCAGATCATCGATGATTATACCCGCAAAACCCTGGTGGGCGCCTCGGAAATGAGCAAAGAAGTGCGCGAGGAGGTCAAGGACGCGAAGTCGAAAGTAGAAGCCAGCAAAAAGGTCGGCGAATTTCTGGCCCGGAAAGCCCTGGAAATGAACATCAAGCAGATCGTATTTGACCGCAACGGTTACAAATACCATGGTCGGGTTAAAGCCCTGGCAGAAGGAGCGCGCGAGGGCGGGCTGGAGTTTTGATCTCCGCCGGCCCATTCCCGTTGCAGGAGCGGTTTTCCCGGGGAATGACCAAATCCGGCAACACCTATAAAGTTTGAATATCCATGTAGATGGTTAACGGTTTGACAAAGCCTTAAATGCAGAGAGGAAGCTGTGGCTGATAGAATGAATGCCCATGAACTGGAACTGAGAGAGAAAGTGGTTTACATCAACCGGGTCGCCAAAGTGGTAAAAGGCGGCCGGCGTTTTAGTTTCAGCGCCATCGTAGTGGTAGGGGATGGCAACGGCCATGTGGGAATCGGCCTCGGGAAAGCCAACGAAGTGGTAAACGCCATTGCCAAGGCTACCGAAAAAGCCAAAAAAGAGATCACCCGGATCAACATTCAGGGTGCGACCATCCCTTACGAAGTATTCGGCAAATACGGGGCGGGAAAAGTGGTGTTGAAGCCTGCTTCCCCCGGTACCGGGCTGATTGCCGGGGGGCCGGTTCGCGCGATTTGCGAAATGGCCGGCATCAAAGACGTTTTGACGAAGATTCTCGGCTCCTCCAACCCCCACAGCGTGGTGAAAGCCACCCTGGTGGCCCTGGGCAAACTGCAAGATCCCATGAGCATCGCCCGCAATCGTGGTATGGCGTTAAAGGAATTGTTCAGTTAAGCCTGGGATGGCGCATGGCGTTTAATCGCTGCGGCATTCTATTAACGCTCTCTGTAACGACGTTGAGTTAAAATCCGAAGAGATGTTGCGATGGCAAAGAAAAAAGAAAAAGAAAAAATGTTGAAAATCACCCAGACCAAAAGCTTGATTGGTTATGAAAGCAGCCAGAAGAGAACCATGAAGGCGCTGGGGCTGCGGAGGATTCGCCACTCGGTGATTCACAAAGATACTCCCCAAATCCGGGGGATGATAAACAAAGTGACGCACCTGGTGGCGGTTGAAGAAGTCGAGTGAATATAAACCCCGAGAGAATGTTTGCTGTGTAAATTCGCCGGCGTGTTGGAATAGCGGGAAATTCGTTATCGCGGCCCTTCGCCGCCCCGGTTTCCGGATAAGACGGCAGGGACATTTTCTTTAATCTTATAGTTGAGGCTGGCAAAATGAACTTAGGTTCCTTAAAAAAATCTCCCGGATCGACCCACAACAATAAACGGGTGGGACGAGGCCAGGCTTCCGGCACCGGCGGCACCGCCGGCAGGGGGCATAAAGGCCAGTATTCCCGTTCCGGGGCCAAACGGCGCGCCTGGTTCGAGGGGGGGCAAATGCCCATTCAACGCCGTCTGCCCAAATTCGGCTTCCACCAGTACGGTAAAATCATTTTTCAGGTCGTGAATTTGGCCGATCTGGAAAAGATCGGCGGCAAGGAAGATATTACCCCGGAAGTTTTGCAGAATCACGGTTTGATCAAAAAAGCCGATGCGCCGGTAAAGTTGTTGGGGAACGGCGAGGTTTCTAAAAAAATGCAGGTGAAAGTACACGCGGTGAGCCGATCGGCTCGTGAAAAGATCGAAAAAGCGGGAGGCGTTGTTACGCTGTTATGATTATTGAAACCTTTCGGAACATTTTCAAGATTCCCGACCTGCGGAAGCGAATCCTGTTCACCGTGATGGTGCTGGGCATGGAGCGGATCGGCACGCACATTATTACGCCCGGCATCAACACCGCGGCGCTGGAAGAGCTGTGGCGCACCGCCCAGAATACCCTGTTCGGATTATATGACCTGTTTGCCGGGGGAGCCTTCAGCCGGGCGGCGGTTTTCGGATTGGGAATTATGCCCTACATCAGCGCCTCCATCATTTTTCAGCTGCTCGGCGCGGTCTGGCCGACCATTCAACGATTGCAGCAATCCGGCGAAGAGGGCCGAAAGAAGATTACCCAGTACACCCGCTATTTTACCCTGGTGCTATCGGCCATGCAGGCGTTCGGGGTGGCCATCTGGCTGGAGAGCCAGGCGCCAACCGCCGCGGGGGATATCGTGCTCATCAAAGGGTGGGGATTTAAGCTCCTGACCATGATCGCCATGTCTTCCGGAACCATGTTGTTGATGTGGTTAGGGGAACAGATCGACGCGCGCGGGATCGGAAACGGCATCTCATTGATCATTATGATCGGGATTATCGCCCGCCTGCCCAGCGCCCTCAGCCAGGAATGGTACGAGTTCATGCAGGATAATCGCACCCTGCTGGTGGAATTGTTCCTGATCGCCATCGCGTTCCTGATCATTGCCTTTGTGGTGGTGTTAACCCAGGCGCAGCGGAAAATCCCGGTGCAATATGCCAAGCGGGTGGTCGGGCGAAAGGTGTACGGCGGCGTGAATACCCATTTTCCCCTGCGAATCAATACCGCCGGGGTCATGCCGATCATCTTTGCCCAGGCGATCATGTTCGTGCCCCAGACTTTGTTTACCATGTTCCCGGATAGTGATTTCATGGCTGCCATAGGCCGCTATTTTGCCTGGGATCACTGGTTTTACTGGCTGATTTACGGGCTGATTATCGTGTTCTTTACCTATTTTTATACTGCCATCGTGCTGAACCCCGTGGAAGTGGCTGACAACCTGAAAAAGCAGGGGGGATTTATCCCCGGGGTGCGGCCGGGAAAGAAGACCGCGGAGTACCTTGATAACATCCTCACCCGGGTGACCCTGCCGGGAGCGATTGCCCTGGCGTTTGTGGCCATCATTCCTTACATCCTGGTGTCGGTTTTCAATATCAATTTCGGGTACGCCTCTTTCTTCGGGGGAACGGGATTGCTCATTATTGTGGGGGTGGCGCTGGACTTCATCCAGCAAGTGGAATCTCACCTGTACATGCGCCACTACGAAGGTTTCAGCAAGAGCGGCAGAATACGCGGAAGAAGATAAGCCCGGGGATCGCCGGGGAATAAAAAAAGCCTCAAAAAACCCGGCCACGTATGATCAACGAAAACCGGGACGACTAAACATAGGCGAAAGCCGTGAATGATTAGCATCAAGACAGAAAGAGAGCTGGCGCTGATGCGGATCAGCTCCAGGCTGGTTGCAGATACCTTTGAGTATATCAGTGTTCATATAAAACCGGGAATAACTACCCGGGAGATCGATCAGAAAATCGAAAAATTTGTTCTATCGCACGGCGGATACCCCGCCTTCAAAGGGTTATACGGGTTTCCCGCCAGCGCGTGCATCTCCATCGACGAGGAAGTAGTGCACGGGGTACCGTCCGCCAAACGGGTTTTGCGAGAGGGAGAAATAATCAGCATCGACGTGGGGGTTCGCTACCAGGGATACCACGGGGATGGCGCCTATACCTTCCCGGTGGGGAAAATCAGCGAGGCGAAAAAGCGGTTGATGAAAGTAACCTGGGAAGCGTTGTTCAAGGGAATCAGGGAAGCCAAAGCCGGCAAGCGTTTGCAGGACATCTCGGCCACCATTCAGGAATATGCGGAGGCGCACGGGTATTCGGTGGTGAGAGAGTTGGTAGGGCACGGGGTCGGCAAAGAACTGCACGAAGACCCGCAAGTGCCTAATTACGGAAAGCGGGGGCGGGGGCCGGTGTTAAAAAACGGTTTTACCCTGGCAATCGAACCCATGATAAACATGGGCACCAAGAACGTGCGAACGCTGGCGGACGGCTGGACAATCGTTACCGATGATCGAATGCCCTCGGCTCACTACGAACATACGGTGCTGGTTTTGGATGGAGAACCGGAAATATTGACCCGGCATGAATTGAATCCTTTGAGTTTATAAGGATTTTCCGCTATATTGGCGGTTCTGGCATTGTAACGAGGTTCGGTAGAGCCATAAAAATTTTTCAGGATTCAAAAGCGGCGCAAGCCGAAGGTAAAGTTGTGGCAAAAGAACAACCTATCGCTGTAGATGGCATTATCAAAGAAACGTTGCCCAATGCAACGTTCCGGGTAGAATTGGAGAGCGGGCACGAGGTGCTGGCGCACGTATCCGGCAAAATGCGGATGCACTTTATCAAGATTCTGCCGGGAGATAAAGTCAAATTGGAATTGTCGCCCTACGATTTAACCAGGGGACGTATCACTTATCGTTACAAGTAAGAAGGATGGGCCATGAAAGTACAAGCGTCGGTAAAAAAGCGCTGTGATAGTTGTAAAATTATCCGCCGCAAAGGCGTGGTGCGGGTGATTTGCAAGAAAAATAAACGCCATAAACAACGGCAGGGGTAGCGGCTGCGCCGCCAGGGGAGCCATTGGCGGTCATGGCGGCATTAATGGTCATTAATCGTCATTGAGTCATTAATTGTCATTGATGGTTATAATGACGCGCGAAGCGCAAATGGCTAAAATTTAATTATCCAGGAATTTCAGGAGGCAACTTTGGCACGTATTGTCGGTGTAGATTTACCCAAGAATAAACAGGTGGGCATCGGTTTAACCTACATCTTCGGCATTGGGCGCGCGGTCGCGCGGAAAATCTGTGAAGAAACCGGTGTAGATCCGCATATCCGGGTGCACGAGCTGACCGACGACCAGGTGCGGAAAATCCGGGAAAATATTCAGCAGAAGCGTAAAGTGGAAGGCGCGCTGAAGGCGGAAGTGAATATGAATATCAAGCGCCTGATCGACATCGGCTGTTACCGCGGCGTTCGCCACAAATTGGGACTGCCGGTGCGCGGCCAGCGTACTTCTACCAATGCCCGAACCCGCAAGGGCCGCCGCCGTTCTATTATGAAGAAAAAGAAATAGAGTTTTCGCTCAGTCGTTTTCGCTGATCATTTTATCAGCATAGAAAAAATATGGATACAGTTACAGGTTAGCGTAGCATAATAGAAGTTCAATCCAGGAGGAAAGCGCCTTGGCTAAAAAAGGACGCACAGTTCGGAAGAAAAAAGATCAAGTGGACGCCCACGGTGTAGCGCATATCCGGTCCACTTTCAATAACACCAATGTGACGTTGACAGATCAGAGCGGAAACGTAATTTCCTGGTCCACGGCCGGGAAAGTAGGTTTCAAAGGCTCGCGCAAGAATACCCCCTTTGCCGCGCAAATGGCCGCGGAAAACGCTGCCAAAGAAGCCATAGAATTGGGTCTGCGCAAGGTGGACGTAGAAGTAAAGGGACCCGGGGGGGGCCGTGAAGCGGCCATCCGCTCCCTGCAGGCAGCCGGATTGGAAATTATGTCGATCAAAGACGTGACGCCGATTCCGCACAACGGGTGCCGGCCGCCCAAAAAACGCCGGGTGTAATTCGGTTTTATGATCAGCGCATCGCAAATACGGGAAGTAAAATTTGCATGACGTAAAACGTAATGCGTGAAACGCGATAAAAAAGAATCAATCGTTATAGAATGGAGAACATGAATGGCGCGTTATACAGGCCCAGTTTGTAAACTCTGCCGGCGCGAGGGCGAAAAGCTCTTTTTAAAGGGATCCCGCTGCCTCAGCGCTAAATGTGCTTTTGAAAAACGTTCCTACACCCCCGGGCAACACGGGCTGACCCGGCGGTCGAAATTATCCGAATACGGAATTCAGTTGCGGGAAAAGCAAAAGGTCAAGCGCATCTATGGGGTGCTGGAATCCCAATTCAGGAATTATTACCAAAAAGCGACCCGCCAGAAAGGGATCACCGGGGAAAACCTTTTGCAGGTGCTGGAAAGCCGGTTGGATAACGTGATCTTCCGCCTGGGGTTTGCGGCTTCACGGAACGCCGCCCGGCAGCTCATTCTGCACCGCCATTTTACCGTAAACGGCAGACCGGTAAATGTTCCGTCTTACCTGCTCAAGCCGGGGGACCTGGTGGCGGTCAGGGAGAAAAGCCGGAAGTTGGTGGTGATACACGACGCCATGCGCCGGCTGAAAGACGAAGCGATCATGCCCTGGCTGCGGGTGGATAAGGCGAAAATGGAAGGGCAATTTATGGAGAAGCCTTCCCGGCAGGATATTCCCATCCAGATTCAGGAAAACCTGATCGTGGAATTGTACTCTAAGTAAAAATGTTGCCGAAATAATACATATTAAATCACAGAAGCGAAAAACTTCTTTGGGAGTTCTATGAATTTTGCAAACTTATTAATGCCGGAAAAAGTAGAGCTGGATGAATCCAGTTATTCCACTACTTTCGGGCGGTTCATTGTTCAACCCCTGGAGAGAGGGTTTGGGGTAACCCTGGGGAATGTATTCCGAAGAGTGCTGTTATCCTCCATTCAGGGAGCGGCGATCACCGGTATCCGGATTGACGGGGTTCAGCATGAATTTTCCAATATCGATGGGGTCAAGGAAGATCTTACCAATATCATTCTGAACCTGAAAGAAGTGCGCATTAAACTGTTGAACAAACGCCCCGATAAGGTAACCTTACGGCTGAAAGGCCCCGGCGAGTTCAAGGCCGGCGACCTGGAAAAGTACACCACCGATTTCGAGGTGCTGAATCCGGATTTGCACCTCGCCACCCTGAACAATAAAGCCGACTTCGAGATGGAAATCCGGGTGGGAAAAGGGCGCGGGTACGTATCATCGGAAGAGAACAAACCCCTGGAAGCCTCGATTGGTCTCATCTCCATCGATTCGATCTTCTCCCCGATCCTGAACGTGCGCTTTGACGTGGAAAACGTCCGGGTCGGGCAGCGCACCGACTACGAAAAACTGATCCTGGAGATCAAAACCGACGGCAGCATCACTCCCGATGACGCCCTCACCTTTGCCGGAAAGATACTCAAAGATCACGTGCAGCTCTTTATCAACTTCGATTTCGAGCCGGAAGAGGAAGAAACCCAGGAGATCGACGAAGAGGTCTTGCGCATCAAAAAGCTGCTGAAGATGAACGTGGATGAGTTGGAGCTTTCGGTGCGTTCCCACAACTGCCTGAAAAACGCCAATATCAAGACCATTGGCGACCTGGTGCGTTTGGACGAGTCGGAGCTGCTGAAATTCCGTAACTTTGGAAGAAAATCGCTTCAGGAAATCCAGGAGATCCTGGAACGAAAAGGATTGTATTTTGGCATGGACGTGGATAAATACCTGAAGGGCGATGAGTAAAATTGAAACGCCGAAACCAGACGGAGAATGAAAAATGCGGCATCGCAAAAAAGTGAAAAAAATCGGAAGGACCCCTGATCATCGCCAGTCAACTTTACGGAATCTTGCATCGGGGCTGATCGAACATCATCAAATTCGTACCACCCTGGCCAAGGCCAAAGCGTTGCAACAGTACGTGGAGCGATTGATTACCTATGCGAAAGAGAATTCGGTGCATAGCCGGCGGCTGGTTTTCAAATTTTTGCAGAATCGCGCCCTGGTGAAAAAACTGTTCGATGAAATCGTTGAAAAGTTCGAGGGGCGCAGCGGCGGATATACCCGGGTGGTCAAACTGGGCCAGCGGCGGGGAGACGGCGCGATGATGTCGATCGTACAGTTGGTCGGCTTCGAGCAGTTGATTATGGAAGAAGAAGCGGAAAAGAAAAAACGGCGCCAGCAGCGAGCCGATAAGAAAAAAGCTGCTGAGGAAGCCCGGGCAAAAGAAGCCGAAGAAGCGGAAGAGGCCGCGCGGGCAGAAGAGGCCGCGCCGGAAGAAACTGCCGAACCTGCTGAAGAACCGAAAAAGAAAAAAGCCAAATCGGCTGGCAAAAAGAGCGAAGAAGAAGCGCCCGCGGCGAAGACAGATCAGAAGAAGAAAAAACCCTCTAAAAAATCGAAAGAAGAGGATTCTTCGGAAGATAAGAAATAATACGGGGCGGTTGTGGCTAAGCAAACCGATTGCCAAACCCCTCGATGTATTGACTGATGACCCCCTCCTAAAAAAAGCGGTGCCCGGGAAACCGGGTGCCGCTTTTCATTTTAAAGTATTGAATACGACCCCTAAAATTCCTATTATTGCCATGTAACGGTATAAGAGCCAGGAGCCCAAAGCCAGGTCCCCGGAACAACGTAAAACCTGCTGCCCGGAATTCAACCCGTGAAGCCTGGTTTTGGCTCTCCTGATAGCACAGGTGGGTGTGGTGAAGATTCTGAATTGCCTGGTGATATTCCTCCTGATTCTGTCGGCGGAAACGCTGCACGCGGATCGCCCCGCCGAAAAGGTGCGGGGGCTGTGGGTGGTTCGCCATAACCTCAACCGCCCGGAGAGCATCGATTCCATGCTGGCGTTTGCCGCCCGCTACCATTTTACGGATCTGTTCGTGCAGGTTCGCGGGCGCGGCGATGCTTACTATCGCAGCAATTACGAACCCCCGGCGGAAGGGTTAGAAGAGGGATTTGATCCCCTGGCGTACCTGCTGGCGAAAGCTAAAGCCGCTGACTATTCCCTGCGAATCCATGCCTGGGTGAATGTATTCTACCTGTGGAGCAGCCCGGTGTTGCCCAAATCCCCGCAACACCTGGTGCACCGGCGCCCGGAGTGGATCGTTTACCCGGTTCATTACAACCCGGAAATACCCGATACCAATTTTTCCGGGCGGCGGAATGAAGAGGGGTTGTACCTCTCCCCCATGATTCCCGAGGTGCAGCAGTATATTTTAGAGGTAGTGGAGGATCTTCTCTCCCGCTACCGGGTGGACGGGCTGCATCTGGACTATATTCGCTTCCCGGGATATGATTTTGATTTCAACCCGGTGGTGCGGACCAGTTTCAAGGAAAAATATTTTTTAGACCCGCTCGATTTCAAACGCGACGCCGCGGTTTTCGTGGCAAACTTCGGCAATACCGGCTACGATATTTTTTTCAACCGCTGGGCGAAATTCCTGCGCAGCGGGCTATCCGGGTTTGTGAAATCCCTGAGCGGGCAGCTGCGCAGCCGTTACCCGGGCATCATCATTTCCGCCGCGGTGAAACCGGATTTGAGCAAAGCCTACTGGCAATATTACCAGGAATGGGATCGCTGGCTGAGAGAGAAGTGGCTGGATTGGGCATTGCCGATGAATTATACCCCCGCAAATCCCGAATTCTTGGGGCGCACCGAAACCATCCTCAAATCCGGCGATCCGGGGGGCATCTTAATGGGTATTTCGCTTTACAACCAGCCCCCCGAGTCGGTGATCTACAAAACCCGGGTGATCACGAACCTTGACCTGTCGGGGTTTGTATATTTTTCGTATGACCAGATTGCCAGGGATAAAAAATTGCAACGATTGTACGCCAACAAAATCTTAAAGCCGGAGAAAAAACCATGAAACGGGAGATTCGCGCGCCCAGGGGCAGCCAGATGACTTGCAAGGGCTGGCACCAGGAGGCCGCCCTGCGCATGTTAATGAACAATCTCGATCCCGAGGTTGCAGAAAATCCGCAGGAGTTGATCGTTTACGGCGGCTCCGGGAAAGCGGCGCGGAACTGGCCGGCGTTCGAGGCCATCGTCGCTTCCTTGAGGAGCTTAGAAAATGACGAGACCCTGTTAGTGCAAAGCGGCAAACCGGTCGGGATATTCAAAACCCATATCTATGCGCCGCGTGTGCTCATCGCCAACTCCAACCTGGTAGGGCGGTGGGCCAGTTGGGAGGTGTTCCGGGAATTAGAGAAAAAGGGCCTGATCATGTTCGGGCAAATGACCGCGGGCAGTTGGATCTACATCGGCACCCAGGGGATTCTGCAGGGCACTTACGAAACCTTTGCGGCCATCGCCCGCAAGCGCTTCAACGGCGACCTGGCCGGCACCTTCACGCTCACCGCCGGGTTAGGCGGGATGGGCGGCGCACAGCCCCTGGCGGTGACCATGAATAACGGGGCGGCGCTCATCGTGGAGGTGGATGAACAGCGCATTCGCCGCCGTTTGGAAACGCGCTACCTGGATAAAATGGCCGCCAATTTAGATGAAGCTTTGCAAATGGTGATGCAGGCGAAAGAAGCCCGGCACCCCCTTTCCGTGGGTTTGCCGGGGAACGCGGCGGATGTTTTCCCGGAACTGGTGAAACGCAAGATTACGCCGGACATCGTTACCGACCAGACCTCCGCCCACGACGAGTTGAACGGCTACGTGCCGCACGGAATCCCTTATCCCGCGGCCCTGGAACTGCGCAAAACCGACCCGGAAAAGTATATCCACCTGGCCATGAAATCCATGGCTGCGCATTGTCAGGCCATGTTAGACATGCAAAAGTCCGGTGCGGAGGTGTTCGACTACGGCAACAACCTGCGCGGGCAGGCCGTCAAAGCCGGGGTGGAAAAAGCCTTCGACTATCCCGGATTCGTTCCCGCGTACATTCGCCCGCTCTTCTGCGCAGGCAAAGGGCCGTTCCGCTGGGCGGCGCTCTCCGGCGACCCGCAGGATATTTATCGCACCGACGAGTTGGTGAAAGAACTATTCCCCGGGGATAAACCGCTGCTGCGCTGGATCGACATGGCGCAGAAAAGAGTGAAATTCCAGGGGTTGCCCTCGCGGATTTGCTGGCTCGGCTACGGGGAGCGCGCCAAAATGGGCCTGGCGATGAACGAGCTGGTCAGGAAGGGAGAACTGAAAGCTCCGATCGTGATCGGGCGCGACCATTTAGATTGCGGTTCGGTAGCCTCTCCCAACCGGGAAACCGAAGCGATGCAGGACGGCAGCGACGCCATTGCCGACTGGCCGTTGCTGAACGGCATGTTGAACGTCGCCTCGGGCGCTTCCTGGGTGTCCATGCACCACGGCGGGGGGGTGGGAATCGGCTACTCCCAGCACTCCGGGGTGGTAATGGTGGCGGACGGCAGCGAAGAGACCGCCCGCCGGATCGAGCGGGTGCTCACCAACGATCCCGGAACCGGGGTGATGCGCCACGCCGACGCCGGCTACGAGGAGGCGATAGCCTTCGCCAAAAAAACCGGCCTCAAATTACCCATGCTGAGGAAATGTTAATGCATCTATAATTGAAAGTGTTGAACATGAACGTTACCGCAACCTGGAAAGGCAAATTAAAATTCGTGAGCGCCAATTCTGCCGGGCGCACGGTAGAAATCGACGGTAAAAAAGCGGCCGGCGGCGATGAAAGCGCCCAAAGCCCCAAAGAACTGGTGCTCAGCGGGCTGGCCGGCTGCACGGCGATGGACGTCATCTCCATTTTGGGAAAAATGCGCGCCCTGCCGGAAGGCCTGCGCGTGGAAGTGGAAGCGCAGCAGAGCGAGCAACCTCCTAAAGTTTTCAAAAAAATCCACCTGAAATACCTTGTAAAAGGCGAGATTCCGGAGGAGAAGCTGCAGAGAGCCATCGAACTCTCCCAGGAACAGTACTGCGGAGTGTCGGAGATGCTGCGCAAAAGCGCCGAATTGACCTACGAGTTCGTTTATGAGAAATAGCCCCCGGCCGGTTTGATACGGTTTAGTATGTACTATTACGTGATATTTGAGAATTATCAGGAAATACGTGGTTTCAGCGCCACTTTAACCTCACCCAACCCCTCCCCAACCCTCCCCTTCCCTCTCCCTGCAGGAGAGGGAAGGGGAGGGTGTCCGCCAAAGGCGGGCGGGTGGGGATAGGTGAGGTTAAGAGCGGGAAGGAGACCACTTGATATCAGAAATTCTCATATGTCAGGTGATAGGACACGGATCAGTATAATTTCAGTACTCTCTTAGCGCTGCCCGGAATATAGTGGGATTGGAGTTTCTGGCTTATGAGACCGCTTACGTTTCTTTGTGGTAGTATTTTTCTCTTGACGGCGCGAGTTGCGGCCCAGCAAGGTGATTTTTATTATACCAAACAGTGGAGCATCGCTCTCTCGCAAACCCCGGTGGGGGGATATTACCAACTCACTACTTTTATGCCCACCCGCTATCTTCTTTTCATTCAGGACCGCAACGCCAGGGTGCGGATCGGATCGCAGGATTACCTGGCGGCTACTACGCAAGACGGGGTCGATGTGCTGGTGTTGGAGGAAATGGTATCCGAACAACCCTTTCGCCGGAGCGTGGGGCGGCACCAGGTAATCTTCAACTGCCCCTATGCGTTGTGCCGCACCCCGGCGTGTGAGCGCAGCGACTCCTCCCAGGTGTGGCAGGTTGACCCCGGGGAAGCGTTCGAAATGATCAATTTTGAGGAAGAAGCGCTCATCAACCTGCGGGGAATCCGGGTTGCCAGCGATACCCTGGATACCCTGGCCGGTTATATGAGCGTGGATGAATTGCACGATCTGGACCGGCAGGGCGTTCTCACCCGCACCGATTTGCCGTTTCCCCGCTACCGGATTCAGCGAATCGAATTGGGGAGCATCGGAACCGGGTGCGGCCAGGTTAAGCCGGCCGGGTATGAACAACCGGCCGGGGAGCACGCAGAGCTTGAGCAATTGGCGCTGCAAGCATTCGGATTCGGACGGCGGAAGAGTGGGGGCGGAAATCTGGTCTATGAAAAACCGCTCGGCAAAAAGCGGCAGCTGGTTTCCTTTCTGGTGTACCAGGTGCAGGACTTGCAGGTGCAAAGCCAGTTCAAGATGGTCGCCGCGGTAACCTACCTGTGCCGCGAGCGAGACAGCGTGGAAGTTCCGGTGAGAATCGAAAAGGTTCGAATCCACAACCTGAAAGATGGGAAAGAATATTTGTTGGAATTCGAAAAATATAAATCGCCGGATATTTTGTTGAACTATCTATATTCTCCCTACCTTTTCAGCGTGAATACCTACCCGCAATACATCGACCTGATTCGCCGGTTGGGAGATACCTTTGGAGACCGGGAGCTGGCGGGGTATTTTCTCTCGGAATTCAATCGCAGTTGCCGCTCCGGGGACCGGAACCGGCCGGAAGTGCGGGAATACTCTTACCGGGAATAGCGCGCGGGGAAGTGGACAGTGGGCAGTTGGCAGGGGCAGGAGTGCAAAACTTCAGTTTTGCGGGGGGCGGGAGCAGTGGCAGGAATAAAACGAGTCCGCACAATGAAGATTGCCATGTTGCTTTCCGGCGGGGTGGATAGCTCCGTGGCCTTGCAGTTATTGAAAGAACAGGGCCACGACCTCACCGCCTTTTACCTGAAAATCTGGCTGCAAGAGGAATTCTCCTTCTTAGGCGATTGTCCCTGGGAAGAAGATTTGAAATACTGCCGGGCGGTTTGCGAGCAGGCCGGGGTTCCCCTGCAAGTGCTGCCGCTGCAAACCGAATACTGGAACACCATCATTTCTTATACCATTGCAGAGATCAAAGCCGGGCGCACCCCTAACCCGGATATGTTCTGTAACAACGTGGTCAAATTCGGGGTGTTTTACGATAAAATCGACCCCGCCTACGAGAAGGTCGCCTCCGGCCACTACGCCAAACTGAGTTTCCGCGACGGCAAATACGTGCTGGAGCGCACCCCCGATCCCATCAAAGACCAGACCTATTTCCTGGCCTACCTGGGGCAGAAACAGCTCTCCCGGGCTTTTTTCCCTTTAGGGGATTATAACAAGAAGCAGGTGCGGGAGCTGGCGCGCAAATTCAACTTGCCCACCCAAGCCCGCCGAGACAGCCAGGGATTGTGCTTCTTAGGGCAGATCAAATTTTCCGATTTCATCAAAGAGCACTTAGGGGTGCAAAAGGGGGATATTATCGAGGCGGATAGCGGGGAGAAATTAGGCGAGCACAACGGGTATTACTATTACACCATCGGCCAGCGCCAGGGGTTGGGGCTTTCCGGGGGCCCCTGGTACGTGGTGAAAAAGGATATTCCCCACAATCGCATTTACGTCTCTCGCCGGATCGACATGGAGAACAAATACCGCGACAGCTTCCAGACGGGGAATTTTAACTGGATTTCCGGCCAAAAACCGGGGAAAGAAGACCTGCAAGTCAAAATTCGCCACGGGGAGACGATCTCTAACTGCCGCTTGCAGTTTACGGAGGATAATACTGCCCGGGTCGAGATGGAGCGCCCGGACCGTAAGGGTATCGCCCCCGGGCAGATCGCGGTTTTTTACGATGGAACGGTATGTTTGGGCGGGGGAGTGATTCTGGAGTAGCGCAAATCGGGTAGGTGTGCAAAAGAACAATGCAAGATCCCACTATATCCACACTGCTTAATCACCGGCAAAAATTACTGGCCTACGTGCGGGGAAAGATTTCCGATCCGGCCCTGGCGGAAGATATTTTGCAAGACAGCCTGCTGAAGGCGCTGCGGTCGGCACCGGAATTGCGGGATAAAGAGAAACTGATTCCCTGGTTCTACCGCATTCTCAACAACGCCATTGTTGATTACTACCGCCGCAAAGCAACGGCGTCGAAGTACCAGGCGGCGCACGCCGGGGAAGCGGAACCGGCCATAGAGCAGGAAGACGAGGCGGCCTTGTGCGCCTGCTTCCGGGAATTGATTCCCACCCTCAAGCCGGAATACGCCGGGTTGATCGAGGAACTGGAACTTTCCGGCGGCGATCCGGCCCAAGCCGCCCGGCGGCGGGGCCTCACCCGCAACAATCTGAAGGTGCGCCGCCACCGGGCGCGCCAGGCGCTGCGCCAGCGATTGGAAGAAACCTGCCGCCTCTGCGCCAAACACGGCTGCTTAGATTGTACCTGCAAGACGGCGAACGTTTGAAAAAAATCGCACCTGAAAATATCCGCCAACTGTAACCCTCGCGATATTGCCCGTCTATAAGAGCAGAAAACGGTGTTTGAAAAGCTGCAAAGAGGGAAAGTAAACCAGGGCAGCGCAGGTATAAATCAAATAAGGAACAAAAGGCGATGAAAAATCATCATCATAATCATACACAGCATGAACAGCATGAGCGCCATAAGCGCCACGCCCATCGCAAAGAAGCGCAAAAGAAGCACGGCGCGAGGCAGGGCGGCGGCGATGTACACCATGCCGATCACACCGGCCACGAAGAGATGTTCCGCAAGCGATTTTGGATCTCGCTGGTTCTCTCCATCCCGGTGGTTCTTTTTGATCCCATGATCCAACGCTGGGCAGGCTTTTCCATGCCCGCGTTCCCCGGCAGTTCCTGGATCAGCCCGCTGTTTGGCGTTATTATCTTTTTCTACGGAGGATTGCCTTTTCTGCAAATGGCGCTGCCGGAGATCAAAAACCGCAAACCGGGCATGATGCTGCTCATCACCCTGGCCATCACGGTGGCCTTCGGCTACAGCTTGGCCGCCCTGTTCCTCCCCGGCCAGATGGGTTTCTTCTGGGAACTGGTCACCTTGATCGACATTATGCTGTTGGGCCACTGGATCGAGATGCGCAGCGTGCGCCAGGCCTCCGGGGCGCTGGATGAGCTGGCCCGGCTGATGCCGGATACCGCGGAACGGATCCTGGAAAATGGAGGCGTGGAGGAAGTTCCGGTTATCGCGCTACAAGACGGCGACCTGGTATTGGTGCGTCCCGGCGGTAGCGTTCCGGCCGACGGGGTGGTGGAGGAAGGTGAATCGCATCTCACCGAGGCGATGATTACCGGGGAATCCCAACCGGTATGGAGGCGGGCGGGCGACGCGGTCATCGGGGGAACCATTAACGGCGACGGCAGCTTGCGCGTCCGGGTAACCGCTGCCGGGGAGCAGACCGCCCTGGCCGGTATTATGCGTCTGGTAAAGCAGGCCCGGCAAAGCAAATCGAGAACCCAGGTATTGGCGGATAAAGCCGCCGGGCTGCTGTTTTATGTGGCGCTTGGCGCGGCAGCGGTAACGGCGGTGGTCTGGACCGTTGCGGTGGGCTTCGGCCATGAGGTGCTGGCGCGGGTGGCCACGGTGCTGGTGATCGCCTGCCCCCATGCCCTGGGACTGGCGGTTCCCCTGGTGGTCGCCATAACCACGGCGATGGGCGCCGCCAACGGTATTCTGGTGCGCGACCGCCTGGCGCTGGAAAAAGCCCGCCAGATTAGCACCGTGGTTTTTGACAAAACCGGAACCCTTACCAAAGGGGAATTCGGGGTGGTCAAGTTAGTCAGCGTGAATAACGGGAGTGAAGACAAAGTGCTGGCCCTGGCCGCCGCCATCGAAGGCGACTCCGAGCATACCATTGCCCGGGGTATTCGCCGCTCGGCAGAAGAAAAAAATCTTTCTCTTCCCAGCGTTAACAATTTCGAGGCTCTGAAAGGGCGGGGCGTAAAAGCGGAAAGCAACGGCTCCACGGTTTACACAGGCGGTCCGCAGTTGCTGGCGATGTTAAAACTCGAATTGCCCGGTTCGCTGGCGAAATTTCAGGAGGAGGCGGAACGCGGCGGCCATACCGTGGTGTACCTCGTCCGCGATCAGCAGGTAATCGGCGGCCTGGCGCTGACGGACGTCATCCGCACGGAGAGCAGGCCGGCTATCCGCCAGTTGCAGGAGATGGGCATCGAAGTAGCGATGCTTACCGGCGACAGCGAAACCGTGGCGCGCTCCGTGGCGGCAGAGTTGGGAATCGACCGCTACTTTGCGGAAGTGCTGCCGGAGCACAAGGATCAAAAGATCGCCGAACTGCAAAAACAGGGCAAAAATGTAGCCATGGTGGGGGACGGAGTGAACGATGCCCCGGCCCTGGCCCGCGCCGATGTGGGCATTGCCATCGGCAGCGGCACCGACGTGGCGATTGAATCCGCGGGAATTATCCTGGTGAAAAGCAATCCCCTGGACATTGTGAAAATCATGCAGCTCAGCCGCGCCAGTTACCGCAAGATGATCCAGAATCTCTGGTGGGCGGCGGGCTACAACATTGTCGCCCTGCCCCTGGCGGCGGGGGTATTAGCGCCGCTGGGGATCATACTTTCCCCGGCCATCGGCGCGGTTCTCATGTCGCTGAGCACCATTATTGTGGCTATCAACGCCCAACTTTTGCGAAGGAGATCAAAATGAATATGCTATCCGTAGAAAAAGCCGGCGTGCAAGTGGAGTTAAATGCTCCGGCAGGTTTACAGGCAGGGGCGCTTGCCTCATATACCATCCGGCTTCGCGATTCGCTTACCGGGGTGCCGCTCACCGACCTGATTGCCAGCCACGAGCGGCTTCTTCACCTGATTATCATTCGCCGGGATTTACAGCACTTTCAGCATTTGCATCCCCGGCCAACCGGGCATCCGGGCGAATTCCTCGCTGATGTTTCCTTTCCCCATAACGGTGAATATCTTTTTTTCATTGAATTCTCACGCAAGAACGGGGAGCATATTTTGTATCGCGAAACAAACGTTGTTGGCGATGAGCCGCTTGCCATGTCGGCCCTGGTTGAAGATAATGCTCCCAAAACCGTCGGCAACGTGCGAATCCGTCTTGAAGAGAAGGTTGCAGAGGCCGGGCGGGAAGAAACTTATATCTTTTCCCTGGAGGATGCGAGAACCGGCCAACCCATGCAAAATCTGCAACCGTACCTGGGGGCGGCAGCGCACGTGGTTATCCTGAGCGAAGATGCCCAAACTTTTGGCCACGCCCATGGAGAGTTTGTCGCAGAGGGTATGGAGCAGCGTTCCGGCCATCACGGGCATGGGATGGGGCATCATCACGGGCAGGGCATGCAAATGCCGTCAGCGAGCGCAAGAGTGCGGTTTCAGCACACCTTTCCCGCTACCGGCCGCTATAAAATCTGGGGTGAATTTCAGAACCGCGAGGGGGAGATTATCCGGGCGGATTTTGTCGTTCGCGCCCGCTAAGAAACACAATCCGTTTTTTTTGCCGGCGGCTCAATTTCTACGATCAAAGACCCGCTGCTCAAACCAGCTCTTCGAGTAACTCCGCGAAGCGGAATACCTCCGCAAACGAATTGTACAACGGCGCCGGGGCCACCCGGATCACGTCCGGCTCCCGCCAGTCGCCGATAACCCCGCGCTCGCCCAACTTTTTGAATACCGCTTGGCCGTCCCGTTTCATTACTAAGGAGAGTTGGCAGCCGCGCTGGTTTTCATCCCGGGGGGTGATGATGCTGACCCGCTCCTCGCCAATCCGCTCCACCAGAAATTCTAAGTAGCCGGTGAGCAAACGGCTTTTCCGGCGCAGCTTTTCCATGCCGGCTTCCTCGAAGATGTCTAATGACGCGCGCAGGGGCGCCAGGGGCAAAATCGGCTGGTTGCTCACCTGCCAGCCCTCCGCGCCGGGAATAGGAAGGAAATCCGCGGGCATTAAAAAACGGGTGGCTTTCTCGTGCCCCCACCAGCCGGCAAAGCGGGGGAGGTTGAGGGTGTGGGCGTATTTTTCATGCACAAAAGCCCCCGCGGTGCTTCCCGGCCCTCCGTTCAGGTATTTGTAGGTACACCACACCGCAAAATCCACCTTCCAGTCGTGCAGCTTCATTTCCACGTTGCCGACGGCGTGCGCCAGGTCGAAGCCGACCGTGCAGCCCCGGGCGTGGGCGGCGCGGGTAATCCGCTCCATATCGAACACCTGCCCGGTGTAATAATTGACCCCGCCTAACATCACCAGGGCAATCGTGCCGCCTTCTGCCTCCAGCAACGCTTCGATATCTTCGCTGCGGTGCAGCACTTCGCCGCGGCGCAGGGGCAGTTCGATGAGCGCGTCGGCCGGGTCGTACCCATGAAAACGCAGTTGGGACTTGACCGCATAGCGATCCGAGGGAAACGCGTTCGCTTCCATCAAAATTTTGTAGCGGTGGGGAGTGGGACGGTAAAACGAGACCAGCATCAGGTGCAGGTTGACGGTGAGGGTGTTCATCACCGTCACTTCTAAGGGCTTTGCGCCGAGCAGCCGGGCGGTTTGCTCGCCCAAACGTTCGTGGTAGGCCATCCAGGGGCGGGAAGCGCGGAAGTGCCCTTCCACCGCCAGGGTTTCCCAATCCTTTAGAATCTCTTCCACGTAGCGGGAAGCGGTTTTCGGCTGCAAGCCCAGGGAATTGCCGCAGAAGTAGATGCACTCATCCCCGTTTTGATGCTTCGGAACCAGGAAGCGGCTGCGATATTCCCGCAGGGGATCGCCGGCGTCCATTTCCTGCGCGAAATCTTTACCAGGTCGATAGTCCATTAAATTTCCTTTTCCGACTTGATAATTTTCCCCACCAGCCCGTATTCCAGGGCTTCCGCGGCGGACATCCAGAAATTGCGGTCGGAGTCTTTCTCGATCTTCTCTAAAGGCTGGCCGGTGGCGTCGGCAAAAATCTTATTCAGCCGGGTGCGCATTTTGACGATTTCTTTGGCTTCGATGCCGATGTCCACCGCCTGGCCCATCACCCCGCCGCTGGGCTGGTGCAGCAGGAAGCGGGTGTTGGGCAGGCTGTAGCGGTTTTCCCGGGGAACCGCGGCGTAGATGAGCGCCCCGGCGCTGGCCACCCAGCCGGTGCCCACGACTTTCACCTTCGGTTTGACAAAGCGAATCATATCGAAAATAGTATCCCCGGACTCCACGTGCCCGCCCTGGGAATTGATGAACACTTTGATATCCTCATTGGAATCCGCGGAGAGCACTAACAGCTTCTGGGTAACCTCCCGGGCCAGCTTCTGGTCGATGGTTCCATAGATCAAAATGGTGCGGGTTTGCATCAATTTGTCATCGAGGCGCGATTTGCCGCCGTTCTCTTTTTCTTTTTTCTCTTCAAAACGAAGGTCCATTCTGAATCTCCTGCGATTAAAGTTTTGTGGATTCACCCGGAATACAGGCATAAAACATAGCGGAGAGGGTGGGATTCGAACCCACGGTTCCCGAAGGAACAACGGTTTTCAAGACCGCCCGATTCAACCACTCTCGCACCTCTCCCATGGAACAACGGTTTTTTCCGCGGCGTAAGCCGTGGCTTCGCCAAAGGAACCCCTTTCCCAAGGGGAGCACTTCGTGCCGGGGCAAGACCGCCCGATTCAAGCGTTCTGGCACTTCTCTATGCAAACGTTGCAAAAATAACAGAATTTTCCCGGTCGCAAAAGGGAATTTTTGATTATCCCGCGATCTTTCGGCAGGACCGATAATCCGTTTCCGAAAACAGCATTTTAATTGACGAAAATCATATTTTAACCTGATCAATATCATTGTTTTGGTACGATCAAAACCGTTAATATTTACTTTAAAGAGCAGGGGAGAGGAGCGATCTTTTTCCCGGAGGCCACCTCCCGGCGGTGTTCGGGGAAAACACAATCATCTAACCAAAGGAGAAACAATCATGGCAGCACCCAAGGCAGACAAAAGGGCAGACCTGGCCGGCCCGGGCATCGGCAATTACGAAGACCTGGAGAAAATTCTGCCCACGGATTACAAATCCCTGTTGACCCCCAAGGAAACCCAGAAAGCGATCTTTGCCGCCAGAAATTACATCGAGGAGCACCTCTGCAAAGAACTGAACCTGATGATGGTGCAGGTTCCCCTGATCGTGGACGTGGAAAGCGGGGTAAACGATTACTTAGACCGCGACGGCTCCCGCACACCTATCCAGTTCCACATTTCCAACGATTACGACAAGCACCCGGTGGACGCCCAGGTGGTGCAGGCGGCCACCAAGTGGAAACGCGTGGCTCTGAAGCAATTCGATATGAAAGTGGGCGAGGGGCTGTGCACGGACATGCGCGCTGTGCGTAAGGATTACTTCCTGGACCACGACCACAGCGCTTACGTGGATCAGTGGGACTGGGAAAGAGTGATCACTGCCGACCAGCGCAACCTGGATTTCCTCACCGGCATCGTCAAGAAAATCTGGAAGGTGATCAAGGGCGCGGAAATTTACCTGCAAGAGAAGTTCCCGCAGTTGAAGACCCCCAAATATCCCAACCTGCCCGATGAGCTGACTTTCCTCCACGCGGAAGACATCCTGGATATGTTCCCGGACCTGCCCCGCAAGCAGCGGGAGACCGCCATCCTGCAAAAATATCCCGCAGTGTTCATCTACGGCATCGGCTGGACCCTGAAGGACGGTTATCCCCATGAAATGCGCGCCGCGGATTACGACGACTGGGTGACGGAAACGGTCTCCAAAGACGGCCGCCCCATGCACGGCCTCAACGGCGACATCTTAGTATGGAACCCGGTGACCAAACGCCGCCACGAGCTTACCTCCATGGGCATCCGGGTAAACGCGGAAACCCTCAAACAACAGTTGGAAATGACCGGCCAGACCCACTTCCTGAAGCTGCCCTACCACCAGGCGATCATCAAAAACGAGATTCCCCTGAGCATCGGCGGGGGGATTGGGCAATCGCGCACCCTCATGTCGCTGCTGCGCAAGGCGCACTTAGGCGAGGTGAGCGTGACGGTGTGGCCGAAAATCCTCAAGGATATTTGCGCGAAGAAGAATATATTTGTGCTGGAATAGAAAATATAGGAACGCGGATGATGCGGATATGGCGGATGCCCGCGGATTTTTTTCTGCGGAAATCCGCCGCATCAGCGTTTTCCGCGTTCCTATTAAATTCTGAAGAAGGTAAAATTTAAAGGAATGACTATGAAAAACGTACTTGTCCTGGGCGCCGGGCTGGTTTCCCGGCCGCTGGTGCATTACCTGCTGCAAAAAGAGTATCACGTGAAAGTCGCCAGCCGCACCGTCAGCAAAGCGGAGGCGCTGATCAAGGGTTTCAAAAACGGGGTTGCCGAGGCGCTCAACGTGAACGACGAAGCGCGTCTGGAAACGCTGGTGAAAGAGTGCGACCTGGCCATCAGCCTGCTGCCCTACACCCACCACGTGCAGGTGGCGAACCTGTGCATCCAGTACCGCAAGCACCTCATCACCACCTCTTACGTCAGCAAGGCGATGCAGGAGCTGCACCAGCCTGCCAAAGCCGCGGGCATCCTGATCCTGAACGAGATCGGCCTGGATCCCGGCATCGACCACATGTCCGCCATGAAGATCATTCACGAGGTGGAGAAAAAGGGCGGCAAAGTGGTGAGCTTTCGCTCCTACTGCGGGGGGCTGCCGGCGCTGCAGAGCAACACCAACCCCTTCGGTTATAAATTTTCCTGGAGCCCCCGGGGAGTGGTCATGGCCGGGCGCAACAACGGCCAATTCTTGCAAGGCGGCGAGGTCATATTCATCCCCGGGCGGGATTTGTTCAAGAATTACGAGCTTCTCACCATCGAAGGGGCGGGAACGTTCGAAGGCTACACCAACCGCGACGCCCTCCCTTACAAAGCATTGTACGGGTTGAAAGACGCCCACACCATTTTTCGCGGCACCCTGCGCAACATCGGCTGGTGCTACACCATGAAAAAAGCCCAGGAATTGGGACTGTTCGACGACTCTCCCCGGGAAGACCTGAAAGGATTGACCTACCTCGATTTGATGCACAAACTCATCGGCGCTGAAGACAGCTACGACATCCAGGAAGAAACCGCTCTTTTCCTGGGGCTGGAAAAGCATTCCACGGTGATCAAGAAATTCCAGTGGCTGGGCTTGTTCGATGCTGAGCTGCTTCCCAACGAAAACAACGTGATGGACATGTTCGCCGCGCTGTTGCTGAAAAAGCTCTCCATGGATAAGGATGATTTGGATCTGATTGTCCTCCATCATGAGTTTATCGCCCGATACGGAAAAAAAGAGGAGCGGATCACTTCCACGTTGGTAGATACCGGCATCCCCAAAGGCGATTCCGCCATGTCGCGCACCGTCAGCCTGCCCGCCGCCATTGCCGCAAACCTGATCCTGCGCGGCAAAATCCGCATGGCCGGGGTACACATTCCGGTGCAGCCGGAAATTTATGAACCGGTTCTGAAAGAGTTGGAGAGCATGGGAGTGAAATTCGTCGAAAGAACCTACCCGGTGAAATGAGTCTGATCTTATCGTAAAGTGCGCTGTACTTCTGCGGGCAGCGCACTTTGCATATTTCCCGGGTTGTCAGAAGCGTCCATTCTGCGACAGGATACGGATTGACAATCCCTCCCTTTTTAACTATAATAGTCTGGCGCTGGGTGAGGAAAAAAGAATTTTGGGAAAAAATGGAGAACCAGCCATGAAGACAATGGTTTCTTATGCGATCACTATATTGGTATTGATGGCTCCTTTTCTGTGTGGTCAGGAAAGAATAGCGATTTTACCATTTCGTTCCGTAGGAGTGGAAGCGGCCTCGGTAGAGACTGCTCAGCTTCTGCTGCGCCAGGAAGTGCAAAAAGCCTCCCGCTACCGGCTGGTTTCGGACAGTCAAATCCGGCAGGCGCTGGACTCCGCAGTCTGCGTGGATCTGGATTGCGCTATCGCGATTGGCCGGCAGGTAGAAGCCGACAAGGTGGTTTTCGGCAGCCTGAACAAATTGGGGGAGAAAATTATCCTGGAATACACCCTGGCGGAGGTCGCTTCCGAGGAGGTTTTGGTGTCGGACAATATGACCGCGCTCTACTTAGAAGAGCTCGATCAGGTGATCAAACGGGTGGCGATCAGCATTGCCACGCAGACCCCGGTGGAGAAGACCGCCGAAGTGGGATTGATTACCGATCAGGAATCCCGCAAACCTGCCTCCCGGAAAGCCCAGTCTTCTTTCGGCATTGCTTTCGGCTACCTTTACCCGGAAAACGGGTATGACGGCGAACAAAGGATTTTCGTTTTGGACTTCCGCACCTTCCATGCGATGAAACACTTCGCGGTGAGCGGTTTATTGGGTATCCGCAAAGGTTTTGCCCTGGAGATCGGCGTATTGTACCTGGTCACTCCGAAGGATTTCAGCCCGTACCTGGGAGGCGCGGTAGGCTACCATGGCGTGGTGCACGAGGACCCTGAGGGGGAGAATTCTTCGTTGGATGGCCAGGGCGAGAAAAAAGGCGGGGGCCCGGGCGCAACCGTCAGCGCCGGCCTGTTAATGTTCCGGACCTATAATTTCCACGTACACGTCAACTTCGACTATACCCTTACCTTCAATGATTACAACGACCGTGGGGGAGTGGTTACCATCGGGCTGCTGTTCTAAGAAGCTGTTTTAATAGTTGCCACAAAGGCTCTGAGGTATGAAGTTTCACTAAAAATTTTCAAAATTTTTGGTGAAACTTTGTGATTTTGTGACTTCGTGGCCAAAATTTGGACTTTTCCCCTGGGGATCCCGGCTGACCGCATTCGCGTTAACCTAAGTAAAAAACCTGAAATTCCTCCTGATCTTCACAAAAATCAGCACTGTTTTCTTTGCGTCTTAGCGTCTTTGCGGTTAAAAATCCCTAAGGTTAACGGGAATGCGGCTGACCGGGATAAAACGGCTGCTAAGGCCGGCGAATCCAAATCAACCCGGGGGGGTTCAAAAAGCCTTTCAGGGCGATTTCCCGGCCCACATCGCGCTGCGCCCGCTTTATCCAAACCGTTCCTCGCTCCAGGGATCGCCGTGCATGTGGTAGCCGTACTGTTCCCAGAAGCCGGGGCGGTCTTCGGCCATGAATTCCAGCCCCTTCAGCCACTTGGCGCTCTTCCAGAAATAGAGCTGCGGCGCCACCATGCGCACCGGCCCGCCGTGGTCGGGGTCGAGCGGTTTCCCCTCGTATTGGTAAGCGATGATTACGTCCTCTGTGAGCAAATCTTCCAACGGCAGGTTGGTGGTATAACCGCCGTAGGAGTGCTGCATCACGAAGCGAGCTTCCGGCGCGGGGCGAACCTTTTTCACTAATTCACTGAACAAAACTCCCTCCCAGTGACTGTCTAACATACTCCAGCGGGTGACGCAGTGAATGTCGCGCCGGATGGAGACCGCCGGCAGCGCCAGCAATTCTTGCCAACTCAAGGTAAGGGGATTTTCCACCAGCCCGAAAATATGCATCTTCCATTCTTCCGGTTTGATATGCTGGGTATCTCCGTAAGTAAGCACGGGGAATTTTTTCGTTTCGTATTGTCCCGGGGGAATGCGGTTTTCCAATTCCGCATCCGCTTCCCGGCCCGGGCGGGCTTTTTTCAGGCGCTCCACCCGCTTTAGAGGATCGAAGATCGACATAAGACCTCCTTTCGTGTCACCCTGTTAATTGCTTAAACTTTACGCCTCAATTCCGCATTAAAATCGCCATTTCCAGGCTTTCGAGCAACAAAATTAAAAATGCCGGCGCCGCATTTCTTTCAGTATTTTGGTTACACTCGTTAAGAAAAATTAACTCTCTGATAGCGGCTAATCGGGGGACATATTATTTTAAGTCTTGCTGAGATTTCTGTGATCTTTTTGTGACGCCGGGTTTATATTGTGATTTTTCAAGTTAGCGGAGGTAAATATCCATGTTGATAAAATTGCCCCAAATCAGCCAATTGCCGGAGCGCCTGGTTACTCCCGAGGCGGTGTACATGAATCGCCGCAAGTTCCTGAAATCCCTGGGAACGTTAGGGATCGGGGCCTGGGCGCTGGTAAACGGCTGCAATACTTCGGCGGGAGAGCAGTGGACAGACGTGAGCCAGAGCATTCCCAAACCGGGCGGGATATACCCCCTGGCGCGAAATGCCAAATATACCGTGGATCGCCCACTGACCAATGAAATCATCGCCGCTTCTTACAACAACTATTATGAATTTACCACCGACAAAGAGCGGGTCTGGAAGCTGGCAGAGCGCTTCGCGACCCGCCCCTGGCAGGTGGAAGTGGCCGGGGAGGTGGCGAACCCGAAAACTTATGACATCGACGAGTTGATCAAAAAGATGCCTTTGGAAGAGCGGGTGTACCGCCACCGCTGCGTGGAGGCCTGGTCGATGATCGTGCCCTGGAGCGGCTTTCCCCTCAGCGCGCTGATCAAAGAAGTAGAACCGACTTCCCACGCAAAATACCTGCGCATGGTCTCTTTTTACCGCCCCGCCCAGGCCGCGGGGCAAAAAACCCAGACCTGGTATCCCTGGCCCTATTACGAGGGATTGACCATGGCCGAGGCCATGAACGAGTTAACCCTGATGGTAACCGGCGTTTATGGGCACGAGTTGCCCAAACAGCATGGCGCGCCCCTGCGCCTCGCCGTTCCCTGGAAGTACGGCTTTAAGAGCATCAAGGGAATTGTGCGCATCGAATTTACCCGCGAGCAGCCGAAAACCTTCTGGAACGATCTGGCGCCGGATGAATACGACTTCCGGGCCAACGTGAATCCCAAAGTGCCCCACCCGCGCTGGTCGCAGGCCAGGGAGCGGCTGATCGACACCGGGGAACTCATTCCTACCCTGCTCTATAACGGCTACGGGGAATACGTGGCGGGGATGTACCGCTGAAAAATAGGGGCAGGGGCAGGAGCAGGTGGCAGGAGTGCAAAACTTCAGTTTTGCAGGGACAGCAGCACCAACCGCAGGGAACCGGGGTGAAATGGTGAATATTGCAAATTAAAATTTGCACTCCTGCCTATAGCTGCCCCTGCTCCCGCTCCTGCTCCTGCTCCTGTTAACCAACTCTCAAAACCTTCGCGCCCCGGATTTTGCGCTCCTTTAACTCCAACAGCGCCCGGTTGGCTTCGTTCAAAGGGTATTCCCGGTATTCCGGTTTGATGGGAATCTGCGCCGCTAATTTCAGGAATTCCGCCACGTCGCGCCGCTCCACGTTGGCCACGCTTTTGATCTCCTTTTCCAGCCAGAGGTGCTCCGGATAATCTAACTTCAGCAATTCCGCTTTGTCGATCTCCTCTTTGCGAATCGCGTTGATGACCAGCCGTCCTCCCGGTTTCAAATTCCGCAGCGCTTCCACCACCGGCTTCCAGACCGGGGTGGTGTCGATGACGGCGTCTAATTTCTCCGGGGCGGCTTCTTTGGTATCCCCCGCCCACGCCGCCCCTAACTCCCGGGCAAATTCTTGCTCTTTCTCGCTGCGGGCAAATACGAACACCTGGCTGTTGGGATACTTCTGTTTGACCATCATTAGTACCAGGTGGCCCGAAGCGCCGAAACCGGTCAGCCCCAGGCTTTGCCCGTTCTTCAGGTTCGTTAAGCGCAGGGAGCGGTAGCCGATGGCCCCGGCGCAGAGCAGCGGCGCGGCTTCCGCATCGGAAAAGATCGCCGGGATGGGATAGGCGAAATCCTCCGGCGCAACCATATATTCCGCGTAGCCGCCGTTGGCGTCGCGCCCGCTGGCGCGGAATTCCGGGCATAAATTCTCATTTCCTTCCCGGCAGAACCGGCACGTTCCGCAGGCGGAAAATATCCAGGCCACGCCCACCCGCTCGCCGATTTTAAATTTCCCGGCGCCCGGGCCATTTTTTTCTACCCGCCCGACCACCTGGTGCCCCAACACCACCGGGAACGCCGGCGGGGGCGTGCGCCCTTCGATTTCATCTAACTCGGTATGGCAAACCCCGCAGACGGAGACTTTCAGCCGGATTTCACGCTCGCCCGGCTCCGGCAGGGGCAGTTCCGCCGCTGTCAGCGGTTCGCGGGTTTGGCTAAGATCGCAGATTTGGTTCAGAATCAGCGCTTTCATGGCTTTTCGACTCGCGGTATAATTTCAGCGCCTCGAAATGGTCGATGGCGAAGCGGTGCGTTTCGATTTGACCGAGGGGAATCCAGCGGCACTTTCCTTCGACCGAATCGCGGGTAACTTTATCACCGGTAATTCTCGCTTCATAAATGAGGCAGGTTGCATAAATGTGGCTTCCCCGGCGTTTCCCCGACAATACCGTGACCAGGCGGCCCAATTCCACCTTCAGGCCGGTTTCCTCTTGCACCTCGCGGGCGGCGGCCTTTTCCACCTTCTCCTTCAGCCCCACGAAGCCTCCCGGCAGTCCCAGCCCCAGTCCGTCGCGGCGGTCGATCAGCAGCGCCTGATCGCCATCACAGATGATCACGTTTACGCTGACGAAGGGCGGGGGAAAGTGCCCCAGGGTGAGCCAGTAGAGGGTTCGCTGAAAGATGATGAGGCAGCCGCGGAGCAGCCGGAGGAGGTATTGCATGATACATTCTATTCAAGATGATTAACAATGCGAATTACAAGTTGAAATTTTTGCCACAGATTAACGCGGATTCGCACGGATTTTGTTGTTTTTAGCTTTAAAATAAGGCGTAATCCGTGTTTTATCTGTGAAAATCTGCGGCAAAATCAACAAAAATTCATTCAACCAGGGCTGAAAATCCATCCCGTCTCTATCTGTCATCTCGTTGTGTTTTCCATCCCTAACAGCTCCCGCCGCAGCAGTTCCAGCGCCGCCTGCGCGCCCCGCTCTTTGATCATCACCCGGTCGCCGATGAGCAGAAATTTCTTCGCTACCGTTTTCTGCACCGTGGCCAGGCCGAGGTAGATCAATCCCACCGGCTTTTCCGGCGTCGCCCCACCGGGGCCGGCAATGCCGGTGGTGGAGATGCCGATGTCGGCGCCGAAAGCGCGGCGAACCCCTTCGGCCATTTCCTTCGCCGCCGCTTCGCTCACCGCGCCGTAGCGTTGCAGCGATTCCGCCCGCACGCCTAAGTGCCGCATTTTGCTCTCGTTGCTGTAGGCGACCATCCCGCCGAGAAAGTAATCCGAGCTGCCGGCAACATCGGTGATTTTATCCTGCACCAGTCCCCCGGTGCAGCTTTCCGCCGCCGCCAGGGTCAAACGGCGCTCCCGCAGCAGCTTCCCGACCACTTCTTCCAATTCCTCCGGCCCGGTGGTATAAATATATTTGCCGATGGTTTGAAAAAGCCCGGCTTCGAATTCGGCAAATCGCTGCTTTTTTGCCGCGTCTTTTTCCCGCAGGGCGATGCGCAGATCCACCCCGGTGGTTTTGGGCAGGAAAGCGACTTCATACTCCGGGCGGCTTTCCAGCAAAGCGCGGCAATGCTCATAAATCTTTGATTCGGCGACGCCGGTGGTGCGGTAGAGATGTACTTCGATCAGCCCGGCGGTGTTTATTTCCCGCAGAAAGGGGATGACGCTTTCGGCCATGATCGTTTTCATTTCCTGGGGAACGCCGGGCAGCACCAAAGTGTGTCTCGCTGCGCCGCCCGCGGCAATGCCGCCGGGGACGGGCGTTTCAAAGTGCAGCGCCGGGGCGGTGCCGATGGGATTGTCGAGCAGGCGGGCTTTCGCCGGTATCCAGGCCTGCACCCGGTTGACCTCCGGCGCCGGGATGCCCCGCTGCCGGAAGCGCTGCTCGATTTTCTGCCAGATGGCCTCGTGAAATACCATTTCGCATTGGAAGAAATCCGCCAGGGCGTTTTTGGTAATATCGTCCGGGGTGGGGCCCAGCCCGCCGGTGGTGATGACCACTTCGGATTGCGCCAGCGCCTGCTCTAAGCTCTCTAAAATGGCCGCGGTTTCATCCCGGATGGCGACGACCCGCCCGGTAACGATCCCGATCTCATACAATTTTGCCGCAATAAACGCCGCGTTGCTGTTAACGGTTTTTCCGTTCAACAACTCATTGCCGATGGAGATGATGGTAGCTTTCATGGGTTCCGGGGTTAGGGGAAAGGGGGGAGACGTAAGGCGTAAAACGTAAAGCGTAATGCGAAAAAAAAACGGAATACGCAATACGGAATACGCAATCCAAGTTACGCATTACGGTTTACGAATTACGTTTCCCCCTCAGCGTTGCCCGCCGATCTCGAACTTGATCTCGAATGCGGAGTGGTCTTTGGTTCCGGCAATCGGTTCGGTGAATTGGGTGAAGCGGTACTGGGTGCGCAGGGTGGCAAAATAGGTTTTCTTGGTGGTGAAATCAACTCCCACCCCGATGGCCAGGCTGGGCGCGATTTGATATTCATTATCCGCTTTGATCACGTTGCCGTCCACGTACGCCTCGTTGGGGAAGTTCATTCCGAAAACCATGCCGCCTTCCAAAACGATATGAGGCCGAAAATCGTCTTCGATGTCGTTCACGAACAGGCGTTTTTTCAGCTCGACATTGGCGGGGATCAAAAACAGGCGGTTCAGGTCGTTGAGTTTGATATAGCGATTGAAGTAGGGATCATACAATTCCAACTCATTGTCATCCCGCATGATGAAAAACTCCAGGGTGAAGCCGATGTGAGAATAGGCCGGCAGGGTAAAGCGGTACGCCCCCCCGATTCCTAATCCGGAGGTTGCCAGAGAGATGGTAAAGCTCCGCTCGCTTTTATGGGTCGGGGCGGATTCCAGAACTTCTTCCTGCGCCGCCAGCGGGCCGGCCAGGAGCAAAAGCGCCAGAATCAATCCTGCAAAGCGATATGTTTTCATAATGTTACTCTCCTGATAAATATATCCTTTTCTTCCGACATTACGCGTCCAATTTAATATGGTTTACACGAGGATAAAAATAAAAAGCTCCCCGAATTTTTCCGGGGAGCTTTCCGAAAAGCGCAATGGCGCGCGGCTGCCGGGGCAGGCCCGGGGTGGGGCAAGCCGTTTAGAACGGAACGTCATCGGGCGGGGCTCCCATATCTTCCGGCGGGGTAAGCTCCGTAGCCTGCGCCGGGGGAGCGCCGCCGGCTGCTTCCGCCCGCTGCCCCGGGGAATCCAGCATTTGAACCTCGAAACCGACGACCTCGGTAGTGGTGCGTTTCTGCCCGTTTTGATCCTGCCATTCCCGGTGCTGGATGCGGCCTTCCACGAACACCTTGTTGCCCTTCTTGAGATACTCCTTGGCAAATTCCGCCTGGCGGTTCCAGAGCACGATGCGGTGCCAGGTGGTCTCGTTTTGCCAGGCCCCGTCTTTATCCTTAAAGGCGCGGTCGGTGGCGATATTGAAATTGGCGACCGGAGCGCCGGAGGGGGTGTAGCGGATTTCCGGATCGCTGCCCAATCTTCCCACCAAAATCACTTTGTTGACTGTTCCTTTTGACATAACAGCCTCCCGATTATTGTTTCGGATAAAGGAATTTGAACGGAATTTAAACAGATTATTGAAATATGCAAATAAAAAGGTTTTTGGGAATAAAATTTTTTTTTGCACGGCAAATTTGTATCATTCCCGATCAATTACTAATTTAGAGTGAATTTTAACAGGAAAAACAACATGAAACCTCGCCGATTTTGTTATTCGATGCAAATTGCAATCTTTATTTGCTTCCTCGCCGCCGCGGGCAACCGCGGGCAGGCCCAAAACCCCGCCGCCATTGCCGGCTCGCCGCTTGAGGGCCTGGATGCCTACGTGGAGAAGGCGCTGGCGGATTGGCAAATCCCCGGCCTGTCCATTGCGGTGGTGAAAAACGATAGCACGGCGCTGGCCAAAGGCTACGGGGTGCGCGATATTCGCAAAAGCGAACCGGTGGACGCCCATACCCTCTTCGCCATCGCCTCCAACAGCAAGGCGTTTACCGCCGCGGCCCTGGGAATGCTGGTGCAGGAGGGGAAAATTTCCTGGGACGACCCGGTGCTCAAATACCTGCCGGAGTTCCAGCTTTACGACCCGGAGGCCACCCGCAAAATCACCGTGCGGGATTTGCTCTGTCACCGCAGCGGGCTGGCCACCTGGGGCGGGGATTGGGCCTGGTGGGGATCGATTTACTCCCGCGATGAGGCGCTGCGGAGCATCCGTTACCAGAAGCCGGTGTACGACTTCCGCACCGGCTACGGCTACTCTAACCAGATGTTCTTAGTCGCCGGGGAGGTGATCCTCAGCGTCACCGGGCAGAGTTGGGACGATTTTATCGCCGAGCGCTTTTTCCGCCCCCTGGGCATGAATCGCAGCAACACCAGCGTGAAAACCTTAGAGAAGATGGAGAACGTCGCTACCCCGCACCTGATGGTAGAGGGCCGGCTGCTGCCCGTTGCCTACCTGAACGTGGATAACGCCGGGGCAGCGGCGGGGATCAATTCCAGCGTGAGCGACCTGGCGCAATGGCTGCGCTTGCAATTGGCGCACGGCGCCTTCAACGGGGAGCAACTGTTAGACAGTGCGGTCATCGAGGAGACCCGCAAGCCCCACACGCTGCGCCAGATCAGCGCCGCCAACCGCAAATTCAACCCCTTCACCCATTTTTCCCTGTACGGGCTGGGCTGGGACTTGAGCGACTACCGCGGGCGGCTGATCGTCAGCCATACCGGGGGGTTGGACGGGATGTTCTCTTACACCGGCTTCATGCCGGAAGAGAACCTGGGAGTGGCGGTGCTCACCAACCGGGAAGACCACAGCCTGATGCAGGCGCTGGCCCTGCACGTGTACGACGTTTATTTAGGGACGGATTTACAGGACTGGAGCGCTCGCTACCTGGAGCGCAATCGCGGGCGGGAGCAGAGAGAGCGGGAGGCGAGAGAGAGGCAGTTGGCGGCGCGGGTCGCCAATACCCAATCGAGCCACTCCCTGCAACACTATGCGGGAAGCTACCACAACGACATCTACGGGGCGGCGAAGATCGAACTGGCCAACAACAAAATGACCCTCTATCCCTTAGCGCACCCCGGCATTACCGGAACCTTAGAGCACTGGCAATACGATACCTTCCGCTGCAAGTGGAGTAGCGCGGTGTGGCAGGAGAGTTTTATTTATTTCGAGCTGAATGACGCCGGGGAGGTTGCCCGCTTCCGGGTAAAAGTCCGCCCGGACTGGGTGGATACCCTGGAGTACACGTTCGAGAAGATTAGAGGGGAATAAGTGTTCGGGTATTATGGTGTTCAGGTATTATGGTGTTCAGGTATTATGGTGTTCAGGTGTTGTGGTGTTCAGGTGTTCGGGTGTTTGAGTATTATAAGCTTGAAACGAGAAACTCAAAACCAAAATACTTAAACACCTGAACACACGAACACTTGAACACTACAATCCCGCCAGCTTTTTCCGCACAAATTCCAGCACTTCCGGGAGCTTTTCCGCGTTTTTGGCGCCTGCGGTGGCCAGGTGCGGCCGGCCCCCGCCCCCGCCCCCGGCAATCTGCGCCGCCTGCTTCACCAGGCTGCCGGCGTCCAATTTTTTCTCCTTGATCAAATCATCCGTAACCGTGCAGACAAAATTGACCACCCCGCCGTTTTCGGCGCGATTCACCAGGAACCCCACGGTGTAGGGCGATCTGTGGCGCAGGGTGTCGCCCAATTGCTTCAACACCTCCAGGTCGGCGTCCTGGAATTCCCCGATCACCAGGGAGATTTGCCCGAACTTTTCCGCCTTGCGCAGAAATTCGTCGCCCTGTTGCAGCACTTGCTGCGCTTTGAGCTGCTGCAATTGCTTTTCCAGGCTGCGGGCCTGGTCTAAAATTTCCTTGAGCCGGGGAGCCAGTCCCTCCGCCGGGCTGTTGAGCAACTGGTCGAGATCCCGCAGCAGGTTGCGGGAGTGCTGGATGTATTCCACCGCTTTGGGGCCGGTCAGCGCCTCGATGCGACGCACCCCGCTGGCAATGCTGCTCTCCTGGGTAATGATAAAGGGGCCGATCTGCCCGGTATGCTTCACGTGGCAGCCCCCGCACAGCTCCAAACTCACCGGGGAGTCCTTGGGGGAGGGCGCGATGGAGACCACCCGCACCACGTCGCCGTATTTTTCCCCGAACAGGGCCATGGCCCCTTTCTTCCGGGCGGCGTCGAAGTCGGTGTAATAGTATTCTACCGCAAAATCGCTTTGAATTCTTTCGTTGACGATGCGCTCGATCTCCTCCAACTGCTCCTTTTCCACCTTTTTGAAGTGGGTGAAGTCGAAGCGCAAATGGTCCGGCGCCACCAGCGAGCCGGCCTGGCGCACGTGCTCGCCCAACACCTTGCGCAGCGCCGCGTGGAGCAGGTGGGTGGCGGTGTGGTTGTAAGTGGTGGGAGTGCGCCGCTCCATGTCCACCAGGGCGTGAACCTCCGGGTTGCTAATTTCCAGGGGGCCGCGGCTCACGCAAATACTCACGTTGTGCCCGCCCTCTTTTTGGGTATCGACCACTTCTAACTCAAACCCCTCGCCGACGATCCTGCCCCGGTCGCCCACCTGCCCCCCGGCCTCGGCGTAAAAAGGGGTTTCGGCGAGCACCAGGTGATAATTCCCGTTCCGCCGGGCAATTTTGTGGATACGGGTGACGATGGAGGTGTTCTCGTAACCCACGAATTTGGTTTCTTCCGCCGGGGTCAGCACCTCCCAATCGTCTGATGAAACCGCGGCGAGGGTAAATTTTCCGGCCTTGCGGGCGCGTTCGCGCTGTTTTTCCATCTCCGCCTCGAATCCCGCTTCATCCACGCTCAATTCCTGCTCCTGCGCCATGATGCGGGTAAGGTCCAGGGGGAAGCCGAAGGTATCGTAGAGCCGGAAGGCCTCCTCCCCGGGAATGCTCCTTTTCCCCTCACCCTTGATCCTTTTCACAATGTCGCCGAAGATTTCCAGCCCGCGGTCCAGGGTCTTGTTGAAATTTTCTTCTTCCGCTTTGATCACTTCCATCACGTAGGACTGTTTTTCCACGATCTCCGGAAAGGCCTCGCCGTTGATGGCGACTACCGTCGGGGTTAATTGATAAATGAAAGGCTCGTGCAGGTTGAGCTTGCGGGCGTAGCGGGCGGCGCGGCGGAGAATGCGCCGGATCACGTAGCCGCGCCCCTCGTTGGAGGGCAGCCCGCCGTCCGAGATCGAAAAGGTGAGCATGCGGATATGGTCGGCTATCACCCGGAAGGCGACCTGCTGCTCCGCGCTCGCTTCCCGGTAGGGCTTCCCGGCGATTCTGCCGATGTGCTCCAGGATGGGCAGGAAAATATCCGTATCGTAATTGGATTCCACGTTCTGCAGCACCCGCACCACCCGCTCGAAGCCCATCCCGGTGTCCACGTGTTTGGCGGGAAGCGGCTGCAATTTGCCGTCGGCCTGGCGGTTGAACTGGATGAATACAAGGTTCCAGATTTCCATCACCCGGGGATCGCCGGCGTTGACCAGGTCGCCGCCGGAGAGGTCCGCGGTGAGGTCGATGTGGATTTCCGAGCAGGGGCCGCAGGGGCCGGTATCGCCCATTTCCCAGAAATTGTCTTTCTTCCCGAAGCGCCGCACGTGGGCGGGGTCGATGTCGGTTACCTCTTTCCAGAGCTTTTCCGCCTCCTCATCCGGCTCCAGCCCGTCTTCTGCGTCGCCGCCGAAGACCGTGGCGTAGAGGCGCTCTTTGGGAATGCCCCAGACTTCGGTGAGCAGCTCCCAGGCCCAGCGGATCGCTTCTTTCTTGAAATAATCCCCGAAAGACCAGTTGCCCAGCATCTCGAAATAGGTGTGGTGGTAGGTGTCGTGCCCCACCTCCTCCAAGTCGTTGTGCTTGCCGCTTACCCGGATGCACTTCTGGGAATTGGCGGCGCGATTGTAGGGGCGGATTCCGGTCTCCAGGAACACGTCTTTGAACTGGTTCATGCCCGCGTTGGTGAACAGCAGGGTGGGGTCCTCATGGGGAACCACCGGGGAGCTGGGCACAAAGGTATGGCCGTGCTTCTTGAAAAAGTCTATAAAATCCTGCCGGATTTGCCGGGATGTTTTCATTCTTCCTCGCTCTATCGTTAATCGTTACTATTCAGCCTTTATTTTTTTGACAAGATGTACAGGATTCACAGGATGATTTTACCCTGTGAATTGCTTATCTTTTTGTGAATTTTCCAGTTTGGAGATACTCAAAATCCTGTTCATCCTGTTTATCCGGTCAAAAAAAGACCTGAATGGTTACCGTTAATATTTATTTACCCTCCAGGATCCCGGCCTTCCGGGATACCAGGAGGTTATAGAAAGTGCTCAATATAATAAATTTTTCTTCTTGCAAAAAGAGTTGAGAAAGTAAACCGCTTTCGCGGGATTTTATGTGGGAAGCGGCACAAGTTGAGGGCGGGAGATTTCAAGGGATGAAATATGATGCGCCGGGATATTTTTACGGGAAGATGTGGTGCCATCGGTGTAACAGCAGGGCAGGGAAAGAAACGGAGAAGAAGAGAAACGGGGAAGCGGTGAGGTCGCCGGTTCCCCGTTCCAATAGAATTCAAATCGCCGGGGTCAAATCCACCCCCATCAGCCGGAACGCCCCGAAGGTCAGCCCGATCAAGGCCCCGTACACCACGTGGCCTAACACGTGCACCAGGGCGACCTGGAAATCCGCTTCCTGGAACTTTTCCACCGGGTGCTGCTCGGCCATGATCACCATGATGAAACTGAACACGAATCCGTGCACGAAACCCATCACCCCGCCCAGGAAGAACAGGGAAAAATATCCCGGCGGATTCAGGATGCTGAGAAAGTGGAGATACACTGCGGAGATGATGATCCCGGCGGTAAAATGCACCACTACCCCCACCTTGAGGGCGTTCTCATACTTTTTGGTGAACAAACTGCCCACGGCGCGCACCATATCGGCGTTGGCCAGGCCGTAGCGATCGACGATCCATAAAAAAGCCGTGATACCCGTGGTGCCGATGATTCCGGCAATGATTGGCAAAACGATATACCGCAGCATACCAGTTCCTCCTGTCATATATGTGAATGTTCAACGAATCAAGAAGATGAATGCCTAAAGGCGAAAGACAAGGTGGAAACTTTTTTTAATGCGCTTTGTTGCCGGTTGCGTATGGCGTGAGCAGTATAACCAAAAAAATAAATATAAAAAAGAGGAAATTTGGCTCGAAAGATGAAAGACCTCAAAGGTTTCCAAAACCTGAGGTCTTTCAAATTTAAATTTGACAAATTCGATTTAAAGTGTTATAATGTTCCCGCCAATCATGAAATAGTCTGAGTTAAGACCATTACCTTTTTGAGTGTTTGAACATAACAGCGGTTTCGGATGGAGAGGGAAAGTTCCCAAAACCGGCAAGCAGGCTCCAAATTCCTTCCTGAACTTTGGCGCCGGAATGTTGATTCCCGGTTTTCGGCTACTGGTTCTTTACATCATCAGACGCGAGCATGATTATCAACTCGTTTTAATTTCATCATAAATTTAGACCCATAATTCCTTCCCGTTCCGGGAAGCCTTCGCCCAAATTCCCGTCTATTGCCTCGATGGATTGAGGCGAAGCCTGAGAATTTCTCAAAAATTCCATTGCTCCATACTGTCTGCCACTCGCATAGCCTGAGAGGGAAACTATACCCATGAGCAAACGCAAAATCCCCTTCTATATTATATCGCTGATCGTTGTGGTATCCCTGGCGGTCTCCATCAAAAACGTTGCGGAAAGCTGGCAATTGCAGCGGGAACTCGCCCGGGCGCAGAGCGTCGCCGGCGAGGCGGCGCAGCAAGCAGGGCCGCAGATCACCCCGGAAAACAGCCATACCGTAGAGTACCGCAAATTCCCTTTCGTGGGAAGCCGGGTGGCGGTGTGGGTGATCGCGGAGCTGCACCTGATGTTCGCCGCGTTCGTGTTGGCGGTTCCCATGTTCGCGCTGATCATCGAGCTGATCGGCTATTACACCAAAGACAAGCGCTACGACCACCTGGCCTACGAATTTACCAAGCTGCTCTCCACCTCTTTCTCCTTCACCGCTAGCCTGGGCGCGCTGCTCACCTTCATGCTGATCATCTATTATCCCAAACTGACTACCTACCTGATCGCCATTTTCAGCCCCACCTTCCTGCCGTACGTGCTGCTGTTCTTCGCCGAGGCGGGTTTTCTGTACGCCTATTATTACGGATGGGGCAAATTCTCTCCCAAAGTGCACATCGCCCTGGGGGTGGCGCTGAACCTGGTGGGAACCACCATTATGTTCATCGCCAACGCCTGGCTGACCTTTATGAACACGCCCGCGGGCATCAACGAGAGCGGGGGGCTGCTGAGCGTGTGGGGCGCCATCACCAACTTTACCTGGATGCCTATCAACATCCACCGCTTGATCGCCAACGTGGCCTTCGGCGGCTCCATTGCCGCGGCCTACGGGGCGTACAAATTCCTGGGCGCCCGCAGCGAGGAGGAGAAAGCGCATTACGACTGGATGGGCTACGTGGGCAACTTCATCGCCATTGCCGCGCTGCTGCCCCTGCCCTTTGCGGGATACTGGTTAGGCAAAGAGATTTACGCCTATTCCCAGAGCCTCGGCATCGTGTTGATGGGGGGAACCTTCTCCTGGCTGTTCATCATCCAGGCGGTGCTGATCGGCAATTTGTTCCTGGCGGCCAATTACTACCTCTGGGTGAGCATGGAGCGCATCGAAGGGGCGCAGCGGTTTCGCAAGTTTATCAAATATCTTCTGGCTTCGATTACGGTCTGTTTTATCGTTTGGGCCACCCCGCACTCCTTAGTCGCCACGGTGGAGGAAGCCCGGCGCATGGGCGGCTCCCACCATCCCATGTTGGGGGTGTTAGGGGTGATGTCCGCCAAGAACACCGCCGTGAACATCCTCATTCTCACCACCTACATCAGTTTTCTGCTCTACCGGCGCGGCAACCGCGAAGCCACGGTCTCCTGGGCAAAGTTGGGCAACACCGTCCAATTCCTCATTTTTGCCGTGGTGGTGAGCTTTGTGGTGTTCCTGGGGGTTTACGGATATTTCGTGGAAGCGAAAGTGCGCATCGGCCTCTCGGTGCCGCAGGTGCTCTCGGTGCTCTTCGCCATGATCAGCGTAACGGTAATCGACATCTTCATGTTTAAGAATGCGAAAAGCATCGGGCCGATCCGCTGGGGGAAAATTCCCGCCCGCGCCCAATACGCGCTCTTCTTTTTGGCGGTCACCTTCACCTGGCTGATGGGCTTGATGGGCTACGTGCGCGCCGGCCTGCGCCAGCACTGGCACGTGTACGGGGTGATGCAGGATACCTCCCCGGACGCTTTCACCCCCACGTTGGGATTCGCCTCCGGGGTGGTCTCGGTGACGGTGTTGATCTTTTTTACCTTTATCGCCATCGTCTTCTGGCTCTCCGGCCTGTCCGGCAAAAAAGATTGGGAGGCAGGTACGGGGAAAACCGCTCCTTCCAAAGGAGGGTTAGATCTGGCCGAGGAGGGACAATCATGAAAAACGCCCTGGCGATTTTCGGATTCACGGTTATCGTAACCCTGTTCTATTGGTACGTGGGGCAGCAAGTGCCCCAAAAGGAGACCTACCCGCCCAAAACCCTGGAAATCCGCCCGGATTTGAATACCGCGGAGATGGTAGAGATCGGAAAGGAGATTGTCAGCGGGAAGGGAACCTGCCTGAGCTGCCATACCATGGGGCAATCCGGCTCGCTGCGATTCCCGGATCTCGGGAACATCGGTGCGGTGGCGGGGACCCACAAACCGGGTGTTAGCGACGTAGAGTACCTGGCCGAATCCATCTACGATCCCAATGCGTTCATTGTAGAAGGATTCCTGCCCGGAATGCCGGTCATTCACAAGCCGCCCATCAGCCTGAACGATGACGAAATTCTCTGCGTGATCGCCTATTTGCAAAGCTTAGGGGGAACGCCCACGGTCACCATGCAAACCTCCCACAAGTTCAGCGGCGCAGCGCCGCCTTCGCAGGGTGCGCCTGCAGCCGCCGCGGCCGCCGGAGCGGCGGTTTCGGAAAACCTGGACGGCCCGGGAATCTTCGCCAAATATGGCTGCATGGCCTGCCACAGCGTGGACAGCCCCGCCAAAATGGTCGGCCCCAGCCTCTACGACGTGGGGAAACGGCTCTCCAAAGCGGAAATGTATGAATCGATCTTAGACCCGGACGCCAAAATTACCGCGGGGTATCCGGCAGGCGTGATGGCTGCAACCCTGAAAGGCGGCGGTTTTTATGAGAAAGTTTCGTCAAAAGACTTAAATATCCTGGTTGATTACCTGGTCTCATTGAAGGGGAACAAATGAACTACCTGGTATTGGCGCCGATTGTGCTGGTGATGATTGCGCTGCGGTTCACCCGCTTGAATATATTGGGCTGGCTGGCAGTCTGGTGGATTGCGGCCTACCTGGCCATCAGTTACGGGATCGAGCCGCCGCTGCCCTCCTCGATCATCGGAATGTTCATGGGCATTGTTACCCTGGCGCTGCTGGCCTACCTGACGGTGCGAACGGATGATATGAATTTTGTCAAACGCGCGGCCATCCGGTTCCTGACCGATAAAAAATATACCCTTCCGCTGGCGCTCACGGTAATCGCCCTGCCCCTGCTGGCCGCTTTTAACGTCTATCTCGACGCCGCTAAAGCGCCGCAGCCCCCGGCGGCCGGCAGAACCGTTCACCCGCCCCCGCCCACGGAGATCACTTTCAAGGGGAAAAAGATCGATCTGGTCAACGGGGTGAATCCCTACCGGGAATTGCAGGCCGAAGACCCGGAAGCGTTCCGGGCGCACCTGGCGAACGGCCGTAAAGTCTATTTCCAAAACTGCGTTTTCTGCCACGGCGACAACATGGAGGGGAAAGGCCTTTTTGCGCACGCTTTCGATCCCCTTCCGGCGAATTTTCAAGATCCCACGACGATTGCCATGCTGCAGGAGACCTATCTTTTCTGGCGCATCGCTAAAGGGGCGCCGGGTTTGCCGGAAGAATCCACCCCCTGGGCTTCGGCCATGCCGGCCTGGGAACATTTCCTCAGCGAAGAAGAAATCTGGGACGTGATCCTGTTCATGTACGAATATACCGGCCACAAACCGCGCGAGAAGGAAGAGGTGCATTAGCAGGGGCGGGGCAACCGTTATAGAGACGTTGCAGTGCAACGTCTCTACCGTTTATCATCCATCGAAAGGATTGAAATAAATGCGACGCTTCATCATATTGTATTTAGGGTTAATGGTGATGCCAATCATGCTCCCGGCGCAGGAGAAAATCCTGGGCACGGAAGCGCAGCGCGAGGCGGGAAAGAAAATCTATGATCAAAAGTGCGCCCAGTGCCACGGCGAGCAGGGAGACGCCCACAGCGTCGCCACGCCTTTTTTCCGCCCCCAGCCGCGAAATTTCACCAGCGGCATCTTCAAATTCCGCACCACCGCCAGCGGGGAATTGCCCACCCACGAAGACCTGAAAAGAAGCATCAAAAACGGGATGCCCTACACCGGAATGCCGCCCTGGCCGGAATTTTCCGACCGGCAGCTTTCCGACCTGGCCTACTACCTCAAATCGTTTTACCCGGATTTTGGGGAGTACGGCGACGTGCAGCCGGTGGCGCTTCCCAAACCGCCCGCCTACAGCGAAGCCTCCGCGGAAAGAGGCCGGATCATCTACGAAGAGAACAAATGCTTAGATTGCCACGGCAACTCAGGGCGGGGCGACGGCAAATCCGCCCCCACCCTGAAAGACCAGTGGAACCAGCCCATCCGGGCGGCGGATTTGAGCAAACGCTGGACCTTCCGCGGCGGCCCCACCCGGGCGGATATTTTCCGCACCTTCACCACCGGGTTAGACGGCTCCCCGATGCCCTCTTACAACATCCAGCCCCCGGAAGACCAGTGGGCGTTGGTAGATTACGTCTATTCCCTGGGACAGAGCGAACGCCCCAACTATGCGACCATGGCGACGGCCAAAGGAATTACGGAGGCCATCGACCTCGGCCGCGGCCGGGCGCTGTTCGACGACGCCCCGCCCGCGCTGTTCCCGGTAGCCGGGCAGGTGATCGAGCCGGGGCGGGAATTCTATCCCGGGGTGAACGCCATGGAAGTGCGGGCGGTTTATAACGCCGCTGAAATCGCCATTATGCTCACCTGGCATACCATGACTGCGGATACCCTGGGCCGGAACAGCCCCCTGCTGCCGGTAGCGCCGTTCGATCCGCAGGCGCCGGTCGCGCAGGGCGGGGAGGAGTTTTCCGACGCCGCGGCGGTGCTGCTGCCTTCCAAAACGCCGGAAGGGGTGGAAAAGCCCTATTTCATGTTCGGCGACGGCAAAAATGCCATGGACATCTGGTTCGCGGACCTGGCGAAAGATACCGCAGAATTTTTCGTTGGGCGGGGCAGCAAGAACATCGAGCCGGCGGGAAACGGCGGGTTGTCGCTGGTCTCCCAATATGAAGAAGGGGAATGGAGCGCCATTTTCAAGCGCAGCCGGGTGAAGGAAGGCGGGCTTTCGTTCGAAGAGGGCAATTTTACGCCCATCGCCTTCACCGTATGGGACGGCTTCAACCGGGAGCGAGGGAACAAGCGCGGATTGACTTCCTGGTATTATCTATACCTCGAGCCGATGCACAAGGAATCTCCGTTGGCGCCAATGGCGAAATCAGGATTGCTTACCCTTGTTATTCTGCTCGGGATCGTAGCGTTTGCGCGAATAAAATATAACGGGAAGGCTTAGGGCTTCGATTGAAATGAAAAATCCAAATAATCCATATACCCCTTCCCTTATCTCCTGGAACCTCACCAAAAAGTGCAACCTGCGCTGCCCGCACTGCTACTTAGAAGCGGGCAAAAAAGCGGAGTATGAGCTGAGCACGGAAGAGTGCTTCGCGCTGGTGGATGAAATGAAGCAACTGGGCACGGAAATGCTCATCCTTACCGGAGGGGAGCCGCTGCTGCGCAAGGATATCTTCGATCTCTCGCAATACGCTTCCGCACAGGGAATGTGGGTGGTGATGGGAACCAACGGGGTGCTGGTAACCGAGAAAACCGCGCAGAAAATGATCGAGTGCGGGGTGAAGGGGGTGGCGATCAGCTTAGATTCCATCGAGGCGGAGAATCACAACCAGTTTCGCGGGGGGCCGAATTCCTGGGAATATTCCGTGCGCGCCTTGAAAATCTGCCGCGCCGCGGGCTTGCAGGTGTTAGTGCAAACCACCGTCATGGAGTCCAATTATGAAGAAATCCCCCAACTGATCGACTTCACCCGGGAGTTAGGAGCCTGGTCGTTCAACCTCTACTTTTTAGTGCAGACCGGCCGCGGGCAGCAGATGAACGATCTCTCTCCTCAACGCACTCACGCCATGTTAGAAAACCTGGCGGAGTTGCAGGATCGCTGCCGCCCCATGCTGGTGCGCTCCAAGTGCGCCCCGCAATTCAAGCAAATCGCTTACGAAATGGGCAAGGGGGGATTGGAGAGCGGCGGCTGTATGGCCGGCACGGAGTATTGCCGAATCACCCCGGAAGGCAACGTGACGCCCTGCCCCTACATGACCGTGGTGGCCGGGAACGTGCTGGAACAGCGCTTTACGGAAATCTGGCAAACCTCCCCGGTGTTGCAGGAGCTGCGCGACCTCCATCAGCTAAAAGGCCGCTGCGGGCGCTGCGAGTTCAAGGAACTGTGCGGGGGCTGCCGCTGCCGCGCTTACGCCGCCTCCGGCGACTATTTGCAGGAAGACCCCGCCTGCACCTACCAGCCCGACGGCAACGGGCGGCTGCTCCGGGCGGAAGGAATCGTCTGGGCGGAAGCCGCCCGGGCGCGTTTAGAACGGATACCCATAGCCTTCATTCGCAATAAAGTGCAAAAAGGAGTAGAGGCGTACGCGCAGCGGCGGGGGAAGACCCGAATCACCGCGGAGGTGATGAACGAAGCCCTGGCCGGGGCGGAGAGAGCCGGTATGTTCAAAAATATGCCTTCGATTTTGGGAAAAGACTAATCGTAAAGACAGGAGGATACATGACAATGCTTGAAGCAAGCGCCCTCACCCAACAGGTTCAGGTTTTCAACGGCGTCGCCCGGTTGCATAAAAACGGGCAGGCGCGGGAATTTCAGATAAAGGAACTGCCGGATAAATTCATCCGCTGGCAGTTGGATTATAAACACAGCATTTACGACGCCATCGAGCGCGACGAATACGTGGCTTTCAACGCCGGGCACCTGCCGGTGGTGGGCACCTGGGAAAGCGATTCCCTGACCCCCAACCTGGCCAACAAGGGCGTGGGATTCACTCCCAAAGATGAATACCTGGATCACTATCTGAACCTGGTAGAGTCCGCGGTGGAGCAGATCATCAAGCTTCCTCCCCATGCCGTTAACGAGACCCGCCAACTGCGGGTGAATACCGCCCGGGAATTTTATCGCCACCCGGAACATATCGACTGGCGGCGGTTGGGGTTGTTGGAAATTTTCGAAGGGTCCACCTTCCGCAACCTCAGCGCCAATCCCCTGGCCTCGGTCTTGTGGACCGGCAACGCCCCGGTGTTCGTCAGCTTCCAGGTGGATTGCGTGGTGGAAGTGATCACCCCGGAAGACCCCCGTTACCGTTTTGCCTGGGCCATGCGCCGCCTGTTCGAATACGAGCCTTTCCACGTGGTGCAGACCATCTATCCTTATTCCTACTGCTTCTGGGTGTACGATTACAAAGACAAAACCCCCAAGCGCCGCTACCCCGGCAAGCGCAGTGATAATACCGTGAACGAGGGGCAAGGAAAAATCGAGGGTCCGTAGAATTTACCATTCACTATTCAGAATTCACTATTCGCTATTCTCCGTTCTGAATTCACAATTAATAGTGAATGGTGAATAGGGAATAGTGAATAGTGAATTGATAATAGGAGAAAGAGGCTCTATGGCAAGAGGAGATGATATCCAGGAACGATTGATTAACTTTGCGGTTCTGATTATCAAGCTCTGTTCTGAATTGCCAAAGACCCCCGCCGGAAGGCACGTTGCCGGGCAATTGTTACGCTGTGGGACTTCTCCAGCTCCGAATTATTCGGAAGCCAGGGGTGCGGAAAGCAATAATGATTTTGTCCATAAATTGCGAGTTGTTTTGAAAGAATTGAATGAATCGAAAGTGTGGCTTGTCATCATTCATCGAAGTGAATTGTTGCCGTTTCAGCGAGTCGAGTATGAAATACAAGAATGCGACGAATTAGGAAAAATAATCGGCGCGAGTATTAAGACAGCAACCCAACGGCAAGCATAATGATTCACTATTCGCTATTCTCCGTTCTGAATTCACAATTAATGGTGAATGGGGAATAGTGAATTGAGAATAGTGAATTGAGAATAGTGAATTGAGAATAGTGAATTGAGAATAGTGAATTGAGAATAGTGAATTGAGAATAGTAAATGGTGAATAATGAATCTTGTAAACCAGCAAAAGATTCAGGAATTTTTTGCTCGTCTGGATGAAGCTTTTGGCCGTCCCGCGCGGGTGTATTTGATCGGCGAGACCACCCAGGTGTGGGAAGGCTGGCAGGAATGGACCGCGCAGATCGAGTTTAGCGCCGAGATTGCGCCGGAGAAACGCCCGGCGTTCGATACCGCGCTGGAAACCGTGCAAAAAGCGCTGGGCCTCGAAGCGCTGGAAGAACATCCCGGCGATTTGATTCCCCTGCCGCAGGGCCACCGGGACCGCGCCCGCCCTGCCGGCGCCCAGACCGGCAAGCGTTTGGAGATCTATCATTTCGATCCCTACAGCGCGGCGTTTCGCTTCATCGCCCGGGGGGATGAGCCGGATTATCACCTGGTACTGGCGTACCTGGATCGCGGATGGATAACGGAAGCGCAGATGGACGCCCTGCTGACGGAATTGCTGCCGAAATTTTCTATGCAAACCATCCAGCAGGACCCCGCGGAATTCCGGCGCAAGTACAAAGGCTTGAAACAGATGTGGCGCGCGCGAGTTGGTGTTTGAATGTTAAGTGCGAATGTGTTCAGGTGCTCACGTTCGGGTGCTTAAGAACCAAGAGCCAGGAACCAGAACACCTGAATACCTGAACACACGAGCACCTAAAACGATGATAGAGATGAAACCGGAAACCCAACCCCAGAATATTCGCGACCGGGTGATCGATTTTCTGTTGTTCCTCGCCTCGGAAGAGCACTGGCGCGCCAGCCGCCGGTTGATCGCTCCGGAACTGCTGGCCTTCGAGCTTTCGCGGCTGTGGTTCGATGAAATTTACGCGCCCGGCGGGCGCTATCTCGAATCGCTGAAAGGGGATTTTTCGCAAGAGAAGGCGCAGGAATTTCGCAGTTATTTTTCGGATGAGGAAATGGAATCGCTGGAGCGCTTTCACCGCTTTTTTGAGTTGCGGATCGACATGCTGCCGGAAACCGCCCGGCAAAAGGGAATCTTCCCGGAAAGCGACGCCTGGCGGAACATCATGCGCCATGCCGCTTACTTAGCCGAGGAATTGGAGCCGGATGCGGAAAAACGGCGCAGCCGGTTGCAAAAGTATTTGCGCAGGGGATTATCGGAAACCTTGCGGCTGCCCTCTGCACCTTAAACTGATGGAGTTGAGGGTGAATGGAGAATGGTGAATAGTGAATGCTGAATGGAACGAGGTGGAATTTCTTCGCTGGGAGGAATTCCGGCAGATGGCGCCGGCGATCATTCAATTGGAAATCTCCCGGCTGGAGGAAATGATCGAGAGCCTTCAGGCGGATAGCGATTTCCGCAACGCCCTGGTGAAAGCCCGCTTCGAGTTGAAAAGATTTATCGACTGCCTGGCCGGGTGCGGGAAAGAATCCCTGGAAGAAACTTGCGCCGGGCATCTGCGCAACGCCATGATCAGCCTGGGTTTAGAAACTTCCGGGCCGGACCAGCGAACCGTCCGGCTGCGGGATTATATCCTGGATCGTTTAAATCATGTTCACGAGCGGATTCGGTTGATTTATTGAAATCAGGAGGAAATTGATGTACCAAAAAATATACGTCCCGGTGGATAACTCCGAGCACTCCCTGCGCGGCATCGAGCTGGCGGTGGAGTTAGGCCGGCGTTTCGGCGCCCAATTAGTGGGCTGCCACGCCTACGCCGCCCGCATGCACGACATCCGCTTCAAACAGATGGAATTTACCCTGCCCGCAGAATACCAGGTGGAAGAGGAGTTGGAAAAACAGCGCAGCATTCACGACACCCTCATCACCATGGGGCTGGAGCTGATCTCCGATTCTTACTTAGAGGTGATGAAGCAGCAGTGCGCCCTGGCAAAAGTATCGTTCGAGCCGCGGATGATCGACGGCAAAAATTTTAAAGTGCTGGTCAACGACATCAATAATAATGATTACGACCTGGTGATTATGGGCGCGCTGGGGTTAGGCGCGGTAAAAGACAGCGTGTTAGGCAGCGTAACCGAGCGGGTGGTGCGCAGAACCAAAACCGATACGCTCATCATCAAAAATACTTCCCCGCTGGAAGAACAGTTGAACGGAAAAACCGGCGCGGGAGTCAAAAACCTTCACGGCAACGGTGGCAACATTGTGGTAGCGGTGGACGGCAGCCCGGAATCCTTTGCCGGCTTGAAATCCGCCCTTGCCCTGGGAAGGGAATTGGGCAAGGAGGTGGAAGCGATCTCGGTGTACGATCCCTATCTGCACTACACCATGTTCAACAGCATCGCCAACGTGCTCACCGAAAAGGCCTCCAAAGTGTTCAAATTCAAAGAGCAGGAACAGTTGCACGAGGAGGTAATCGACACCGGGCTGGCGAAAATTTACCAATCGCACCTGGAAGTAGCCCGGCAACTGGCGAAGGAAGAGGGGATCAACATGAAGATCACCCTTTTAGACGGAAAGGCGTTTGAAAAGATATTGCAATACGTGCGCCGGGAGCGCCCCTGGCTGTTGGTGATGGGGCGCATCGGGGTGCACAGCGACGCGGAGATGGACGTGGGCAGCAACACCGAAAACCTGCTCCGGCTGGTTCCCTGCAACGTGCTGCTCTCCAGCCGGCGCTTTACTCCCCCGATTGATCTGCGGGCGGAAGAATCCATGACCTGGACCGAAGAAGCCACGGCGCTGCTCAACTCCGCGCCGGAAGGGGTTCGCGGGGTGGCCCGCACCGCCATCCACCGCTACGCCATGGAGCGCGGGCACTCGGTCATTTCCCGCAAGATCATCGAGCAGGCCATGGCGCCCATTCTTCCCCGCGCGGCCATGTTGGCCATGGGCATCATCGCTGAAGAAGCGGCGATTCAGAAAATCAGCGAGCACCACGGCGAGACCTACATCTGCAAAGAGTGCGGTTACGCGGCGCGCGACGTGCTGCCGGCGGCCTGCCCGGTGTGCGGCTCGGAAACCGCTAAATTCGGCAAAATCGACAAAGAGACCATCCAGAACCTGGAAAAATTAGAGGGCGGAATGGTGGAAGAGGTGGCCTTCGACGACCGGCGATTGCTGTGGACCAGCGACGCCAAACAAGCTTTGCGCGGAGTGCCCTCCGGCTATCAGCGCCGGCGCGCCAAAGCGCAGATCGAAAAGACCGCCCGGGTGCGTACGCTGCCTTCCATTACCAAAGACCTGGTGTTAGAAGTCGCCGGAGAGGTGATGGAGGCTACCGGGAGCTTAGAAGAAAGGGGCCGTCTCTCCCAAAGCGAAACCGCGGCGGATGAATCCATTCTCCAGGAAGGAGAATTTAGCTGGACCCAGGAGGCCTGGGCGCGGCTGCAGCGCGTGCCGGAAGGATTCATGCGCGACGGCACCAAAAAGCGTATGGAAAACTGCGCCCGCGGGCGCGGGGTCAGCCTGGTCACCCTGGAAATCGCCGAAGAAGGCATCAAAGAAGGGCTGAAGGCGATGGAGGAGATGATCGCCCGGCAGGCGCAGGAGAAGGAAAAAGAATCGAAGAAACGGTGAAACGGAGAACGGGAGAAGGGGTTGACGAAAAAATACAGGATGGACTAAAGCGATAAAATCACCGGGAGGAAAAATGGCAGAGAGGATCAAAAGCTACCGGGATTTGTATGATTGATAATCCCAATAAATGGCTGATCAAATCCCATTAATCACCGTTTTACCGATTCACCGATTCTTTTTTATCGGGCTAGACAAGGAAATATGAAGAGATACCAGGACATTGCCGGCGACGGCGGCTCCAATATTGTCGCGCAGGTGGCCGAACAGGCCGGCCGGGTAAAATCCCGCATGGCCGCGGTGCGTCGCATCATCGCGGTGATGAGCGGCAAGGGCGGGGTGGGGAAAAGCTCCGTGACGGTGAATCTCGCCGCCGCGCTGGCTTTAGAAGGCGCGGCGGTGGGGATTTTAGACGCGGACATCAACGGGCCGAGCATTGCCAAAATGGCCGGGGTGCGGGGAAGGCCGCTGCTGCAGGGGGACAACGGCGTCGTTCCCCCGGCAGCCGCGTTGGGCATCAAAGTGATGTCCATGGATTTGTTCCTCCCCGATGACCAGACCCCGGTGCTGTGGCAGGCGCCCGGCCAGAAAGACGCCTACACCTGGCGGGGAATGATGGAAGCCGCGGCGCTGCGGGAATTCCTGGCCGATACGGAATGGGGCGCGTTGGATTTTCTGTTCATCGACCTGCCGCCGGGGTCGGATAAGCTGCCTAACCTCGCGGACCTGCTGCCCCGCCTGGACGGCGTCGTTGCGGTCAGCATTCCTTCCGGGGTTTCTCGATTGGTGGTAGCGCGCTCGATTACCGTGGCGGTGGAGTTGTTGAACGCGCCGCTGATCGGGCTGGTGGAGAACATGGCCGCTTATGTTTGCGCCCACTGCGGCCGGGAGGAAGAGATGTTCCCCCCTGCCCGCCAGGAAAATACTGCGGAGGAATTGAAAGCGCCGCTGTTGGGAAAAATTCCCTTCGATCCCCGCATCGCCCGGGCCGGGGATGAAGGCCGCTTGTTTTTGAACGACCATGCGCATACCCCGGCCGGGCGGGCAATCCGGCAGATTGCCGGGAAGGTTAAGGCGTTTTTATGAATCATTCCAAATGACTATACAAAATTCACGATTCACGATTCACAATTCAAAAAATAGTGAAGTCGGAATGGCGAATAGTGAATTGTGAATGAAAAAGAACCGGCCATGATGGAGGAAAGCCGATGAAGTTTTTGTGCGTTGAATGCGATGCACCGATGAAATTGCAGGAAACCCGCGGGCCCGACGAAGGCTCCATGGCGGTCATATTCGGCTGCCCACGATGCGGAAAAGGGGTAGCCATGCTCACCAACCCTATGGAAACCCAAATGGTGCGCTCGTTAGGGGTCAAAATCGGCGGCGCAGGGACGGCGGCGGAACCGATGGGGATGGTCAAAAGCTCCCTGGCGTACCGGCGGGAGGAAGCGGCTGCCGCTTCGCCGCCGGAGATCTCCGCATCCATCGCCGGCGAAGAGAAATCAGTCAACTCTATCGAAGGGAGGGATTCCTCCGGCTGTCCCTTTTCCGGGGCGGTAAGCGAAGCGTTCGCTAAACAGGAAAGCGGGCTTTCCTGGACTTCGGAAGCGCGGGCGCGGCTGGAGCGCATTCCCGCGTTTGTGCGTCCCATGGTTCAAAAAAGCATCGAAGCGCACGCCCGGGAAAAAGGGCTGAGCGAGATCGACGGCGCGGTGATGGATGAGATGAAGGATCGGGTGGGGATGTAATGGTTTATAATTGCCAATTGCCAACTATCAATTATCAGTAGCCAATATCCGGCAAATCCTTCCACTTCGGCTCGCCTTCGGGCTTGAAATTTTTGGTGGCAATGAAATTCAAGCCCTGGTGAAAATTCAGCTTGAATTTGCCCCCGCCGAAGTGTTCCAGGAGATAATTCAGCGGATCGTTCAACAGCGGCATCATGGATTGGGCCTCGTATTTGGCCAGACCTTTGAAGCGTACCGCATTCTGCCAGGGCTCCTGAACTAACACGGTTACGGTAGATTCGCTCATGATCCGGATAAACGCGTTCTGCAATTCCTCGTCGCCGGCATTTTCCCGCCCCAGTCGGCGCAATTCCTTGCGAACGTAATCTTCATATAATTCCCATACCCATTCCATATGAAAGAGAATTTGTCTTCAGTGAAGCAGTTCAATAAATTCTTCGTTACTATTCAGCCACAGAGACCACAGAGGTCACAGAGGAAGATTTGTTAGAGCCTTATATCCCTGTATTTGTGATTTGATTAGGAATTTTTTTATGTCTCTGTGCTCTCTGTGGCCTCTGTGGCAAAACGCCTGAATAGTTACAATTCTTCTACAGTTAATCCCGCTGGTTCAATAATGCTGTACAATGTGCCTTTCTTCAGGTCTCGGGAGCGACGGTAATTTACTCATAGGGAAGCCACACCCTCAAGAGGCTCGAAAATCACTTTATAATATTTCTGGCGCATCCCTGTCTCCTCAATCTATTGTGACCATAGCGCTATGTTTATGTTTTGTAATAATAGCCATTGAAGCGCAAAAATTCAAAGGAAATATTTTCACTTCCCGCAAAGGAAGCGCAATCTCCGGCAAAAAAGTTCGCAAAGGCCCAATTTTTCCTTGACAATTAAATCTTTTTTCAATATCATCTTGGCAACTTTTTTCAAGGATGGTACTGACAGTAAGTATTCTTTAAAGAGCATTAACCTTTTTTCTTCTGGCAATATCTGTAAAAAAACTCCGGCAAACCCCACCTGTGGGTTCAAAAGCCGGGAAGATGAACGCTTATACCTGTGAGAGTACTGACGAATCACAAATCCTGATTCCAGCCCAAATTTCATATATATCAATCCCCAGTCTGTAAAGAAGATCGTTAATTTTGCATTTTGAACCTTTTTAAACTCTGAACGAGACAGCTTTTTTTAAGCGGGACCGGCGCAGCGATTAATTTGGAGACGCTGTTCCGGCGCTCGGCTGAAAAGTTCTTTCGTGTTCGATGGGCGTTTCCACAAACCCGGATTGCCGCGACAAAATGAATTTTGTCACGCCGGGACTAAGGTTTAAGCAAAAACAGGAATTCTCAACCAGATCCATAACGCATAGGAGAATACTCAAATGAGAGGAAATATATTGTTGTTGCTGTTCGCAGGTTGGTTGGCTACGTCATTAACCGGATGTGGGGATGGTGGTGGACAACAATCCGGCGCTGAGTCCCAACAGACGCCCGCTCAACAAGAAGCCGGAACGGACATATCCGCGTTTACTTCCGGGGTTCAGGGAAGCATTCGCTTCGCGGGCACGGCTCCGGATCGCAAGCGCATCAAACAAGACCAGGAATGCGGCGTGCTGCATGGCGATGAAGCGGTTCTCTCGGAAGACGTGGTCGTGAATGCTAACGGAACCTTGAAATATGTCTTCGTTTATGTGAAAGAGGGATTAGGCGACCGGCAATTCACTCCCCCCGCCGAACCGATCCTGTTCGACCAGAAAGGCTGCATGTACGCCCCCCACGTTTTTGGCGTGCAAACCGGCCAGACCGTCAAAATACTGAACAGCGATCCCTTGCTGCACAATATCCACGCCTTGCCGGAAGTCAACCGCCCCTTCAATTTCGGGATGCCCAAACAGGGTGATGAACGGGAGCGGAAATTCGATAAAGCGGAAGTCATGGTGAAAATCAAATGCGACGTGCATCCCTGGATGCTCGCTTACTGCGGCGTGGTAAGCCATCCCTATTACGGTGTTACCGGCGACGACGGAAGCTTCAGCCTGAAACATCTGCCTCCCGGGCAATACGTCATCGAAGCCTGGCATGAAAAGTACGGAACCCAAACCCAAACCGTAACCGTCGGGGAAAACGAAGTCAAAAGTATAGAGTTTACTTTCCAGGAGAAATCTGCGAGTTAGGCCGGGCGTTGCTCTCCTGCCCGGCATTTCCCAAAGCGATTTTTAGTTGATGCCAGGGATTTTTCCCAACTCCACAGCTTATGCGATGGAAAAGGGCTTCACTTTAGCCTGTTTATGAACTCTAAAAACGGGGACGCGGATAAATGGCCAAAAACGCCCACAATAAAGACCTTCAGGTTGCACACCCGGAAACTTCTCACGCCCATGGCGAGCACCACCCGGAATTGGGTTTCTGGCGCAAATATGTCTTTTCCACCGACCATAAAATCATCGGTTTGCAATACGGTTTTACCGCCCTGTTCTTCCTGCTCTTTGGCTTTACCCTGGTTATGATCATGCGCTGGCAGCTTGCCTACCCCGGGGAAGCGATTCCCCTGATCGGCTGGCTGTTCAGCGAGGAATCCATGCCCGGGGGAGTAATGCTCCCGGAGTTTTACAATCAATTAGGGGCCATGCACGGCACCATCATGGTTTTCCTGGGGGTGGTCCCCCTGGCGGTGGGAGCGTTTGGGAATTACGTGGTCCCGCTGCAAATCGGCGCGCCGGACATGGCTTTCCCGAAGCTCAACATGGCCAGTTACTGGGCCTATTTCTTAGGCGGCGTGGTGATGTTAAGCAGTTTTTTCGTTCCCGCCGGCGCGGCCAAGGCCGGGTGGACTTCCTATCCTCCCCTGGCAAACATCGAGACCATGGGGCAGACCATGTGGCTGTTGGGAATGGTTTTCCTGATTACTTCCTCGCTGTTGGGGGCGATCAATTTCCTCACCACCATCATCCAACTGCGCGCAGAAGGATTGACGTTCATGCGCTTTCCCTTCTTTGTGTGGGCGCAGTTGATTACATCCTTTTTGTTGCTGTTAGCCTTCCCGCCGTTAGAAGCCGCGGCCATTCTGCAATTGATGGACCGGCTGGCCGGAACCAGCTTCTTCATGCCCGGCGGGCTGGTGGTCAGCGGCCAGGTGATGGATATCAGCGGCGGGGGAAGCCCGCTGTTGTGGCAGCACCTGTTCTGGTTCCTGGCGCACCCGGAGGTGTACGTGCTCATCCTCCCGGCCATGGGCATCGTGGCGGAAATTATCGCCAACAATACCCGCAAACCGCTCTGGGGGTATAAAGCCATGGTGTACTCGGTGATCTTTTTAGGATTCATGTCCTTCATCGTCTGGGCGCACCACATGTTCATTACCGGCATGGGAACCGCCATCAGCGCCTTCTTCCAGATTACCACCATGATCATTTCCATCCCCTCGGTCATCATTCTTTCGGCGCTATTCCTCTCCCTGTGGGGCGGTTCCATCCGCTTTACCACCCCGATGCTGTTTGCCCTGGGCTTCCTGCCCATGTTCGGAATCGGCGGATTGACCGGGCTGCCGCTGGGCCTGGCTCCCACGGATATCCACCTCCATGATACTTATTACGTAATCGGCCATTTCCACTACGTGGTTGCGCCCGGAACCATTTTGGCGCTGTTTGCGGGAATCTATTACTGGTATCCCAAGATTACCGGCCGGAGCATGAATGATTTGCTGGGGAAAATCCATTTCTGGGGCACCATCATCTGCATGAATTTCATCTTTATGCCCATGTTCATCCAGGGGTTGGCCGGGGTTTCCCGGCGGCTGTACGACGGCGGCCAGCTCTACCAGTTTGCCCAGCCGGTGCTGAAATGGAATGAGGTAATGTCCATCGCCGCCTGGATTATGGGCCTGGTGCAAATTGTTTTCATCGTCAATTTGTTTATGAGCATCCGCAAAGGGAAAAAAGTCTCCGATAATCCCTGGGAAGCGACCACCCTGGAGTGGAGCGCTACTTCCTCGCCGCCCCTGGCGCACGGGAATTTCGAGACGATGCCGCAGGTGTACCGCGGACCGTACGAATACAGCGTTCCGGGAAATTCCCGGGATTTTGCGCCCCAGAATGAACCGGAAGAGAAGGTTTCGGCGGCATAGAGCAGTGTTACCGTGTTATGGTGTTTTAGTAACCAGGAGTGTCAAACTTCAGTTTGACAGTGCTTGCAATCCTTCTTCTGAGCTTACGGGCAGCTTGCAAAACTGAAGTTTTGCACTCCTTCTGGCCAAACAGTAGCATAAACACAGCAGACCCGGAGAAATTATGGATATTCCCTATACCGTAACCGCCCGCCCCGATACCGGGGTTTACAACGCCAAAGTGGGCATCTGGCTGTTTTTAGCCTCGGAAGTGATGCTGTTCGGGGGGCTTTTTTCCGCCTACATTTTCCTGCGCATCGGCGCCCCGGCCTGGCCGGGGATGTTAGGCGGGCAGTTATATAAAACCTCCTTCGACATTCTCAACGTTCCCATCGGCACTTTCAATACCATGGTTCTGATCGCCTCCAGCGTTACCATCGTAATGTCCTGGGCCTCGCTGATGATGAACGATTTCGGGAAGTATAAGCGCTACATGGGGCTTACCATTCTCTGCGGGCTGGCGTTCCTGGTCGTAAAGGCGTTTGAATACAATGCCAAATTCTCCCATGGCCTTTTTCCCGCGGAAGGAAACTTTCTGGCGATATATTTCACCCTTACCGGCCTGCACGGGTTGCACGTGGTGGGGGGAATCATCGTCAACAGCTACTTCTGGGGTCCCGGCAGCAAAATGTGGAAGACCGATCCCAAACGCTTCACCAACCGCATAGAGGTGGCGGGACTTTACTGGCACTTCGTGGACATCGTCTGGATATTCTTATTTCCAACAATATACTTGTTGTAACGATATTGGAGTTTAAGCGCCAAGAACCAGGAGCCAAGAACCAAGAACCAAGAGCCAGGGAAAAATTGAGACCTGGTGCTTGAATTTGGCTCTTGCTTCCTGGCTCTTAAAACGATAGGAGTGGCAATTATGAGCGATTCAACCCACGCCGAAGACGTCAAAAAACACGTGCGGATTTATATCGCCGTATTCGGGGCGCTGGCGGCGCTGACGGTGGTTACCGTCGCGGTGGCTTATTTGCATCTTTCCATTGTACCGGCCTTGATCGTCGCCTTATTCATCGCCAGCATTAAAGGAAGCCTGGTGGCCGCTTATTTCATGCACTTGATTTCCGAAAAAAAGGTAATCTTTGCGCTCCTGATCTTCACGGTCATATTCCTGGCCGTGTTGTTCGTTTTAACCATCTCCTCATATCACGACCAGATCGGAGGCCACATTGTCCCTTAAAGCGATCCATATTTTCTTTATCGCCCTCTCGATCTTGCTGGCCCTGGGCTTCGGTATATGGAGCATTTATCACCATTACCTCCTTATGGGAGTGGTTTCCTTTCTGATCGGGATTGCGCTGGTTTACTACGGGATTCGCTTCCTGCGCAAGCTCCGCCACGTGGATATGAGGTGAGACATGACATGCGAGACGTGATGCGTGAAACGTAATGCGTAATTCGGATAGATCAGGAAATCGCGTTTTATACTTCAGGCATCACCTCTCGAACTTTCAAACGCCGCTGAAGGCATACCATGATGAATAGATTTCGTTTTTCCTGTTGCATTCTGGCCGGCGCTTTGCTGGTATTTTTGCCGCAGATGGCCGCGGCCTGCGAAAAATGTTTTGGAGGCGCCGCCGCAAATTCAGCTACCACCCGGGGAATCGGCCTGGCGATGCTGGCGCTGCTGATCATTACCGCCGTGGTGTTAGGCGGAATCACCCTTTTCTTCCTCTATATGCGAAAGCGTGCGAAAATGCTGGCCTCCGGAGATTATATCGTGAATGAGAAGGGAACCATTCTTTCTCTCCCGCGCAGGCTGATGGAGAATTCGCCGCATTTATGAGGACGGTAAGGGCTGCGACTCCTGCCGATAAGGCAGGGGTAGCGCGGCTCGCTGCATTTTTAACCACCGCAAAAGGAGACGGAACCCTATGCCAGATATCAGCCCTTATTTAGGATTACCGGAAGTCGCTTCCGCCCACGGCGCGGAGCTGGATTATATGCTGGGATTGGTGCATTGGCTCATGCTGATCCTGTTTGTCATCTGGGCCCCGTTTTTCATCTACGTGTTGATCCGTTTCCGGGCCTCTAAAAATCCCCGGGCCAGCTATACCGGGGCCAAAGGCCGCCTGGCCAAAATCCAGGAAGGGGGCGTTATAATTGCGGAATTAGTATTGTTGTTTGCCTTCGCCATTCCCGCCTGGGCGGTGTTAAAAGTGCAGCCGCCGGACGAGAATGAAGCCGTGGTGGTGCGGGTAACCGGCGAACAATTCGCCTGGAACATTCATTATCCCGGCGCGGACGGGGCGTTTGGGAAGCAGGATATCAAGCTGGTGGATACCCAAACCAACCCGTTGGGGATCGATTTCAACGATCCCGGCGCAATGGATGACCTGGTTACGGTCAATGAACTGCACCTGCCGGCCGGCAAACCGGCGATTATTCACTTAGGGTCTAAAGACGTCATCCACAGTTTTGCCCTCAACGCCATGCGGGTCAAGCAGGACGCCATTCCCGGCATCAGCGTGCCGGTATATTTTACCCCCACGAAGCCGGGAAATTATGAAATCAGCTGCGCCCAGCTTTGCGGGCTGGGGCATTATCGCATGAGAGGGAAGTTAGTGATCCATACCCCGGAGGAATACCGGAACTGGCTGCAAAAAATGGCGCAGGACTTGGAAGAATACGGACGTTAAGCCTGTAAATAGCACGCTTGAAATAGCACTGAATTCAGGTTATTGAAAAAACACCCCGGAATTGCCGGGGTGGTAATCTAAGATTGCCACCCCGGATGACCGGGGTGCAATTTAACATACATCTGCACGTAAAACTCAAAGAATGGAGAGTCGATATGTCAGAACATAATAGAAAAAATTCCGTGAATTTGCTTCACCCGGTGCGGGGATTGCTGCTTTTTGTATTGATGCTGATCATCTCTGCCGCCGCCCAGGACAAGAAAGAAGCTGCATGGGTGCAGGATTTTCTTAAAGTGTACGGCTTCGCGGCTGACAAAGCAGCCAGCCTGGCCGAAGCGATTCCCGCCGAAAAATATGACTGGCGTCCCGCGGAAGGTGTTCGCTCGATCAAAGATGTAGTATTGCATATTGCCGGGGCCAATTACTATTTTGCTTCTCTGCTGGGAACACCGATCCCGGAGGGCGTCGATGCGCGGAACCTGGAAAAGACCGTTGATAACAAAGAGAAAGCCGTTGCAACGCTCAAGGAATCAACCGCCCATGTGCAAGCGGCCATCGCCAACATGCAGGAAGCGGCCCACGCCGAAGAAGTGGATTTTTTTGGCCGTAACATGACCCGCCGGCAGGTTCTGTTTATCGTCGGCGACCATACCGCGGAACACTTAGGCCAGTTGATCGCCTATGCCAGAATGAACGATATTACCCCGCCGTGGAGCCAGAAAGATAATTAATCCCTTAAACAGACGGAAAGAGAACCACATTTATCAAACTATATGTGTATTATGAAGGAGAAAATATGCAAAAGTTAATCATCGTATTTATTATTGGAGTTTCATTCATCGCGTTCATGGGATGTGAGGGCCAATCAACTCTCACTGAGGATGATCCGGTGAAACGCGGTGAATATCTGGTGACAGTAGGCGGCTGCAACGATTGCCATAGCCCGAAAATTGAAGGTCCTGGTGGTATCCCGCTTCCGGATTCCAGCCGGCTGCTTTCCGGGCATCCGCAGGATATGCCGCACCCCGCCTGGTACCCGGAAGATTTACAACGCAACGTGCTGGCAAACACTAATGCAATGCTTACCGCCTGGGCAGGCCCCTGGGGTGTCAGTTTCACTATGAATCTTACCCCGGACAAAGAAACCGGATTGGGAGAGTGGACCGAGGAAGCCTTTATCCAGGCGTTGCGCACCGGAAAGCACCAGGGCCAGCCAAACGGTCGCGACATTTTGCCCCCGATGCCCTGGTTCAATTATAGAGAGATGAGCGACCGCGATCTGAAAGCGGTATGGGCTTATTTGCGCAGCATTCCGCCGATCAAAAACCAGGTGCCGCTGCCCGTACCGCCTGCTAACGCGCCGGCCGGGGAGTAACCGGCCATGCGTCGCTCCGCTTTTTTAATCATTGCGCTGCTATCGGTGCTGGCTGTTTGGGGGGGTAGTTGTTCCAAAGAGAAAGAAGATTTCACGGCAACGACTGAACAAAACGTCGCGCCAACCCCGGGGACCGCGGCCAACCATAAGCCGAATATGGCAGCCGGCAGCATTCGCGGCCGGGTTATCCTCCGGGGTGAAGCGCCCCGTCCGCAAAAGCTGATGGTAGTGAAAGATACCGACGTCTGCGGCCTCGAGGCTCAATATGATGAACGACTGGTCGTTGGCAAAAATCTGGGCATTCGTGATGCGGTGGTCTATTTAACCGGAGTTAAAGGGGGCAAACCGCTCTCATCCCTGGGAAGCGAATTTGTTCTGGACCAACAGGGATGCCGCTACCAGCCTCACGTGCTGCTAATACCCGTTAATACCCCGTTGCAAATCCTGAATGCTGACGGCATTCTTCACAATTTTCATACTTTTACGAAGAAAAACCGCCCGCTCAATCTTTCCCAACCCGAATTCCTCAAGAAAATGGAAGTCGCCTTCAAATATCCGGAATTTATCCCGGCCCGCTGTGACGTGCACGGTTGGATGAGCGGCTGGATTGTGGCGGTTGACCAACCATATTACGCCGTAACGGATATTGACGGAAATTTTTCTTTGGACGATGTCCCTCCCGGCGCTTATGTGCTGAACTGTTGGCAGGAAAGGCTTGGCGAACAAACCGCGCCGGTAACCGTTGAACCGGGCAGCGCGATCTCATCGACATTCACTTTTAGCCTGTAATGGAGATGATTCGATTTAGCCAGAAAGAACACCCCCCCTGGATGCACCGGTTCGCGGTCTTGACCGCGGCTGCGGCAACCGGGCTAATCGTCGCGGGGGCCGCCGTCACCAGCACCGGCTCCGGCGACGCGGTGCCGGATTGGCCGCTCTCCTACGGAAGCCTGACTCCCCCGATGATCGGCGGCATTCTTTTCGAGCACACTCACCGCCTGATCGCCGGTTTTACCGGTGTTCTGATCGCCATATTGGCCGCCTGGCTGTGGATTGCCAAACCCGGGAAAACACTTCAACGGCTGGGAATCGCGGCGCTCGCGGCGGTCATTCTCCAGGCCTCCCTGGGGGGATTGCGGGTGCTGCTGATTTCTACCGAGGCGGTGCAGGACGCCGCCTTGCAAATCGCCGGGGTATCCTCGGTGCAGTCGCTGCGCATGGCGGTGGCGGTAACTCATGCGTTTCTGGCGCAAACCATCCTTTGCCTCCTCTTTGCAATTGTCGTGTTGACTTCCCCATCCCGCCGGAACGCCCCGGCTGCTTCTCCGCCTCTTCACGCCAATGCAAACGCTTTCCGGCTCAGCGTTTTTCTTACCGGCCTCATTTTCCTGCAATTGGTTTTCGGCGCGCTGGTGCGCCACAGCGGGGCGGGCCTGGCGATACCGGATTTCCCACTCTCCTTCGGGAAAATAATTCCCCCGTTCGCAAACCTTCCCCACGACCCTTACGCGCCGTTCCCGCTCTCGCCCGAAAAATTCCAATTCCAGGTAGCGGTTCACTTTGCCCACCGGGCGGCGGCGCTTTTGATCCTGGGACTGGCGATATTTTTCTTTGCCCGGCATCGAAAGACTGGAAAAATTGGCAAACTGGCGGCAATCTTGCTGCTGTTAACTTCGCTTCAGATGGTTTTAGGAGCGCTCAATATCTGGACCGGTAAATCGGTGTACGTGACTGTGCTGCACGTGGCCGTGGGAGCGCTGCTGCTCTCGTGCAGCGTGGCCGCGATGATTACCAGCCGGAGTCTGCTGCAACCCCCAAATCCGCCCCAACAAAAACCATTTACCCGGGCGCGCGCCTACCTGGAGCTTACCAAACCGCGCCTGACCTTGCTGGTGCTCTTCTCCGCATTCACCGGCTATTGCTTAGGAGCTTCCGGCAACATCGCTCTCTTGAACCTTATCGGCGCAATGTTCGGAATCGGTTTGGCCAGCGCCGGCGCATTGGCGTTGAATCAATACGCCGAGCGAACGCACGACGCCCGGATGTTGCGCACCCAAAGACGTCCCCTCCCCCAGGGCCGGCTAAAACCCCTCGAAGCGCTGGCCTTCGGAACGCTGTTGTGCATTTTTTCGGTGATTTACCTGGCCGCCGCGGTGAACATCCTTACCGGCTTCCTGGTCGCCATGACTATCCTGACCTACCTCTTCGCTTATACGCCGTTGAAGCGAATTACCTATTTCAACACTGCGGTGGGGGCGATATCCGGGGCGCTGCCCATTGTCTGCGGCTGGACCGCGGCGCGGAGCGATTTGGCGCCGGAAGCCCTGGCGCTTTTCGGAATCCTGTTCTTCTGGCAATTTCCCCACTTCCTTTCCATCGCCTTGTTGTACCGGGAAGATTACCGGCGGGCGGGATATAAAATGCTGCCCCTGCGGGAAAATGGAATTCCCCGCACCAACCGGCAAATTCTCCTTGCCTGCGCCGCTTTGTTAGGGGTCAGTCTTTTCCCCTCTCTGCTGGGGCTGGCGGGAACGATGTACCTTGCCGCGGCCCTGCTGGCCGGGAGCGCTTTCCTGGGCTGCGCTGTCAGCCTGGCGCTCTACCGGAACAATCGTTTTGCCCGCCGGCTGATGTTCGCCTCTTTTGTCTATCCCTTGATTGTGTGGAGTTTTATGATCTATGACAAAATAAAGATGTAAAACAAGAACCAAGAGCCAGGAGCCAAGAACCAAATTCCAAGAATCAAGCCCCACCTCTTTCTTGATTCTTAGCTCCTGGTTTCTGGCTCTTGACTCCTGGCTCTTGGTTCTTCAAATATGGAAGCCTGTGATTATGACGCGTCTATCTATTTCTAAAATCCTTCCCATCGCTTTCGGCCTCGGCATCGTTCTGGCGGGTATCTGGGTGTGGAGCTGGGCCAGAAGCCATCAGACAGGCTCCGGGCAGACCCTGCCGGTACTGGGCGAGGTGCAAAATTTCACCCTGCTGGAAAGAAGCGGAAAACCGCTGAGCGATGCGGATTTGCGGGGGAGCATCTGGATCGCGGATTTTATTTTTACCAGTTGCCCGGGGCCCTGCCCGCGTATGAGCGCCCGGATGAGCCAGCTTCAAACCGCCCTGGCCCCGGCGGAAGAGGTGCGGCTGGTCTCCTTCACGGTGGACCCGGAGCGGGATACCCCGGAGGTGCTCTCCCGCTACGCCGAGCGTTATGAGGCCCTGCCCGGCAAATGGTTTTTCCTGACCGGGGACAAATCGGACATATACGACTTTGCCCGCGCCAGCCTGAATTTGAGCGTCCGGGAGGATCCCGGCAACGCCCATTTCATCCACAGCACCCAATTTGTGCTGATCGATAAGACCGGGCGCATCCGGGGCTACTACGACAGCATGGATAATATGTCGCTGGGACAGTTGGTGGTGGATATCGAACGGCTGCGGCAGGAAGGGTAAAAACAGTAGGCAGGGGCAGTAGGCAGTTGGCCCGTCCATTCACTAAAACACCATAGCACTAAAATACTATAACCCCGGAACCCTCTTTTGCTTTCCCTTTACGATCTCCCTGCCCTCAACGCTTTTTTGAATTCCGGCAGCTTTGCACTGCTGCTAAGCGGTTTTTTCTTCATCAAACGGGGGAAGATCGCCGCGCATAAACGCTGCATGATAGCCGCGTTCACCGTATCCGTCCTGTTTCTGATCTCTTACCTGGTCTATCATTACCAGGCCGGTTCGGTGCGGTTTACCGGGGAGGGATGGATTCGCCCGGTGTATTTTACCATCCTCATCAGCCATACCCTGTTAGCCATGGCGGTTCCACCCCTGGCGGCGGTAACGCTTTTTCGCGCTTTAAAAGAGCGCTTTGCCCGGCACAAACAAATCGCCCGCTGGACCCTGCCGGTGTGGATGTATGTCTCCGTTACCGGGGTGGTGATTTACTGGATGTTATATCAATTGTGAGGGGATGTGTTGGGGGTTCAGGCGCTCAGGTTTCTTACCTGAACACAATCCAAAGGCGGGTTTACCACACCTGCGGAACAAACTTCTCGTCGTTCAAAATTGCGACCGTTTCCCCGCTCTGGGCGATCACGAACAGGCCGTTGCGGTAAGCATAGCGGTCGGCCTCCTCTTCGATGACGATGCCGGCCACAGCGCCAAAAACCCGGCGATCCTGGTACTCCGGGAAGAATTGTTTAAACCTCGCCAGACGTTCCAGGTGCTCGTCAATATCTGCGGTTTTCAGGGTGCTTTTGGCTTCGATCAAAACCGCGTCGCGCCGGTTGATGGCCATGATATCCACTTCCAGTGCAGCGCCGTTCTTATGCGCCCGCACCCGTTGGTAGATCTTGTCCACTTCGATTCCGCGCGCTTTGAAAAGCCGTTCCGCCGCCGGGGCGATCAATCCCTCCACAAACTTTCCCCACTTGCCGGTGAGGGCGGCAACCTGTTCGCCGACCGCGGCGACTTTTTGGCTAAGCCGTTCATCGCGTTTTTCAAACTCGCGCCGGCTCTCCTCAAACTTCCGGCCGGTTTCTCGAAACAACTCCCATATTTCCTGAATACTTTTTTCTAATTGTTTAGCAGTCATATCGAAAAATCTCCCCATTCGCTAAATTTCAGAAGAATTTACACCCGAATCGCCTGCAAAGCAACCCGGCCGGGGGTTATTTTTCCGAAGACAGCGCCGCCTCTCCCGCCGCATCCCTGCCCCGGAACCAGCTTACCACCCGCCGGAAGAAGATCGCCAGATCGTCGAACAGGGTATAGAATACCGGCACTACGATCAAGGTCAGGAAGGTGGCCACCAACAGCCCCCCGATGATCGCCCGGCCCATGGGCGCGTAGGGCATCCCGATAAGGCTGGCGTTGCCCACGGACATGGGGATCAGCCCGCCCACGGTGGTCAGGCTGGTCATCAGGATGGGGCGGAAACGGTTTTTGCCCGCGTCCAAAATCGCAGCGCTGCGCTCGAATCCCTCCCGCCGGCGGCGATTGATCATGTCGATCAATACGATGCCGTTGTTCACCACCACCCCCACTAAGATGATGATCCCGATAGCGGCCATGATATTCTGCGAGGTTCGGGTGAGGAACAGCGCCAGGTAAGCCCCGAAGAAGGAGAGGGGAATGGTGAACATGATCGAGAGCGGCAGCAGGAAGGATTCGAACAGTATGGCCATGATCAGGTACACAAAGATGATGGCAATGATCATGGACTGCACGAAATTCGCATTTTCTTCCTCATGCCGGGAAAAACGGGAGCCTTTTTGCCAGTTGTAACCATAGGGCAGGGGAAAATCTTTCATCAACTGGTCGATCTGGCCGGAAATTTTCGGCAAATCCCCCATAGTGGTTTTGGCGTTGACCGCTAAAAAGGTTTTTCCGTTTTCCCGGGCAATCTGCCCCAATCCCCGGTCGATGTTGAAATTTGCCACTGCGGAGAGCGGGATCGGCCTTCCGCTGCTATTGATGAAGGTAATGTTTTTGACCTGCCCTAAGTTCTCGCGGTCTTCTTCTTTCAACTGGATGCGCATTTCGATCTCTTTATCCGTGGCCTGGAAACGGGGCAGGTTCAATCCCCGCACCGCGTACATCAGGGTAAAGGCCACCTGGTTGGGGCTAAGCCCGTTGCGCGTTACCACTTCGCGGTCCATGGAAATGCGGATCTCATCCGTTCCGGCCTCGGTATCGGTTTCCACGCTGATCACCCCCTCCAACAGGCGCATGCGCCGCTCCACTTCTTCCGCTAATTGGATCAATCTGCCGGTATCGTCTCCGTAGAGCAAAATGGAGACGCTGCCCTCTTCGCCGGCCCCGCCCCCCCGCCAGGAGGTGCGGAATTTGACCCCCGGTTTCTGGGGAATGCGATCCTTCAAATCTGCCAGCACTTCTTCCCGGTCTAATTTTTTATCGGTTTTGATCCCCGCCGCCTTCATAATCCCTTTATACACGACGGTGAACCATTGTTCTTTGGGAGGATGATTCAGAAAAATCCGCACCCGCCCGAATCCCCTGCGAAAGCCGGTGTCCACCGCTTTGATGTCGTACTCTTCCGCGTGAGCGTAAATGGTATCTTCCACGACGCTGAAAAATTTATCCGCTTCCTCGGTGGTCAAATTATTGGGCAGATCGAAGATCAAAAAGATGTCGCTGATGTTTCCGCCGTCATCATCGGAACTGGGAACCCGCGGAATCAGCACTCCAAAAGTAACGACCAGCATCAGCAGCACGCCCATGGCCACGTCCATCCGGTGATGGAGCGCCTTTGCCAGCAGGCGATGGTAAAATTCCTTTGCGCGGGTTATCAGCCGGTGCTCTTTAGCCTCGCTCTGGCCGGCCAATTTGCTGGTGGCCAGGGGGATGAGCACCAGCGCGACGAAGAGCGAGCCGAGCAGGGCCACGATCACCGGCACCCCGATACGCTGCATATAAAATTTGAATCCCCCGGATTCGTCTTCGATCATGATCATGGGCAGGAACACTGCAATGGTGGTAAGGGTGGCCAGGATAATCGCCAGGTTCACCTCGCTGGCCCCGCGGATCGAGGCTTCCCGGGGAGCGAGGCCCTCGCCGCGCTTGTGGTAGATGTTCTCCAGCACCACAATCCCATTGTCCACCACCATCCCCACGCTGATCATCAAACCCATCATCACGATGATGTTGAGGGTCCAGCCGGTGAAATAGACTACCATCAGGGAGATGAGCACCGAGAGGGGAATGGCGAACATCATAATGACGGTCATGCGGATATTGCGCAGGAAGAAGAGCAGCACTAAGATGGCAAAAAATCCCCCCCACAAGGCGGTGTCGATGAGGTTGTCGATGGCGTCTTCGATCATTTGGCCCTGCACGAACAGAAAATTGATTTCCGCATCTTTGACCCGGGGATGTTTCGTGATCTGGTTATGCAGGGTTTCTTCCAACTGGCGGCTGAGCGCCACGGTGTTGGCCAGGGATTCCTTGAAAATCCCTAACAGCAGGCCCGGCCGCCCGTTGATGCGCTGGCTCCAGGTGCGCTTCTGCGCTTCATATTTGACTTCCGCAATATCGCCCACGGTTAAGCCTAACCGGTTAATCGGAAGGCTGCGTACGTCGTCGATGGTTTGAAAGCGCCCGATGGAGCGCACGATGAATTTTTTATCGCCCTCATACACCCAGCCGGAAGAGATAGCGAAGTTATCCTTGCGCAATTCGTTGATCACTTCGAACATATCGAGCCGGTGGGCTTTCACTTTATCCTGGTCGATGAAAATCTGGATGCTCTTCTCATCCGCGCCCCAAATTTCGATGTTGCCTACCCCGTCGATGCGCTCGATGGGGCGCTTGATGAACTGTTCCACCACGTAATAGGGATCATCCACCTCCGGGGGGAAGGAAACCGACATGAAGATGATCGGCGCGTCGTTGCGCCCGAAACGGCGCAGGTAGTAGCGCTCGAAGTCATCCGGCAGAAAGGCGCGGGCGCGTTCCATGCGATCGCGGAGTTGGTTGTAGGCTTCATCCATATCCGTGCCGGGGTTGAACTCCAGCCAGGTCCAGCAACCGTTGCTATGGCTGTAGGTTTCTACTTTTTTGATCCCGGAAATGGTGCGCACCTGTTCCTCCACCGGGCGGGCGATTTGTTCCTCCACTTCCTGGGGGTTGGCATTGGGATAGGAGACCCACACCCCCAGGTAAGGGGGGTTAAATCCACTGGGCAGCAGCTCGATGGGAATATTTTTATATGCCACAAATCCCAGCACGATAATCCCCAACAACGATACAATAATAGTCACCGGGCGCTTCACCGCCAGGACGGGGAGGAAGGAGGGTTTTTGATCCATAATGGCTCCTGGGGAATGTCAGTTGCCTTCGGCGTCAGTTACGCTGCGCGCGTCAGTTGTGCTTCGCACGTCATTGGCGCTGCGCGCGTCATTAATTGTCATTGAAGTCATTAATTGTCATTGAAGTCATTAATTGTCATTGGTGGTCATTGGGGGGTTGGGAGGGATTTTCACCCAAACCGCCTTTTTTTCCAATGGAATGAATGTAATTATTGAGTTTGATGCCTATGGCGTCTAAATCTTTGATGAATTGGTCGAATTCCGCAGTGTTGATCAGCTTCCGGTTATGGGCTTTGATAAGCCAGGTCTTGGTTTCAAAAAGCGAGCCGCGACTGTAATAGCAAAATTGTTTGTTCTCTTTGTAAAAAAATCTTCCATATCCCTCGCTCAAATTGGCCGCCATCGAATCCACTGCTTTCATCAACTGTTTTCCGATCACGTCTTTAGCAAAATAATCCCACTTGATTACAATGTTCCATATCCTCTCCGCCATCTCCATCGCTAATTGATACACTTGCAATTCTTCCAATTTCAAGTTCATAGCCGATCCTCCTCCAAATCATAGTTTGCTTATCCTCATTGACCTAATGACAACCAATGACGCCTCCGGCAAATGACGCGAAGCAAATGACAACCAATGACGCCTCCGGCAAATGACGCAAAGCAAATGACAACCAATGACATCCCGCCTTACTCCCCCCGCTCGAATACCGCATAGACCGTGGGGATAACCACCAGGGTGAGGACCGTGGAGCTGACCAGCCCGGCAATGACGGTAATGGCCATGGGGGTGCGAATTTCCGCGCCCTCGCCTAAACCCAGGGCCATGGGCAGCAAACCCAGCACCGTGGTGGTGGTGGTCATCAAAATGGGGCGCAGGCGCGCCTGCCCGGCCTGTTTGATCGCTTCGTTTTTGGGAATTCCCCGGCGGCGCAACTGGTTGATATAGTCCACTAACACGATGGCGTTGTTGACCACGATTCCCGCCAGAATGATCAATCCCAAGAACACCATGATGTTCATGGAAATGCCCAGCGCCCAGAGCAGCAGGATGACCCCGATGAGCGCGAAGGGAATGGTAAAGAGGATCACAAAGGGGTGCAGGAAGGATTCGAATTGGGAGGCCATGACGATATAGACCAGGAAGATCGCTAACAGCAGCGCCAGGCGCAAACTGTTCAGGGAGACTTCCATTTCCTTGTTCTGCCCGGTGATCTCGAAGGTGAAATCCGCCGGCATGTCTAAATTTTGCAGCGCCTGGTACACCCCGGCGCTGGCGTCCGAGAGGCTGCGCCCGGAAATGTTGGCTAAAATCACCGCGGAACGCTGCTGCCCGATGCGGCGAATCTCGCTGGGGCCCTCTTTGATCTCGATATTGGCCACGCTCTCTAAAGGAATCGGGATCGCCCCGCCGGGATTCACGTTCAAACGCCGCAGCCGCTCGATGGTGGATTTGTCCTCGTCGCGCACCTTCACGCGAATGTCGATGCGCCGGTCCTCCCTCTTAAACTGGGTGGCTACTTCTCCCAGCACCTTGTTGCGCACGATGTTGGCGACGTCTAAGATGTTCAGCCCGTAAAAAGCTAACTTGCTGCGGTCGTAGCTGATCTGCACCTCCGGGCTGCCGCGCTGCAAATTGGATTTCACGTCGGTGAGGCCGGGAATCTCCGAAATCGCTTGCACCGCCTGGCGGCTGAGGGAGGTGAGGGAGGCTAAATTGTAGCCCTTGATCTCCACTTCGATGGGGGTTTTGAAGCTGAACAACACCGGGCGGGAAATCTTGTGCGCAATCCCGCTGAAATCGCGCAGCTTTTCCCGGATATGCCCCAACACCCGGCGCTCCGTCTCCGCGGGATTGCCGGAAGGCTTCAAAGTGACGGTGATCCTGGCGGTGTGCTGGCCGGATTCGCTGTCCGAGACTTTAGTGAGATCCACCCCGGCCACGGTGGAAATTTTTTCCACCTCCGGCTCGTCGAGAATCAGTTGTTCGATGGGGGTGATCACCTCCGCGGTAGTTTCCACCGGGGTGCCGATGGGCAGGGTCAGCTCTACGTTGAATTCGCCCTGGGCGACTTCCGGGATCAGTTCCTGGCCTAACCGGGGAAGCAGAATGAAAAGACAGACCAGCAGCGGAATCACGGAGAGCAGTAAAACCGCCTTTTTGTTGCCCAGCGCCCAGTCGATGATGAATGGATAAACATCCCGCACTTTGGCGTAGCCGCGGTCGAAAAGTTTTACGAAGAAGCGGGCGATTTTGGAAAGAACATGTTTCCATAGGAACCCGCCCAGGCGCAGCGCCGCCCCCAGGATAATGAGCAGCAGGGTTGCCGCCTTGCCCAACAACTCAAAAACGAGTTGAAGCAGAAGTCGCGCCAGAATCCAGAAGAGCCAGGCCGGAAACAAGAGCAGCAGCAAGATTTTTTTGATCAGCGACGCTTGCGAAAAACTTTTTCCGAGGTTTTTCAGGCTGCGCCAAAAGTCCGGAATGAATGCGAATTTCAGAAAGAATTTTTTCGGGGAATCTTGCGCGGTTTTCAGAAAATCCATCTTGAACTGCCGCGAAGCTAACATGGGAATGAAGAACAGCGCCACTCCTAACGAGGCCAGCAGGGAGAACACCACGGTGAGGGCCAGGTCTCCGAAGATTTGCCCCGCCACCCCCTTCACGAACACCATGGGGAAGAAAACCGCGATGGTAGTGAGGGTGGAGGCGGTAACCGCCGCGCCCACTTCGCTGGTGCCGCGAACCACGGACTCCACGAAGCCGTCCCCCTCCTCCCGGCAGCGGAAGATGCTCTCCGTGACCACGATGGAGTTATCTACTAACATCCCGATCCCTAACGCCAGCCCGCCTAATGACATGATATTCAGGGAGACGTTGAACAGCTTCATCGAAGCGAAGGTGGCGATAATCGAAAGGGGAATGGAGAGGCCCACGATGATGGTGGTGGGAACGTGGTTCAAGAACAGGAACAGCACGATGACCGCCAGAATCCCGCCCATGATCGCGGTGTTCTTGACCTCGTTGAGGGAATTTTCGATGAATACCGACTGGTCGGTGAGTTGTTGGATATTCATGCCCCCGGGAAGCCCATAGGCGATGAAATCGGTCATGGCGCGCAGCAGCATTTCCTGCTGGAAGGCCTGGCGGCCCTGCCCGGGGCCCGGTTTGGGCGCTTTTTCATCTTTCGGCTTTTCGGCTTTGGCGGTATCGGCGCGGGCTACTTGGGCTTGCCTTTCCTGCTCCTGGCGCTGCTTCAGCTGGCGCACGAAGGCCTGCTGCGCCGGGGTTCCGAACACTTTATTGCGCACGCTGCGGGCCACTTCCACGATGTTGGCGTCCGCTTCCTTGTAAATCTCTAACTCCACGCTTTCCCGGTAATTCAGCCGGGTAATCAACTGCCGTTCTTTGAAGGTGCGGTACACCCGGCCAATGTCGCGCAGGCGCACTTCCCGCCCGTTTTGAAATCCCACGTTGATTTCGGAAATCTCCGGGATGGTTTTGAATTCGTTGAGGGTGCGCACGATGTATTCGGTTTGCCCTTCTTTCAGCTCTCCCCCGGCTAAGTTGACGTTCTCCTGCGCCAGCCGCTGCCGGATTTGCTGGATGTCCAGCCCCATAATGCTGATTTTCTGCTCGTCCAAATCCACCCGGATTTCTTCTTCATAACCGCCTTTCACCTTTACCGAGGCCACCCCCTTCACGGTTTCCAGGGCGCGTTTGATCTGCTCCTCCGCCACGTAGCGGTCGAAGAACAAGTCCGGGCCGCCGGTCAGCCCCAGGCGGATAATCGGGTCTAAAGAGGGATCATACTTCAAAATGATCGGCTTTTCCGCGCCGTCCGGCAGAAATACCAGGTCGAGTTTCTCGCGCACCTCGCCGATGGCCTCGTTCATGTCCGTATCCCAGTCGAATTCCAGGATCACGTCCGACTGGCCGGGTTTGGAGATGGAGCTGATCGCCACCAGGCTGGTGACCACTCCCAACTGTTCTTCGATCGGGCGGGAGATGGCGGTTTCTACCTCCTCCGGGGCGGAGCCTGCAAACTCCGTGCGCACGGTGATGGAGGGATAGGTAATATCCGGCATCAAATTCATGGAAAGCTGGTTATAGGAGAGAAGCCCGAATACCATAATGCCTAACACGATCATGGTAATCGCCACCGGGCGGGTGGTGGTAAAGCGGAAGAAGCTCTCTTTGGCGGTGGAGGGGAGGTTCATACCTTGAAAATCCTGTCATTAATGGTCAATTGCTTGCCCCGATGGGGCTGCGCGGTCAATTGCGCTTCGCGCGTCAATGGTGGTCATTACGCTGCGCGGTCATTGATGGTCATTCGCGCTTCGCGGTCATTGGTTCCCTTAAACCATGATGGAGTCTAACGGCCTCCAATGACAATTAATGACGCAAAGCATAATGACTACCAATGACGTGCGAAGCACAAATGACGCGCAGAGCGCAACTGACCGCGACGCGTAATGACGCCGCAGGCAAATGACCGTTTTTAGTTTTTAGAAACCGGCAAGGAGGAAATTTCCTCCCGCCGCTGCCAGGTGTAGCTGCGCTCTTCGATGATTTTTACCTTGCTGCCGTTTTTCAGGCCGTTTTGCCCCAGCACAACCACTTTGGCTCCCACCGGAATATCGTTCAACACCTCTATCTTCTCGGCGTCTTCAAAGCCTTTTTGCAGCTCCACCCGCAAAGCGGTGTCCTGCTGAACCGTGAAAAAGTAGGTGCGCTCGTTTTCGTAGATCAGGGCGGATTTGGGGATCAGGCGGGCGTTCTCGTGGGTATCCACAATCAGCTCCGCGCCGACGAACATGCCCGGGCGCAGCCGGTTCTGCGGGTCTTTCACCCCCACCACCACCCGGAAAGTGCCGCTCTGGGGATCGATTACCGGGCTGATCCGTTTCACGTAGCCGTTGAATTTCACTCCCGGCAAAATACCCGTGGTAACGACGGCGGGTTGGTTGCGGTAACATTTGGTGAATTCATTCTGCGGCACGTACACCTGCACGATTTTTTCATCTAAATTGGCGATAGAGAGCAACTTAGTGGTAGTCATAATGCGCCCGCCTAATTGCACCAGCCGGTCGCCCACCACCCCGGAGATCGGCGCCGTGACGGTGGTATATTCTAAGTTCAGGGCGGCTTGCTTCCAGGCGATCTCCGCGGCTTTCATGGCGAACTCCGCATTCTGGAACTCCTCTTCGCTCATCAGGTTCTCTTGTTGCAGGGCTTTGATGCGCTCGAAATTGGCTTTTTGGGTCTCGTAATCTAAGCGGGCTTTCTGCTCGGCCAATTCATATTCGTCTTTTTCGATCTGGATGAGCCGCTGGCCCTTGCTCACCCGGTCGCCTTCCTCGGCATACACTCCCACCACCAGGCCGGCGATGCGGGAGTACACGTCCACCAATTGCTCGGTTTCCAGCGTGGAGCTGTAGAGCAGGAAGCTGGAAATCTCCCCCGTGGAGAGTGTGGTTACTTCTACCGGCACCGCGCTGGGTTGCTGGGGTTGAAAATCTCCCTCGCCTTTGCGGCTCTTGTTGTCGGAAGTGTCTTTACTGTCGCCCCGGGCGCTGTCATTCACCGCGGCGCTATCGCTGGCGGCGGCGTTTTTTTGGGCATTGGCGTCCCCGGAGGTGCAATTTAGCAGATTCAAAGCAAAAAGTACGCTGGAAAGGACAATGAAAAATTTTTTCATTGGCGCTTACTCCTCCTGTTGAAAGTTGCAATATAGAATCTACGCTACGGCAAGGCAAAATAGAAGTTTGGAGAAAATTATTTTTGCCCGGCAGGAAATGGCCCGGATTGCCGCGCTCCGCGTGCAAAATACCAGGCATAGCTCCCTCCGCCTGGCTGAAGCCAGGTAATCTGAAGCATTGAATTTCCGATCGGCTGAAACCGGCTCTTGTTCCCTTCCATTTAGCGCCGTAACTTCCTCTCCTGTTAATGGCGCGCTCCAAAGGAGCCCCTTCTCCAAAGGGGTGGCTTCGCCACGGGGCAGCCCAATGACGGCGCAGCCAATAACGCGCAGCATAATGACAGCGAAGCGAAATGACGCGTAGCCAACTGACGCGAAGCATAATGACAGCGAAGCCGATTCACCACTATTTGAAATGGTTGCTCCTCCCCCTGGGGATATTGCACCTCGGAATCGTATGGCTCCGCAACCGGCTCTATGACGCCGGCATCTTCAAGGCCCGACGCTTGCCCCGCCCGGTGATCTCCGTCGGAAACATCCAGATGGGCGGCAGCGGCAAAACTCCCCTCGCGCTGGAGCTGCTGGATTGGTTGCAGGAAGAAGGGCTGAAAGTGGGAGTGCTGACCCGGGGTTACAAACGAAGCTCCCGAGAAAACCGCGTCCTCCGGCCCGGCGGGGAAAGCGATGCGGCGGTGCGGCAAATCGGCGACGAGCCGGCGCTGATTTGCCAGAAACTGCGCGCTGGCGGAGCGCTGGGAGTGGGGGCGCATCGTTATGAAGTGGGGCTGGAACTGCTGCGTCGCCAGGAGGTGGACGTGTTCCTGCTCGACGACGGTTTTCAGCACCGCCGCCTCCACCGCGATCTGGATATCTGCCTGATCGACGTCTCCCGCTGGGCGGAGCATCCCTTTCTGTTCCCGTTTAGTTATCTGCGGGACGCCAAAGCTTCTCTCCGCCGCGCCGGCGCCATTCTGCTCGCCAAATTCGAGAATTGCCCTGAAAAGGCGGAAACGCTCAAATCCCGCCTGGAAAAAGCATACCCCGCCCCGGTGCTCAAAACCGGATTTATTTTTCACGCGCTGGCCAGGCTGGCCGACGGCGAGCCGCACGATCCCGGCGAGATCAAATCTCAACCCGTCGCGGCGGTGTGCGGCATCGCCAACCCGGAACATTTTTGGGGGATGCTGGAACGGGAGGGATTCCGAATCGCTTACCGCAAAGCGTTTCCCGATCATCATGATTATAGTTTGCAAGAGATGCGCGATCTTGAAAAAGCCGCGGCGCAGGCCGGGGCGCGGGGAGTGCTGGTTACGGAAAAAGATGCGGTGAAGCTGCGGGCGCACCTGTCAAAAATGCCGGAATTGAACGAAAAGGTTTGGGTGTTCGGCGTTCGCGTGCGAGTAGCGGAAGCGGAGCGCCTGCGGGAACTGCTCAAATCAATAATACAGCGATAGTGTAACGGACGGATAGGTTCATGGCGCAGCGATTACTTCCCCCTCTCCTCCCCGGCGATGCCATCGGGTTTATTTCCCCGGCGGGGCCGGTAACCCCGGAACAGGTTCAGCCGGGGCTGGATTCCCTCCGGCGGCGCGGATTCGAGCGCCGGATTGCCCCCCATGCTTTTGCGGATCACGGAATGGTCTCCGCCCCGGCGGCGCAGCGCCTGCAAGACTGGATGGATTTGCTGAAAGACCCGCGGGTAAAAGCGATCTGGGCATTTCGCGGGGGATACGGGACCATTCAACTGTTGAACCGGCTGGATTACGCTTTCCTCAAAAAACACCCCCGTTTGCTGATCGGTTTCAGCGACCTGACCGCCCTGCAATGGGCGATTCTGCAAAAAACCGGCCTGCCCGCCCTCAGCGGCCTCACCGTTACCTCCCAGGTTAGCGAAGAAAATCCCTTTGTGGAAGCGGGGCTGGAAATCCTCTCCGGCCGGCGCACTTGCTTCACGGCGGAGGATTTTCCGCCGGGAGAGGTGCAAATTTACCGCGAGGGCCGCGCCGCCGGGCTGCTGGTTGGGGGTACGCTCACCATGATCAACTCCCTGTGCGGCACGCCTTACTTTCTGCGCAAAAAGCCGCTGATTTTATTCTTAGAAGACGTCAACGAGCCGCTCTACCGCATCGACCGCTGTTTTCAGCAACTGAATTTGCTGGGTTTCTGGCCGCGGGTGAGCGGGATCATCCTGGGGAAATTTTTATACCGCGATGAAATATTAGACCTGCTGCCGCTGCTGCTGCCCCTCCTGCCGCCCGGCATCCCGGTTATTTACAATTTCCCCTACGGGCACTTTCCGCACTGCTGCCCTTTGCCCCTGGGGGTGAGGGCGCGATTATCCACCGCGCCGTTGGAACTGGTTTGGGAGCCTTTTATAAGCCGTCGCGCCGGCGGTCATGTTTAAAGAATTGGCGAAAATCGTGTTTTAATCTGATCAAAGTCCTGATTTTGGAGACTCTGGAACTCCCTATATTACTGCGGCTCTATGTCGTTTAGTGTGGGCAAATATCAACCGTAGTTCGGGATTATTGCCAACCGGGATCAATCTTTTCAAGGACAACGGAACGGCAGCGCGATTTATGGCGTGCCCTTCCCGCTGTTATAAGGCAAGCAGACAACGCCCAGGAACCCAAACGATCTTCCCAATCCGGCGGATCTGCCCAATTCCCCTCGTTTTTGGGATTGACACCTTTTGCGCACCGTGTTATATTTGTGGCTCAAAATGGAGCGCGGAATTGGTTAACATCGCGGTGTTTGCATCCGGAAGAGGCAGCAACTTTCAAACCATCTATCATAAAACAGTCGATGGATACCTCCCCGCCAAAATTGCCGCACTCATCAGCGACAACGGCAGCGCCGGCGCCATTGAGTTTGCCCGGGAGCAGCGCATCCCCGTCTTCGTGGCTCCCCCGGGAGATTTTCCCTCCCCGGAAGTTTTCGGCGGCGAGCTGCTCAGGATTCTGAAATTGCAGGCCGTTGAGTTCATCGTGCTGGCGGGATATTTGAAGAAAATCCCCGCCAATGTGGTGGACGCTTTTCCCAACCGCATCCTCAATATCCACCCCGCGCTGCTGCCCTCCTTCGGCGGCAAGGGGATGTTCGGGATGCGGGTTCACCAGGCGGTGTTCGACGCCGGGGTGAAAATCTCCGGCGTGACCGTGCACTTAGTCAATAACGAATACGACGCCGGGCCGGTCGTTTTGCAAAGAGCGGTGGACATCAGGGATTGCCATTCGCCGGAAGAAATCGCCCGGAAAGTGTTAGCGCAGGAGCACCGCGCTTTCCCCGAGGCGCTGAAACTGTTGCTGGAAAACGAATATCGCGTGGAAGGCCGGCGCGTTATCATCAGGAAAATTAAACATGATCCCCATTAAACGGGCGCTGTTGAGCTGCTGGGATAAAACCGGGCTGGCCGAACTGGCCCTCCGGCTGCAAGAATATGACGTAGAAATCATTTCCAGCGGCGGAACTGCGGCGTATTTAGCCGAGCGCGGCGTCCCGGTAATCCGGGTAGAAGACCTCACCGGCTACCCGTCGATTTTAGGCGGGCGGGTGAAAACCCTGCACCCGCTCATTCACGCCGCGATTTTAGCCAAATCCACCCCGGAACACCAGCGCGAGCTGGAAAAAATGGGCGTGCAGCCCATTCAATTGGTGGTGGTGAACCTCTATCCCTTTGTGAGCGAGGCGCTGCAAAAAAAGCTTCCCCCGGAAGAAGCGGTGGAATTTATCGACGTCGGCGGGCCGGCCATGCTGCGGGCCGCAGCCAAGAATTACCATCACGCGGCGGCGCTGTACGATCCCCGACAGTACGAGGATTTTTTACGGGAATTAGCGGCAAACGGCGGCGTCTCGGAGGCGTTCCGGCGGCGGCGCGCCCGGGAAGCCTTCTTTTACACCGCCTGGTACGACGGCCAGGTGGAATCCTATTTCGCGCAGATCGAGGAACCGGATACCCGGCTGCCGCAACGCAAAGCGTATTTTTTAGAGAAGATTCAGGAACTGAGGTACGGGGAAAATCCCCACCAGCCGGCTGCGGTGTACCGCCCTTACGGCGAAGCACCGGGGGGACTGGCGGCGTTAGAAATTCTCTGGGGCAAATCCCTCTCGTTCAATAACTACGTGGACGTTCACGCCGCTTATGCGCTGGCAACGGAGTTTGCCGAGCCGGCCGCGGCGATTATCAAGCACACCAATCCCTGCGGGGCCGCTATCAGCGCCGCGGGCATCGCAGAAGCGTTCGAGAAAGCCCTGCGCGGCGATCCGCTCTCTGCGTTTGGCGGAATTGTGGCCTGCAACCGGGCGGTGGACGCGGAGAGCGCCCGGCGCATGGCGAAAATTTTCTTCGAGTGCATCATCGCCCCGGAATTCGAGCCGGAAGCGCTGGAAATTTTGCGGCAGAAAAAGAACCTGCGGCTTCTGAAAATGGATCCGGCGAAATTTGCCGGCGAGGCCCTGGAGGCGAAATCCCTGAACGGCGCTTTTCTGCTCCAGCAGTCTGACCGCATTGCGGAGGAGCGCCGGAACTGGCAAGTGGCCAGCGAAAAGTCCCCCGGCGAGGAGCAGTGGGCGGAGTTGGCGTTCGCCTGGAAGGTGGCCAAACACGTCAAATCGAACGCCATTGTGCTCGCAAAAGACCGGGAAATATACGGAACCGGGGCGGGACAGATGTCGCGGGTGGATTCGGTGAAAATTGCGGTGATGAAGGCGGCGCAGGCGGGGCGCGACTTAAAGGGCAGCGTGCTGGCCTCCGACGCCTTTTTCCCCTTCCGCGACGGCATCGACGAGGCGGCTAAAGCGGGGGTGAGCGCCATCATCCAGCCGGGCGGCTCCCTGCGCGATGAGGAAGTGATCAAGGCCGCTGACGAGCACGGGATCAGCATGGTGTTTACCGGGGTGCGGCATTTCAAACACTGATACACAATACGGAATACGAAATGCGTATTGCGTATTCCGTAAAAAGTGGATAACATCCTAATGAAACGACGGTTATAAGCGCTAATCAAACGGAGACTATATGGGTTTATTTGATTTTTTTTCGACGGATATCGGGATCGACCTCGGCACCGCGAATACCCTGATTTATGTAAAGGGGAGGGGGATCGTGGTCAACGAACCCTCTATCGTGGCGTTCGAAGAAAAGGGCAACCGCATTGTGGCGGTGGGGCACGAAGCCCGGGAAATGTTGGGGCGCACCCACCAGGATATCATCACCATCCGCCCCTTGAAGGACGGGGTGATCGCCGATTTCGAGGCCTCGGAAGCAATGATCCGGGAATTGATCAAAAAAGCGAAGGTGAACCGCATCAGCATCGGCAAGATCGTGGTGTGCGTGCCCTCCGGGGTTACGGAAGTGGAAAAACGGGCGGTGCGCGACAGCGCGGAGCGCGCCGGGGCAAAGGAAGTCTATCTGGTGGCGGAAGCGATGGCCTCGGCCATCGGCATCGGGCTGGAAATCAATAAACCGATCGGGAATATGATCGTGGACATCGGCGGGGGAACTTCGGAAATCGCGGTGATCTCCCTGGGCGGTATCGTGCTGCACACCTCCATCCGCATCGGCGGCGACGAGATGAACGAAGCGATCGTGCAATATTTCAAGAAAAATTACAATCTGTTGATCGGGGAGAAGACCGCGGAGTCCCTGAAGTGCGAAATCGGATCCGCTTTGCCTCTGGATCAGGAAATTACCGCCTACGTAAAAGGCCGCGACCTGGTGGACGGGATACCCAAAACCGTGGAAGTCAGCTCCGTGGAAATCCGCGAGGCGCTGAACGAGCCGATCCACACCATCGTGGACACCATTAAAATCACCCTGGAGCATACCCCCCCGGAATTGGCTTCGGATATTTTAGACCGCGGCATCATCCTCTCCGGCGGGGGCAGCCTGCTGCGCCGGTTAGACGACCGGATCGTGCAGGAAACCCGCCTCCCCGTGAACGTGGCGGAAGATCCCCTCACCTGCGTGGTGCGCGGCACCGGGCGGATTTTGGAGGAATATCCCAACTTCCAGAAGGTGATGCTGAAAACCAACCGGCGGATTTAGGCCGGGGAAGGAGATAATTGGCAATTGCCAATTGCTAATTGCCAATTGGCAATTCCGTGTTTTTGACAGGCTTTTTTCATCTCAATCCTTAGCGATATGTTTTTGCCATGAGATTTACCCGCTACCTGGCGTTTTTGAATAAACCCTATTTGCTCCTCCTGGGGTATATTTTTCTCTCCGTGGTGTTGATGAACTTCAGCGACACCGCTTCCCTGCAGGGAGTGCGCTGGGCGCTGTTGCAAGTCCTCAACGTAGTCGATTCTTTTAAAACCGAATTCACCTACCGGAAAAACTTAGAAGCCGAAAATGAGCGGCTGAAAAAGGAGAATTTTTACCTTCATATTACCAATCAAAGAATGCGGGAAATGGTGCTGGAAAACGCTCGCTTGCGAGAGCTGCTGAATCTGAAAACCGAGCATTCTTATGATTTCATTGCCGCCCGGGTGATCGCCGAAAGCTCCGAAAAGGGTATCAATTCGCGGGTGCTCAACGTGGGGGAGCAAGGCGGGGTAAGGGAGAATATGGCGGTGGTGAACGCGGAAGGGCTGGTGGGGAAGATTATCGGCGTCAGCGCGCACCAATCCATCGTGCAGGTTTTAACCGATTTGAATTGCCGGGTGGGAGCGCGGTTGGAAAAAAGCCGGGAAAAGGGCATTGTGGGGTGGGGGGGCGACCCCTGGCTGGACCTGGAATATATTCCCAAAAATATCCGGGTGGAGCCGGGGGAATTGGTGATCACCTCCGGTTTGAGCGAAATCTATCCCGAGGGCTTGAAAATCGGGGTGGTCACGGATTTCAGTGAAACCGATTATGATATGTTCATGTCCGTCCGGGTGAAGCCGGCGGTAAATTTCAACGCCCTGGAGGAAGTGTTCGTCATCAAAACCGAGATCCCGGAGAATATCGCCCGTGAATAAATCCCACCTCCGGTATCTCCTGGTATTTTTAGCGGCGCTCCTCGTTCAGTCAACGATTGTGAAGTACATGGAGATCGTGCATTGGCGGCCGGACCTGCTATTGATTATCCTGGTGATGTATGCGGTGCAGTACGGTCGCAAGCTTGGCAGCACCGCCGGTTTTCTGGTGGGAGTATCCAGCGATTTGATCTCCGGCGGCCTGTTGGGGTTGGGAGCTTTATCTAAAACCATTACCGGTTTCATTGCCGGGGGAGTCTCGCGCTTGTTCCAGGAACGCAGCCAGTTCATTTTCACCCTTTTCCTGGGCGGGTTGATCCACGACCTCATCTACTTCTATATCAATACACTGGGAAAAGAGGTGGCCTGGCGGGTAATCTGGTTCGTTCATATCATCCCCAACTTGTTTTACACCGCAATTGTGGGGATGGTCATTTATTACTTTGCGGGAAGATGGTTGAAGGCAGATGATTAACCTGTTGAGATTTCGACAAGGCGACCCCCGCCGGCTGGTGTTTTACGGGTTGATTGCCGTGGGCGTGGCGGTGCTGATCGGGGGGTTTTATAACGTGCAAATTCTGCAGCGGGATATCTATCTCGACAAATCCGAGCAGAACAGCGTCAAAAAAGAGACCCAGGTTCCGGCGCGGGGGTTGATTTATGACCGTAACGGAAGGTTGATCGCCGATAACCGTCCCTCTTTCTCCCTCTACCTGGTTCCGGCCCAAACCACCCCCCAGACCATCACCACCCTGTCCAATCTTTTGGAGCTTGATGAGGGCCAGATCAAGAAGAATTTCAAGCGGGCGCGCCGCTTTCAAGCGGTGAAAGTGGCCCGCTACGTGGAGCCGGAGGTGTTGACCATTTTGCAGGAAAATAAATTGAACCTGCCGGGATTGGAATGGCGGGTGGAACCGAAACGCAATTACCTGTTTCATCGCAGTTTTGCCCATGTTCTGGGAACCCTGGGCGAGATCGGGGAAGAGGAATTGAGCGAGAATCCCGAATACGAACCCGGGGACCTGGTGGGCAAAAAGGGGGTAGAGCAAGCCCTGGATAAGGATTTGCGGGGCGTCAAGGGATACCAGTTTGTAAAAGTCAACGCCATGGGCCGTAAAATAGAGCCGATTCCCGGCAAAAGCGCCCCCCCCAATCCCGGTAAGGACCTGTACCTGGCGATTGATGCGCGCCTGCAACTGTTTGCAGACTCGTTGTTCCAGGATCGGCGCGGCACCCTGATCGCTATCGACGTTCGCAACGGTGAGATCATTACCCTGCTCTCAAAACCGGATTACGATCTGGACCTTTTTGCCGAAGCGGTGAATCCCCAGGTATGGAGCGAGCTGATGGCCGACTCCCTGAAGCCCCTGTTCGACCGCTCCACCCAGGGTTTGTACCCTCCCGGCTCCACTTACAAGATGGTCGCCGCCTTCGCGGCGCTGAACGAAGGTATTGTTACCCCGCAGTGGAGCGTGTATTGCCCGGGGTATTTCCGGATCGGGCAGCGGGTGGTGCGCTGCTGGAGCGGGGGAGGGCACGGGGAGATGAGTATGATTTCCGCCATCCGCAACTCCTGCAACGTCTATTTTTACCAGTTGGGTTTGAAGATCGGCATCGAGCATTGGACGAAATACAGCACTCTTTTCCAGTTCGGCAAAAAAACCGGCATCGAATTGTTGACCGAAAAAGCGGGACTGGTTCCCAGCAAATCCTATTACGACCGGGTGTTCGGCCCCGGGGGATGGACCAAGGGATTGTTAGCCAACGTGGCCATCGGGCAGGGGGAATTGCTGGTGACTCCCCTGCAAATGGCGCAATTTGCCATGATCCTGGCGAACCGGGGGGTGTTTTACAAGCCGCACCTGTGCCACAAATTAGTAGATAAGATCAGCGGCGCCGAAACCCCGCTCAGCTATCCGGCGCAAAAGCTCAACGATATTAAACCGGAAGTATTCGAGACTGTGTTGGAAGGAATGCGCCAGGTGGTCGCCGGGGGCACCGGCTGGCGGGCGGCGGTATGGGGAATCAGCGGCGGCGGGAAGACCGGCACCGCGCAGAATCCCCACGGAACTTCCCACGCATGGTATATCGGGTTTGCGCCCTTTGAGAATCCGGAAATAGCGGTGGCCGTGTTATTCGAGAACGGCGGATCCGGCGGGGGCGTTTCCGCCCCAATCGCCGGGGAATACCTGCGGAAATATTTCCATTACCAGGGGAAATTCGATTATACCCAATACCGGCAGCACGTTCAGCGCCAGGAACAGAAACAAAGGGAGCAAGCGCGGTTAGACAGCCTCCGCGCCGCCGGGGCGATAGCGCCGGGGGATTCCGCTGTCTTCCCGGGTGAGGATTGAGAGGAGTAGTGAGAAGCTTGCCCTGGGCCTCTCGAAGGGTCGAAGGGTCGAAGAGTCGAAGGGTCGAAGAGTCGAAGGGTCGAAGGGGGCAAAGTGAAAAATGAAAACTGAAGTTTTGCTCAAAGGAGCCGCCTCGTGGCACTCCGTCAAAAAACGCTATAAATGACCCTTCAATGAGTATATCTCTCGAAAGAAACCGGCTATGCTCAACCAACGTTTGAAGACATTGGATCCCATCCTGATTTTTAGCATGATCGGGTTATTGGCCATCGGGCTGGTGGCGCTGTATTCTTCCTCGCAATCGCTGGTGCAATCCGGCAGCGCCACGAATTATTTCTGGTCGCAAATCCGTTGGATTCTGATCGGGTTCGGCGCCTTGCTGGCTATTGCGTTCCTCCCCAACCGCTTATTGTACGAACTATCATATATTCTGTACGGAATCGCGCTTTTTTTTCTGGTTCTGGTTTTGATCTGGGGAACGGAAGGTTACGGCGCGGTCCGCTGGCTGAGGTTTGGAGGGTTCGGATTTCAACCCTCGGAGTTTGCCAAAATTGCCACCCTGTTGGCGGTAGCGCGCTATTTATCCGAGGAACGCCTGGATATTAATCGCCTGAAAACGTTTTTGGCTGCCGCGGCGTTTCTGCTTGCGCCGTTTCTGCTGATCGCAAAACAACCGGATTTGGGAACCGCCCTGGTGTTCATCGTGATGAGCCTGCCGGTGCTTTTCTGGGCCGGCCTGCGCTGGGAGAACCTGGTGTTGATCCTGGCTCCCGGCTTAACCCTTTTTGCCTCTTTCAACCATATCACGTTTTCCCTGGTGATGGTGCTGATTCTGGTGTACCTGTTCTATGTGAAGCCGCCGATGCTTCTGCGGGTCGCGTATTTCATATTGAATGTGGCCATTGGATTGTTGACTCCTTTCCTGTGGAACCAGTTGAAAGACTATCAAAAACAACGAATTACCACCTTTTGGAATCCGGAGGCGGACCCCCTTGGCTCCGGTTACCAGATTATCCAGTCGAAAGTAGCCATCGGATCGGGAGGATTCCTGGGGAAAGGGTTCATGGAGGGGTCGCAAACCCAGCTTCGCTTTCTTCCCGAGCAGCATACCGATTTTATTTTTGCGGTTATCGGAGAAGAGTTCGGTTTCCTGGGAATTTTGGTGGCGCTGATCCTCTTCACCGTGTTCCTGGTTCGGATCGTGCAAATGGCGAATACTTACCGCAGCCGGTTCAGCAGTGTTTTTGCAATTGGAGCGGGATCAATCATCGGTTTCCACATGTTCATCAACGCCGGCATGACCATCGGCCTTTTCCCGGTTACCGGACTTCCCCTGCCGTTTGTCAGCTACGGGGGAAGCGCCTTGCTGACCAACATGTCCATAGTGGGAATCCTGCTCAATTTTTATCGCCATCGCTTCGAATACTAAGCGATTTGGCGGGTGAGGAGTGAGAAGTGGCAAGTAAGAAGTGGCAAGTGAGAATGGAGGGTTCGCTTAATTTTTTGGACACTTCGGTAAAATATTTTTCTATTCCGCCCTTTCAGGGCTTCCCAGCGGTGTTTTTTTCTACCC
>JABWBP010000008.1 GCA_013360445.1 Calditrichaceae bacterium | reverse complement strand
TGATTTTTGTGAAGATCAGGAGGAATTTCAGGCGAAAACTCTCTAAAACTTCTGCGTCTTTGCGGTGATTTTTTACTTAGGTTAACGCGAATGCGGCCAACCGGGATCACTAAGGAATTTATTGTTTCTCTGTGATTCCTTCGCGTCTTTGGGACTTGGTGGCAACTTTTGGCGTAAGCCATGCCTTTGGCATAAAACAGCCTCTTAGCGGTTATGCATAACATCGCTGAATAAAATTCAGCGCGCAAAACCGCATTGCCTGGCGGTTTCCGGCCCGTAATGAAATAGCATATCGACCAGGGATAAATTCAGCAGGTCCTGCCCGCCCGGAGGGGGAAAATCCAGCCACTCCAGCGCAATGCCCGCCTCTGTAAAAAGATCTGCTTGCAGGAAAGCCCGGTCCTCCGGCAAAGCCAGGTAACCCCGGCAGCCGGTTTTTCGGGCAATGTCGATAATCTTTTCCGCGGCGCCCGCGGGAGCGTTAAACTCCGAGCTAAACCGCAGCGGGGTGCGAATCCCAACCGCGGAGCGCAGGAATTCGATCCCCGCCAGGTTCAGGTCGATCAGGAATTTCCACTCCTTGCGATAAAGCTGCTCGAAGAAATCCTCATAATACTCGAAATAAGGCGCATATCGGTAGTTCAGGCGCAGCGCCTTGCGATGTTTCTGCCGCCAGTTTTTACTGTGGTCGATCTGCACTTCCCGGATTTGCTGCATCCCTTTTCCGCCGGTCAATACCGGCACGCTCAGCCATAAAGGCTCGCCGGCGCTGCGGATCAGCGCCCGGTGCGCCAGGCCCGCGGTGGTATATTGCACGTCATCGGCGATCACAAAAAGGTGCGCCCGGGCCATTTTGAAAAAATAGCCCGCCGCGGGCAGGTAATCCGGTCTATCGGCGGCAAGAGTCATTTGAGTGTTGCGCTTTTTCGATCATCATTATTCAAGCGATGCATTTTTCCGGAAAGAATAAGGCAAAATAATTTAACGGCAAAATGATTTTTGAATTATTCTGCCAGGGAATTATTTTGCGATTTCAAAGAATGGTTGAACAGAAAGGAGACGGATCATCAAAACCCCAATTCCATCGAAAGCGCCCGGAAACCGCTTGATCGCCTTTCTCATCAGCGAAAGAACGGTTATCGCCCTGATTTTGATCAACACCCTGGTATTGTTCCTGGATGAATTTCCCAACGTCCATTCCTTCACGCGCGGCGTTCTGTTCTGGATCGATTACGCCTGCATGATCTATTTTCTGTTAGAAGCCACGCTGAAAATCCGCCTGCACGGTTTTCGCGGTTACTGGGCGGTTGCCTGGAACCGCTTCGATTTCATCGTGGTGCTGCTGAGCATGCCCTCCCTGTTAGCCCCGTTGATGAACGTGCACGCCTTCGCGATTTTCCTGGTGCTGCGGGTGGGGCGGTTGTTTCGTTTCTTCCGGATTTTTCATTTCATTCCCAACGCCAACAAAATTTTTGCCGGGGTGGGGCGCTCCCTGCGCGCTTCCGTGGGCATCTTTGCCGCGCTTTTTATCCTGAACTTCTCCCTGGCCATGGGCGGAACCATGCTGTTCGCCGGGATTGCCCCGGAGCACTTCGGCGACCCGCTGCGCTCCGCTTATTCCCTGTTCAAAGTGTTCACCGTGGAGGGCTGGTACGAAATTCCCGACGCCCTGGCAGAAAAAGGGATTTCCGCTTCGATGATCGGGGTGGTGCGGGGATATTTTATCATTTCGGTGCTGACCGGGGGCATTTTGGGATTGTCGCTGGCGAATGCGATCTTCGTGGACGAGATGACCGTTGACAATACCCTCACGGTTGAAAAAATGGTCGGCGACCTGCACCGGGAGATGAACCGGCTTCATGCGGCGATGCGCCAGGAGCAAACCGCCGCCTGGGAGCAACTGCAAGCGGAGTTGAAACGGGTGCAGGAGTTGATGGAGAAGATGAAAGGCGGGAGGGGGTAGGGATTGGGGATATGGAGTATTATCGAGCATCAAGCATTCCCGACAACAGCATCTCCATCCGGGAGATTTGTCGGGATGAAATCTTCCTTGATTTCACGAGCAGCGAATTCTTCATCAAGGGTTGTGCAACAGGGCTGAATGTGTTATCTTGGGCAGCAAAAAACGGAGGAATGATCATGAAATACGTATTGGGAAGTCTTTTACTGCTCTTGCTCGCCTTTTCATGCGGCAGGGAGAAAGCGCCTGCCGACAAAATCCACGCGGAAGCGCTGGATTACAGCGCCGGGGGCGTTCCCCTGAAAGGGTATCTCGCTTACGATAAAACCATGACCGGCCAACGCCCCGGGGTGTTAGTGGTACACGAGTGGTGGGGGCACAACGAATACGCCCGCAAACGCGCCCGCATGTTGGCGGAATTAGGCTACACCGCCCTGGCGGTGGACATGTACGGAGAGGGAAAACAGGCCGCCCATCCCCAGGACGCCCAGAAATTCGCCGGGGAAGTGATGCAAAATCTTCCCGCGGGAGAAGCGCGTTTCAACGCCGCGCTGGAGCTGCTGAAAAGCCAGCCCACGGTTGACCCGGAACGGATCGCCGCTATCGGCTACTGCTTTGGAGGCGGGGTGGTGCTGCACATGGCGCGCACCGGCGCCGATCTGGATGGGGTAGCCAGTTTTCACGGCAGTCTCGGTTCCATGCACGCCGCCCAACCCGGCGGGGTGAAAGCAAAGGTGCTGGTGTGCAACGGCGCGGATGATCCCTTTGTCCCGGCGGAGCAGATCGATGCTTTCAAACAGGAGATGGAAGCCGCGGGAGTAGATTACCGCTTCATTTCTTATCCCGGGGCGGTGCACAGCTTCACCAACCCGGATGCGGACAAATTCGGGCAGGAGTTTGGGATGCCCTTAGCTTATAACGCCGCGGCAGACTCCGCCTCCTGGCAGGCGATGCAGGATTTCTTCAAAGAAATCTTTGCCCGCTAATCTCTTTTGGGGAAATAAGTTTATCCCTCATGCTTTAGCGCACTCAATCATTTCCCCACCGGCGTAAAGCCGGTGGGGATAGTTTTACCCCTATACGACCCGCCCCCAACCAATACTCCATCAATCCACCAATCCATTACTCCATCAACCCATTAATCCCGCCTCCCCCCTAAAACCCCGCCACCGCTCCCAGGATGATACGGTTGCGCTCTCCCTCGAAATCGTAAGTATATTCGCCCACGAGCCGTAAATTGCGCGCGAGCAGGTAAGTTGCGGTGAAACCGGCGCTTTCGTACTCCAAAGGGCTGCTTTCCGGCGCTATTTTTTGAATATTGGAAGCGACCTTGTTGTACAGCCCGATCAAATACCAGCGGCTCTGGGCGCCCCGGGGGGTAAAAATCACCTCCCCGAACCCGCCTTTGGTTTCCACCTCTTCGCCCGGTTTGGGGGAAGCGTAATAGGGGTTGTCGTCGCTGCGCCAGAGGTACTGGGCGTTGATCTCGAACGGTCCCAGCGTCAGGGTGGCGTCCGGCCCGGCGTACCAGAGCCGGTTGGCGTTGCGGGTGCTCAGGTCTTCGGATTTGCCGTACATCCCGAACAGTCCCAGGCGCAGCACGCTCACCTCGTGGGTCCAGCGCAGGGCGAAATTCTTGAACTTGTCGTTGTCGAACTGGCGGTTCTCCCCCGCCGCGCCGATGCCGTTCCCGTTTACAATTTGCCCCACAAAATCGCTGCCCCAGGGCGCGGTGTAGGTGAGCATCAGCCCGCGGTCGTAAGTGAGATTGGAGGGGACGTCTCCCACCCGCGTTCGGTAAATCTGGTAATCCTCGAAGCTGAGCCGCAGCTCCCGCTTGAACAGGGGATCGGACACCTGGAACTGCCCGGCCATAATATCGAAAGGCGCGCCGAACAGGTCGTTGAAGTGCAGGTAAGCGTCTTCCACCCCGGCCACTTCTCCCCTCTCGCTAAAGAAAAAATAGAAGTAGTAGGAAACCGATTTGGAAACGCGCCCGCCGGATAGCAGTTTGATGACATAAGGGGTTTGCAGGTCGTCTTCCAGGTCATCGCCCTCCGCGCCGGGGATGAACTGGGCGTAGGCGTCTAAGCGCACCGCCAGGGGCAATTCCCGTTGGAGCAGCAACGTTTCGTCGCCGGTGTCCAGGGTCGCGCGTTTCGGCTCGTTGTCCTTCATCACGAAGCCGTTCCCGGCGAATTCTTCCCCGAAACCGTTCAATCGCGGCGCCGGGGCGTGGCAGGTGGAGCAGCTCAGGTTGTATTTGCGGGCAAACGCCGGAATGGCAAACGCCGTCTCGATATGGGCCAGCGCCAAAACCAGCGCCAGCATCGCAAAGGTAGTGTTTTTCATCAGCATGGTTTTCTCCCAAAGGTTAAGCGAAGAGGTTTTAATTCAGCCGGGCTTATTCCTTTCGTTTCTTCTGTGTATTTTGTGGGCTGGATCATCAATCGAACACCTCGATATAGGTTTCCGCGGTATTCACTAACACCGGCTCCGCTTCTTCTTCCGGCACTTCTAAGAATTGCTGCACCGGGCGGGGCAGTTTCTGGTAATAGAGGGCGGCTTTTACGGAGACTTTTCCGGCGGAAATATCATCGGGAATGGTCCAGGTGTAGGTTTCTACCCGGGTTTCCCGGGGGCCGATGCGGTAATCCGGCCCGAAGGAGGCGGTATTCCACTGCATGATGGTCATCCGCCCCTGGGGGTCGAGATAGGGCAGGCGGAAAATGCGGTCGCCGAGGGGCAGGTCTTCCCGCCGGATGCCCGGGAAATCGGGAATGCCTAAGGGGACGCCCATATCCTGGTAGGCCAGCGCCTCGGAGGCGATGGTGTATTCTTCCCCCGGGAATCCTTTTTTGTCCACCGGCAGATGATAGACCTTCCCTTCCGCGTCTAACGCCTCCACGTGCACCCACAGCACCCGCTCTTCTGCAGAGCCGCTGGGGACTTTATGCCCGGCCTTGGCGTTGTGCAGTTGCAGGGAGAAGACTACCGGCTCGCCCGGCTCCGCTTCCCGCAGGTTGGGGTGCATGCGCATTTCGATCACCCCGCGCAGCTTGCCGGGATCGTGCGCCCCGTGGAAAAGGTGCTGGGCGATGATGCGCGTCTCTGTGGCGATGATGGCGTTCTTGCCCTCCGCCCTGGGCATGTGGCAGGTCTGGCAAGGCTCCCCGTTTTTAGCGTAGGGACCTTCCTGCCATTCCAGGTGGGTGCTCTTTACCCAGGCGCCGTAGGGGCTTTTTTCGTTGTGGCAGGTTCCGCAATATTCCGCGGTGGTAATGAAATCGTTTTGCTGGATGATGTGGTGGGGAGATTCTAACCCCGGTTTCGGCCCCATTTTGGTGCGCCCCGGCTTGCTGATGAAGTTGAAATTATAGGGCGTGTCCCCCGCGAACCCGGTGATGGTATGGCAAACGTCGCAGGAGACCGATTCGTTGGCGCGGGAGTTCTCTTCCGGGCGGGGCGGGGGGGTGTTCCCGGCCATAAAAGCCAGCGGGGAGTGGCAGCCGTTGCAGCCGGCTTTTACCCCGGCTACTTTTTCATCCTTTTCCGCGTGCGGAACCGCCAGCTTGAAGTATTCGATCTCGTCCCAGTGGTGGGTGTAGGCTTTCGACATCATCGCCTGGTCCCACTGGTAATAAAAATCCACGTGGCAGGCTTTGCACACCTCCGGTTTCTCGAACCTGTCGTAGGGATAGATTCCGTGGGCTTCATCCCCGGCTTTTTCCTGCCCGGGGCATAGAAAAGGTAACATGAGAAACCAAATAACGAACCGTTTCATGGCGCTTCTCCGAAGTTTGGTTGAACCGTTTCCGGTGAAAATGGCGGACTATCGCCGCGCTTCCGGCTACCTTACCATCTCCGGAGCCAGCTTACCAAAACCGCCGGGTCAAAAACCACGACATTGGTCAGGTTTAAACATGATTTATGTCATTTTCTTGAAAAAAAAGGAGTGGCAACCTCAAAAAATGCCCTCGCGGAAAAAAAAGTCGCTTTCCGCGAGGGCGGGGGAAAACGCCGCGCCAGGCGGCTGCGCTCAGGCGCTTTTCTTGAAAAGCCGGTAAATCAGCAAGAGCAGCATGGCGCCGACCACCGCGCCAATCAGCCCGGCTTGCTGCCCTTCCTCGTAAATATTCAACCACTGCCCCAGGTAGCTGGCCACTACTGCCCCAACGACTCCTAACAAGATGGTGATGATGATCCCGCCGGGGTCTTTGCCGGGCATCAAAAACTTTGCGATTGCGCCGGCGACCAACCCGATCAGAATCGCTCCGAGTAATGAAGACATGGTGCTTCCTCCTTATGGTTTGGTGAAGAAATTTGGGGGTTGCAATCCCCCAATCAATTTTTGTTACTATTCAGCCCACGAAACACTCGAAACAAACTAAATGAAGGAAAACAATCCGAAAGGATTGATAGTTTTGTGGTAACTATTCAGGCATCTTGCCACAGAGAGCACAGAGAGCACAGAGAGCACAGAGAGCACAGAGATATAAAAAGCTTGCTAAAAAAACCTGTTTGGTAGAAAAAGATGTTCCAGCAGGGAAAACGATTCTAAATGCTCTCCACGAAGTGGTGGATACCCAAAATTCTTCCTCTGTGGCCTCTGTGATCTCTGTGGCTGAATAGTAACGTTTTGTGTTTCTTAAATTTCGTGGGCCGTTCACCCGGGTTTATTCCTTTCCTTTATTCCGTGTTTTTAGTGGGCTGAATAGTTACCAATGTTTTAAGGGAATCAAGACCGGGTTGAACGCCTTGGAGGCCACGATCACCCGGTCGCCGATCTTCAATTGCTGCGCTTCCGCCTCCGTGGCGATCACTTTTACCAGGCTGTTGCCGATGGAAATGGTGAGAATGTAAACCACCTCGTTTTTTTCCATTTCCAGGATTTCGCCCTCGAATTTAAACTTCCCGCTCAGTTTTTTCCCAATAAAAACTTCCGAGGGCGGGCCGCTGCGGGCGATTTTACCGCGCTCGATCACGATTACCCGGTTGGAGAGTTTGAAAATCTCCCCGAAATGGTGGCTGACCAGGATGGTGGTAATTTTGAACTGCGTGTGGATGTTGAGCAGCTCATCCTGCAATTTCAGGCGCATTTCCAGGTCCAGCGCCGAGAGCGGCTCATCTAACAGCAGAATTTTGGGGCGGCGCACCAGCGCCCGCGCCAGGGCTACCCGTTGCCGCTGCCCGCCGGAAAGCGCGCCGGGTTTGCGATTCGCCAGGTTTTTGAGGCCCACGATCTCTAATAATTCCTCCACAATGCCGCGCTCGGTGCGCTTTTCCAGGGCATACTCCAGGTTTTTGCGCACGGTCATGTTGGGGAACAGGGCGTAGTCCTGGAACACAAAACCGATCCGGCGCTTCTGCGGGGGCAGGTTGATTCCTTCCCGGCTGTCGAACCAGGTTTCCTCTCCCACCCGGATGCATCCCGCATCGGGATCCGCCAGCCCGGCTAAAATGCGCAGGGTGGTGGTTTTTCCCGCCCCGGATTTACCGAAGAGGGTAACGAAATCCTGCTCCCGAATCTGCAAATCCAGGTGCAGATCCATGTTTCCCTCCGCAGCGACAAGCCGTTTCTGGATATTCAAACTGATCATCAACTCGCTCCGAAAAACCCGCAAGCGGGATCGAATTTTGAAGAAAGAGAGAACGAACTGCTCCCGTTCTTCAACAACAATCCATCAATCCATTACTCCACCACTCCACCACTTCATCATCCCCACCTGCAATCCCCAATCCGCTAAAACGCCTTTGGCGAAGCCATAGATCCCTACAGGTAGCGCCGGTTTACTAAGTACACCGTTAGCAAAATCGTGAACGTGATGCTAAACAAAACCAGCGCATAGGCGTTGGCGGTTTGATAATTCAGCGCCTCTACTTCTTCGTAAATGGCGATGGAGGCCACTTTCGTCTCCCCGGGGATGCTTCCGCCGATCATCAGGATCACTCCGAATTCGCCCACGGTGTGCGCAAAACTCATCACCGTCCCGGTTAGCAGCGAGGGTTTCAAGTTGGGAAGGAGCACCTTCCAAAAAGTTTGCAGGCGGGATTTCCCCAGGGTGTAGGATGCTTCCGCCAGCGAGGCGGGCAGGCTCTGGAATCCCGCCTGAATGGGGTTGACCATAAACGGCAGGCTGTAAATCACCGAAGCCACCACCAGGCCCTCGAAGGTAAATACCAATCGCAGATCGAAGGTTGAATCTAAGAACCTTCCCACCATATTGGCGGGGTTGAAGAGCAGCAGCAGGTAGAACCCCAGCACCGTGGGGGGGAGCACCAGCGGCATGCTCACCAGGGTTTGAACAAAGTATTTGAAGCGGCTTTCCCAGTGCGCCAGCCCGTAGGCCAGGGGAGCGCCCACCACCAGGAGCGCGCCGGTGGTTAATATGGCCAGCTTGAAGGTCAGCCAGAGCGGCTGCCAGCTAAAATCCGGCAATTTTATCCTCCATTTCCATAATTGATACCTCGTTCGCTTTGATCAACCCCGTTACTGCGTCGCCGATTCTCAAATCCAGTTTTTCCGCGGAGCGGGTGGTGATAATGGCGCCGATTTCGATACCCCGGTAATCCAGGCAAATCTCCGTGAGAATCGCCCCCTTGCGCAGCCCTTTGATAACGCAGGGCAGTTGATTGCGCAGGCTAAGCTGCCCGGAAAGGTTTTTCCCGATGGAGACCTCGGTTTCTTTGAAAATGAGATAGACCGTGTTGCCGGGGCGCAGGTACGGGGCGGTCTCCGGCGTTTCGATGACCACGCAGCTAAACAGATCTCCCGTCGCCTCCCCGCCAGGGGGCGCAACCCGGAGCTCCACTAAAGAAATATGCCCGGAGGATTCGATATGGGCGATGCGGGCTAATAACTTATTCAAGGCAGGCGGTACCCGTAGGTTTGGAGAATTTTGCCGGCGGCTTCGCCGAGCATAAAATCATAAAACGCCCGCACCGCCCGGGGATGCTCCTCCGCCCCGTGTTTGAGGATAACCATTCCCTGGGCGATGGGTGCGTAGGCGGCGGGATCGATCTCGATCCACTTCCCTTTGCCGGCCATTTGCGGGGAGATGGCCACGGATTTGGCGGTAAATCCCGCTTCCGCCGCCCCGGTAACGATGTACTGGGTGGCCTGGGCCACGTTTCGCCCGTAAACCAGTTTGGTTTTGACCTGCTCGTAAATTTGATAATAGTTTAAAGCTTGCAGGGCGGCTTCTCCATAGGGAGCGGTTTGCGGGTTGGCGATAGCGATCCTGCGAATGGAAGCACTCGCCAGAATCTCCATTCCCTTGGACAGTTCCACCTCTTGCAAAGTCCACAACACGATTGCGCCGTAGGCATACACCCGGGGCAGGGAATCCGCGTGGCCGGAGGCGAAGAGCGAGTCCGGGTATTTCAGGTCCGCGGAAAGGAACACGTCGAACGGGGCGCCGCTGCGAATCTGGGCGGTCAGCTTCCCGGAAGAATTGACTACCGTTTTTACTTCGATGCCGGTTTGCGTTTCAAAAACTTCTTTTAGCTCCGGCATGGCGTATTCCACGTTGGCCGCCACCGCCACCAAAATTTCTTCCCCGGCGAGCGCCGCGGCCGGCCAGAAGAGCGCAAGAAAAAGCCAGGGCAGATTTTTTTTCATGCGTTTTCCCCGGTTATTCAGCGAATGCACGCTCATTGGGGATTTTCCTTTGCTGCTTTCCGGAAGTATAAACGTGATTTAACCGTACGGCTGAATTGGCGCCGAAATTTGGCGTTTGAGATTCAGGCTTCCACCATGCGGCTCAAACCAATTCCCAAATGGGAGCGGAACATGGGGTGAATATCAAAATGGTTGAACAGCCCGATGTTGAGGGTCGGTTCCTGGTGATAGCCGACGAAATTCGGATCTTCTCCATCCCGGGGAGAACAGCCGGTTTTCATAAACACCCGCAAGAATCCCACGTTCCAGAGAATTTCGATCAATTTATCCGGCGGGCAGCCCTCATTCAGCCAGTTGTGAGCCGTGGGGCAGGGTTTTGCCCCTTCCACCAGGTCCAGCCAGTGTTCTTCCAAATCCTTGCGGGTCCAGCGCAATTTCTCCATTCGGAAGGTTTCGAACACCTCCCGCAGCCCGGCGTATTGAAATTTGTACTCCGAAGCAATGTCATCCAGGCGATTTTTGGAATATCCCCGCTCCACTTTTTCGATGGTTTCCCGCCCGATTTTCTCCGCCATATTATGCGCCTTCAGGCATTCGTTCACAAAAAAAATCAATTCCCGGGGACGATTTAGGGTGCGGTCAACGATGTATTTGAAAGTTGACACGCCGGACGCTTCGATATCCTTTTCAAAAATGTATTCCCACAGGCTATCCGTCGTGGAAACCCTTATCGCCTTCTCGAACAGGATTTCCAGGGCGTGTCTAATGCGCTGGGCAATCATCACTTTTAATTCTTCCGGGGTCCAGCGCACGTGCTCGATAATATCGCGGATTTTTTGGGCGTCATCATATAATTCCGGGATATTCTGGTAAATCTCTTCCCGGATGGTAATCAGCACCCCAATGCCGGGAAATTGCTGGTTGATCTGGATGGCCGCCCGAAACAGGCCGGCGATAAACTGCCGGGAATCATCCGAGGCGTCCCAGCCGTGATCCAGCTCGTCGAACAAAATGAGCACCTTGGTGTGCCGGGTCAGTTCCGAAATCGAGGGAATCACGTGGCGGATATGGTCGAGCTTGTAGAGTTTTTCCAGTTGGCCGGATTTATCTTCAAACTGGATTCCTTCAAAGGTGAGTTTGGAAACGCTGGCGAATTTTTTCAGGAATTTGACCAGCAAATCAACCGGGCTCATCAGATGCTCATCGGCGTTATCGCGTAAAAAAACCTTGATGCGGTTGGCGTGTTCGGGGCTGGCTTTGAGGTTTTTGTGGCGGGCGTGGAGCAGCCGCATCGCGGTTACTAAGATGACATACTTCCAGGAGGCGGTATAAGCGCCTAAGCGGGCCCATTCTGCGTTGGAGTCGAATTGCCGGGAGTTTTTCAAAAAATCATACATATAATCGCTGGGGGTAATCTCCTCTACCAGGGTTCCCCCGGCCTGCTCTTTTTTGGCCAGCATTTTGAAGATGGCGGATTTGCCGCTCCCGCGATTGCCGATCAAAATGCGGGTGCGTCCCATGACCACACCCCGGAACATATCGTTTTCGAAGAAATACTGCTGTAACGCGGTATCGTGCTCGGCAGCCAGGCCGCCGAGGGTCAGCTCTCTGAGTTTGCGATGTTCCATAATTCACCCCCAAATGTTGATGCAGAATGAGAGAACATAATCATCCCGTTTCTCTGATTCAAGAGAGATGTCATTTATCTTAGGGCTTTCGCCCTTTTTATTGTACCACTGAACGCTAATGTGTTTCAATAACTCTGTGCGCTCAGTTGGGTACATTATTTTTTTCTGGCTCCCTTAACTCTTTGCTTTTATCGCAGAGCCGAGTTTTTAAATGCTCCTTTACCCATAGAGACGCTTTATGAACGAAGAATCTCACTTCCGCAGGCTGGAAAATATGTACCGCTCCGCGCCCTGCAACGCCTACTATGCCCCCCAAATCCGCATTTCCCGGGGGGTGGCGGAGATCGTCATTCCCATCCGGCGGCAGTTCTTCCACGCCGGCGGGGCCGCGCACGGTTCGGTGTACTTCAAAGCGCTGGATGACGCCGCCTATTTTGCGGTGAATTCCCTGGTAAAAGAGGCGCTGGTGCTCACGGTCAGTTACCAGGTGCAGTTGTTGCGCCCCATTTCCGAAGGAGAGATGTGCGCCTACGGCAAGGCCATTTATTCCTCCCGGGAATTATTCTTCGCCGAGGCGCTGCTTTACGACGGTAAAGACCGTGAAATCGCCCGGGGCAGCGGCATGTTCGCCCGCAGCAAGATCAAGCTTTGCCCGGAGATCGGCTACCGGGATGAGTAACGAAGGCATGCCGGAGAACCGGAAAATACTCACCGCCCTCAAAACCCTTCTGTTTACGATTTTAGTGCCCGGTACCGTAACGATCCTGCTTCCCGCCCTGCTGCTCTCCTCGCCCTGGAACCGCGTTTCGCTGGCCGACGGGCCTTTTCGTTATCCCGGGTTGGTTCTCATCATTCTCGGCGCGCTGGTTTACCTGCGCTGCGCCTGGGAATTCGCTTTTGCCGGAAAAGGCACTCCTGCGCCAATCGATCCTCCCAAAGAGTTGGTTGCGAAAGGTCTCTATCGTTACAGCCGCAATCCCATGTACGTGGGAGTGCTAAGTGTCGTTTTCGGGGAGGCGCTCTGGTTTGAATCGCTGCTGCTGGCGGGGTACGGGGCGGCGGTGTTTGCAGGATTCCATTTATTCATTGTTTTCTACGAGGAACCCGTTTTGCGGCGGAAATTCCGGGAGGCATACCGGCGCTATTGCGAGGCGGCGCCGCGCTGGCTGTTTCGAATCAAGAGAAATCGGGGGGAATAATAAGGGAGCCAGAAAAAAATAATGTACCCAACTGAGCGCACAGAGTGATTGAAACACATTAGCGTTCAGTGGTACAATAAAAAGGGCGAAAGCCCTAAACACTCTCATTCCCCCAAAGCGTTCTCAGCCGCCGGTATTTTTCCAGCACCCCCGGTTTGTGCGTTGGATTGTGCAGAATGCAGGAGGGATGGGGCAGGGGGAATATTTTGACGCCCGGCGCCAGGAACAGCCGCCCGTAAAAGTCCTTGAACGCCTCCCGGCCCTGCGGCGCGGGGACGCCGAATAATTTCAGAACCTGCCGGGCGGCGTAAAAACCCAGCGGAACCAGGATTTCCGGCTCGACCAGGAGAATTTCCCGCTTCAGGTAGGCGCTGCAAGCGCGAATCTCATCCTGCCGGGGACGGCGATTTTTGGGCAGGCGGCATTTCAGCAAATTGGTGAGGTACACATCTTCCCGGCAAATTCCGGCGCTTTCTAACAACTCCTCGAAAATTTTGCCGGAAGGCCCGATGAACATCCGCCCCTCGCGGTCTTCCCGCTCCCCGGGCGCCTGGGCGATGAGCATCAACCGCGCCCGGCGGTTCCCCTCCCCGCACACCGCCTGCGTGCGGGTGCGGTGCAACGGGCAGCGGGTGCAGGCGCGAATCTCCTCGTGCAATCTGGCCAAATCGCGGGATTGGTTTTCCATAACCTGCCGCCGGGGGTTGATATCTGTCAGGGGTAAAAGGTATGCGATATTATTTCCCTTATAGCCTGTCTTATCACGTGGTCTTTGACAATTCGGTCGCCAGGAAGCGGAGCTTCCCCCATTGTGTGACGATGCGGAGCATCGTCACAAGTTAGCCTGCGCAATGCTCATGCTCGTCACGATGCTCCGCATCGTGACGCCAGGGGAGAAGCTCTGCTTCCTGTACTTCCCAGCAATTGTCACGGACCACGTGATAGTACATCCTTATACCCCAATACCCGAAAACTAACGCCTCGATTCATAACCTTGCGCAGTATAAGCCCTCCGCCCTGCCCGGTCAATAAAATATTCAGACAACGCCGCCCTGCCGGGCCTCAATTTTCTTTCCCCGCTCTTGCTTATTTCCCGGAATTTGCTTACTCTATTGCCAAATTTAGATCGAATGGCGATGAAAATCGTAGAGCTTCGCTTGGAGACCCACTGTCTCGAAGCGCTTAAAACTTTCTACACCGAAACCTTAGAACTGCCCCTGGCCAGCGAGAGCAAAAGATCCTTTGCGTTCCGCGCCGGGGCCTCCACGGTGCATTTTTTCAAATCCCATCAATTGGAAGAGCCGTTTTACCACTTCGCCTTCAATATACCGGAAAACCAGCTGCCCCAGGCCCGGCAATGGCTTGCTTCCCGCGCTCAATTGATCGGGCAGGGCGGAAAAGACCAGTTCCATTTCGAGAGCTGGAACGCCGATGCGCTCTATTTTTACGATCCCGCCGGCAACATCGTGGAATTCATCGCCCGCCACAACTTGAACAACCGCTCCGCGGCCAGGTTTTCCGCGAAAAGTATCCTGGGCGTCAGCGAAATCGGCTACCCCGTGGAAGACGTGCGCCTGTTTTCCGCGCACATCCGGGATTCTCTGAATTTGAAACTCTGGGACGGCGACGAAACCCAATTTGCCGCCGTGGGAGATGAAGAAGGGATGTTCATCATCGTGCCCCTGGAGCGCATCTGGTTCCCCACCGATAAGCCGGCCGACAGCTTCCCGGTCACCGTGGACGTCAGCAGTGAATAACCGGTAAATTCCTATCAGACTTGTTGCGAAACAAGGGTTTTGAACCGGTTTACTCAAAAATCAGCAACGAATCAACACCAATGAACACGAAGAAAAACAAACACTTTCTGAAAAAAACCATTTGTGAAAATTCGTGGGCATTCGTGGCTTTTTTCTTATTTCGCAACAACTCCATTCCCCGCCTCCATAACCGAAATTTTTACCGGCGATGAACTTTTTAGCCCATCTCTACCTTGCCGACAATACTCCCGAATCCCTGGTGGGGAATATGCTGGCAGATTTCGTGGACAGCGAGTTCCGCAACCACTACCCGGAGGAGATCAGCCGCGGCATCGTGCTGCACCGCAAAGTGGACGTGTTCGCCGACCGCCACCCGGTATTCCGCCGCAGCAAAGGGCGGATCGGCGAGGAGTACCGCCACCTCAAGGGGATTATGGTGGATATTTTCTACGACCACTTTTTGGCCAAAAACTGGCCGGATTATTCCGCGCTTCCCCTGGAGGATTTCTGCGACCATGCCTATAGCGTCTTCATGGAATACCGCGCCCTGGCCCCGCCCCGCTTCCAGCGCATGCTGCCGCTGATGATCGCCGGCAACTGGCTGCTCTCCTACCGGCATTTGGAAGGAATCGCCCGGGTGCTAACCGGCATGTCCGGGCGCTTGAGCCGGAAAAACCGCCTGGCGGAAGGGATTTCGGAATTGCGCGCCCATTACCGGGAATTCGAAGCGGATTTCCGGGAATTCTTCCCGGAGCTGGTTAGTTACGTGGAAGACGTGAAGCGGGAAACGGGAAGCGTAATGCGTAAAACGTAAAACGTAAAACGTAAAACGTAATGCGTATTCCGTTACGCAATGAGCGCAGCACAAATTGCACAAGGAGCGGAATTAATGAATAGCCCCGCACTTCAGTGCGGGGGATCCAAAAACCCAAATCTTCTTTGGGGCTTCAGCCCCGCGTTTTGATAACACTCGGGGCTGAAGCCCCAACTTACTTTTCTTCGGATTTTCTTTTCCCCGCGCTAAAGCGCGGGGCTATTCATCTATACATTTGTGCAATTTGTGCTGCGCCCTTACGCAATACGCAATACGAAACCATTACGCATTACGAGTTACGCATCACGCTTCCCGCTTCACCTTAACCTCTTTTGGCAAATGAATTCACACGCTTTGAATAATCTGCACCGGCAAATTCCTCCCCCGCATGGCCGGGATTTGCCGCGCCCGCGCCTGATCGCCCGGTTGAATGAAGGGCTGCGCTGCAAATTAACGGTTCTCTCCGCCCCGGCCGGCTACGGAAAAACTACCCTCCTGGGCCAGTGGGCGCGGCAGGCGGGGATAAAAATCGCCTGGCTGTCGCTGCGCCCGGATGATAACGATCCCGCCCGTTTTTTCAGACGGCTGATCGCGGCGCTGCGGACGGTTAATCCCGCTATCGGCAAAGGGATTTTCGAGATGCTGCGCGGGGAAGGCCGGCCGGGCAGTCCGGCGGAAAAACCCGGCATGGAACAGGCGCTTCGCAAGCTGCTCGACCAGGCCGGGCTGGTGTTGCATGACTTCGCCGTGGCGCTGGACGATTACCAGCACATTCAATCGCCGCCGGTGCACGAGATCCTAACCTTTTTGTTAGAATACCAGCCTCCGCAGATGCACGTTTTCGTCAGCAGCGAAGGCGACCCGCCCTGGAGCCTGGCCGCGCTGCGCACCGCCGCGCAGGTCAACGAGATTCGCGCTCCCTACCTGGCCTTCAGCATGGATGAAGCCGGCGCGCTCTTCAACGAGGTAATGCAGTTGCAGCTGAGCTACGGGGAGATTTCCGCCCTGGTCAGCCGCGCGGAAGCGCACCCCGCGGCGCTCAAATACGCCGCGCTCTGCCTGAAAGAGGAGCGCGGCGCGGCGGCGGATTTTATCGCCGGCTTCGAGCAGGATGAACGGGAGGCGCTGCCCTGCCTGGTGGAAATGCTCCTCGTTCGCCAGGGCGCGGAGATGCAGGCGTTTTTGAGCAAGGTGTTCGCGCTGGAGCTTCTCTCCCCGGCGCTGTGCGAGGCGGTGAGCGGGCAGGGGAATTCCGCGGCGCTGCTCCGGCAATTAGCGGAAACAGGGGCATTTTTAGCCCCTGCCGATACCGCGGGAGAGTGGTTCCGCTTCCATCCTTTTCTGGCAACATATATACATGATTACTTCCGGCGCGTCGCCGGTGAAGCGGAGGAGACTCAACGCCGCCGCGCCGCGCGCTGGTTTGCCGGGCAGGGATTCATCGAAGAAGCGTTTCAGCACGGGCTGGCCGCCCACGATGCGAATCTGGCCGGGGAGTTGATCGAACAAAACGCCCGGGAAATGCTGCAAAACGGGGAATTAGTGACCGTGGAACGCTGGCTGAGCGCCCTGCCGGAAGCCGCCTTCAATGCCCGGCCGATGCTCTCCATCTGCCGCGCCTGGATCGCCGTCATCACCCAACAATACGAGGGGGTGGAAACGCATCTAAAAGCCGCCCTGGCGGCGCGCGGGAATTCCTCCCGTCCGGAGGAGATTACCGGCCACGCGGAGGCAATCCGGGGATTTTTGGCGGAGCGGGGTAGGGGGGACGAATAGCGCGCAGCTGGATACTGGATGCTTGATTAGGCGGTTTATTCCCAAAGGGATGGCTTTGCCACGAGCATCCGGCATCCAGTATCGAGCATCTTGAAAAGCTCAGAATGTGGCCCCGGGGAGTATAAACATTATTTTCCCTGCTCTTGAATGTTATTGGTGGCTGCGGTATATTCTTCCGCTCAAAAAACAGAGAGATTCCCGGAAACGTAAGGCCCTTTCAAATCGCCGCATTGTTTTACCCCCAAACCCATAGCGCATTGGGCCTATTCACATAAACACAGGAGGAATTTGTATGACGAAGAAGCTTATCATCGCAATCGTGGCGGTGTTCATCGCCTGGCAAATCATCGACTATGTGCTGCACACGATGATTCTCGGCTCCGCCTACGGAGCCACCGCGCATCTCTGGCGGCCGATGGAGGAAATGAAAAACGGGCTGATGGCGATTGTCGGGCTAATCTCCGCGGCGGTATTCGTTTATATCTATGCCGCCTTTATCTCCAATAAAAGCATGGCCACCGCGGTCAAATACGGGGTGATTTTCGGCATCGGCGCGGGCGTTTCCATGGGCTACGGCAGCTATTCGGTGATGCCGATTCCCTACGGCATGGCCCTGGGCTGGTTTCTGGGCACTTTAGTGTGCGCCGCCGTCGGGGGGATACTGGTGGGATTGCTCGTGAAAGAGGATGCGCCGAAGATGTAAGAAGGTGTTTGAAAATTCGCCACAAAGTCACGAAATCTCAAAGATTCACGAATCTATTCCTCGCCGCAATATCTCAAGGGCAGGCTCCCCCCTGCCCTTTTTATTTACTGATGTTACGCATTTTACCACATGGTTCGATAAACTCACCATGCAAAAGCCACAGAGAACACAGAGTTTTAATCGCCTTTTTAGCGTTTTTGCTTCTCAGCGCAATCTCAGATTCATTAAATACTTGATTTTCTCTGTGCCCTCTGTGGCTCTGTGGTTGATTTTGGGTGTCTGCGTAACATCAGTTATTTGGGGAGCTTTCCGGTTGCGCCCAAAATCCAGCGCATGCACTTGTGCCCGAAATCCACCGGCGGGCAGAACATCATCGGGCAGGCGCCGGCAATCACGCTGATGTTATGCTCCGCGCAAAATTGCGCCGCCGCTTCGGAAACGCTGCCCGCGCCGAAAGAGCGGTGCATCCACACCCGCGGCACCCCCGCCTCCGCGCATTCCCTTACGATCCGCTCCGCCGCCTCCGGGCGGGTGACGATAACCACCCCATCAACTCCCTGCGCAATGGATTTCACATCCGGGTAACAGCGTTCGCCCTCCACGGAATCCGCCTGCGGGTTCAGGGCAAACACTTCATACCCCGATTGCTTTAACTTTTGATAAATCAGGTTGGCGGCGCTGCCCTTCGGGTCGCGGGACACCCCGGCCACGGCAATGCGCTTCTGCGCCAGGAAATCGGCGATTTTCTCTTTTAAGGCAGGCATGCTTTTCTCCTTCGCGGTTTCAGACCTCATTTTAAAGACCTCAAAGGTTTCTGAAACCTTTGAGGTCTTTACTTCCGACAGGCTGTCTTCTCGAAAAATTAAAACACTTGAAATTGATATACCAGCGAAAGTACATTTAACCGCATTTCAATGATCTGATACAAAGTATTTCAATACCTGAACCTGATGGATGGTATAACGGTTTTATTGCGGAATCAACGGGTATTTTCTGGCTTTGCTGACCTCTTTTCCAATTATCCTTAAGGCACAGGCATTTCGATTCCGGGAAAATATTTTAATGGAATATAGATTTGCCGCGGCGGGTTGAGTTCGGGCTTTTCCCGCGCCTGAAAAATCCTTTGCGGAAGCGGGAAGAAATTTTCCCGCTCACAATTTCGCCGCAAGGGATGCCGTACCACTTTTTAAGCCTTTTTGCATACGTGCGAAAGGAGGTGGTGTGCCTTGCTTGCCTGATCCATTCTTCCCAATTCCTTTTCTAATTCATTTTTCATGAATCTTTTTAAACTTTTGGAGGGATTTACCATGAAAAAGTTGTTTTACCTTTTATTGATCGTTGCGGTTGCCGCATTGGTGTACAGCGGCTGCCAGGATACTCCCAACCTGACCGCTCCCCCGGCAACGGAGCAACCGGCGCTGAGCAGTTTTGCCAAAGCTTACAATGACATCACCCTGAGCGGCGGTTTCCAGGCCGGGCATTTCAATGATTGGTGGGATTTGACCGCCGGCGACATCACCCTGAGCTTCACTTATGACGCCACCGGGCTGGTGGATGATTTCGGCGGAAACGCCCACGCCTGGGCGGAAATCGGGCTGCGCTCCCCCTGCTACGGCGACTTCAATCCCACCTGGATGGCAGAAGGTGCGGGAGTGTGGCTGGCAACCGATTATGATTGGTCAGTGAACACCTTTAATCCCGATCCCATCGGTTCGCCTACGCTGGATATCGATGATAAACTGATCCTGCAAAAAGGCGGGGGGAACGGGGAAGGAAGTTATAACCTGCCTTCTACTCCGCCCAGCCCCGGTAACAACCACCGCATCTGGTTCGACCGCGACGGGGTCGATGAATGGCAGGATGATAGCCCGCTGGCGGTGAATGGCGGAACCTATAATACCGTGGGAATCTACCAGATCGTTATCACGCTTCATGCCGATAATGCAACTTCCGGAACGGCTTACATGAGCATCAACGGTTTAGACCAGGGTTTTGAAACCGACGGAAACTGGAACACGATGGAATTGACCCCCGCGGGAATGACTTTTACCGGCGATATGGCGCATCTGCAGGTGTTCTACGGTCTATATGGGTATGGTGCGACTCACACGGTATCTTTTACCGACATTAACGTAAGCGGCACCGAAACCACTCCCCCGCTGGCGCCTTGCTTTGAAACCGCTATCGACATCAAACCGGGCAGCTATCCCAACAGCATCAACCTCCGCTCCCGGGGAGTAGTGCCGGTAGCGATCCTGACCACTCCCGCCTTCGACGCAACCACGGTCGATCCCGCGACGGTGGAATTTGCCGGCGCCGCGCCGGTGCACTGGGCCATTGAAGACGTTGACGGCGACGGCGATATGGATATGATTCTGCACTTCAAAACCCAGAATTTGAACCTGACCGCCGGCAGCACCGAAGCCTATTTGACCGGTTACACCACCGGCGGAGTGTTCTTCTGGGGCATGGATACTGTCAACATTGTGCCCCAATAACCGGGCTTTTTATCTCCCCTATTTTCTTCTTCACCCGAGGGCTGCCTCCAAGACCGTTGGAGGCAGCCTTCGGTTTTTTGATCTTTCCGAATCAGGGATATTCCCTCCGGAAATACTCCCCATTATCCCCGTTCCCTTTCCCCCCGCCTGCCGGGCCGGAAAAAACCGGCGCTGCGTTAAATAAGACTTCCATAAACCTGTGATCTAAAACACCGAGAAAGTGCTTGCCGAGGGAATATTGCCCCGGGATGCCGGGATTAAGAATAAAGGGGGATAAAACGGGTATGCAGAAAAAATTATATTTACCGGGGATGATAGAGGTTTTTTGAATATTCCGCTTCAGATGAAGCGGGGAGAAAAATTTAAAAATGTTCTACAGATCACATTCGCAGAGCCGATGATTTTATTGACGAATAAACGATGGGCGATTAATCCTGCTGTTAGGGGGTTGTAATGAATCTTATAAATCAAAACAGGGAAGGATCGGGCATGAAAAAGTGGAACGGTTTTTTCATAGCAACATTGTTGGTTTCCTTCATTAGTTTAACGGTTTCTGCTCAAATTGTGATTGGGTCTGGCGGCGTTCCATTGGGAACCGCTTATACGCAAAACTTTAATTCTCTGGCAAATACCGGTGCCAGCAATACCTGGGCAAATAATACTACCATTGCAGGGTGGTATTCGAACAGGACCACATACATTGCCGCTAATGGAAGTGATAATACAGGAGCTCTTTACAGCTTTGGCTCAACTGGCTCATCAGAACGGGCGTTAGGATCTATACCTTCAAACACTACGGATGATATTTTCTACGGTGTCAGGATGAAAAATAATACGGGGGCAGAGATTCGTTCATTTACAATCAGTTACACCGGGGAACAGTGGAGAGCCGCGAATAACAATACCCAGACTTTAGTTTTTGGATATTTTGTTGGTTCAACCGTTACAGATGTATCAGGCGCAGGTTATACCGAAAACTCTACTGGGTTGAATTTTATCAGTCCCACTACTGGTAATAGTGGAGCCCTTGATCCGCCCAGTCAACTGGCGCGTAGTGATGTTCTTAACATTCAGGTTCCGAATGGTTCTGAAATCATGTTTCGTTGGAAAGATGTCAATGATAATGCCAATGACCACGGTTTGGCAATCGACAACGTCTCTATTACCGCCTGGCCGGAAGATAATGGATTGCCTGTCGAACTCTCTGCTTTCACAGCCGTCGCCGGAGACGGCCATGTAACCCTGCACTGGGCTACGGAAAGCGAGATCAACAACATGCAATTTGATATTCTGCGCGCACCGGAGCAGCAGGGCGAGTACGTTCTGATCGGCTCCCGGGAAGGGCAGTTCAACACCAACCAGCGCACCGAGTACACTTTCACGGATGACAACGTGGTGAACGGAACCACTTACTGGTACAAATTAGAGGACGTGGATATCAACGGCTTGCGCACCGAGCACGGGCCGATCAGCGCCACCCCCGGCCTGCCGGAAGATGTGGTTGCGGATCAATTCAAGCTGCTGCAAAACTACCCCAACCCCTTTAACCCGGTAACCACCCTGCAAGTGTACGTTCCCGGCAACGCCGGCGCCACGTCTTCCGTCAAAGTGGAGATCTATAACCTGCTGGGGCAAAAAGTGATAACCCTTTTCGATGGCAACCTTGCCGCCGGGCTGCATCCCCTCACCTGGAACGGGGATTCCGACCGCGGCGCTGCCGTTGCCGGGGGAATCTATTTTGCGATCCTGCGCGCCGGCACATTCCAGGATCACATCAAGCTGGCGCTGTTGAAGTAAACCGTTGTTTGGGAATGGTCAATGGTGGAGTTGCAAGTAAGAAGTATCATGGTCGCCACTTCTTACTTGCCACTTCTTACTTGCCACTTCTTACTTGCCACTTCTTACTTGCCACTTCTCACTTGCCACTTGCCACTTGCCACTCAATGTCGGCATCGAGACTAAAATTCACTATTCCGAGTTCACCGTTCACCATTCACCGCGAAGCGTTTATATTCCGCAGCCCCGGGTTCGTCTGCGACGAAACCTGGGTTGTAATGTGAATAGAGAACGGTGAATAGAGAATAGTGAATGTTTAACTACACGATATTGACTTACAACTCACCACTACCCCTCTCACCCAATATCCTTCCACCCCGCTAACAGGGTTACCCCATATCCCGCCGCTGCAAATATCATTACCCAGGTAAAGCCCAACTCTACTGCGACGATAGCGGCCAACGCGGCGCTTACCACCGAAACGCAGCCGTTGATGCCCCAGGCCCAGGGTACTTCGTCTTCACCCCCGGCGGTTAGCCCGGAAAATTCTTCCCGGAACCGGCGAAGCCCCAGTGGAAAGGGCATTCCCATAAAAAACCCCAGCGGGGCGATGAAAAGTAATGCCAGCAATAGTTTTATTCCCGCGGGAAGCGCGATGGTCGCCCGCAGCGCCGGGGTCAGCACCACGGCGTACACTAACAACAGCGCCATGATCCCGCCGGGAACCCCTATCAAAGCGCGGCGGAGGGAGGGCAGCCGCGCGGAAAGGTAACTGCCCGCCCCGGAACAGACCAGCAGGGAAGCGATGGCCGCGGCGGCGGCATATACCGGGCTTCCGAAATAGAGAATGAAGCGCTGGATGAACACAATCTCCACAAACATATATCCTAACCCGATCCCGCTGAAATAAAAAAAGATTCGCAGCTTATTTCCCGTCCGAAGGAGTCTGCGACCCGGCCGCCCGTTTTTTTGCCGAAAACCGCCTCCCGCGCGGTCGAGGACTCCTTGGGAGCGGAAAAAGAGCGGCAAAATGATCAGCGCCAGGGCGATGACGGTAATTTGCAGCAAAGTGAGCGCCGCCAACAGGTAACCGATCTCGAAAAAGGGCAGCGCCTGCTCCCCGAACAGCCCGCGCAGATGAGGCAGGCTTTTCCAGCGCAGGAATTGGGAGAAGTAGGGGCGGTCGTCGCCGGGCGGGCGCAGGTTGAAATCATATTCGGCGTAGAGCTTCTCCCGTTCCGGGGAGAGAATTTCATCTAAGTATTCGAAAAACTGGCGGTTTTGCAGGCGGTTGAAGCGCTCCCGCTGCTCCGCGGAAACGCCGGGCAGGAGCGCGGGATCGAATCCCATCGCTGCGCAGAAATCCCCTATCCGCGCGATCTCCCCTGCATCGAGAGGGGTAGATTTTACCGCGAAGGTGATGGTCGCCCAACTGCGCACCGCGGCGATATGGTTTTCCGGATCGGCGATTCCCTCCGCCTCCAGCGCCTCCGCCAGGGCGGCGAGCAGTTTGAGGGGATTCCGCAGGGGGTAATCCATCCAGCAGCTTACTGCAATTACGCCTTCGGGGGTCAATCTCCGGCGCATTTCCCGGAAGGCCTCCCGGGTGAAGAGATACTGCTCCTGCAGGGCGTAGAGGCCGGCTGCGCCCCCGAATTCGCCCACCATGGGCAGCAACACCAGATCGTAAGCCGCGGTATCGGCCATCAAAAAGGTGCGCGGTTCCAGGTTGCGCACCCGCACCGCGGGATGATCCAGCAGCGAATCCAGCTCCCCGGCTAACTCGTTGCGGAGAATTGACAGCAGCGCGGAATTCGGCTCCGCCACGGTGATTTGCCGGGCGCCCGCGGCCAGCGCCTGGCCGATCTCCCCGCCCGCCGCGCCGCACAGCGCCAGCACCCGCTCCCGGGGCCGCATTGCATGGGGAAGCGCCGCGCCGGTGAAGTCCAGAACGTCGCTCGTATCGGTTCGCGCGCGGCTGCGCACCGCGCCGCCCCAGTTTCCGTTGATAAATATGGCTTTGCTGACCGGCACCAGCCCCCGGTAGTTCAGGCTCAGGCCGGGCGCGTAACGGATCGCCGGGGACGATACCACCTGGATCACCCCGTGGGGGCCGGTCTTTTCCAGGAGGATGCGCGCCTGCGGCAAATTAAGGGTTTTGCTGAGGCTCTTGAATTCCGAGAGCGCCAGCTGCGGGGGAGAGACGATGCGGAAAGCGATGATCCCGGTGGCGAACAGCGCCGCGGCGGCCAGCAGCCCCCGCCGCGCCCGGCTGATGAGCAACATGCCGGAGATGAGCGGGAAGATGGCGATTACCGCCGGCAACTCGCCGGGAAAATAAATCCGGATCAAGCCCAGCGCGGCAAGGGAGCCGGCCCCGGAGCCGAGCAGGTTGGCGAAGTAGAGCGTTCCGATTTGCCCGGCAAACCGCACAAATACCATCCCGATTGCTAAGGCGCTGAGAAAAAAGGGAATGAAAAACAGCAGGTACGCGGCGAGCAGCCGCCAGGCGTGCGCGGGTTTGGCAAACAGCAGGTAAGAATCGAAGCGCAGCGCCGCGGTTTGGGAGATTCCCACCGCCAGGGCCATGGCCAGTCCGGCAAGGATCATCAGCAGCGGCGGCAGCCACTCGAACCGCTTCATCAACCATTTTCGGAATATTGCCAGCGCCGCGCCCGCGGCGCCAAATCCCAACAGGGCCACGGAAATCACCATGTATGCAAAGTGATGCCACTGCACGAAAGAGAGAATTTGCATCAGCGCCAGTTGGAAAGCGATGACTGCGGCGGAAAGAATTCCTAACGAAAAGAGAAGATTTTTTTGAAGTGTCAAGTGTCTTGGTGTCTTGATGTCTTGGTGTCTTGGTGTCTTGATGTTTTGGTGTTCAAGTACTTTGGTCTCGAATTTCGGGCGGTGATTTTTTATCATCAGTATTCCTACTCCCACCAAAATACTAAAACACCCGCGCTCTTGCGCGTCATTCCCTGCGAAAGGGCACGAAGCGCACCGGGAAGAGGCTGGCGGTGGTCACTTTGCCGCCTTTTTTCTCCACCAGCATCAACATTTGGGTGCGGAAGGGCGCGCCGATGGGGATGACCATTTTCCCCCCGTCTTTGAGCTGCTCGATGAGCGGGGGCGGAACGAATTCCGCCGCGGCGGTAACCACGATGGCGTCGAACGGGGCGCGCTCCTCCCACCCGAAATACCCGTCGGCGACCCGCACTTCCGTGTTTTCATAACCCAGGTTTTTCAATCGTTCCGCAGCGCTGTTGCCCAATTCCGGGAGGATCTCGATGGTAAATACCGAATCCACGATCTCCGCCAACACCGCGGCCTGGTAACCGGAGCCGGTCCCGATTTCCAGCACTTTGTGATGGGGTTTGGGTTCGATCACCTCGGTCATGTACGCCACGATGTAGGGCTGGGAAATGGTCTGCCCGTAGCCGATGGGCAGGGGGCTGTCCTGGTAGGCGTTCTCCACCTCGCCAGCGGGCACGAAGAGATGCCGTTTCACCGCGCGCAGGGCGTTCAGCACCGCCCCCTCGCTCACGCCGCGGCTTTCGATCTGCTGCGCCACCATGCGGTAGCGCTGTTTTTGATAGGGATCATTATCGGTTTTCGCGGCGGCGTCCTGCCCCTTGCCGGGGTCGCCGGTGCAGGAGAATACGATCAGAAAAATGATAAAACGAGTAATCCGGTTGACCATTTCAAGCTCCGTTGAGAAGGAGTGCAAAATTCATTTTGCACTGCCAATTTTGTGCTGCCAGTGCAGAATAAATTCTGCACTCCTTTTACTTTTTAACTGTCCCTCCGCATTTCCATCGCCAGGGCTGCGGCGTCTTCCAAATCCATATCGGCGATGAGATCGACGCCCGCGCGGGCAAAGCGCCGGGCTGCGGCGCGGGCAATCCCGTCGCGCTCGTGGTCTAGCGACCACTGGGCGTGCTCCGCCAACAGCGCCAGCGTTAGCGCGCGCCCCAGGGTGAGCGCGAAGCGGCGCGCTCCCGCCTCCAATACTGGTTCACCGGCCTGCCGCGCATTTTTCAACCAGGATTCCGCGCGGCTGATTGCGGATTGCGCCAGCCGCCCCGTTTCCGCCAGCCCGGGGTCGCGGGCGGATTCGACGCAGCGGTTCACTTTGTTTTTCAGGGCCGAGAAACCTTCTCTTTTATGGAGCGCGCGCAGAACGTCTAAGGAGAGCACGTTGGTGGTTCCCTCCCAGATCGGCAGCACCTGGCTGTCGCGCAGCAGCAGGGGCAGGCCGGTGTCTTCCACGTATCCCGCCCCGCCGAAGCTTTCTAACACCTCGCTGGCAACCGCCACTGCCTGCCGCCCGGTGGTCAATTTCACCACCGAGGTGAGCAAGCGGAACAGCTCCGCCTCTTCCGCGCCGATTTCCCCGGATTCATCCAAACCCAACAACTCCGTTAAGTAAAAACTGAGGTGGAATGCGCCCTCCATTTCCGCCTGGAGCGCGGCCAGGGTGTCCAGGTGCAGGGGTTTGCGGGCCAGCGGCGCGCCGAAGGCTTCACGCTTGCAGGCGTAATCCCGCGCCAGGGCCAGCCCGCGGCGCATGAACGAGGCCGCGGTGACGCTGTTCCAGGTGCGGGTGATTTGCAGCATGGGCACGATGTTGGCGACTCCGTTGTTTGCGCCCATCACCAGGTGCGCCGGGGTTCCCTCTAACATGATTTCCGCGGTGGGCACCTTGCGGGTTCCTAACTTGTCTTTCAAGCGATTCACCCGGATGTTCTGCGACCGCCCCTGCGGATCGCGGGTTTCCAGGTAGAAGAGCGCCAGGCCGCGCCCGCCGGGGCCGTTGCCCTCCGGGCGCGCCAGGGTGAGCGCCATTTGCGACGTGGTTGCAGAGGTAAACCACTTGCGCCCGTACAAGCGCCAGACGCCGCGTTCGTCCTGCCGGGCGAGGGTCTCCGAAGCGCCCACGTCGGAGCCGCCGGTGGATTCGGTCATCCACTGCCCGCTGGTCCAGAATTTAGCCGGATCGCGGCTGGCGAGGCGCGGCAGGGCGCGCTCGATCAGGGTCTGGTTGCCGGAGCGCAGCAGGGTGCGGGCGGCCCCGTCGGTCATGGCCAGGGGGCAGGTGTACACGTCCGTGGAGGGATGAAACAGATACGCTAAAGCGAATTGACAGGGGCGGGAGAAGCGCCCGTAGTGCCGCTCGTACGCCGCGGCCACCACGCCCTTCTCCGCCGCCAGGCGTTCCGCTGCTTTCCAGAGCGGGGAAACCTCGATGTGGTCGATGCGGTTTCCCCAGGCGTCCCACTGGATCAGCGCCGGCTCGTTCAGCCGGTCGGCTAACTGCATTTGATAAAGCTCTCCCCCGGCCAAATATCCCATTTCCGAAAGCGAAGGCTCCACTTCCCGGTAAATTTCCGGGGGCAACAGCCGTTTGAGATAGGATTGCAGCACCCGGTCCTCGTCAAACTGGTTTCCCAGGGTGGGGGGAGGCTGGTTGAAAGGCTCTTTCATGGGCAAGCTCCTCTTTTAATTGGCAATTGCCAATTGCTAATTGCCAATTGCCAATTGCTAATTGCTAATTGCTAATTGCCAATTGCCAATTAAACACCTGAACACCTGAACACTCGAACACCAAAGCACTTCCCCGCCCTACTCCATCAGATACTTCAAAAACCCCTCCAACTGCTCATCGAACTCCCGGCCGATGCGTTTGCCGTCCTTGGCCAGATTGCCCAGGTTCGCGGCAGAGGCTTCGTCCAGATCCGGTTTGGCGTTTTTGAGCTTTCCGTCGATGCGCAGGTACTGATCCGGGCGCTCCGCCGCCTCGAAGATTCGGCGAAGCTGGTAATCCACGGTTTCCGCGACCCCGGTCATCATAATGTCAATGACCGGCTTGGCCCACTCTAACAGTCCCCAGTCTTTGGCCTCTTTGAAGGGATACTTCTTTTTCACGTAGCCGGTGCCGATGGAGAGCAGGGCCATGTCTTCGGTTTTGGGCTGGCCGGGCAGCTTCATGCGCGCTTCCGCGTAGGCGCACAGGGCCGGGTTGTTGGCAAACACCCCTCCGTCGATGAGGGCGTAGAAAGTTCCGGAAAACGATTCGAGGCCCTTGGGTTCAAAATAGGTGGGGGCGGCGGAGGTTGCCCGGGCCACCTCGCGCAGGTAGTAATCCTCGCTCTTCCTTTCCACCGCGTCGTGGCGGGTAAAAAATTTGGCGCAGCGGCGCTCCAGGTCGTAGGCGGTAATCAGGGTAGGTTTCAGCAAATCGCTCAGTTTCAACTCTCCTAAGTAAGATTCCAACTCCTGCTCCAGGCTGCCGATGCTGTATTTTTCATCTAAAATGCCGGCCCCGGAGGTCAGCCTTTGCCAGATGGAGAGGTCGAATATTTTCCCTCCCTTTTTGAGGTACAAATCCAGCGCTTCCTCCGCGGAGAAACGCGGGCGGGTGGGATTGCCGGTGACGTCCGGGCAGAGATAGATGCAGGTAAGAATGCCCCCGGTGCTGGTTCCGGCGACGAGGTCGAAAAAATCCGCCAGCCGGGCTTCGGGATTGCCGGTGCGCTCCTGCAATTTCTTCTCCAGGGAGATCAACACCTGCGCCGGAATGATCCCGCGAATGCCCCCGCCGTCGATGGATAAAATTCGGGTAAGCTTTGCCATGATCCGGCTCCTTCATGTTTATTCGGCTGAGAGCGTGCCTGAAAAATCATAAATTTGCCACAAAGACACGAGGACACGAAGTTCTCACGATGTTTTTTAAGATTTCTTTGCGACCTCTTTGAAACTTTGCGGCTTTGTGGCGAATTTTCAAACACCCCTGAAATTGACCGGGGAAATTTAAGGGAAAAGATGCTTGCAGGCAAGGAGTAGGAAGGTTAAAGAAAAACTGCCGGTCTCAAAATTAGCTCTTGATTGTCGCTGCGGCGCGGCTTAAATTTTTACACATGCTATGTGTAAATTAAGGAGATCGTAATGCCCAATGTAACCATATCCTTCGATGAAGACCTTTTAGCAAAAGGCCGGCTCTATGCTCGCAAGCATAAGATGTCCTTAAATGCCTTGCTGCGCAAGCTCCTCAAAGCGACGGTAGAACCTGAATCTCCTGATTGGCTGGAGCAGTGCTTTTTGCTGATGGATCAGGCCAATGGCGACTCCCGGGGGGAAAAGTGGCATCGGGAGGAGCTTTATGGCCGCTAAGATTTTTATCGATACCAACCTGCTGGTTTATAGCATGGACAGCAATGAACCTCAAAAAAGGGAAAAATGCCGCGAGGCGTTAAGAAGGGTTCGAGATCATTACCGGGGCGTATTATCCACCCAGGTTATGCAGGAGTTCTTTGTTGCGGCGACAAAAAAGTTGGGGGTGGATGTGTTACAGGCAAAAAACATCGTCCGTCAGTTTGAAAATTTTGAAGTTGTAACTGTCTCGCCGGGATTAATCTATGAAGCGATTGATTGTAGTATTTTGAATCAATTATCTTTCTGGGATTCTTTGATTGTTGTAGCGGCTGAGAGCGCAAAATGCAATGAAATATGGAGCGAAGATCTCAATACCGGGCAAATTATCAGAGGAATTCGAGTTGTGAACCCATTGAAATAGGCCGGGGCGTATCGCGATACGCCCCGGCAATCGGTATAAAAGGCCCTCACCGAATCAAGAGCATCTTGCGGGTTTGGGTAAAATTGCCGGCTTCTAAGCGGTAGAAATATACCCCGCCGGCCAACCCTTTCGCAACCCACCGGTATGTGTAACTCCCCGCCGCCAAATTCTCCGCCACCAGCGTGGCCACTTCTCTGCCAACCACGTCATACACTTTCAGGGAAACAAGGCTGTTGGCTGCCTGCCCCCGCGGGGATAGCTGAAAGCTGATCGCCGTTTCCGGGTTAAAGGGGTTGGGATAATTCTGAAACAATTCGAATTCCCCGAACGCGCCGGTCGGCTGCGCGGCAATCCCCACCGGCGGGTTGGTCTGGTTATAGAACAGGTAGTTGCCGATATCGGAATCCCAGTTGGTTACCGCCAGGTCGCGGTCAACGGAGATTTCATACACCACGATCAATTGATCGCCGCTCAGCAAGGGGGATTTGAAGGAGAGCCACTGGCGGCCCGGCACGGCGCAATAATCCGTTCCGGCAAACAGCGGCTGGCCGTTCAGAGTCACGGAATGGATGGTTTCCACCCCGGAATTTCGCAAATACACCACCTGAATGGAATCTGCGGCAACGTTGACGGTGTCCCGCCGCACCATCCGGCCATCCTGATCCACGTCGCGCAGCTCAAAGGCTTCGATCACGGAAGTGGTGCCGGAAAACCAGGCCGGGTTAGTGGTGAAACTGTTTCCGGCGCCTTGGTAAAGCTCCACCCGCCCCCACCAGCGCCCGGTTAGCAGATCCGGTTTGCCGTCCAGGGTCAAATCCTCCGCCAGCACTGCGGAACCGTACCCGCCGGTGGCGGAAAACCACCCCGGGGCGCTTTGCCCCGCCGGCGGCGCGCCGAACAGGTAGGCTTTGTATTTTCCCTGCCCGCCCAATTGGTCGTTGTCGGAAATGATCAGGTCGAGGAAGCCGTTGCCGTCCAATTCCGCGATGGTAAGGGAGTTGGCGTGGTAATCCGCGTCCTGGGAATTCCAACTGTGCGAGGTGGAGATCTGTCCCTGGTTATCGGCTAAGTAAATGTAATTGGGGGTTAGGTGGCTGGCGAAAATCACGTCTAAAAACCCGTTGCCGTCCATATCCGCGAAATCCACGTCCATCGCGCCCATCAGTTCCTGGGACTGCCAGCCCGGCAGGGGTTGCAGCGCCCCATTTTCATTGTAGTAAATGCGCCCGTAAGTCTGGTACGGCCCGATCCCGATATTGTAAGGTTGTCCCCCCGCCACCGCCAGGTCCAAATCCCCGTCGCCGTCGGCGTCGCCTAAAGCGCAGGAGAAGGTGAACATGCTGTCTGCGCTGCGGTAGGAGGGCAGGGATTCCAACTGCCCGCCGGTGTTGAAATATACTTTCACCCCCCCGGGCTGGGTGAAGCCTGCCGGCCCCAGGAAAATGGAAACCGCCGCGTCGGGGAGGTTGTCCCCGTTGATGTCGCCCACGGCCAAATGCCCGTGGTAATCCACGTCGCCGCTGTTCCAGGATGGAGTGGTGGGGAAGGTTCCGTCGCCGTTGTTGTAATACACCATCACCCGCTGGCGCAAAATGTCATTGCCGTTGGCCACGATGATGTCGTCCCACCCGTCGCCGGTGACGTCCGCAATGCCTAAACCGGTGGCGTACTGCCCCTGGGCGCTGGAAATCCACTCCGGGAACCCGTTAAAAATGGTTTGCCCCGGGGCGGGGAGATTGCCGAAAAGCGCCATAATGAGAATAGAGAAGATAGAAGGTCGCATGGTTTTTCTCCTGAAAGATGAAAATAATTTACTGTAAAACACGCCATCTTTTTCATAAAATTAACCTTTCCGGGAGGGAATAACAAAGCATCTTTGAAGAAGAATATCCAAATTTCAACTATGCGAACATGAAGTCTTCATTCTCAGCCGGGTCGTCCGGCAAAGGAGGCCGCTGGAGTTACCTGTACCGGCTCTGGCAGGCGGCGCTGGCGCAGCCGGAGCTGCCCCAGTTCGACCGCTGGTTTGCCCGGGAGATCAAACAATACAAACAGTTCGGAAAGCAGGATCGCTACTGGTACAGCGAAATGCTCTTCGCGGCGCTGCGCTTCGGCTGCCTGGCCACGTTTTTTGATTTTCTCCACTCGAAAACCGGGGCTTCCCGGCGCGCCGCTGCGCCATTTAGCGCCTCCCGGGATGTTGTTGGAGAAAGCCTGGCGGCGTTCGCGAAGGATTTCCCCGGCCCGGCCCCGGTGCTGGATTCCTGGCGGAAGATGCCCCCGGGCGAATTTTTCGAGTGGGTGTATCGGCGCTATGCCGCGGAAGAGGGGTCAGAACTCTCCGCCGGCGCGAATTGGCCGGGGACGGCGGAGAAATCCCGCGGGCAGTTTCTTTCCACCTTCCGGTCGCATGTTGAGGGCGGCGGGCTTCGGGAGCGGATGCTCTGGCACGGCGTTCCTCTTTGGTTCGAGCGCTTCCTGAAAGAGCGCGCCCGCCGTTCCGGCTGGAATAGGGAGGAGACGGAACGGTTCATCCGTCATCACGGCAGTCGCCCGCCGCTGTGGCTGCGGATCAATCATCCCGCGCGCACCGCGGAAGTGATCCGGGAGTTAAAAAGCAATGGTTTCACGGTGCAGGAACAGGGAGAAGCCTTGCAGGTTGAGGGCCGAAAAGGAATATATGAATTAGCGGCTTATAAGAGCGGGTGGGTGGAAGTGCAAGACCTGGCCAGCCAGCGCATCGGCGCAAAGGTGAACGCGCTGCCCGGCCAGATGGCCTGGGATTGCTGCGCCGGGGGAGGGGGAAAAACCCTGCAAATCGCCGCCCGCCCGGGGGGAGAGCGCGGAGCGGTGTATGCCTCGGACATCCGGGAATACAAATTGGAAGAGCTGCGCCGGCGGGTGCGCAAGGCGCAGTTTCACAACGTGCGCACCGTGGTGTGGGAGGGGGAGGCGCTGCCGGATTTCGGCAAAGAGGTGCGCAACCGGGGCGGTTTTCACTGGGTGTTAGTGGATGCGCCCTGTTCCGCCAGCGGCACCTGGCGGCGCAACCCCGACGGTAAATGGCGCTTCGATCTTTCCGGGCTTCCCGCCCTGACGGCTTTGCAATATCAACTGTTGCAAAACGCCAGCGCGGCGGTGCGCCCGCAGGGCCGGCTGGTCTATGCCACCTGTAGCTGGCTGGCGGAAGAGAACGAGTTGATCGTGGAACGTTTTTTGAAGGAAAATCCTGCCTTCCGCCTGGTGGAGCAGGAACTGTTAGGAAGCCCCCGGGAGAATGCCGATACCATGTTCGCGGCCACGCTCACAAAATCCCTGTAAAGGCGTTGCACTGCAACGTCTTTACTCCTTGCCCCCCTCATCCCCGAAATTTTGCGCTCCCCTCTTGATTATTTCCCCGAAACCGGATAATTTGGCGTTGAAAATCGCGCCGACGACCGTAATCTCGCTGAATAATCAAGGAGGAGGTATGTTCAAAACCGTGAAAACCCCCGATGATTGCCTGGATCGCATCCTGAAAATCGCGGTGATCCTGTTCTTCGCGTATTTAGTGACGTTTTTGTATGGCTACCGCACCCTTCCCCTGCACTGGGCGATCTGGGCTTTATTTGTGACGGGCTTATTCGGCGTCAGTATGATCTTTGTTTATTACATGAAGTATCACGCTTTCAAGAAAACCAATATTGTGCCCATCAAAAACACCCTGCGGGATTTGAAAGAGTTGAAAGATCTATGCGATAAGAGGAAGGACGACCAGAAGCTCCATAAAGAGATGGAAGCCCACTGGAAAAAACTGGTTGGGCAAATTAAAACCTATGTAAAGCCTGAAAACCAGTATATTCGCATTATTACCAAAAATTACCAGGGCTTAATCGGCACAATCGACGACCATCCCGATGTAAACTACATTTATTTTACGGATATCAAAAAAGTGTATTTACATGAGAAACCGGATCTGGCCCTGGATCTGACCACCATAGATTACTTAGAAGGGGTTCAGGGAGCGAGAAAATTCTACGAACGGGTGGGAAAGAAACAGCCGCGCAAATCCTGGTTGAAAAAAGTTTATACCAAAATTTAAAAAAGATGCTCAAGATTGGAATGTCCGCACCGCCCGCACGCATACTCCCGTAACCGCGTGCCCCAGGCTGCAAATGCCCAATTTGTAATTGACCAGCCAGGTCTGCCCTTCGTACTGGTCGGCGGTTAAAATCCAGGGGCTGGGGTCGAAAAAATGCGGGTTGAGGAAAAAATCTTTGTCAATTATTCTTTCCATCAAGGCCATCGCCTCATCCAGGGTGGGAAGCCGCCAGTCCTCGTAACTGCACCAGCGGGACAGGTTCAACTGGCGGACGTGCTCCCGCGCTTCCCGCGCTTCCATGAACTTCGTGGAGGGGTAACGCTGCCACATCAAACCGGTCGCCCCGTCGATGATGATCCGCTCGGTATTCTTGCCGTCCCGGGAATACTGGCGGGGAGGTCTTTTGGCGGCGTCGTTCCACTCGTTGTGGAACAGCTCTTTCAGGCGGATCATGCGCCCGGCCTCGAACGGGGATAAATCGCTGCGCTCGATTACGCGAAAGCGCGGTTGGAAGGAAATCGAGTAATGTTTGAGGTTCTGTTTAACCTTTTCGGCGAAAATCTCCCAGCCGTCGGATTCAAAAAAATTGATCCGGTGAATATTTCCCCACGCCGGCGGTATGGGGCACTCTTTCAGCCGCGCCAGGGTCAAGTATTGCTCCTGCGCCGGTTTTATGGCCGCCACTTTGCGGGCTTCCTGCATTTCCCGGGGAACCGGGCTTTTCCGTTTGAAAGATCTTTTCGACAGGCAGGCGATGAAAAAATGCGCCTCGCGAATGTATTGTTGCTCTGTTGTTGAGGTTCGCGTGTTTTGCCGGGCGTTGCCCCAAAATCCGCTCGGCTGAAATCCCAGGTCTTCCAAAAAAGCAGCCAAAGCCTCTACCTCCTCATGGTCGGAAGGGTGGCAACTCAAATAGATTTTAGCCCGTTGAATCGCCTCAGCCATCGCCGGCTTGCTCCTCCTCTCCTGCCGCAGCGTTGTTTACCCCCGGCTTCTCGAACAAACCCGGATCGAGACTTTTGATTTTGGCCGCCAGCCCCGGCTCCAGGGTCGCCTGGTACAGGGTTTGTACCTGGGCAATTTGCCGGGCATTGAGGAATTTAGCCTCTTCCAGGTAAGCGCCGCTGAGGTCGGTTTTGCGAAAAACAACCCCGCGCAGGATCGCTTCGTTGAGATAAGCGCGGTGAAGCGTGGCTTCGCCCAGGAAAGCATTGGCCAGGTTGGCTTCCCGCAAATCCGCCCAGCCTAAGTAAGCCCCCCGGAAATCCACCCCGCGCAAGTCCGCCTCCCGTAAATCTGCGCCGCGCAGGTTGGTATGCACCATCTCCGCCCAGCCCAGGTCGGTTTTTCGCAGGTCCGCCCAGGAAAGATCGGCCTCGCGCAGGTAAGCGCGGTGGAGGTTAACGCCCCGGAGATCGGCCTTGCGGAGATTCAAGCGCCGTAACTCTGCTTCGCTCAGGTCCGGTAAGATTTCCGGATGTTCCTCCCGCCAGCGGTTCCAGGCTTCCACGCCCTGGCGCAGGATGATTAGATGGGTTTCATCTGCCATATCGTTTCCGAAGCTTCGCCTTACAGGGGGTTCTTCATTCCAAAGAACCGGGAGAATTTATCATTTAAAAGGAAAATTAGGAAAGAAAAAAGGAGTTTTTTGGGGATAGCCGGCAGGGAGAGATTCGGGAGGGGGTAAATGATGTGCTTGTTGAGGGTTAATAGTTGCGTTTTGATTGGAGGGTAATACCGGATAAGCCGGGATTTGCCTTCCATGGATATTTATCCAACCTCCAGAAATTCCCCGCGCATCTGCGCATCCAGCTCTCGCCCCAGGCGGACGACGATCTCCGGCAGCGCCTCGACGTCGTTCAAAGTAGTGCGGAAATTGACGATACAGGCGCGCAAAAGATATTTGCCGTCAATCACTGCATTGGATACAAAAGCCTCACCCCCTGCTTGCAGCCGGTTCAATAATTCCAGATTCAATTTGTTCAGATACTCCTCTGTTGCGGGATCACCGCTTGCCAGCCCGGAGGGAATGTAACGGAAAGTTGTGATACTGAGGTTATGGGTGAGCGCTTGAAGTTCCGTATGGGAATCCACAAGTTTATACAATTCTTCCGCCAGTGCGATGTCCTCGCGCATCATTTGAATATAGCCCTCTTTTCCCACGTGGCGCAGCCCCAGCCACACTTTTAACGCCCGGAAGCCGCGGGAATTCTGGGGGCCGAATTCGTAATAATTGAGGGCGGCCTGGTCTCCTCTGGTGTTATCGAAATTGTAATACTCGGGGTGAAAGCTGAAGGTGTTGACAAGCGCCTGGGGATCGCGCACCAAAACGCAGCCCGCTTCCAGGGGGTTGTAAAGCCACTTGTGGGGGTCCAGCGCGATGGAGTCCGCCGCCGCCAATCCCCGCAGCCCGGCAGGCGCTTCCGGCAGCGCCGCGGCGGGCGCGCCGTACGCGCCGTCCACGTGAAACCAGAGATTCTGTTCCCGGCAAATTGCGGCAATTTCCGGCAGCGGATCGATGGCGCCGACGCCGACCGTGCCGGCAGCGCCCACCACCATGAACGGCAAATATCCTCCGGCCCGGTCGGCGGCAATTTGTTTTTCCAGGGCTTCGATGCTCATTTGTTGATCTGCGCCGGTTTCGACCCAGCGGATTGCCTTTGCGCCCAGGCCGAACAGGTCGGCGGCTTTTTCGATCCAGGTATGGGTGGCTTTGGAAACATAAACTAACGGTTGTTGAGCGCCGCCGCCAAGCCCCTGTTCCCGGATGTTCCAGGGCGCTTTTGCGGTGCGCCCGGCCAAAAATCCCACAAAATTTGCCATGTTGCCGCCGCTGACCATCAACCCGCCGCAACTAACCGGGTAACCGATCAATTCCGCGATCCAGCGGATTGCCTGCGCCTCGATTTCGGTAGCCATCGGCGAAAGCACCCAGGCGGCCACGTTGGGGTTTATCGCGGCAGCCAGCAAATCGCCTAACATCCCGACCGGCGAGGGGGATGCGGTAATATACCCCCAAAATCGCGGGTGGCCGTTGAACAGCGAATGGTCGAACAGCAGGTCTGCCGCTTCTTTAAACAGGTGATCGGGCGCCGCGCCTTGCAGTGGGATTGATCCGTTGCCCAGCAACGCGCGAATTTTTTCCGGCGATTCACCCGGGGTTACAGGGCGGCGGGACAGGGAGCCCAGAAATTCCGCAATCCGGTCCACCACCTGGTAGCCGGTTTTGCGAAATTCATCCGGCGTCATGTCTATCGGCGCTTTGCGGTTGCGCAGCGCCTCCTGGGGGTCTGTTTTTGCCATACATATTCCTCCGGGTTCGTTATGAGCTTATTTCGAAATATACTTCGCAGTGTTCATTTACTATAAGAAAATTTTTTATTGACAGGTTATCGTTTGGATTAAGGCTGCGCTTATAGTTTATCCGTGTCTTTTCAGAACCTTTACTATAGCGGCGACGCCAGTCGCCGGATAGCCTTATGATGCGGCGCCCAGGCGCTCCAAACCGCCCGCGCCCATTGCTCCACCAGTTTTCCGTGCTCAGTTGGGTTGCGCGCTTTGAGGACATCTATCTTGATTTATTGCCACCAAGACACAAAACCACCAAGTTGCACAAAGTTTTCTGATTAAATTCTTGGTGCTTTCCTGGTGTCTTGGTGGCTAAAAAAACCGACTCGTGATTGGCATTAGCAGTTAAAATCACCCCAAAACCGTTCCGAGCGGGGGAATGATTCACAGGTTTTGTCAATCTTTTCAAATTCCTGTGCGTGTTTTTTCCGGAAAGCGTCTCTATCCGCTTTTGATCTCCAATAATCAATGGTGAGGAAGCGTTGGGGATTTTCCGCGTCTTCTAACAATTCGGTGCGGATGTATCCTTCCCCTTTTTGGAAAAAGGCCGCCCAGACGCCTTCCGGTTCATAGTAGCGCAGAAAATCCTCCCGTTTATCCCCGCGGATAATGTATTCCCAAATGTAAGCAAACAATATTATTCTCCTTCATTCGCTTTTCCCCGCCGGTTCCACAGCAAAATACTAAAAGGAATGCTGAACGCCAGGCTGCCCGCCAGGGATAACAGCAGAAAGCCGATCCAACCCGGGGATTTGAGTTTTGCCGCAGCAATCAGGTAGCAGAACAGGGGCAGCAGCACGAACGCTTCCAGAATAAAGGCCAGGGAGTAGAGATTTGACTGCGCGGCCTGCATCAGTTCCGGCCGGAATATGACGGAATACAAAAACAGACCGTTTATTCCCAACAACCCGATGGCCGCCGCGCACCACAACACAATCTTTTGTGTTTTTGATAAATCGAAATTTATGGTTATTGACATAATAATGGCCTCCTTTTTTAACCTCCCGGATTTTAACATCCCGGCGGTTGGTATGTTATGGCTGTCCTCAAATTGCTCTTTGCAAATCTTTTCCCGGGTTCTTATATTCAACCTAAAGGAAAACCGGGAGTAAGATTATGAAATATCGCGTCTTGATTGAGCAAGATGAAGACGGCGTTTATGTTGCCACGGTTCCTTCTTTGCCAGGGTGCATTAGCCAGGGCGCCACTCGCAAAGAAGCGCTCATCAATGCCCGCGAGGCCATTCAGGCTTATATCGAAAGTCTGGAGAAGCATGGTGAACCGATACCTCCTCCGATAACGGAAGAAGTGATTGAAATATGAGCAAGCTGCCGGTAGTATCCGGGCAAGATGTCATCAAGGCCCTGGCGAAAATCGGATATGAATTTGATCATCAACGCGGTAGCCATATCGTTTTGCGCCAAGCCTTCGCTCCATTTCGCCGCGTTACCGTACCAAACCATAAGGAAATCGCGAAAGGCACTTTGCGCAGCATCATACGCGAAGCCGGTTTGACGGTTGATGAGTTCGTGGATCTACTTTAGTCAAAACCGGCAGCAGGTGTATTTCCCCTTTCCGCGGTATTTCGTATTGTTCCTTTCAATTCCCCCGGAAGATATTTTTGCGCCAATGTCAGAATCCCTTCAGGCCCCGCTTCTACCCATTTTTGCAGGTTGGCATCGTCTCCCTGGGCTTCCTGCGCCAGCCAGAGCGCCACGGTTAACGCGCCCCACTTTTGCTCAAACGGGCCCATTGACAGCCCTTCCATCAATTTTGCCGCTTCCTCATCGCCGGCATGGCGCAGCGCGGAGATTCGCTGAACGAATACCGGCTGCAAGCGGCTGAGAACCACCCTGGCGTGATCGGTCAACGTTCCGTTTTCCGTCACCCATTTATCCGAAAGCGAGCGGTAGTTTCCTAACCCCTCGGTTAAACAATCCCATAAGGCATCATCAAACGGCGATTCAAGTTCTACCGGATGCTGTTTCCGCCAGGCTTTGTGCAACACGTGGGTAAATTCATGGGCGAAGAAACGGTCGATGCGGTCAATATTAATCGCGGTAAGGGCATCTCCGTATTCATGATGGAGCCTGTTGAGATCAAAACAAATCGTGGAGTCCTTATACACAAAAGCATCCTCCCCGCCCGGGTTGCCCAACAAAATTGTCACCGTACCCGGGGGCGTTATGGCCCTGAAGGGGATTGCCAAAGAGTCCGTCATGGCCGCCCACACCGGCATTTTGGTTTTGATCAGATTTGCCCACGCTGTTTCCTCTGCGCTGAGGGTTTTCTGGCCGAACTGCCCGGCGGAAATGCCCGGCTGATGCCGCAGGCAACGCAGCGCTTCTATCCATTCCGGCGTAACCGCGCCGTCTTCGGAAAAACCGTTCTTGAGCGCCAAAACAACCTGGTGATGCCCCTCGTTTTTCACGGTTTGAGCATAGAGAGCCGCCGGGTTGAACATTTGAGAATTATGCTCCAAAAAGAGAAAAAGTATGATGAAAACGCCCCGTGAAATCTTCATGTTTTATTCTTGAATTTTCACCCCTTACATTTATTTGTAATGCTGCTTTCACTCCGTCGGCATTGGCAGATTGTGCATTCTTAAAAACGATAATTTATCCCAGTACCCGCGTTGGAAGATGATTTTGTCTTCTTTCACATGAAAGAAACCGCAGCCCCGCAGACCCAACGGGTCTTTCCACTCCAGGATGGCCCATTCCCCATCCTCGAAAATATTTTCCACGATGCAGATCATATCCGCCTGTACAAATTCTCTGCGAAACATTTCTTTAATCGCCGCTTTCCCCTCCACCGGCGATTCCGCCACCTGATGGTTGATGGCATCTTCCGCGTAGAATTCCGCAATTGACTCTGCATCAGCGGTGTTGAATGCTTCCACCCATTTTTCAACTAACTCTTTCGGTCTCATAAAAACTCCAGATCAAGAAGGGGCAAAAGGTATAGCCGCCAAACCCTGTTTTCAGTTCGCTTTACGAAGCATCCTGCCGTGCCGCAAGTAGTGGTTGATCTGCTCTTCCCACTCGCGCATGAACTCCCGGTAGTATTCTTCGGTGAAAGAGGCGACAAAGGCGTCGCCCCGGGGACCGAGGCTGGTATGGGAGTAGGTGACTTCCGCTTCCGAGCCCTCCGGCGCGGCGCGCAGTTGAATCGTCAGCTTACAGGCGGTCACGTCCGGGGTAATTTTCAGCATCTCCACAAATCCCTTTTCCGGCTCGAGGCGGGTAATGTACCAGACGGCGTTATTCGGCTGCCCGGCGGTTATGAATACGCAATCCTGTTCCGCGACCCCGGAGTTGGTAAACACTGCCAGCGGGTCCCAATCCTCGATCCAGTCTGCCTCGCGAACCGGGCAGAGCAGGGGGAACACCCTCTCGGGTTCGGCGACCAGGCGCTGGACGTACGTGCGCGTGGCGCGCAGTGGGGGAGTTATTATCATGTGTGATTCCTCCAGTATTGGTTTTGCGGCTTTAATGCTCAGAAATTCTAACCGGAACCATTTTCACCTACGCAGCCTCTTCGGAAGCCTTTGCCGTGTTCACCGCCTTTTCCGGCGACGCTTCCCCATCGTTCCGTTTAATCTTAGCCGTTTTGAGAACCGGAATCAGCTTCGGCACTTCTTTGCGGTAATCCAGATACCGCTGCCCGAAATTCCGCACCAGGTCGCGTTCTTCAAAATAAATCCCGATGAAAATATAAACCGTCATTCCCAATGCCAACACCAAATGCCCGGCGGTCATCAGCGGAATGGCCCACAGGCCCAGAATCTGCCCCGCCTGCATGGGGTGGCGGATAATTTTGTAAACCCAGGGCGTCTGGAACGGAGGCGCGGTGAAGGCTTTCTGCCGCCACTCCCGGTAAACCTGCTGCAATCCGAACAATTCAAAATGATTGATCAAAAAGCTGGAGAGCACCGCCAGGGCAAATCCTGCGCCGAACAGGCTGTAGAGAATGGCCGAAGCAATGGGATGTTCCACCGACCAGACTACCTGCGGCAGGGGGCGCCACTGCCACATCAGCAGAATCAGGATAAGGTTGGTAATGAAGACGAAAGTGCTGCGCTCTATGGATTGGGGAATGATCTTGATCCACCAGCGTTTAAAACCCCGCCGCGCCATCACGCTGTGCTGCACGGCAAAGAGAGAAATTAGCAGAAAATTGATGGCCAGCGCCCCCGGGAGCGAGGCAGCCGCGCCGCTGTTCACGGTTTTCGGCGCCGCAAAATCGCCTACAAACGCGATGAAATACAGGTACACGCCCAGGAACATCAGATAATTCAACGTCCCATAGAGCAATATCAGAAATCGTTTCATTTGCGATCCCCTTTTGTTTTTTATCCTTAATGAATGCAACCGGTCATATATTCAACTGGGTACCAAAAAACAAAGCGCCCCCGGAGTTAAGATTCCAGGTAGTTTTAAAATAAGCGGTTAGAAATTTAAAAACCGGCCCGGGGTTGTTTTGTAACCGCTGGCCGGGATGGTTTGCATTGAAGGTCGCGTGTACGCCTCGGCAGGGCGCAAAATTTCTCGTGAAGTGGTAGCCTACGGCAAAAGATACCGGAAGTTCACAAAAAAAAGTTCCTGCCACACCGGGGGTTTGATAAAGCCTCTCGAATACTTATATTGGGCGCGATTGGCGATGATACTAAAATTCACTTTAAAACGCCCTTACAGATCAAATGCCGAAAAATTCATCGAACACTCTTGCGCATAAACGCCCGCCGCGAATCCTCCCGGTGATTATTCTCTCCCAGTTTGCCGGAACTTCCTTATGGTTCGCCGGCAACGCTATCCTGCCAGATTTGCAAGCGCTTTGGCAGTTGGATAACAGCGCCTTAGCCCATGTGGCCTCGGCGGTGCAATTGGGATTTATTGCCGGCACCCTCGGCTTCGCTATATTGATGATCTCCGACCGCTTTTCCCCGCGAAAGGTGTTCTTCGTCTGCTCGCTTTCGGGGGCGTATTTCAATTTGTGCATCTACTGGTTTGCCGGGGGATTCGTTCCCTTGCTTTTGCTGCGCTTTATCACCGGAATTTGCCTGGCGGGCATCTACCCGGTGGGGATGAAAATCGCCTCCGGCTGGTATCGGAAGGGTTTGGGGAAGGCCCTGGGATTTCTGGTCGGCGCTCTGGTACTGGGAACCGCATTCCCTCATTTTCTGAAAAGCACCGGGCAGGCGGCTCCCTGGGAAACGGTTATCTGGATTGTTTCCGGCATTGCCGCCGGCGGAGGCGTTCTGATGTTTTTGCTGGTTCCCGACGGCCCGTTTTTAAGCAGAAGCGCCCGCTTTGATGCCCGGGCGCTAATGGCGATTTTTAAAGTGAAAGAGTTGCGCGCCGCGGCCTTCGGATATTTTGGGCACATGTGGGAGCTTTACGCGCTATGGACATTTCTCCCGGTTTTATTATCCGCCTACGCCCTGCGCAATCCTGCTTTCGGAATCGATGTTTCGCGCTGGTCTTTTTATGTGATTGCCGCCGGCAGCGCCGGCTGCGTCATCGGCGGCCTCCTCTCCCACAAGGCCGGGAGTTGCGCGGTTGCTTTCGTGCATTTGTTGCTTTCCGGACTGTTCTGCCTGCTCTCGCCGTTATTATTCGAGCTTCCCGAGGAGATGTTTTTAGTGCTTTTAACCGTGTGGGGGATGGTAGTGGTGGGAGACTCTCCGCAATTCTCCGCGCTAACCGCCCGCACCGCACCGCCAGAATTGGTCGGCTCGGCGTTGACGATTGTGATCAGCATCGGTTTTGCGATTACCATTGTCAGCATCCAATTCCTTAATTTTCTGCACGCTTTGGTAGATATTGAGTATCTGTTTATCCCGTTGGGCGCGGGGCCGCTTCTCGGTTTGCTTTCCTTGAAAGCCCTGTTCAAAAAATGAAGGAGCCGAGGTTTGAAGAGGGTAAGCGCCGTCACTATGAATGATACTGCTGAAGGCGGAGTTACAATTCGGGTGGCTCAACCTTTTCCGATTCCGGCATTTGATACGCCAATCCCCAGTTTAGGCATCTGCGCCTAAAGGGTAGAGCGTGGTGTGGCGGCGCCTTTGGGGTGCGGCCTGCCGCCCCCCGTCTAATCCGGGAATTGCATCCGTAATTCCATGATGCGGTTTTCGACCATCTCGCGCAGGCAGTTGTAGTACATCAAGGGATAAATGCTGCCGCCTTCGTACTCGGACGCCAGGGAATCGCAATGCGCTTCCCGGAGCTGCATCCAGGCGCTCTGTTCCGCCTCTAAACTTTCCAGAATCCCTGGGCTTAGCGAAGCGGCGATTTCGTTATAAATATGCACCAAATCTTCGTCCGCATCCCGGAATTGCCGGGCGGCGCATTCGTTCAATTCCGCCTGGGTCCGGGCGTTCTCACAGGGGTCTTTCCCCTCCGCCGAGCGCGTTCCCGGCAGGGTTTCCGGGTCGCAATAATCCTTATAAAGGATCAGGTAATCTTTAACGATGCCCACCGCCTCCGGGCGTATGTCCGGCGTTAGCCGGGGGTCGTCGAAGACCGCCTCGCCCAACCGCCAGACCCGGCACCAGTCCGTATCCATGGCGATTTGCGCTTCCGTTAGAGCCAAAATCAGGGAAACGGTAAGGCTGGCGGGATTTTTTTCCCGGGCGGCCCGCAGCCAGGGGAGGGCGCTATCCGGCTCAAAGTAATTCCCCAGGGCGGTTAAATAGCCTAAGCAGAGCAGCTCATCTGTGCTAAGCTTATCGAGAAGCTCCTCCTCGCCGCCGGCCTGGTGGAATTCGTGCAGGAACAGGCGGTAAGATCTGGCGTTTTGCGCCGCGGTAATATCCCAGGAAAGCGCGTTCACCACCGCCGCCTTCAGGTCGATGGGGTTGGCGGGCGAAGACAAAAATCCCAGGATTTCCGGGTCGATTTCTTTTTGCGCCGCGGCGCGCTGAACCGCTTCAATGTCCTGGTAGGCCGTGTAAAAATCGGTTGAAGTAAGCGGCGAATCGGCTTGTGCGCAGCCGCTTATTCCGGCCAGGAGAAGCAATCCCTTCGCCAGGCAAAGCAGGTTTTTGGAGGTTATATTCATGGGAAAGGCCGTTTTTGTTTTGACTTGCTTGTTTTGATGTTTGCAAATACGGTTATCGCCTTTTGAACGCTTTCAACCCATTGTCGAAGCGGGCTAAAATATGCAAAATTCAGCCGGAAGAATCCAGGAATAAGGTTCTTTATGGCAGAATGATTGATTCGTATATTGCCGCCATGAATCGAGAAGCCCATAGAAGCGCGGCCAACCGCGGGGTTCTCCCGGCTCGCCCCGGGGAATTCAAGCCGCTTTCCATCGGCCCCCTCAAGGTGTGGCCGCCGGTGGCGCTGGCGCCCATGGCCGGCATCACCAACGCGCCTTTCCGCGCCCTTTGCCGCCGCTTCGGGGCGGGGTTGTACGTCAGCGAGATGATTACCGCCCGGCTGCTGGCGCAAAGAGATCCCGCCACCTTAAAACTGGCCGAATTTGCCCCGGGGGAAGCGCCGCGCAGCTTGCAGCTCTACGGGGTGGATCCCTGTTACCTCGGCGAAGCGGTTGCCCAACTGGTGCAGGAGCGCCGGGTGGACCATATCGATCTCAACTTCGGCTGCCCGGTGCGCAAAGTGACCCGCAAAGGCGGGGGAGCGGCCATTCCCTTGAAACCGAACTTGCTGCGCAAACTGGTTCGGGCGGCGGTTCGCAACGCCGGGGCGGTCCCGGTAACCCTGAAATTCCGCATGGGCATCGACGAAGCGCGCCTCACCTACCTGGGCGCGGGTAAAATTGCCGAAGAAGAAGGCTGCGCCGCTGTGGCCCTGCACGCCCGCACCGCCGCCCAGCTATATGGCGGCGCCGCCCGCTGGGAGGCCATCGCCCGCTTAAAGGAGGCTCTACCCAACATCCCGGTGTTAGGCAACGGCGATATTTGGGAAGCCTGGGATGCCCTGCGAATGATGCGTTCTACCGGGTGCGACGGGGTGGTGGTGGGGCGGGGCTGCCTGGGGCGTCCCTGGCTGTTCCGCGATTTGGCAGACGTTTTTGAAGGCCGGGAGCCTCAACCGCCTCCCACCCTGGGAGAAGTGGCCGAAATCATGATCCAACACGCGCAGTTATTATGCCGGTGGCAGGGTGAAAAACCGGCTATTTTCGCTTTTCGCAAACACGCGGGATGGTATATCGAAGGATTTGCCAGCGAAGCGCGCTTGCGCCCCCTGCTGCTGCGCATCGAAACCCTGGCAGACCTGGAACAAATCCTGGCAAATGTCCCTCCCGAAGAGCCTTTTCCGCCCGGCAATTTAAGGATGCCGCGCGGGAAGAACACCCCTCCGCAAAAAGTGGCGCTTCCCCACGGCTACCTTGATAACCCCGAAGATGACACCCCGCCCGGGGCGGAAGCGGAAGACCCCTCCTCCGGGGGATAATTCCTCGACAACGATGTTCGCTATTTGCCTCTTTTTTGCTGACTTAAGGGCGCCCGCTCATTTGTAAAATCCGGCGCGAGGGAATTTATGACTTTTACCTCAAATAGAACTATCGAGATTGGCGATATTGCTCTCAGGAGTTGCGGAACCCCGGGGATGGCTTTCCGGTTAAAGCCGTCACTTTTCGGAGCCGGGGGGAAGGGAGGTATCCGCAAGGTCAGGGAATCTTCATTTAGACCACGACGCCAGGCAGGAAGCCTACCTAAATATTTTTGCTGAGTTAAACAATAGCGCCAGGGAATTGCGATGCCCCCGCGGGAATAGAATCATTCCCGCTCAAAAAATATTTGGCAGCCCGCAGGGGGTCGGTGGTTGCAGCAGTTTTTTCGAGTCCGTGCGGAGAAGCACAATATAGAGGGATAAAGGTTCATATTTTGAAAATCACTGAAGGGAACGAAGACAGATTCGCATCTGCGGGAAACGGAAACCGAAGCAAAAAAACACCGGAGAATTTGATGAAGCTTGTTACGAACCTGTTTGGAGAAATAGAATTTTCGGAAGATGCCTTGATTTTTTTTCCGAAAGGAGCAATCGGTTTTGAAGATTGCCGGCGGTTCGTGATCGTTGACAAAGAAGACTATAGGCCTTTTCGCGGGTTGGTGTCCGTAGATGACCGCAAAGCGACGCTGCCGGTACTGAATCCATTTACCATCCATGCCGATTTTGGCAAAGAACTGCCCGCGGAATTGCTCCAACGGCTATTTTCGGCGGCTGAAATGCTCGACATTTTCTGCGTCGTCAACTTGAAGAATGAGATGGGAACGGCGACCATCAATTTGAAAAGCCCGATAATAATCGACCACCACCTCAAGGAAGGGAAACAAATCATATTGGAATCCGACAATTTGCCGGTTAACCAGCCGTTGCTATGAGGCAGGTTAAATTGGAGGCATAAAAAAGGATTTAAAAAGGGAGAGTTCCGAAATGCCATCTCGAAAACCCGCTCCAGAAATCAGTCTTGATATACAAAAATTGAAGCTCCGGCTAAAACAATTGGAACCGGAAGAGCAAATATTGGCGGGCCTCTGTTTTTACGAATCGTTATCCGCCGGGGAGATTGCGGCGCTGCTGCAAAAAGACATCGAAGAGGTTCGCATGATGCTAAACACGGTCTTCTCGAAAGTGCTGCGCCTCCACCCCCGTAAAGAACAAATGCAGCGGGTCGCCCCCGACCCTTTCTGATCATTCCCCCGCCCTTCCCGGTAAGCGCCGGCCATGATTTTGGCTGCCCGGCATTCTGAAAACTTTCGGTTTTGTTACCCTGCCATCGCCCTCCATGCTTCCTGTGGATTTCCCATCATTGAATCAGGAGAGCGTCTCCCTGCCTCCTGCATTTGATTTTTTTCTGCTAATTCTTCTAAGAAAAATTCCGAATCTTCCCCCCTTAACCTAACTGCGCTGGTTTTAGAAATCCGTACCACGCCCAAATGCGACCGGGAGCACATTAAAAAAAAATTGACTAAAGTGAATCTTGAAGTATTCGATATTATAGATAAAACAAAACGAGACGTGATAAATAATATTGAAATATCCAAAGCTGTAAGTTGTTGATGAAAAAAGCTATGAGTAAATGTGCGTTCAAGGGTCATCATCCGTATCAACGCCGCAATGAAGCTTAACTCGGTTGATAATCCAGGATATGACGTCACTGCAGATAGGATAGAAATGGCTAAACGTTTACCTAAAGACGAAACCCCGGGAAAGAGCAATTCGGTGAAAACAGATAAACCCCTGAACCCCACCTACCCCGATTCTTCTTTGTCGCCGGAGAAGGTAGAGCTTATCATACAGCGGATTAAGGAAAAATTCTATGATAAGGACGAAGTCCTGGAAGAAATTGCCGAACGGATGCTGGAGAGCAACGAATGGCGCGATTTCTTGAAAAAAGTTCGTTCCAGGAAAAATTGAACGGCTCTATTTTCCGCTTCTCCTTGCATCTGTTTACCTTACCCGCTTTTATTCCCAAACCCTCTCGCCAGCCAGTTTTCCTTTTTACACCCCCCCCAAAATGGCTTCAAATCGTGCTTAATTCAATAATTTCTCTTGACATTATTGTTTATATTTAAGATATTCATGCGCCTGCTAAATTCAAATAGGTATAACACTAACAGGAGGTTTGAAAAATGAATCGTAAGGAACTGATCGACGCGCTTGCGCAGAAAACCGGGTTGACTAAAAAAGATGCAGAAAGTTTCTTGACCAGCTTTGTTGAAGCGGTTACCAAGGAACTGAAGAAAGGCGGTTCGGTAAACCTGGTTGGGTTTGGCAGTTTCAAGGTAACCAAACGCGCTGCCAGGGAAGCGCGCAATCCCAGAACCGGCGCCAAGCTGAAAATTCCTGCCCGCAAGGTGCCCTCTTTTAAGCCTGGCAAAGATCTTAAAACGTCGGTAAAGTAGTTGTTTTTGGATATACTGTAGAATATGCTGGCCTCTTGCAGGCCAGCATATCTCAAAGCGGTGATGGTTTTATGCACTGCCGCAAAGGTTGCTTTTCCCCTTTTTCAATTATTATCACTTCCTTTTTCCCCAGACACCACTATCGTTTCATTCAGCCAACGCGTTCATTTCTTCTGCAAGCATAGGGCGGGATGAAGATGCCAAACTCGGCTAAGCGGGGGCTTTTGAGCCTAAACTATAATACCCCAACTCATGCAACAACTGGAACATTGGTTTGAAGCTTTTTTAGCTGAATTGATCGACTCGAGCGGCCGGGTGGCTTTCCAACGATTTGCTGACGGAAACGAGCTGGATTTGAAAATCGCGGAATTCCGTACCTTGCTGGCCGGGTTGTCGCCGGAGTCGCGGCATTTGATAGCCCGCTTCGACCGGGATGAGGCCCTCAGAGTTGGAACCCCGGAACAACGGGTGCGGATATTGGCAACCTACGCCAAAACCGCCCTCAAGCTTTTGAAAAGCGGAATAGTGCGTTCCCGGGGAACGATCGTTCCGGCGCCGGATTTTTCCCCCCTGACCTCTGCCATACCCGGGCTGGAATCCATTCTCCGCGATCGCTGGCTGGAAATCCAGACCTGCCTGAACGCCGGGGCCTGCCTGTCTTCAGTGATCCTGATGGGCAGCGTGCTGGAAGCGCTGCTCCTCTCTCGCGCCCTGTTGAGCCCCGGGGAAGTATCCCGCGCCAAACGCGCCCCTGCTAAAGGCCGGGCGATTCAGGATTGGAATCTCAGCGAGTTGATTGCCGCGGCGCTCGAACTGGGTTGGATCAAAATCGACCCGGTTAAATTTAGTTTTCCACTGCGAAAATATCGCCGTCTTGTGCACCCCGGGGGCGAGGTTTCTGCAAACGTGGACCTGGGCGCGGAAACCTGCGAGGGCTGCTGGAGCGTTCTGAACCAGGCGGTTGAAGAATTGTTGAATTCGGTCTAAAAATTAGTTGCTTTACCCAAACGCAATGATTATTGTTACGGGAGTTTCTTAAACCAAAGAAAGGGTGCGACGATGAAAAAATCTCTGTATATATGGGTTCCGGTAATTGCCGGGGTGCTGCTGCTCTCCGGGGTGGTTCTTAGCAGTTCCGATATGTGGTGCAGCAGCAAAGAAAATGCTGCGGTTGCCAAAACCGTTAATGATCCCTGCGCCGCCTCCTGCGATGAGAGCAGTGTAACCGTTGCCGCGGCCAGCCAGGCATCCGAAAAAGATTGTCCCTACACCGGCGGCTGCTGCGCCACGTCGAAAACAATGCAAGCGTCGGCCCGCAGCGCTTCCTGTCCCTCCAAATCTTCCAAATCCGCTACCGCGACCATGGCCGGCAGCGAGCAAACCCCCAAAGATGCCTCGCCCGCGCTGACCAGTGCGGAGTAACTGTCCCGGAAATTCTTTATAAAATCGAGTTGAAATCGAAAGCGGCGCCGCCTGCGCCGCTTTTTTATTTTTTTAAGGGTGGGAATTATCGTGAGAAGAATCCTTTTATCCGCTGCCAGGCCGATGCGAACCCTTGCCTTTGACTGCGCCGGATGGTCTTGCGGATCTCCGGGATAGCCAGGGCGGCGGCCCGGTACCCTTCCTCATAAAATGCCGCCGGCCTGGCGGATTCTAACAGGGATATTTCACTCGGCCGGGGAGTGATCACCACGTCCGCTTCCTCGATATTCAGAAGGGTATTGGCGTCAATGGCAATGTCGAAAGCGTTCAAAATGATGTTGATCATTCCGCTGGGCTCGCGGTACTCCTTCAACCTGGCCAGGTTCACCCCCACCAGTATCGTAGCGCCCATCTCCCGCAATGGCGAGAGGGGCAGGTTCTCTACCAGAAACCCGTCCACCAACAATTTTTCGTTGATTTTGACCGGAACGAAAATCCCCGGGACGGAAGTGCTGGCGCGCACCGCCCGTGCGACGTTCCCGCTGCGCAATATTACTTTCTTGCCGCTGGCAATGTCGGTGGTGACGATGGCCAGGGGGAGGGTCGCGTCTTCGATGTTCGCGCTCCCGATAAATCCCTCTACCAGTTCGCCGATTTCCTGGTTGGATAAGAGGCCGCTCCGGGAAATTTTCAAGCTGGAGATGCTGCTCCAGCTCAGCTCCTCCGCTTTCCGGCGGATGTCTTCCAGGGAAATGCCAAACGCATAAAGCGCCGCTACCAGGGCCCCAATGCTGGTTCCGCTCAGGAAGCCGATTTCAATATGGTTTTCCTGAAGCGCCTTCAACACCCCGATGTGCGCCATTCCCCGGGCGGCCCCGCCGCTAAGCGCCAGCCCGATGCCGCTCCCCACCTCCCCGGGGGGAAAGGGCAGCTGCCGTTTTTTTCCGAACCACCTCACCGCCGGTTATACCCGTAATTTGATGCTGATGGAAAGCCCGTCCCGTATGGGAATGATGGAACTCCAGAGATCTTTTTGCTGCATCAGCGCCTCGGTATATTGCTGAATCGCCCGGGTGGGAATATCCTGGGGTTCCCGGGTTACTTTTCCTTTCCAGAGCACGTTGTCGGTAATCAGCATTCCCCCGGTGCGCAAACGGGGCAGCAGCAGCGGCAGGAGAGGGGGATATTGCTCCTTGTCCACGTCATTCAGAATCAGATCGTAAGTGTGCGAGAGGGTAGGAACGATCTCCAGGGCGTTTCCTTGCAGAAAAGTGATTTTGTGGGATAACCCGGCCTTTTTGAAAAAATTTTTCGCCAATTCGATGTTGGCGGGGTCATATTCGATGCAGGTAATATTGGCGTTCTCCGAAAGCGCCGTGGCCATCCACAGGGCGGAATAGCCGAATCCGCTGCCGCATTCCAACACCGTATGCACGTGCCCGAACTGGATGAGCGAAACCAGGAATCGCCCCACTAACGGCCCGATGATGGGGAAATTACGCTCCGCCGCCAGGCGCTGCATTTCCTCCAGAACCGGGTGAGCGAGAGGGGACAGCTTCTCTAAATATTTTTCGATTTCGGGATGAACGATCATCTTCTGCTCCAAAGATTGGGTGGCGTAAAATTCAGGTTTGCGGTTGAGATAATTTTAGAAAGAGGTTCTCTTCTTCGATCACCAGGGAATAGGCGCGCAACCGCGCATTTGGCCGGGTCAAACACTCGCCGGTTCTCAGGTCAAAACGCCAGCCATGCCAGATGCACATGAGCACGTCCTGGTCAAGAAACCCGCCGGAAAGCGTTCCCCCGGCATGAGGGCAGCGGTTCTCCACGGCATAGAATCCGGAACCGCTATGAAATACCGCCACGCAAGCGCCGTCCGGCAGCAAAAACTCCCGCGACCGGCCGGCCGGGATCTCGCTGGCAACGCACAAAAAAATCCTGTTCATGCAGTTGACAAAGCCTTGCAAAAAAAATATTGAAACGTGAAACGTAATGCCTGAAATGTAAAATTACGCAATTTCTAATATGATTGCATAACATCCGGGAACCGGTTGGTAATTTCATGGAAAAAAGAACCGGCGAAAACGACCAGGATCAGTACAAATGCCAAAACTACAATAATGAGCACCGCATTGATGACGAAATAGGTTTTCAATTTATCCATCATTTGCGCCAGGTAGCCAAAATCCTCCGAACGCTGAGCGTTGGCAGCCCGCTCCCCGGCCTGGAACAAGAGCACTCCCATCCAAATGGGGAGCCAGGCGATCAGCAAGCCGACGATGGAAATAGCGGTAATAGCCCCGCTGACAATATTGACAATGCCTAAAAATTTCAACCAGGCGCTCATATTTTGCGCGGTTTGCTTCAGTTGCGCCAGCGCAAACCCGCCCGGCGAAGAGGGGGTGGTAAAAGGCGTCGCTGTTCCTTCCATGATGCCTCCTTGGGTTAGGGAGTTGGGATTTTCGATTGCTGGCTTTCGTTTGACGATTTTGGCGTTGTGATTCCTTCTATACTGGAAACGGTCATTAATTGCGCTTTTTTATCTCTCGCAAAGACGCTAAGACCGCAAAGTATCTATAGGATGGAGCAATTCTTTGCGGGCTTTCTCCAAAGGAGCCGCTTCGCGGGCGGCTTTGCGAGAAAAATTAAGTTTTTGATTGTTCGCAGTATAAAAACCTCAATTTATGCCCGCGTGCAGTACATGCTGCGACTCCCGTTCAGACTACCGATGAATGCCGAATTGAAAATAGACAACCGGGAGAAATAAAGCAAACAAAAATAGTGCAATGAAATCCGCAAAACCGGGGTTAAATTTGGCATTTTCAAGTGAGAAGTTGCACCTCTCACTTCTTACTCGCGGTTCGCTTATTTTTTTTCGGGTATTGAAATTGGAGGTTTATTTCGCCCTTTCAGGGCCTGGCAAATGGATGGTTCTTCTGTCCCAGAGCGTTGCTCTGGGCTATTCTATTTCGCCCCCTTGGGGCTGGGTTGGCCAATAAAGCACCGAAGGTGCGGAATATAATAGCCCGGCGCGAAGCGCCGGGAGAGTAAGCAACCTCATGATAAGCCCTGAAAGGGCGTAATAGAACCTTATTTTAATTCTACTTTAAGACTTTGTGCCCATGCGATTCCGGCACTTCGCTTCGCTATGGCCGGAATGACAGGTTTCGGCGTTGTCATTCCGGTTTTCGCCGGATGCGAAATACCGGAATCTCCCAATTCCGCTCAAAGTCTTAAAGTATGCTAAACGCACGTTGAAATTTCCATTTACCGGTAATGGAGCCTCTTTGTAGCCAGGATTCTTTCCCGAACACCGGAGGTGTTCAACATTTATAGAATTCACAAGCCTCAAATAACCGCCGGAACTCCAAAGGGGTTCAACCCCTGCTCCGAAGGAGCCACTTCGTGGCCGGGGTTGCGGTTCGTATGGGTATTATTGCCGGCTGCAAATGTTGAACCCCTACCGGGGTTCCTTATAGAATAAGAAACGGAAATTTTAAACTGCGCTTAGTATAGCATTAAGAACTGCCCGAAAAAATAAGCGAACCAGCAGTTCTTACTTCTTACTTTTGAAAGGAGCGATGATGAATATATTAGCCATATTTGCCCATCCCGATGACGAAGCCTACGGGCCGGGCGCTACCCTGGCGCGTTACGCGCTCACCGGCCACCGCGTCTCCCTGGTAACCCTCACCCGCGGGGAGGCCGGTTCCTTAGGAATCTGCAAGGAGCTTCCCGCGCCAGAGGTAGCGGAGATGCGCAGCCGGGAATTGCACTGCGCGGTGAAAGCGCTGCATCTGCATTCGCTGAAAATTTACGATTTACCCGATAAAGGTTTGCAGCACTACCCGGAAGAGAAGGGTATGGAGATCGTGCGCGGGGAAATCGCAGCGCACCGACCGGATATTCTTCTCACTTTTCACCCCGGGGGTATTTCCGGCCATTCGGATCACATCGCGGTGACGCGCTGGTGCGAGAAAACGGTTCTTTCCCTGGACGCCCCGCCGCGCTTGTTTTATTACGGAGTGTCGCCGGAAATGGCGGAGCGCATCAAACCCTACCGGAAAATCATTCCCTTCGAGAATGGGGAGATCACCCATGTAATCGACGCGCGGGAATACTTTCCCTACAAGCTGGCGGCGATCCAATGCCACGTCTCGCAACTGGAGTTTTGGGAGAGCTTTCAAAAGAACGGGGCCGGGGAACACTTTTTTGGCGGGGAGGAGTGTTTTTCCCGGGCGCTGCCCCGGCATCATACCAACGGGGTGTTGAAGGACCTGGCGCTTTAAACTCCATCATAGACCTCAAAGGTTTTAAAAACCTTTGCGGTCTATCTGTCGAGAAAATATCCCGTTTGGGGTTGCGGGGAAATTTTTGTACATTGAGCGCCTTCGATCCGGGCGGTTTGTAGCGCCGGAGAGTAAATGAGAAATTCGCAAGGCATGAGCGTATGACGTATTCCGTTTTCTTACGCATTACGCAATTCGCTTCACGTTTCTTTAGGAAAAACAACCATGGTCGAAATAAAACACATCCAATCGAAGAGCATCGCCGAAGAACTGGGCCTGAAGCCCGGCGACCGGGTGGTCTCCGTCAATGGGAAAGCGATCGGCGACGCCCTCGACTACCGCTTCTACATCACCCACGAGGAAATCGAGCTGGTGGTGCAGCAGGCGGAGGGGCAGGTGGTTTTCGAGATCGAAAAAGATTACGACGACGACCTGGGCCTCCAGTTGGAAGACCTGGAAATGCGCTCCTGCGGAAACGCCTGCATCTTCTGCTTCGTGTTCCAGAATCCCAAGGGGCTGCGCAAGGGGCTTTATTTCAAGGACGAGGATTACCGCTTCTCCTTCCTCTACGGGCACTACACCACCCTCACCAACGCCACCCGGGAAGATTTAGAGCGCATTGTGGAACAGCGCCTCTCCCCGCTCTATATTTCCGTGCACGTTACCGACCCGGAACTGCGCAAGCTGATGTTAGGCATCAAATTCGACGACCATTTGTTCGAAAAGATCGACTACCTGACCCAAAACGGCATCGAACTGAACTGCCAGATCGTGCTCTGCCCGGAGTTGAACGACGGGGAAGTGCTGGATAAAACCATCGCTGATCTGAAAGCATACTACCCGATGATCCGCTCCCTGGCCATCGTGCCGGTGGGATTGACCCGCCACCGCAAAAATTTATTTCCCATCAAGCCGATCACCCACGAATACAGCCTGCAAACCATCGCAGAGACCGACCGGCGGCGGGAAGCGCTGCGCGAGAAGTTAGGCAGCTCCTTCGTGTACCTCTCCGATGAGTTCTACATCCGCACCGATTCGCCCATTCCCGGCAATGATTACTACGAAGGATTTTACCAACTGGAAAACGGGGTGGGCCTGACCCGCGATTTTATGAACCGCTTTGAAGAAGAACTTCCCCGCTTAGAAAATCCTTCCAAACGCCCGCTGAGCCTCAGCCTGGCCGCCGGAACCTTAGGCGCGGAGGCGCTGAAAAAGTATTTCATGCGCCGGTTGAACCGGATTCCGGGGATGTTCTTCAAGCTTCACCCGGTGATCAATAGATTCTACGGCTCCGCCATTACCGTCTCCGGGCTGTTGGTAGGGGAAGATATTTACGATACTCTCAAAAACGAGCGCACCGGGGATTACATCGTTCTTCCTCCCCGCTGCCTCAACCATGACGGTGTTTTTTTAGATGATTGGAGCGTCCCGGAATTAGAAGAAAAGTTAGGCAAGAAAGTAATCGTTTTTCCGGGGAGCTTTACGGAACTGTTTGAGATGATCGGGGAGTATGAAGTCGCGTTAACTTGTTAAAAGCGGAGGCAATATGAGCACAACTTTCGGGAACATCGTGGAGGAGATTAAAAGATTGTCAAGCGAGGAAAAGGAAGAACTGAAGCTCCTGATTGAAAAATTTCTGGCGGAGGAAGTCCGAAAACGAATATATCGAAATTACAAAAGGAGTTTGAAAGAGCTTCAGGATGGGAAACTGGAATTCACTCGCGACATTCAGCGCCTAAAGGATTCGATTTAGCCATGGTCGAAATCGCCTTCAGTTCTTCATTCAAAAAGTCTTTCAAGAAGCGCATCGAGGGGAGAGGCAGGTTAGAGGAAAAATTCTGGCGAAAAGTGGAAATTTTCATCCTTGATCCTTTTGACAGGCAATTGCGAACTCACAAGCTATCCGGCAAATTGAAAGATCTATGGAGCTTCAGTATGGAGTATGATCTGAGAATAATCTTCTACTTTGTGGATGATACTCATGCAGTCTTTGTGGATATCGGAAGCCACGATGAGGTTTATTAAATTAACCCCTGGAAACGATTTACTCAATGAAGCAACCTCTCGTCGCCATCGTCGGGCGGCCCAACGTCGGTAAATCTACCCTGTTCAATCGCATTCTCAAGAAGCGGGAAGCGATTGTGCACGATCAACCGGGCGTTACCCGCGACCGCCATTACGCCGCTTCCGACTGGGCCGGAAAATCCTTTATGCTCATCGACACCGGCGGATACCTGCCCCAATCCCGCGATCTCATCGACCAGGCGGTGCGCGAGCAGGTGGACATCGCCATCGAAGAAGCGGATATCATCCTCTTCATGGTCGATCAAACCACCGGCATCACCGACATCGACCAGCAGCTCGCCGAAAAACTCCAGCGCACCGAAAAGCCGGTGCTGCTCATCGTCAACAAAGTGGACGACCAGAAGCACGAAACCGAGGGATACCAGTTCTATAACCTGGGATTAGGCGATCCCCTCTTCGTCTCCGCCGCGCTGGGGCGCGGTTCGGGGGACATGCTCGACCGCCTCGTCGCGCTGATAGACAGCGCCGCGCCCGGGGAGGAAACCGACGACAGCGCCATCAAGTTAGCCGTGGTGGGCAAGGAAAACGTGGGGAAATCCTCCTTTGTGAATACCCTGGTGGGCCGGGAGCGGGTCATCGTCACCCCCATTCCCGGCACTACCCGCGACCCTATCGACACGCCCCTGAACTACCAGAAGCGCAGATACCTGCTCATCGACACCGCGGGGCTGAAGCGCCGCGCGAAGGTGCAGGAAAATGTTCTCTTCTACACCCAGTTGCGCACCATGCGCAGCATCCAGCGCGCCGACGTGGTGCTCTACTTTATGGACGCGGTGGAGGGAATGACCCGGCAGGATATGCGGGTCATTACCGAGGCGGTGCAGGCGCGCAAGGGAGTGGTAGCAGTGATGAATAAATGGGACCTGGTCGAAAAAGACCACACCACCCTGCCGGCTTTGGAAAAGGAGCTGGAGGAAAAATTGGGAACTTACCGCTTTATCCCGCTGGTTTTTACCTCGGTGCTGGAAAAAATACGGCTCTATAAATTGTTGGACGTGGCCACGAAGGTGTACGACGAATACCACAAAACCATCCGTACCAGCGAGCTGAACAAAGTGCTGCTGCCGATTATCCAGGAGAACAGCCCCCCGGCGGTGCGGGGAAAAGAGATCAAGATCAACTACATCACCCAATTGAAAACCGCCGCGCCGGCCTTCGGCTTCTTCGGCAATCACCCGGAATTGATCCCGGTGAACTATCGCCGCTTCTTAGAGCGGCAAATCCGCCGGCACTGGGGATTCGAGGGGGTGCCGGTTGCGCTGGTGTTCAAATCCAAGCGCGGGTAAGGGGGGCGTAAAGCGTAAAACGTAACTCGTAATGCGTAAAAAAGTATGGTGCGTATTGCGTAAAGGAGTTTATCCTGAACTTGTCCGTGGTGAGCCTGCCGAACCGTCGAAGGGTGTTCCGTTTTTTTTACGAAATACGAAATACGAAATACGCAATACGAAAGAGGAAAATACCATGAACAAATCATTTGCGCTGAAAATGTGCGTTTACTTCCGGGTGTTCGTGCTCGCGCTGGCAGTGCCGGCAATGGCCCAGGCCGATTTAAACGAAAAATTGAGTTTCCAGCCGGGCGGCGCCGGTACGCCGGACAAATGCGGATTTCCGGTCGTGTTGGAAGCCGCCGCTTCCGGCGATGTTTCCGTTCAGGCGCTGCTGAAGCAGCGACGCTCGCAGCACCTTCAGCAAAATTACCAGACCTACCTCAGCCCCCTGGGGCGTTTTCGCATCCACTACCTCACCGCCGGCCCCAATGCCATTCCCACTTATGATCGCAACCAGAACGGGGTTTCCGATTACCTGGAATTCGTCGCCAAATCCTTCGACCGCGCCTGGGAAGTGGAAATCGACAGCCTGGGCTTCAACGCTCCCCCGGACAGCGCCGGCTTGCCGCATACGGTCTATTCGGTATATTGCAAGCGGATCAATGCCTATGGGATCACCTGGTTCAGCGACCCCCTTCCCGCTCCCCCGGGGGTGCTGCGTTATGACAGTTACATCGAGATCAATACCGATTTTTCCTTCGTAACCTACCCGGATATTACCAACGACCCCATCGTGCGCGACAGCCTGGCCATCGCCGTTACCGCCGCGCATGAGTTCAACCACGCCCTGCAGTTGGGCTACCGGCTCTGGATCAGCGGCAGCAATTTCGTTGACCTCTGGTTCATCGAAGGCTCCGCCACCTACATGGAAGAGGTGGTGGCCGACCGGGTGAACGATTACTACTATTACCTGCCCTGTATGTACTCTTCTACGGACGTGAACTTAACCCAAAACAACCCTTGCAACCGGATTTACGGCGAGGTGGCGCTGCCCATCATGTTAGGGGAGGTGTACGGAAAAACGATCACCCGGGAAGTGTGGGAGGCTATTCTCAACCAGCCGGCGCTGGGTTCCTTATCGCTGATTTTACAGCAAAAAGGCAGTTCCTTGAACGCGGAAATGCGCCGCTGGGCCACCTGGATGTTTTTCTCCGGGCAAAACGCCGTTGCGGGGCAGTTTTACCCGGAAGCGGCGAAGTACCCGGACCCGGAGGTGATCGCCGCGAATCCGGTTTCCCTCAGCCAGAACCCTAACCAGGTGGCCTATGTTGGGGCATTGCCGCCGCTGGCGTTTCAGTTCTTGAAAATCCCCGTTACCGCCACCGCCGGGGTTTTGGCATTGCTGGATCCGGAGCAAAACCCGGCGTCCTGGGAAGCAAGCCAGCTCTATTTCAGCGAGCCATATTCTGAAACCATCGCGGCCGGCATCCCGGGGGAAGTTGTTTTTACGCCCCCGGCAGAGGATTTATATCTGGCAGTTATCAGCGGGAGCTGGAACGGCGGGAATAACGCCCCCGCGGATGATTATCAAATCGCGTTACAAGGGACCGGTGAGGTTAGCGGCAGCGAGGTGCTGGTGGGTCCCAACCCGGTTCGAACCGGCGGGGAGAATGCCCGGGTTCTGTTCCTGAACCTGCCCCGGGAAGCTCGCATCGAAATTTTCAATGCCAACGGGGTGCGGGTAAAGAGCATTCTCCCGGAGAGTTCCGGGCAAATTGCCTACTGGGATTTGCGCTCCTCCCAAAACGAACTCGTCGGCAGCGGGGTGTATATTTACCGCATCGTTTCCCCGGAGAAATCCCAATCCGGGAAAATCATGGTCATTCGCTAAAGTGAAATAAAAACCTCAAAGGTTTTCAAAACCTTTGAGGTTTGTAGCGCTTTATATCCGAAATGTCGAATCTACTCTTATCATTGCTCATCGGTTTTTTGGGGCTGGATACCACCATCGCCTTCCAGGTGCTCATTTCCCAGCCGATCTTTGCCTGCCCCATCCTGGGCTGGCTGTTAGGCAATCCCGCCCTGGGCATGGAGATCGGCATCATGATGCAATTGATCTGGCTGAACGTGCTCCCGGTAGGCGCGGCGGTATTTTTGGAGGGGAACATCGCATCGATGGTAACCTGCGCCATCGCCATCCAGTTCGAGGAATTGAACCTGCCCAACCTGGTATTTACCGCCGCGTTCGTCATCGGCATGGCGGTAAGCTACCTGGGCGCCCAATTGACCGTGCTGGACCGGAAATTGAACGGCCTGATCTTAAAATTGACCCTGGAAGCGGCACAAAAAGCCAGCTTAAAACAAATTGCCTTACTGGATTTTACCAGCGTGCTGATCTATTTTCTAATGATGAGCGCGCTGGCGTACGTTGCCCTGTGGGGGGCAGGGCAGATGATTCCGCTTCTAATAGAAAATTTGCCTTCCCCGGCGGAGCAAAAATTGGAATTTGTAAAACCGGCGGTGTGGGGTCTGGGTATTTCCCTTACCCTGCCGATGATTTTCCGGATTCTCCGCCAAAAAAGTTAAAGCAGGAAGTAACCAGGAGCCTAAAACCGGGGGAAAGTATGCAACCCGGTTTCCGGTTCTTAAACCGGCGCCATAGAGAAAAACTATGATGAAAAACGCTTCACCGGCCGTCAGCAGCAAGCGCATTCGCAAATGGGATATTTTCCGGGTTTTTTTGCGCAGCTTCTTTATGCAGTCGGTCTGGAATTATCGCAGCCTGATTTCCGTGGGCTTTGGGGTCTGCCTCATCCCCATCGTCAAGCGGCTGTATTCGGACGAACAGTCGCGGAAAGAATTTCTGGGCCGGCACTTGAAATTCTTCAATTCCCACCCCTACATGGCCTCCTATGCCCTGGGGGTATCTATTCGCTTAGAAGAGGCCTTTGCCGCCGGCGAAACGGACGCCTGCGAAAAATTAGAGCGCCTGAAAAACCTGCTGATCAGTATCCTGGGGGCGGTGGGAGACCGGCTGTTCTGGTTCACCATCAAGCCCTTCTCTTTGTTGGCAGGGGTATCCGCCCTGTTTTTGCTGTCCGATAGCGGGTTCGGCGGGCTGGCTTTAGCCGGCGCTTTTCTTTTATACAACATCCCCCATTTTTACCTGCGCTATAACGGCATCCTGGAAGGATACGAATACGGAGCGGATATTTATAAGTGTTTTAGCAACCAGCGATTTAGAATCCTGCGCCAGGCATATATCTGGACGGGCGCAATAGCGTTTGTATTGTTTTTGATCATTTTAATTGTTAAACTTGGGTCAGAAAATATCCTTTTCCTGGGCGCTATGACCGGAGCTGCGGTGTTGTCCGGCGTCTGTTACCATGTCACGCGGAAATTTTATTTTACCGTTGCTCTCACGTTAATTCTATTTATTATAGCAGGGATTATCGTAGCTTAATCGCATAACACCCGATAGGCGGCATGATCAAAAGAATCTTAAAAATTCAAAATAAATACGGACTGCACGCCAGGCCTGCGGCGCTTTTAGTAAAAACTACCGGGAAATTCCATGCCCATATCAATATTGCCAAAGACGGGATCGTCGCCAACGGGAAGAGCATCATGGGTTTGATGACCCTGGTGGCGGAGTCCGGCAGCGAGATCGAAGTGATCGTGGACGGGGAAGATGAAGAAGAAGCCATGAAAGCAATCCAGCAATTGATTGAAAGCGGGTTCAACGAAGCGTAACGCCGGAGACGGATCTGCCGCTTTCGGGAGCTTCAATGCCGGATCACGGATCCGTGATGATCAATTTAAACGATAACAAATAGGCAAGTCTAACGAATTAACCTGTAATCTCTATGAAGAAACCAGCGGGGGATTTGCCCAAAAAAGAGGAGATCGTTATCCAGGGGATTCCGGCTTCCCCGGGCATCGTGATCGGTCCCGGGTTTGTCTATCTGGAATCATTCTGGGAGCCGGAACCCGTGGTGGTTCCCCGCAACAAAATTGCCGGACAGGTTAAACGTTTTCGGCAGTCGGTCAGGCATGTTCACGCCAGCCTTACCGAAACCTACCAGAAAACCCGCCAGCAATTGGGCGAGGAGTTGGCCGAGATTCTGGAAATGCAAATCGCCTTCTTAGAAGACCAGATCTTCCTCAAAGAAGTGGAAGACCTGATCGAAAAGAAACGCTATGAAGCCGCCTACGCCGCTTTTGCGGTTTTCCGAAAAAAGAAAGAGTACTTCCTGAAGCTCTCCAACGAATACTTCCGCGATCGCGCTTTCGATATCCAGAGCCTGAAGGAGATGATCGTCAAAAACCTGTTGGGAAAGGATAAACCGGCGGCGGTCTCCATCGGCAAGCCCTCTATCGTCATCGCCGACAACCTTACCCCTACCGACACGGTGCAATTCTACCACCAGCAGGTTTTAGGGCTGGCGACCAATACCGGGGGAAAAACCTCCCACACCGCCATTGTCGCCCGCTCCCTGTCGGTTCCCGCGGTGGTGGGGTTGAACAACATCACCGAGAAGGCCAGAACCGGCGATATTGTGATTTTAGACGGCACCCGGGGAAGCGCTATCGTGCATCCCTCCCCGGAGACCATTGCCGATTACCGGGAGCAGCACCGTATTTTTTGCATCTTTGAAGAAGAGCTGCTCAAAGAAAGCACCCTGCCGGTGCAAACCCGCGACGGGAAGCGCATCTACGTTCATGCGAACATCGAATTCGAAGAGGAGATTCCCCAGGTATTGCAGGTGGGAGCCGATGGAGTGGGATTGTTCCGCACCGAGGGTTTTTTTTTAAGCTGCCGGGATTTCCCCTCCGAAGAAGAGCAGACCCGGCTGTATCAGCGCGTCGCCGAAAAGATGTACCCCCGCAAGGTGGTAATCCGCACCCTGGACATCGGGGGAGACAAAATGCTCCCCGGCGTGGGGGACAAAGAAGACAACCCCTTCCTGGGATGGCGGGCGATCCGCTTCTGGCTGGACCATAAGATCGGTTTCCTTTCGCAGATCAAAGCCATCCTGCGCGCCAACGTAAAGGGCAACGTGCAAATCCTCTTGCCCATGGTGAGCGGGTTGGGAGAAATCAACCAGGTCAAAGAACTGCTCCGGGAGGCTATCGAAATCCTGAACCAGGAAGGGAAAGCCTATCGCGATAGCATTGACCTGGGAATTATGATCGAAATTCCTTCCGTCGTCATGCTGGCCGACGTGCTGGCCCGGGAAGTGGATTTTTTTAGCATCGGAACCAACGACCTGGTGCAATACACCCTGGCGGTGGATCGCGGCAACACCCGGGTGGCGCGGTTGTATTCTCATTTCCATCCCGCGATTCTGCGCATGGTCAAACTGACCCTGGACGCCGGGCGGCAGGCCGATATTCCGGTGGCCATGTGCGGAGAAATGGCCGGCGATCCCCTGGCGCTTCCGCTGCTGCTGGCCATGGGGTTCGATAACCTGAGCGCCTCTCACAGCGTCATTCCGGAGATGAAGCGAATCATCCGGCGGCTTTCCGTGGCGGAATGCGAGGCGTTTTACAGGCAGATCAAGCGCCTCACCGTCACGCAACAGATCGTAGATGCGGTACACGGTTTCTTCCGGGAACGTTTCCCGGAGCTGTACGAGAGAAAATAAATCGGCAGGAAGAAGGCGGTGCGAAGATGCGGCTCAATTCGGTAATCCTTAAACAATGAAAGGTTAATGGCATGTTTGATTACGATCGTTCGAATTTTATTGCTTTTTTAAAAGGTTTTCCCAAACAAATTTCCAAAAGCATCAAGTTGATGAAAGACGTTTCGGTTGATCTCGACATGTCCGGCATTCAACACCTGGTTCTATCGGGAATGGGGGGATCGGCGATTTCCGGCGAGCTTCTTTTGGGGTATGCCCATGACGAGCTGAAAACCCCTCCCCTCCTGGTTCGCGATTATACCATTCCCGGTTTTGTGAATCGCCATACCTTATTCATCGCCAGCAGCTATTCCGGAAACACTGAAGAAACCCTTGCCACCGTGCGCCAGGCGGTAAAGTGTAAGGCTGAAATTATCGGAATCTCTTCCGGCGGGAAATTAGAAGAGATTTGCAATAAAGGGGATTATCTCCACATCAAAATCCCCGCGGGCATTCCTCCCCGCCAGGCGCTGGGCTACCTGTTCTTCCCCCTGCTGATCTTGTTCGATAAACTCGGTCTCATCTCTGTCAAAAAAGAGGATCTCGATGAAACCGGGCATCTATTGCAGGAATTGGCGGAACGCTACAACCCGGAGAAGAGCCTGGGGAACAATCTTGCCCACCATATCGCCCAGAGTATTTACCACGCCATACCGATCATCTACACCGGGGCTCCCCACCTCTACCCGGTTCCGGTTCGCTGGCGAAACCAGTTCAACGAAAACGCCAAAGCCATGGCCTTTAGCAACGTTCTTCCGGAGCTGAATCACAATGAGATCATGGGATGGGAGGGGCTTTCCCAGGTAAACAAGCATTTCCGGGTCATTTTATTGCGCGATCCCGAGGAGAGCGCGCGCATTAAGCACCGGATCAATATCACCAAAGAGATTTTACGGGAAAAGGGCGTCTTGTTCGGAGAAATTTTTGCGGAGGGCAATTCCCGCCTGGCCCGCATGTTCTCCCTGGTTTACACCGGGGACTGGGCCAGCTGGTACTGGGCCATGTTGAACGAAAAAGACCCGCTGCACATTCACAGCATCGACCGCTTGAAAGAAAAACTGAGCCGGCTCGGCGACTGAATTGGCAATTGGCAATGGTGAATTGACAATTGCCAATTTTGTGGGAGGTGGATGGGGACCGGTGTCTCTCCCGGCCTTCAAAGCCGCGTGTGCCCCGGCAGACCGGGGCAGGTGGGTTCGACTCCCACGCACCTCCGCTATTTTTCGTTCCTGATTTCCCCTTGCAATTTCCCGGCTTCGCGCCGTACATTGAGCGCCCAAATTACCGACGGAGCGAAGTATGTCCTTGCAGATTTACAATTCATTGACGCGGCAAAAGGAAGAATTCATTCCCCTCCAGCCCGGGCGGGTGCACATCTACGTCTGCGGGCCAACGGTGTACAGCCACGCCCACATCGGCCACGCCAAAAGCTACATCAGTTTTGACGTGGTGGTGCGCTACTTCCGCTACTTAGGCTACCGGGTGAAATACGTTCAGAACATCACCGACGTGGGGCATTTGCTGGGCGACGCCGACGAAGGCGAAGACCGCATTCTCAAAAAAGCCCGGGAGGAGCAGTTAGATCCCATGGAGGTGGCGCAAATGTACACCTGGAGCTATTTTGACGACATGGCGGCGTTGGGCGTGCTGCGCCCGGACATTTCTCCCCACGCCAGCGGGCATATTATCGAACAGATCGAGTTGGTCAAAATCCTGTTAGAAAAGGGCTACGCCTACGAGAGCAACGGCTCGGTGTACTTCGACGTGCACAAATTTCCCGAATACGGCCAACTGAGCGGCCGCAAGGTGGAAGAGTTGGAAGCCGGCTCCCGGGTGGAAGTGAATCCCGAAAAACGCCATCCCGCGGATTTTGCGCTGTGGAAAAAAGCCGAGCCGAATCACCTGATGAAGTGGCCCGGCCCCTGGAGCGTGGGCTATCCCGGCTGGCACATCGAATGCTCGGCGATGTCGATGAAATACTTGGGGGAGACCTTCGACATTCACGGCGGGGGATTGGACAACATCTTTCCCCATCACGAGTGCGAGATTGCCCAAAGCGTGGCCGCCACCGGCAAACCGTTTGCCCGCTATTGGATGCACAACAACATGATCTCCTTGAGCGGGGAGAAGATGAGCAAATCGCTGGGCAACGTGTGGAACATCAAAGACGTGGTGAAGAACTATTCTTCCCTGGCGATCCGCCATTTCATTTTGAGCAGCCATTACCGCAGCCGCCTGGAGTACAGCGAGGAAGCCCTGAAAGCCGCGGAGCAGGGTTCCCATCGCCTGCTGAACGCGGTGGAGAAGTTGCAGGAGGCCCTGCGCGCGGCCGCGGAAGGCGAAATTTTTTCCGCGCCGTTCTCTCCTGAAGATTACCGCCGGCGCTTTGAAGAGGCCATGAACGACGATTTCAACACCGCCCGCGCCATGGCCGCCCTGTTCGACCTCGCCAAAGCATCGAATCAGTACCTGGCGGAAACGCCTGCCCCCCATAAACCGTTCCTGGTTGAAATCGAACAATTATTCAAAACCCTCGGCCACGAGGTGTTAGGCATCCTCCCGGCGGAAATCGGCGCAGGGGCGGGAGCGGTTTCCGGAGAATTGGTGGAAAAGCTGATGATTCTCAATTTGGACGTGCGCAACCAGCTTCGCAAACAAAAAAACTGGGCCCTGGCCGACCAGATCCGCAACGAGCTGCAAAAAGCCGGCGTCATTCTGGAAGACCGCCCCGATGGAACCACCGGGTGGAGCCGGGAGAAGTGAGAAGTCGCAAGTTGCAAGTGAAAAGTTGCAAGTGAGAAGTAACCCTGAACCGCCACTTCTCACTTCACACTTTTTACTCCTTTTCGACCAGGCGGGTTTTGAGATAGTGGAAACGCTGCAATTCCTCTTCGTTGAGGGTGAGAATAAATGCCAATTCTTCGGTTGTATAGACGGGACATCCGGGCGTCAATTGCAGGGGATCGGTGAGGGCGGAATTGACCAGGCAGATTTCGCTGTTGAGGCGCTTGCTGTAAATCTTCAGCAGATTTCTCTCTCCCTGGAGCAATTCGTAAAGCTGCACCAGCATATCCGGCTCCGGCAGGGGGTTGGAACGATTGCGCCGGAACAGCGGATAGTTACTTCGACCGGCCAACGCTTTCATGGTTGGCTCCTTCCTCGAATCAGGTTCACTTCGCGGTTCTTATTCGCATTCCAGGGCTTTGTTTCACCGGTCAAGCCATGGAATATCGCAATATAAATTGCAATCATTCACTTTGTCAATGAAAATTTATTCTTATGCGTATTTTTTTAAAGATTTAAGTTGTTGAAATAATGAAAATTATATTTTTTAAAAAACCAACGTAACTTGTTGTGATTCTTCTTAAGATATTGATAAATATAATCTTATACATCCGATTTCCGGGTGTTTTTTAACGGGATAGCATTTTAAACGATACGCAGGATGAAATGAGGCTGGTGAGGGGAGCGTCTTCTTTATTTCTCACTGAAGTGAGGTTAATCTCTGATCGCCACGCTTCAGCGTGATGAAACAGGATAAAAATACCCAAAAATCAATGTTTCCATATCCGGGAATCCTGTTCATCCCCGCCTGCACTTCAGTCGGCAGGCTGTCAAAAATTTATTTCCGATAAAGTCTAATGTTCCAGCAACCGGATAACTTCCGTTTCCACCTCCCGGTAGTCGAATCCCCCCTGCCAGCGCCCCACCACCTGCCCCTGCGGATCGATCAGAAAAAGCACTGGAATCGCTTTGACGTGAAACGCCGCCCAGGCCGGTTCTTCGGCTAAATCCAGAAAAACCGGGTAAGCGATTTTCTTTTTGCCGACGAATTTCTGCACCTTCCCGGCTGCATCCTTGCCTTCGTCAATGGAAATGCCTAACACCGCCAATCCTTTTGCCGCATATTGATCGTGCAGTTTTTGCAGATCCGGCATGAGCTTTTCGCAGGGTTTGCACCAGGTGGCCCAGAAGTCGAGCAGCACGGCCTTGCCGCGGTAGGTTTTCAGGGTTATTTCCCGGCCATCCAGCCCCAGGACGGAGGCGGAGGGGGCAGGGTAGGGGAAAACCGGGGGAATAAAGCCCGGGGGGTCCTCATCGAATTTTATTTTGCAGTCCGGGGAGCAAAAATAGTATGGTTTACCGGCATATTCGCTCCCGGCTTTCACCTTTTCCGGCTCCGGCGTTTTGGGCGCTTCTAACACGGCGCACACCGGGCAGATGGCTTTATCGGGCAGGGTTTGCGCCCCTGTGGGCAGTATCACCAGCAGGGCCGCGGCCAGCAGTCGCAGCATATCCATAACCACTTTAAGCTTGTTAGGAATACCGACCTATACAAAGTTCAGGAAAACTTCTGGATAGAGTTCTGCAATCCGTAATAAAGATTTTGCAGGCCCACTTGGCTTACGACGCCCCTGTTCCCAATCCTGAACCGTTCGCAGGCTAACACCCATTAAAGCCGCAAACGCCGCCTGTGATAATTTCAGCCTCGAACGTATCTCTTTCGCAGAAGACGGTTCTTCTAATTTACGCGTTCTTAATTTCAGTTGGCCTGCTTTGTAGGCTTTAATTTCTTGAAGGCCTTCCAGAATTTCTAATCCAATATCTCGTTTAGGCATTTTTAATTTCCTCGGCAATCTTTTTAATGATATGGTTGGGAATCGTACTTTTTTCACTCTTCTCATAGACGGTCAACATCCATATTTCCTCATCTTGTTTTTTCCAGTAATAAATGACCCGAATACCACCTCTTTTGCCTTTACCTGACACTAACCATCGGAGTTTCCTCACCCCGCCGGTACCCGGTATAATGTCTCCCTTATCAGGATATTTGAGCAGATATTTTTGTAATCCCAGATATTCATCATCATCCAAGTAGTTCTCGATCAGTTTCGTAAAAATCGTGGTCTCAATGAATATCATGGGCAATAATACGGCGTTGCCGTATCAGATGTCAAGCAGTTTTTAGCAACGCCGGGGGTAACATACTTGCTTGCCGAACATTTTCTTAAAAACCCTCCACTGAAATGAATTAGAGTCCCACTGCGAATGCGACGCCGAAATTTTCCAGCCAGGCGTAGATCAAACTTACGCCGTAGCGGTGGGGAAAGTAATTCAGCAATAAATGGGTTCTCCGGCCGTCGTACATCGCGCGGGCGGAAATGCCCCTGCCGAACTCCAGGCTCCCCCCAAACGGGAAATTGAACTCCCCGTCCCACTCCGAATAATTCAAACTGGCGTAAGCAGATACCGGCAGCGCCGGCAGCAATTTCGCAACCGTGAGGTAGTAGGATTGGGTTCCTTCCGGCGAGCCGATGCGGTCGGAGCTGGTACCCAGGAACACTGCGGGACGGCGATCGCTTTCCGTGAGCAGGAACAGGCTGGCCAGCGGGCCGACCTCGCCGGCCGCGGGATTGTACTCCACCCCGATTTGCAACCGCCGGTTCAGCCGGTAGTTCAGGGTAAACCGCCAGCGCGGGCGCTCCAGTTCCGTGTCCACGTAGCGCCCGGACACTACCCAGCGGGTATGAATTCCGCTCCCCCGGAGCGGCGCCCCTTCCCCGGGTCAGCCGCTTCAGGTCGGCGAGGTGGAAGTGGGGCGGGCGGGCTTCCGAGGTTTGCTCTCCCCGGTTTCCTGCGCATAACCGCCGCCGCTAACCAGCCCGAACAGTATAAAGGCGGCAATCCAACCGAATATGTTCATCCATATCCTCATCAAGCTGTGTTTTTGCCTTGCAATATTCCTGAGTCCTCCAGAATTATTCCCCAGGTAATATATATTCCTAAGCCCGCTGCGGTGTCAAGTTATTTTTAATATCCGCCGGATACTCTCCCTCCACCGTCTCCGCCGAACTTTCGCAATTCTTTGTAGATATATTCCGGTTAATATGCGATATTGCGAACTCCGCAAATATTCCCGCGTTTCGGGGATTAGCGCCGGGCGCATGGTGCATGGAGCATAGCGCATGGCGCAAGGGGCAGGGGGCGCCGCGCGAAAAGGAAATGACAGTTTCTTACGCGCTGAGCTTTGTTTGCAACCTGCGCGTTTCTAAACACTCAACGTGAGGATCGATAATCAATGATGAAAAAAATGTCTTTATTGGCGGCATTGCTTGTGCTCCTGGGATTGGCCGGGATCATTTATTCCCAGCAAAAGGAAAAGGGGAAAACTATGGGGGATTTTCACACAGAATGGCAGCAAGTGGACTCTTTGAGCCAGCAAGGGCTGCCCCGCTCGGCCCTGGAAGTGCTGGAGAAAATCTACCGGACGGCGAAAAAAGAGGGCAACTCCGTGCAGATGCTCAAGGTGCTGATGTACCGCACCCGCCTGCAATCTACCTTCGAGGAAGACGCTTTGCTGAAGCAGATCCGGGAGTTGGAAAAAGAGATTGCCGGCAGCGATTTTCCCATGAAACCGGTGCTGCAATCCATGCTCGCGGAATCTTACTGGAGTTATTTCCAGGGTAATATGTATAAAATTTTGGATCGCACCCAGACCGCGGGCTTCGACCAGAAGGACATCAGCACCTGGGACGCGAAAAAGTTTCTGGAAACCACCATCGCGTTGTACCAGGCTTCACTAACAGATTCTGACCGACTGAAAAGTACTTCCCTGAAGGAATTCGACCCCATCCTGGTCGCCCAGCCGGGGTCGCGCACCTTCCGCCCCACCCTTTACGATCTGCTGGCGCACCGGGCGGTGGACTTCTTCATGAACGACCAAAGCTACCTCACCCGCCCGGCGGAGCAGTTCCACATGCGCGGTGAAGAGGTCTTTCTCCCCGCGGCGCAGTTCACGGACGCCAAATTCACCACTCCCGATTCCCTGGCGCTCAAATTTTACGCCCTGCGCCTGCTGCAAGACCTGCTGACCTTTCACCTGACCGATGATGGCCCGGATGCGCTGGTGGACGTGGATTTGAAGCGTTTGAAATTCGCCCGGGAGAATTCCGTTCATCAACTGAAAGATTCCCTCTACGTGCGGGCGCTGGAGGAATTGGAACAAAATCATCTCAAATTCCCCATTTCCACCTGGGTCTCCTACGAAATCGCCGCTTATTATTTTGAACAGAGCGCCGCCTACCAGCCGGGGCTGCCGGAAAATCCCCAGAACCAGGCCCGCAAATGGGAGCGCAAAAAGGCGTACCAGCTTTGCGAGGAAGCGATCAAGCGCTTCCCCGATTCCGAGGGAGCGCAAAACTGCCGCGCCTTGCAGGCGCAAATCGCCCAGAAGTCCCTCTCCATCGCGGTGGAGAAGATCAACCTGCCGGAGCAGCCCTTCCGCGCCCTGGTGAAATACCAGAACGTGGGCACGGTTTACCTGCGCATCGTGCCAACCTCGCCGGAAGAAATCAAGAAACTTGAGCAGGAGCAGCGCTACGATACCGAACGCTGGATCAAATACTATCTCAACCGCCCCGCCGCTAAGGAGTGGTCGCTCTCCCTGCCCGACGACGGCGACTACCACTCCCACGCGGTGGAGATCAAAATGCCGGAACTGCCCGCAGGATATTACGCCATCCTGTTGGGCACCACGGCGGATTTTTCCATGGAGGGCCAGGCCGCGGCCTTAGGCAATACCTGGATTTCCCGCCTGGGTTACGCGCAAAAGTTCGAAGCCGATGGGCAGAGCGGTTTTTACGTGTTCGACCGCGACCGCGGCAACCCCCTGCCCGGCGTGACCGCGCAACTCTGGATCGAAACCTATGACAAATCCCTCCGCAAAGCCGTGGAGGTGCAAAGCGACCGTTACACCAGCGACCAGAACGGCTATTTCCGCATCGGGGAACTGCCCAAAGACCTGCGCTACGGGCGCTACCGCATCGACTTCCGCACAAAAAACGACCGCCTCTTCCCGGAAGACCACTTCAGCGCCGGGCCGCGCTATCCCCGGGTGCAGGAAGAGCGCAGCGTGGAGCGCACCTTCTTCTTCACCGACCGCTCCATTTACCGCCCCGGGCAAACCCTGCATTTCAAAGGCATCCTGTTGCGCAGCAAGGGGAAAACCAACGAGGTGGTTAGCCGGCGGCAGACTACCGTGACGCTCTATGACGCGAACAATCAAAAAGTCGCCGATTTGATATTGACCACTAATGAATACGGAACCTTCTCCGGCACATTCACCCTGCCCTCCGGGGGATTGACCGGCGTGATGTACCTGCGCAACGAGAGCGGCAGCGCCGCCATCTCCATGGAAGAGTACAAACGCCCCAAATTTGAAGTGACCTTTTCCCCGGTTACCGGCAGCTTTCGATTAGACGATACCGTTACCGTCAAAGGCGCGGCGAAGGCTTACGCCGGGTCGGTGATCGACAACGGCGCGGTGCAGTACCGGGTGGTGCGCAAAACCATTTTCCCCTACGACTGGTGGGGATGGTGGCGCTGGCCGGGCTGGCATTCCGAAGAGGTGGAAATCGCCAACGGGGTTACCCGCAGCGATGAAAAGGGCGAGTTCAGCATCGATTTCGTCGCCATTGCCGATCCCGCCATCCCCAAAGCGCAGTTGCCGGTGTTCCACTACACCGTGTATGCGGACGTGACCGACTTAGGGGGGGAGACCCGCAGCGCCCAAACCGTGGCGCAGGTGGGCTACGTGGCCTTAGCGGCGGATATGGAAATGCCGGAAACCCTCAACCGCGAGGCGCTGCCGGACATCAAGCTGAGCACTCAAAATTTGAACGGGGAGTTCGAGCCGGCCGGGGGAACCATCTTCATCTACGCCCTGAAAGACCCCGGGCGGATTTTCCGCAACCGGCTGTGGGAAAAACCGGATCGCTTCATTCTCAGCAAAGAGGAATACTACCGCGCCTTCCCGCAGGACGTGTACGACAACGAGGACGATTTCCGAACCTGGGAGCGCGGCGCGCAGGTAATGGAATACCGCTTCGATACCGGCAGGGAGAAATCCTTCACCCTCGAAAAATTAGCCGCCCGGCCCCAGGGGCGCTATGCTGCCGAACTGATTACCAAAGATAAATTCGGGGAGGAGATCAAAGTGCTCAAATTCTTCTCCCTCTACTCCCTGAAAGAAAAGGCGGTGCCCGCGCACGCGCTCTCCTGGCATGCCCCGGTGAAGGCGGGGGGAGAGCCGGGCGAGACCGCGCACTTCTCCTGGGGCAGCGCCGCGCCGGAGGTGCACGCCCTGTTGGAAATCTATCGCCCCGGCGAGGCGGTGGAATCGCGCTGGATTCGCACCGGGCAGAATAAAAATGATCTGAAAATCCCCATCACCGAAAACGAGCGGGGGAATTTCAGCTTCAGCATCTTTTTTGTGAAGTACGGGCGGGCGCAAAGCACTTCCGAATTGGTGCGGGTTCCCTGGTCGAACAAGGATCTGAAGATCACCTACGAAACCTTCCGCGACAAGCTGAAGCCCGGCCAGCCGGAAGAGTGGAAGCTGAAAATTTCCGGCCCGAAGGGTGAAAAAGTGGCCGCGGAGATGCTCGCGGCGATGTACGACGCCTCCTTGGACGCTTTCAAATACCACGGCTGGCAGTTCGATATCTATCCCTACGCCGCCGCGCCCTCCCGCGGGCGCATGGAATCCCGCTCCGCCTTCTCCCACAACACCTTTTCCGCCAGCGGCAAGGAGTGGAACCGCTATCTCAGCTTCCTCTACCGCAATTACGACCAGTTGGACTGGTCTGCCGGCTACGGGTACTTCGGTTACGTCATGGAAGGGCGGGGAGGCGGGCGCGGCGGGGCGATGCCGCGTATGGGGGTGCAAACCTTTGCGCCCGGCGCGCCGGCGGAGGACGCAGATTACGCCAAAGCCGCCGCCCCCGCCCCGGCGGAAGAGGAAGTGAGCTTCCTTGCGGCGGAGCCTTCTACCGGAGAGGGCGCCGGCCGGCCGGAAGTGGGCCAGCCCCCGGCGGGCGCCTTTGAAGGGGTGCAGGTGCGCGCCAACCTCAACGAGACCGCCTTCTTCTATCCCCACCTGGAGACCAACGCCGAGGGCGAGATCATTCTCTCCTTCACCATGCCGGAGGCGCTCACCCGCTGGAAATTTTTGGGATTTTCCCACACCCAAGATTTGCAATTCGCCCTCACGGAAAACAGCGTGGTCACCCAGAAGGAGTTGATGGTGATGCCCAACCTGCCGCGCTTTTTCCGGGAAGGGGATCGCATCACCGTCACCGGCAAGGTTTCCAATTTGAGCGACAACGACCTCTCCGGCAGCGCCGTTTTACAGCTTTTCGATGCCCTGACCATGCAGCCGGTAGATGCGCAGTTCGGCAATGCCGCGCCCACGGTTAATTTCAGCGTGAAGGCCGGGCAGAGCGCGCCGCTGGCCTGGAATCTCGCCATTCCCGAGGGGGTGCAGGCGGTCGCCTGCCGGATGATCGCCAAAACCGAAAATTTCTCCGACGGGGAAGAAAACATCCTCCCGGTGCTCACCAACCGCATGTTGGTCACCGAATCCCTTCCCCTGCCGCTGCGCGGGGCGCAGAGCAAAACCTTCCGGATGGAGAAGCTGCTGCAATCCGGCCAATCCAAAACCCTGCGCCACCAGCGCCTCACCCTGGAGTTCACCTCCAACCCGGCCTGGTACGCCATCCAGGCCCTGCCCTATATGATGGAGTTCCCCTACGAGTGCTCGGAGCAGATTTTCAGCCGCTACTACGCCAACAGCATCGCCGCGCACCTGGTCAATTCCAGCCCCAAAATCAAGCGCGTGTTCGACAGTTGGAAAAGAGAGGATACCGGGGCGCTGCTCTCCAACTTAGAAAAGAACCAGGAGTTGAAAGCGCTGCTGTTGGAAGAAACCCCCTGGGTGTTGCAGGCGCAGAGCGAGAGCGAGCGCAAAAACCGGCTGGCGCTGCTCTTCGATCTCAACAAAATGGCCGCGGAGCTGCAAAGCGCCCTGCGCAAGCTGCAGCAGATGCAGGCGGAGAGCGGGGGCTGGCCCTGGTTCCCGGAGATGCCGGAGAGCCGCTACGTTACCGGTCACATCGTCGCCGGGCTGGGGCATTTAGATCGCCTCGGCGTGAAGGAAATGCGCGAGGATGAGGCGGTGATGGAGATGGTGCGCAAGGCGACGCTATATTTAGACGAGCAGATGAACGAAGATTACCAGAACCTGCTGAAAAACAAGCAGAAGCTGGATCAACAGCAGATCGGCTACACCCAGATTCAATACCTCTACGCCCGCAGCTTCTTTTTGGAAATCCCCCTGGAGGAAGCGCATCAGGCCGCCTTCGACTACTGGAAAAACCAGGCGGCGAAGTACTGGCTCCCGCAGAATATCTACATGCAGGGAATGATCGCCCTGGCGCTGCACCGCATGGACGACGGTGAAACCGCGGGGAAAATCATCAAATCCCTGAAAGAAAAGGCGCTGCACTCCGAAGAAATGGGCATGTACTGGCGCGACAACGCCGGGGGCTACTATTGGTACCAGGCGCCCATCGAGACCCAGGCGCTGCTGATCGAGCTGTTCGAAGAAGTGGCCAGCGACCGCCCGGCCGTGGAGGATATGAAAGCCTGGCTCCTGAAACAGAAGCAGACCCAGGACTGGGAAACCACCAAGGCCACCGCGGAAGCCTGCTACGCCCTGCTGCTGCGCGGCAGCGAGTGGTTAGAGAGCGAGCAGTTGGTGGAGATCAGCGTGGGAGGCAGGAAAATCGATCCCGCCCAGATGGAGGACGTGAAAGTAGAAGCGGGAACCGGCTACTTCAAAACCGCCTGGCCGGGAGCGGAGATCACCCCGGAGATGGGCAGCGTGGCGGTCTCGAAAAAAGATGCAGGAGTCGCCTGGGGCGCGCTCTACTGGCAATATTTCGAGCAGTTGGATAAAATCACCCCGCAGGAAACTCCTTTGAAGCTGCAAAAGCAGGTGTTTTTGCAGGAAAATTCCCCCACCGGCCCGCTGCTGAAGCCGGTCACGGAAAAAACCGCCCTCAAGCCCGGGGATTTGCTGAAAGTGCGCATCGAATTGCGCTCCGACCGCGACATGGAGTACCTGCACCTGAAAGATATGCGCGCCGCCGGCCTGGAACCGCTGAACGTGCTCTCCCGCTGCCAGTACCAGGGCGGGCTGGTGTATTACGAGAGCACCCGCGACGCCGCTACCAATTTCTTCTTCTCCTGGCTGCCCAAAGGGACTTACGTGTTCGAATACCCCCTGCGGGTAACCCACGCGGGGGATTTCTCCAACGGGATCACCAGCATCCAGTGCATGTACGCGCCGGAATTCAGCGCGCATTCGGAGGGGATTCGCTTGAGCGTGGGGGGGAAGTAGCGAAGAGATTTCCCTGGGAATAGCTGAATGAGCATCAATCACCGTTGAGACGTTACCTCAAAGGGGCAGGCATGAAACGTCTCGACGGTGATTTGGCCGCCCCTCCACGATCCGGATTCCCTCCACTGCCAAATCGTAGAGTTCGTACACCAGGGCCAAAGGTCTCGCTTCGGGATTGGCCAATCTGGCGTCGGCGGCGGGAACGTGGAATGGGGTGGTTTTTTAGCAGACAATGGCGGGTATATTTTAAGGAAAATATTTGTAAATTTCTTTACGATGCAAAAAACGGATAAAGATAACCATTGTGTCTGCTATCTTTAATCCGATGCGGAAATCTCCCAGCCTGATTCGATAATAATTTTCGCTTCCCCGAAGCTTCTTAAGGTTGTTGATTTCAGATATCGTTTCTACACCTTCCACATGCTCGATTACTTCCCGGATTCGATCAAGTACCTGAGTTGATTTTATTTTTTTAAGATCCTTTCTGAAGCTGGCGCGGAATTCCGTTTTCACTGCTGGCCTTCAAGTATTTTAAAGATCTCTTTTCGACCGACTTTCTCGCTGTTTTCACCTTCGCGAATGGCCTTCGCCAGGGCGAGGTCTTCCAGAATCTCAGCAAAGAAGTTGGTGATTGTCTCACTTCTTTCCTCAAGAACTTCTATAATGACTTCTTTAAGCAATGCTTTCAATTTTGCATCGTCAATCATTGTTTGCATTGTATTGCCTCTCTTCATTACTACTTAATACAAATTAACAAAATATCCGCAGAAATCAACATTAAAATTGGCCCTCTGGAACCGTGCAGAGGGTGCCTGACAGGAAGGAGCCGGAGTTGCAGAAGCGGTTCAGTTGTCCTTGTTCGAGGTCTAAAATTCAGGCCGGAGATTTCCTCCCCGGCCTGAATTTTGAGTTTTCCGAGAACCAATGGAGATGGTTCAGCGTAAGTTTGTATCATATGACCATAGGAGAATAGCTATATTGTGTCACCACCAACCCAGGAGATTCTCTTATGGGCAAAGTATCTTACACTCCCCAGGA
>JABWBP010000088.1 GCA_013360445.1 Calditrichaceae bacterium | reverse complement strand
CCGGGAAAAGGCATAAGTTTACTTATTTTCTGTCCCCGATCTGAAGATCGGGGCTATTCAATTTTTCATAAAAATCAAATATTTACCTACGAATAAGGTTTATTCTTTGATCCAGAGTATAGTTTTTCCAATAATTTTCGTTTTTTCATTTTTTTCTCAGTATCTGAGATTAAGAAGCTACCGCAAAAATTAAGCGATGCCTGAAAAAGAAACAAGCCATTTTCTAAGCAAAAATCCGGAAGATTCAGGTTAATCGCCCAAACGGAATCACCGGCCAGCGGATGCCGTAAATCTTTTCGCGCATTTCCGACAAGATTCTCACTTCTTCCGGATCCAGTTCCTTTACTTCCCCGATCTGCAGCGCCGCTAAGTAGGATTTGGCGGTGTGCTCCATCATCTCCAATTTGAAGAACGCTTCTTGCAACGAGCTTCCCAGGGTGAGGCTGCCGTGGTGGTCCAGCAAAATGCAGTCGGTTTGCAAAATGTAGGGACGGATGGATTCCCCGACTTTCATGGTGGAGGGCCGGGCGTAGGGCGCGATGGGAATTTTGCCTAACAGGATCACGTTTTCCGCTAAGATGGGACGGTCAAGCCCCTTCCCGGCCAGCATCAGGGCGATGCAGCAGGGTGGGTGGGCGTGGATCACCGCCTGCACTTCCGGGCGCTGGCGGTAGGCTTCTAAGTGCAGCAGAATCTCCGAGGAAACCCGCCGCTTTCCTTCCAGGTGGTTGCCCTGCACATCGATCACTACCAGGTCTTCGGTTTCCATTTCCCCTTTGCACAGCCCGCTGGGGGTGGCCAGGAGACGCTGCTCATCCAGCCGCACGCTGAAGTTGCCTTCGGAGGCGGAAACCAGGTCTTTTTGGTAGAGCTTTTTACCGATGCGCAGCATTTCCTGGCGAGGATCAAGCTCGGCCATTTTCTCTCCTGATTTTTTGAAGCGGAAAACGTTTTTAATACACTACCCCAAAAAAACACCGCCGCCACGCCAAATAAAAATAATTTGAGGAGGGTATTTTATTGGCGGGAGCGTGGCGACGGTAAAAAGTATTTGCTGACGCTAATCCCCGGTACCGGGCGCACCGGCGCGAAGTACCCGGCAATCAGGAGGGAAGATTCCATCCTGCGGATTCCACTTTATACCTACCTGACGGAGCCGCCCAGGCATTTGGCGCAATTATCATACCCGTCGGTGTGGGCGTAGTCGAGAATGTTGTAGGGCCGGTCATGCTTCGCATTGATGATCTCGTTGATCTGGCAGCCCGTGGCGGAGTAGTCTTCCCGGTCTAAATCATGCACCTCTTTGGTGTTGATATTGGCCAGGTAGCGCTCGCCGAGCATGTTTCCGCGAAAACGCCGGCCATATTCCGGCAATACCGGGGCCGCCGGGGCGGGTTCATGGCGGAAATCATTGCCCAGCGCCTTCAAATGCGGCCAAAGGAGTAAATTCCCCGGGGTCGGCAGCAGCGGGCCCGGCGCTAAGGAATTCAACTTCACCGGCGGATACCAGCCGACGTCGGAAATAAAGCCCCAGAACAGGATATAAACGGGAAGCCAGCCCTTTTTTCTCTTGCCGGAGATGAAATAGAGATCGTAGGTCTTATCATCCCCGTTTTTAGCAAATTTCCAGGTGATGGTGATGATTTTAAATGCGAAACCCACCCAGCCGGGAATGTTGCTGAGCGTCTCGCAGACCCACTGGGCGTCTTCATCGGCCCTGCCGGGGTCCCCCAGGTGCGCATGGGCAAAGTTGCCGCTAAAATAGCGCTCATTGTCTGCGCTAAATTTTGCCAGCCAGGAAGGCTCTTTCCGCCAGGTTGATAAGTTGCTGATGGACATGGCAATTCTCCTCTATTTGATCTTTCCGTCCGCGGTCAGCGCCTCTCTGATTTTCTCCGCTGCTGCATCAGACCCATGTGAGAAGAAATCCATCATTCTGAAGGTGGAAAAAGTTACCAACTTCCAAAACTCTTTACAACAATTTAAATTTTATTTAGGGGGCGATAATCAGATAGAAGAGTTAACAACCTTTTTTCATTGATCCTGATGTTTACGCCTTACTCCACCCAAACCGGGTTGGTCAGGCAGAGCCGCTCCCCGGCATGTACCGCCAGCCGGGCATAGCCGACCGGCAGGCCCCCGGGAAATTCCACCCCGGTTTGATGCCGGTACGCCTCCCCCGGCAGGGGAATGAGCATCTCCCGCTCTTCTTTCTGGCCGCGCTCGCCGAGGCAGAGCAGCATAGAGGTCAGGCCCCCGAATTCCCTGCTGCTCTGCGCGGCGATTTTCACGGTCGCCGGGAGGTTGGCGCGGGCGGTATCGCCGATGCGGTAGAGCCTGCCCTCCTGGTAAACGGACAGTTCCGCCGCCGGACCGTCGGAAATAATCGTCCGTTTTTGCTTCAGCGCTTCTAACAAGGCCGCCCGGCTGAGCGGTTTTTCCGAATAGATTCCCGTGCGGGTCTCCCCTAACAATTGCCGGCGGCGGCGCACCATTTTGAAAAACGGGATGCTCACCTGGCGGAAACAGTTGAAATTCCCGTGCGCGTCCGTTCCGGCTAAAATCCCGATCCGCCGGCCCGCCAACAGCGCCTCGATCCAGGTCCGCAATCCCTGCTCAAAAGAATCGTCGCGCAGGCCGTTCAGAATCTGCCAGTAATCAAGCCCCTCGCGATATAAATCCTCCCGGCGCCAGTAACCGCGGTTCAGCACCCACTGCTGCGATAGCGGCGGTTGGTCGAAGGGGTGGGCGGCGGCAATGATCGCCCCCTCGGCGGCATTCTGCACGCGCCGGAAAAGCTCCTCCAAGAAGAGGGTGGGGCGATTTTCGAATAATTTTTCTCCCCCGTCCCCGCTGCCGGGATAAAAGGCGCGATTGCCCAACACTAAGCAGTGCACGTTCTGCCCGCGCTCATTCCCGGCGGAAACTTCCTCCCCGGCCAGCGCCACGAAGCCGGGGAACAGGCCGGTGCAGCGCTCGCACTCCTCCAGCAATTGATGCCATTTCGGAAGGTTGGGATCGTTGGCCAGGTAGTTGCCGGGCGCGTCATCCAGGTCGTAGGAGTGGTCGGTGACGGCGATAAAGCTCAATCCCACTGCGCGGGCGCAGAGGGCGGTCTCCCGCAGCGGCGCGCCGAATTCCACCTGGTCGTCGGTGAAATTGCTGTGCAGGTGCAGATCGCCCCAATGCCAGCCGGGCAGGGCGGGCAGGGGGTCGGCGGAGATATTGATCGAAAAGGCTTTCCGGGGGATGCTGCGGTAGTTATCCTGGCGCAGGCGGCGGGGGCGATTGTTTACCCGGTAGCTCAATTCCGCCAGAACCCGGTAATGGCCCGGCTGGGAGAAATGGCGCGCGGGAACCTGAAAGGTCCAACTGAAGAATTTCGCCTCGATGCGCTGCTCCAGTTCGCTTTCCAAGTGGGTAACCGCGGCGGGGGAGGCGGCGATGGAGATTTTCAGGCGCTCCAGGGTGGCCGGGAAACGGTCGGCGTCTTTGATGAACAAAAAGAGGGGGATGGGCTGGCCGGCTTGCCCGCGATAGGGCAGGTCAAAAACGATTTCCGGCTCCGCTTTGTAGAGGTAGCTGGGGATTCCTTTGACGCGGTAGTGGATTTCGGCGTAAGCGACCGCGGTCAGGGCCAGCCAGAGGGACAGGAGCCATGGTGAGAAATAGGCCGCTTCCGGCTGCGCCACAGTCTCGGCGACGGTGGGGTGTCGCATAAGCGCGAAGAGGTCGAAAATCAACTGCGTATCCGTCATAGCAGAAATTCCAGAATTACCGTGGCGCCTTCGTTTTCCTTGCTGGTTACGGCGATGCGCCCCCCCATCTGCTCCACCAATTGCCGGGTGATGGCCATGCCCAGCCCGCTGCCGGCGGCGCGGGTGCTGAAGAAGGGGTCGAAAATCTTTTGCAGCGTTTCCGGGGACATCCCGCAGCCGTTATCTTCGATGGAAATCCGGTAGCGCTTCGGGCGCTCGGAAAGGGCGGCGCGGATGGTAACGCGCCCCTCCGGGGGGATGGCCTGGCGGGCGTTTTCCAGGATGTTTAGCATGACCTGCTTGAAGGCGTCGCGGTCCAATTTCAGGGAAGGCGCGGCGTCGCCCAACTCCGCCCGGATGCGCGGATCGTTCATCTGCCCCAACAGCAAGGCGATGATTTCCGCGGGGTTGGCCGGCTCCAGGTGCAGATTCCGCCGCCGGGCGAACTGCAAAAAGTCGTTTACCAGCCGGTTCAGGCGGTTGATCTCTTCCGGGATGAAATCGAACAACTCGTCGCTTTGGGAGGCGTATTTTTTCTGCAAAACCTCCGCGGAGCCTTTGATAATGCTCAGGGGATTGCGAATCTCGTGCGCCACCATGGCGGCCATCTGCCCCAACTGCGCCAGCCGGTTCTGCTGATGCAGCGCTTCCTCCGCCCGGAACAAACGTCGGATCGCGATCACGATCACCCCGCCGAAGAAAAGCAGCGCGGTTAGTCCCCCGATGCCCAGGTATAGCAGCATTTGCCGGAAGAATTGCAGGGTGGAGAACACCCGCCCCGGCGCTTCCAACACCAGCACCGCAGCCACCTCCCCGGCCAGGTCGAAAATGGGGCAATATGCGGTAAGGAAATACTGCCCTGCAAAAACGATCCGTTCCGCCTCCGGCTGCGCTCCCAACACGGCCTTGCGAAACAGGGAGTCGTTGAGAGGGAACCGGCGCAGCCGCTCCCGGCTTCCCGGGGCGATGTCCGGGCCGATGAAGCGCTCTTTATCGAGGGAGACGATAAAAAGGGTTTCCAACTCCCCGGTCTCCTTGAATTCGTAGAGCAATTGCTGCAAGGGAATCAGTTTGAGATCGTTTTCCGGCAGCAGGAAAATATCCTCCTGCGCAGCGCCGGATTCCCAGAGCAGGAATTTCTCGCTGATTTGCAGGGCGTACACCTTGCCGGCGTTGTTCAATTGCCGCCCTAATTGCCGGAAGATTTGCCGCTCGATGCCGCGAATAAAAAACCAGCCCCAGAAGTTCAGAACCGCCAGGGCGACCACCGCCAACGCCAGCACCGCGTAGATGGCGGTTTTCCGGGAGAGCAGCTTCGATTCATTCATCCCGGCGCTTCCGTTCAAAGAGGTTTTTCCAAAACTGCACTTCCTCTTCCCCCATCTCGGATTCGTATTTGGCAACCTGCGCCGCGGTGACCGCGGAGCTGCCCGAACCGCCGTCCGAGCGCATCAGGCTGCAAAATTCCTCGCTGGAGAGGCTGCTCACCCCGTGATCCTTCGCGGCAAAGCGGATGGCGCGGTCCGAGGAGACCACGGTCAATTCTGCCGGGGTTTTCTCCTGGCGAATCAATTTTTTGATCAAATCGTCCGCCTCCTGGCCGGGCGCACTGAACATGATCTTGAGCCGCTTATGGCGGGAAACTTCCCGGGAAGGTTTTTGGGAATTATCGAATACCAGGGTAACGCGGAGATTTTTTTTAGCGGCGTAAGAGTTGAGAACCCGCGCCAGGTGGTCGCGCTGGCCTTCTAAATCCAAATGCGCAGGGGTGGGAAAGGAGCGGGAATTCAGCAGATTGTAGCCGTCGATCAAAAGCCGTTTGGGGGCATCCATGGCGCTAAAGGTGTTTTTTAGCCGGAAAATAAACCCGGAAGAAGCGGGAAGCAAGGCGGAATTGCGGCAACAAGGAGTGCAAAACTTCAGTTTTGCATCAAAGATTAATCTCAACGCTATTTGGATTTTATGGCGGAAGTGTTAAATTGGCGCGGGTGCAAAGCGCAAAGCGCATGGCGCAGAGCGTAGTAAGTAAGGCGTCTAAGCAGAGCTTCCCCACTTTTTCGCCCTACTCTCTGCGCCATGCGCTCTGCGCCATGCCCTATGCGCTTTGCGCCATGTCAAATTCTCAAACTCGAGAGGTGTAGAATGAAAGCGAAGTATTACCTGTTAGTAATCCTTTTTGTTGTTGCGGCGCTGAGCGCCTGCGGCGGCAAGCAAACTGAACCCGCCCAGGCGGATGATTTCCAGTACGTTACCGAGCAGTTTGCAGACCTGCGCATCCAGCGCTACCAGGTTCCCGGCTTCGAGGAATTGAGCGCGAAGCAGAAAGAAATGGTCTATTATCTCTATCAGGCCGCGCTCTCCGGGCGGGATATGTACTGGGACCAGAATTTCAAGCACAACCTCACCATTCGCCGCACCCTGGAAGCGGTCGTAAACAATTACAACGGCAGCCGGGAGACCGGGGAGTTCCAAAAGTTCATGGAATACACCAAGCGGGTGTGGTTCTCCAACGGGATTCACCACCATTACGGCAGCTATAAAATCATGCCGGAATTTTCGCAGGAATACTTTGCGGAACTGGTGAAGAATTCCCCCGGGGGCAAATTCCCCCTGCAAGCCGGCGAAACCGTGGAGGATTTGCTTGCCAAACTCACCCCGATTCTGTTCGATCCCAACGTGGCGGCCAAAAAAATCAACCTGGACCCCGAAGCGGACGTGATCGCCACTTCCGCCACCAATTTTTATGAAAACGTTACCCAGAAGGAAGTAGAAGCCTATTACGCAAAGATGGCAGACAAGAACGATCCCGCCCCGCCCTCCTACGGGCTGAATTCCAAATTAGTGAAGGAAAAGGGAATGGTGGTTGAAAAGGTCTGGAAAGTTAGCGGCATGTATTCCCCGGCCATCGAAAAAATCGTTTACTGGCTGGAAAAGGCCGGTGCGCTGGCAGAGAACGCGCAGCAGAAAGCGGCGCTGGACAAGCTGATCGAATTTTACCGGAGCGGCGATTTACGCACGTTCAATGAGTACTGCATCGCCTGGGTGGCGGACACCTCTTCCCGCATCGACGTGGTGAACGGGTTTATCGAAGTGTACGGCGATCCCCTGGGCTACCGCGGGTCTTACGAATCGGTGGTTTCTTTCAAAGACATGGAAGCCACCCGGCGCATCAAGGCCATCGGCGACAACGCCCAGTGGTTCGAAGATAATTCCCCGATTATGGACGCGCACAAAAAGCCGCAGGTCACCGGCATTTCCGCCAAAGTGATCACCGTGGTAGTGGAAGCCGGCGACGCCCACCCCTCCACTCCCATCGGCATCAACCTGCCCAATCCCAACTGGATCCGGGTGCAGCACGGTTCCAAATCGGTCAGTTTAGGCAACATCGTTCATTCCTATAATAAAGGGAGCGAGGGCAGCGGTTCCCTGGAAGAGTTTTCCTATTCCCAGGAGGAGATCGAGTTGAGTAAAAAGTACGGAACCCTGGCCGCGGACCTGCATACCGACATGCACGAAGTGATCGGCCACGCTTCCGGGCAGATCAATGAAGGGGTGGGCAAACCCAACGAAACCCTCAAAAATTATTCCAATACCATTGAAGAGGCGCGCGCCGACCTGGTGGCGCTGTACTATGCCATCGATCCCCGCCTGGTGGAAATCGGGGTTTCCCCCTCCACGGACGTGGGTAAAGTGGCCTGTTTGTCTTACCTCAGCAACGGGTTGATGAAGCAGTTGCGCCGCCTCAAGCCGGGCGAGCAGTTGGAACAAGCGCACATGCGCAACCGCCAGATGGTATCCGCCTGGGTGTACGAAAAGGGGAAGGCGGAAAACGTGATCGAGAAAAAAGTGCGCGACGGTAAAACCTATTTTGTGGTCAACGATTACCAAAAGCTGCGGGAACTGTTCGGCCAGATGCTGCGGGAAGTGCAGCGGATCGCCTCCGAAGGCGATTTTGCCGCAGCCCAAAACCTGGTGGAAACCTACGGCGTGAAGGTGGACCCGGAGCTGCACCGGGAAGTGGTGGAACGCTACAGCAAGCTGAACATTGCTCCCTACGTGGGGTTCATCAATCCCAAACTGGTTCCGGTGATGCAGGGCGACCAGATTGTAGATGTAAAAGTAGAATACCCGGATGATTTCAGCGGGCAGATGTTAGAATACGCCCGGGAGTATTCCTTCCTGCCGGACTATAATTGAGGCGGCATACTTAGGGTCGCGCGCCCCGTAGTGTTCCACTGATCCACTTATTGAAAAGCACGCTGAAGCCCGGTAATCGAAGATTGCCGCGCTTCAGCGCGCGATTTGTCGTGCGCCCAATGCAGAACCTTCAAACTTGGAAATGATCGGTAAACTGTTATCTCTCGCGGCGATTGGGCTGGTGCGCTTTTACCAACTGGCCATTTCGCCGCTGTTTCCGGCCAGTTGCCGCTACGTTCCCACCTGCTCGCAGTACACCATCGAAGCGCTGCAAATTCACGGTTTTTGGCGGGGAAGCTGGCTGGGCATCAAGCGCATCGCCCGCTGCCATCCCTGGGGCGGCAGCGGCTACGACCCCGTGCCGCCGAAAGAACCGCCGGAGAGGGTGTTGTAGTGTTCATGTGTTCGGGTGTTGTGGTAACGAGCCAGGAGCCAGGAACCGGAAGCCAGGCATTAAAACACTCCGGCATTTGACCAAAATCATGTTTTAACCTGACCAGGGCCATGGTTTTTTACCTCGGGGGTGGTATTTTATTGCCAGTTCGGCAGGTGAAAATTTTTTTTAAAATTTGTCAATATTTGCCGCCTTTCGGTTAATATATAATAGAAGCATTTTTAAAAGGTTTTTTGCCCGGGAGCGGCGTGATGTGGTCGAATTCTTCGACATTCCTTTTCCAGCGTTCAGGGACAGCAGTGTTAGAAGTGTTCCTGCATTCTATTCTATTCTATTCTATTCTATTCCCTTCTCGCCTTATTGCAATAAATTTTTTTCCAAAAAATCCGGCCAGGCCATCCTCTATATTTATTCTCAAAAAGCCAAAGGAGGTTTGAGAAATGAAATATGGTCTCCTTAATTTCTTCGTATTGTTTCTTCTGCTGGCAGGGTGTGAGAAAAACAAAACCCCGCTCTCGGTAGAAACCCCCAACTACACCAGCCACGACTTTGAATGGACCGCCGACACTTTGGCTCCCCCGGATGCTTTCCAGGTTTTCATGTACGACATCTGGGGAACGGATGAAAATAACGTCTGGTGCGTCGGCCACAGCGATCTTAGCGCCTACCAGATCTGGCATTGGGATGGAGAAACCTGGAAAAATGTGAAACCGGATATCACTGGCGAGCGGCCTTCCTATGCTGAAATTTTTGGTTTTGCGGAGAACGATTTCTGGATTGTTGGTACTGCCGGTTACCAGGGTTATGTGTTACACTATGATGGTTCATGGGAAAGGATAGATAATAATGATTTACAGCATTGTTATTCTATATGGGGTACTTCCTCTCAAAATCTGTTTATCGGTAGTAGACATGGTTTAATCTATCAATACAATGGTGAGCATTTTATCCCCTATGAAACCGGACGAAACATATTAATCACAACAATTTGGGGATTAAAATCCGGCGAGATATTTGCCATCGGTGTGAATAATGAAAATCAACCGGTTGAACCGCCTATTCGATATCTTTATAAGTACGCACAGGATAAATTTTTATTGGTAGATTCACTGATTGTAACATCTCCCGGAGATCAGACCATTGGCATGGATTTATGGGGAACCGATATGAATAATTTGTATTCCCCAACCGGCGACGGATTAACAAAGTATGTAAATGGAGCATGGGTTACCCAATTTTATGCAACTTTATATCGAATTTTTGGCAGTTCATCACATAACATTTTTACCGGTGGTTATTCCGACAAGGTGTATCATTTTAATGGAATTGACTGGGCGGAGGTCTATTCGGGAAACGAAGTAATCGGGGGAATATGGGGAATGTGGTGCACTGAAAACTATGTGTTTGTTATCCAACATCCGGAATATTTTACCCGGATTTTGAAGGGCAAAATAAAATGAATCTAAGGAGGTGATGCCTATGTGGGTAATTAAAAGAATACCCGGATGATGCTGGCACATCATCCGGGCAATAGCGGCAAATAATAACAGGGACTCCCAGTGTGAAGAGAAATCAGCCTATAAGGTTGATTAACCCCCTATTTTATTTGCCATAAGGATATTAAACACTTTTAACTCTTATTCCAAACATTGCTTTCACAAGGAGAAAGAAAATGAAAAATCAAAAATATTTCCATCTTTTGTTGTATTTGATTTTCGTTCTGATAGCATCTGCACATGCATCAACAATCACTTTGGATCCTGCGTCTTCATATTCAAGCGTCAAATATTGGGATACGCAAAGTGGGCAGTGGATATATGATTATGGATTTTATGACTTAGGAAGATTGGATGGAAGCGCCAGCAGTTATTCGAATACTGACATTTATCGAAGCGCTTATATCTTCGATTTATCCCAGATTCCCGACAATGCGACGATAAACAGTGCGCGTCTTATAGGTGAGATTCAGTCCGGTCATGCGGGATATTATTGGCAAGGGAAACTTGTCGGTATTCCATATAATACCTTCCCCAATCCACAACCACTCTGGGATGCCGTTGGAAGCAGTACTACAATTTATTTGGATGGAATAGATTACGACCAGGCGTTTAATGAGCTAAGTGAAGCGCTAAGAAGTGTAATTCAATCCAACCTGGGCGTTAATACCATTCAAGTCGGGCTTTTAAGCCTGGATGAAGACCAGAATGAAAGTGAGGGCCAACTATGGGATTTTCAAATCGAGGTGGATTACAGTATTCCCATAGATGTTACGATTACCACATCTCCGGAAGGTTTGCAGTTTTCTGTTGACGGGCAAAACTATACTTCTTCCCAGACTTTTGGGTGGTGGGCCGGCGATGAGCACACCATCGGCACAACTACACCGCAGACCTATAACAATACGAATTATGCATTTCAAAACTGGAGCGATGGCGGCGCCATCATTCATCAAATTACTCCCACTGCTACTCAAACGATAACCGCAAATTTTCAGGAAACTATATCCATCACCGTAAAAAATCGCTGGGATAGTGGTTTTGTTAAAGTGGATAGTATCCAATATTCTTCCGGCGAAGAATTTTCTTTCGCACCGGGCAGCACCCATGACTTTGAAGCCTGGGAGCAGAATTATGGCGGGTATGATATGGTGTTCAAACCGGGTGAAGAAAAATGGATTACTCCGGATGGTCCATTTTATACTGCGCTAATACAAAATCATGCTGTACAGGATTCCGGCAATTATGAGGCACAGTTATGGAGGATATGTAATTTTACTGCCGATAACTACTTTGTGGATGGCGGCAGCGGCGGTTATCTTAACGTAACCGGGCAGGGGCAGCAGAGTGCACCTTATTCTACTCAAATTGTAGAAAATAACAGCATTGAAGTAGAGGCCCCCACCCAGACTCAAACAGTCAATGGTAAACAAATTACCTACAATTTCCTGAAATGGCAGGATGGCGGCACTGCCAACCCCAGAAGTTTTGTTCCCAATGCCCATACCACTATAACGGCTGAGTATAAAGGGCATTTAGTATCTACTACTTCCACCGCCACCGCCTACAGCAATAGCCGCAAGGTGGCGGTGGACCAATCTGGTCGTTGGCACATGGTATATGAGGATAACGGCCAGATTTATTATACATATTCTACTGACAATGGGCAGAGTTGGATGCCGGAGGAAAGCGTCAGTGATGCCGACCCTTATGGTTTGAATCAATATCCCTCCATCCATGTAGAACCGGTCTCCCCTTATCTCATTAGCGTGGCCTGGAATGTGGATTATGGCGATTATCACGATTTTAAATGGCGGGTCAAACCGTTCTCTGGAAACTGGGGAGAAGAATACAGCTATTGGGCCGCCAGCATCACTCCTACCAAACCAGCTATCATGCGCCGCGATTATCTTTACATTTTGGCCAAAGTAGGCGGCGGCCTGGGCTTGTTCCGTTTTGACGGTTCAGAACTGGAACTCGTCGGCCAGGTTCCCGGAACGGATAACAATTCCGAAAATCCGGCCATGACCGCCTCTCCTTACTATCCCTCCGGGGTGCTCCACTTTGCCTGGGAGCAGCGCAACCGGATTTATTTTTCCTACTTCCTTCCGCCCAATACCTTCGTAGAAACGGAAGAAGTGACCGTGCCCAAAGCGGACATCGAGATCAACCAGCAGCCCTCCATTTCCTATTCCTATGCGGCAACAAATCAAATCAACGTGGCCTGGTCGGGATTCGATACGGATTTGAACGCTTACGTGCTGCTGCACCGCCAGAGAAGCTCCAACCTGTACGGGCAATGGGGGAGCTTGAATGAGGTGTATTATTCTTACTACAATCTTTCCCATCCCTCCACTGGCTCCTTTGATGTTCCCTTTCCCGGCTGGGTGGACGTGGGCTTGAAGTTCGGAAACAACTCCCTGCGGGTGATCCAGTACAATGGCCAGAACTGGCGCTGGGTTTCCGGCCTCCTCCCCGGCAGCCATCCCTCCCTGAACGACCAGGGCGAAAATCTGATGCTGCTGGGCACCGATAATACCACCCCGCTGCCTTACCGGGTGACTTCGCAACTGTTCGCGCCGGTTCAATGGGAAGAGGAGGGTCCTTCGGGAGAATCTCCCCTCGCTTTTTCCCCTGGCAAAGCCATCCCTGCGGGAGAAAACACGCTCCCCGCGGAAATAGAAAAACAATTCCGCAAGGAGATTTTCCAATTCTCCAACTTGCCGGGATTAACCTTGCGCGGCAACGCGGATATTTCTATCGGGGATGTGCAGATTCAAAGCGGCGATTCCAGCATTGCCTGGCCTTTTACCGCCCTTACCGACACCACCCGGCGCAAAACCTTCCTGCAAACCGAGCCGTTGGCGATTACCGGAGATATGCAGAGCCTGACCCTGCGCTACCGCGCCCGGGTGCGGGAGTTACAGCGGCCGGGAGCGGTTCCCAACCTGCCCCTGTTCCGCCTGCGGTTGGTGGATGCTTCCACCGGCGCGCCGCTCATGGTATTGAGAATGGTCAATCTGAACCAACTGAGCGGAACGCAATTCAACCAGGAAGACTCGCTGGCGGTCAATTTGCAGCCCTACCAGGGCCAACAAATTCTGCTGCAAATGCAGACCGTCTTCCACCTGTTAGCCGGACCGTTGCAGGCCTCGGAGCAGGTGAACTTGTATGCGTTTTACGGAACGGGCGCTTTGCAGGCGAAATTAGCCGGGAACAGCGAGCCGGAAGAGTTTGCATTATCGCAGAATTATCCCAACCCCTTCAACCCCGCCACCACCATCACCCTCTCCCTGCCGCAGGACAGCCGGGTGAGCCTGGAGGTCTATGACATCACCGGGCGGAAGGTGCGCACCTTAGCGGATCAACCGCTGCCCGCGGGAGTACACAAAATTGCCTGGGATGGGCGCAATGAGGGCGGCGAAGCGGTCAGCTCTGGCGTGTATATCTATCGCGTACAAGCAGGAGCGTTTGTGGAGAGCCGCAAAATGGTGCTGCTGCGCTAACGGGGAATCCCGAAACAGCGAATCACCAAATCCACAATCTGAAGCCGGGGCTGCGCACCCCGGCTTTTTTATCCTCTCTTGTTTACTTTTTCCTCGCTTCCCAAAGAATTTCCGCCAGGTGCCGGGTTTTGATGGGTATTTTTTGACGCTGCAAGTACCCCTCGATGTGCATCAGGCAGCTGGAATCGCCGGCGACCAGGTATTCCGCGCCGCTTTCCTGAATCCAGCGGGCTTTGTTCTCCGCCATGGCGGTGGAGATGCCGGCGAATTTGGCCGCAAAGGTTCCCCCAAATCCGCAGCAGGTATCCGGGCGCTCCATTTCGATGAATTCCAATCCCCGGATGGATTTCAGCAGTTGGCGGGGTTTTTCGGAAATGCCCAACTCCCGCAGGCCGTGGCAGGAGTCGTGGTAGGTGACTTTGGCGGGGAAATAGCCTTCCCAGCGCTCCACGCCCAGTATTTCGGTAAGGAATTGAGAGAATTCATACACCCGGGAGCGCTCCCGCTCCCACCGGGAACGCGCTTCATCCGACAGCGGAAGCTCCCCATAGGCGTGTTTCACCATGGCCGCGCAGCTTCCCGAGGGCGCAACAATGTATTCTGCTTCGGAAAAGATCCTCAGAAACCGTTCCGCCAGGGGCGCGGCTTCCCGCCAGTACCCGGTATTGAAGGCCGGTTGCCCGCAGCAGGTCTGCTCTTCGGGATAAATCAGCTCGCAGCCCAACTCCCGCAGAATATTTACCGTTGCAATGCCGGTTTGCGGGTAAATCTGGTCGATGAAGCAGGGGATGAAGAGGTGAGCGGCAGGGGGCATGGGATGTGATGGTCAATAAAATTATCGTGTTTATTGTTCCGGCCTGAAAAATATAAAACGGATTCCATTTGTCCTCCAAGAAGAAGTTCATTTTGTAATTACTGTGCGTAATGCGTAATAAAAAACGGAATACGCAATACCCCAAAAGTTACGCATCACGCATTACGAATTACCATTACCCCGCTTAAACCGGAATCGTGGTTTCGGATTTGCGCCCGGGCTGAAAAACCGGCTGCGGGGCGGCGGCTTCAGGGGCAACTGCGATTCGTTCCAGGATTTCCAGGTGCGCCCGCGCGGAATCTTCCCAGCGATACCGCCTGGCCCGCAGCAATCCCTTGCGAATCAAATAACGCCGGGTTTTGGAATCGCCGATGACTTTGCGGATCCCCGCGGCAATGCTCTCCACGCTCTGGGGATTTACGTAATAGGCGGCGTTGCCGCACACTTCCGGCAGGCTGGCGGCGTTGGAGGCCACCACCGGGCAGCCGCAGGCCATCGCTTCCAGCGGCGGCAGGCCGAATCCTTCGTACAGCGAGGGAAACACCAACAGCGCGGCGCGCTGGAACAGGCACAGCATCTCCCGGTCGCTGACCTGCCCGCGGAACATCACCCGGCCATTTTCCACCTCCTCCCGCAAAATCCTTCCGGCGCGAATTTCTCGCTCGATCTCCGCTTTGTTTTCTCCCACGATCACCAGTTGATGGGGCAGGCTTTGGTTGATTCGGGAAAATGCTTTGATCAATCCGGCAATGTTTTTCATGGGGCTGATGCGCCCGGTGTAAAGAATGAATTCCTCCCGCCGGCTATTTTGGGAAACCGCGCTGTGCAGATATATCTCCTGAATTCCATTGGGAATCATGCGAATTTTCTCCGCCGGCAGGTGATAAAGGCGGTGCAGCAATTGTTGAGAATGCCGGGAAGGGGTGATGACGTATTTGGCGCGGCGCAGCGCCAGGGGAAGCAGGCAGCGGAAGAAATAGTATTGCTGTTTGTGGAAATCCCGGAACAGCAGGGGGATGACGTCATGGATGGTGATGGCCTGGTTGGGATGGAAGAAACCGGCTTCTAACTGGCTGGTGGTAAAAAGCGGGAATCGGCGGTGTTTCAGGCTCAAAAAATTAGCGAACAACAGGCGCAGCAAGTGCCCCTTGAACCCGTAATCCGGGGAGAGCCGCCCGGAAACCCATTTGAGGGAAAAATTCTCCGGGAAGCTGATCTCGCGAATATGCGCAGCGGCGTTGCGGTTCAGATAGACGATGAAGCGCAAGCGGGCTGGCCGGGCGGCGAATTGCTTGAGCAGGCTGAGGGTGTAGATGCCGATCCCGCTCAAATTTTTCCCGATATTGGTGGCGTTGATGACCACCGTGTTTTTCACATGGGTGGGAGATTTTTTCGGTATCATGGAACTCCTGTTTCAGCCGGTATAGTGAATTTTGATATTCGTAGGCGTTCCCAAACGGAGTGTCAAACTTCAGTTTGACACTGGCGATTTAAAGCCAAATGGTCCGATGAATTGTTTAAGCTTCCTTACTGTCAAACTGAAGTTTGACACTCCAGAACCGGCACCCCGCTGGTTGCCCGATAAGCGGCGGCGACCTCCGCGGGAGCGCCGTCCAGCACTAACCTGCCCCGGTCCAGCCAGACCAGGCGGCTGCATTGGGTCACCAGGAAGTCCAGGTTGTGGGAAACGAAAATGGTAGTGCTGCCCGCCTGCATCAGCCGCTGCATCCGCACGATGCACTTGCGCATGAAGAATTCATCGCCCACCCCGAAGACTTCATCCACTAACAGCACTTCCGGGCGCACGTCCGTGGCGATAGCAAAGGCCAGCCGGGCGTACATCCCGGAGGAATAGTTCTTCACCGGCTCGTCGATGAAATCGCCCAACTCCGAAAAGCGGATGATTCCCTCCATTTTTGCCGCTATTTCCTGCCGGGAGTAGCCCATCAACATGCCGGCTAAGTAGCAGTTTTCCCGACCGGAGAGATCCGGCTGAAAACCGATCCCTAATTCCAGCAGGGGGACGATATGGCGATGATTGGCGCGGTACACCTTGCCGGCCTGGGGGGTGATCACCCGGGTGAGCACCCGCAGCAGGGTGGATTTGCCCGCCCCGTTGCGCCCGATGATGCCCAAGTGCTCGCCCTCCCGGATGGCCAGGGTGAGATTGTCCAGCGCGTGGATTCGGGTATCGTTTTTCCCGTTCAGCAGCGTTCCCAGCGCGTATTTCAGGCTGCGCTGCTTGATGGCGTGCTTTTCAAAATATACCGAAACGTTTTCCAGCCGAAATATGGTTTCCATTGATCGCTCCATATCACAGGTAAAAGTAAAACCGCCCGCGGTAACGGTTCATCAAATAATATCCTAACGCCAGGAAGGCGACGCCGACCGCAAAAGACACCAGCCAGTCGATCATACCCGGCCAGGCGCCCTGGTACACCGGCTTCTGGAACAGCGCGGCAAAGTAAGTAACCGGATGCCAGCGCATCATCTGCCCCTGCAAGCTTTCCGGGGGAAACAGATCCGGTTTGAACAGGATCGGGGCGGAGAAAAACAGCAGCGCCAGCGCCATCTGCACCAGGGTTTTCACGTCGCGGAAGAAAGTGAACAGCACCGCGCTGACCATTCCCGCGCCTAACCCGAACAGCGCCCAGGGCACGATGGACAACGGCAGGATCAGCAAATGGATGGTCCAGGAGCTTTTCAGGAAGGCGAAGATCACGAATACCACCGCTAAGGAGAACAGGAACTCCACGCTGGCGATCAACCAGCGGGTAAGCGGGAATGTCAGGGGGGAGACGTACATCTTCTTCAGCAGCCACTCCCCGCCGACAATCGAATCCATGCCGCTGTTCACCACCTTCTCGAAATAGCGCCAGGGCACTAACACGCTGAACAGGAACACCGCGTAATCGCTGATGTTCATGCGGTTCACCACCGAGAAAATCAGGCTGAGAATGACCAGGAACATTGCCGGTTCCAGGAAATTCCACAGAAATCCCAGGGCGGTGTAACGATACTTCAATTTCAACTGGCTTTTGGCAAAGAACCAGGTAAAACGCAGGGAGGTTGCATCCATAATCAGTTCCTTTACATCAGAATTTCAGAGTGTTGGAGTTTTGGGTTTTGAGTGTGGAGTTTCGGGTTTCGAAGGGAGCCAGAAAAAAATAATGTACCCAACTGAGCGCACAGAGTTATTGAAACACATTAGCGTTCAGTGGTACAATAAAAAGGGCGAAAGCCCTAAAATCAGAACACTCGAACACTCCGGCACTTAAGTTACCCTTTCTAACTTGAAGGCGCCCGCCGTCGGAAGATCTTTTTGAACCCCGGCAACGCTGCGGATTTCAATGTTGCGAAACCGGCAGGCGCCTTGGACAATTTTCCCTAACACCGCGTAGCAGTAATTTTCATCGGTGGAGATGGAAAGAGCCTTCCGCAGCAGCCCGTTTTCGCTAACTTCCAGGTTCTCCTCCGCCACGCATTCCACGGTATGGGAGGCCAGGGTGGCGTAGCGGTGAATGCGCAGTTGCAGGGTGCAGGGCTGATAGGGCGGCAAATCCGCTGCTTGCAGCCGGATTTCGAACCTGCGCGGGCCGTTCCCGAACCAGGCATAATCGCTGTGAAAAATGGTATCGTCTGCCGGGATGGCGTCTTCCGGGCGGGAAAAAAACTCCGCGTGATCTAAAAAGTACCGGGAGACGCCAGCCGGCAAAGCAGAAAAAGGATGAATGCTCAACCCGCAGCTCTTCAGGAGCTTCCGGTATTCGGCGATGCCTTCCTCCAAAAAGCGGCGGGATGTTTCCAGACCGCTGAAGCTGAGCGGGGGCTTCTCTTTGCTCGTTTCAGCCTTCCGAAGGATGAGGGAAATGGAGGTGAAGGGATATTTTCCCCGCAACAGCAGCAGATGGGGATATTCTTGCATCAGCGCCGCGCCGAGGTGGTTTTTTCCGTCGAACGTGAGGTGTTTGACATTGGAGGGCAGGGGCAAATTTGCCCGGTGCGCGGCCAGGCTAACCTCCGGCTGCTGGTCCGGCGCGAGCGGGCTGGCGGCGATCAAATCCCGCAAATAATCGGGCGAGAAAATAAAATTATGGGCATCCTCGATAGTCTCGTTCCCGAAGTGCAGCTCTGTGGTGAAAACGTACACCCCGCCCTCTTTGAGCACCCGGTGCACTTCCTGCAAGTGCTGTAGAAAATCCCCGTACTCCCCGATATGCTCGAAGGAGCAAGAAGAATAGCAAAAATCGAAGCTGTTGTCGGGGAATTCCAATCGGCGCATATCCATGCGCAGCGCCTGGAGTTTGGCATCGTCCACCGGGAACGGTTTGTCGGTTTTGATGAAGCGATCCGGGTCGTCGGTTTTAGCGCAGTCCCAGGTGGTATCGGTTTCGTACAAATCCGTTACCACCAGTCGTTGAATGTGCCGGGCGATGGCGTACAGCACCCGCTCTTTACCGCCGCCCAGGCAAAGCCCCACTTTATCCGGCTGCAACAGGCCGTGTTTTCGCAGCGCCAGGAAAATCAGCGCAAATTCCCACTGCTTGCGGTGAAAACGGGGTTTTTCCTGCAGCTCTTTTTGCACGATCTCCATTATTTCCGGATCGAACCAGTCCGCGGCGTCGCAAACTTTGCTCAAGGTATTCATGGGAGGTCCTTCGGGTTTATTTCCTGATGAATAATCTGTTAAGCATCACGCAATACGTAATGCGTATTCCGTATTACGTTCCTGTTAGCTCTCCTGCAATTGCTTTTCTAACGCCTCCAGGATTCGCGCCACCGGAATATGCGCCATGCAAATACTGGTGCGCATATTGGTCAATTTGCAGGGGAGGGTTTCGTTGCGCCAGCAGGGCACGCAGTTGAGGGTGGCGCGGGCGTCCAAATAGGTGCAGCGCGGATAATCTTTAGTGCGCGCCCTCCCGTCGATGGGGCCGAAGAGCGCCACGCAGGGGATGTTGAACGCCGCGGCCAGGTGCACGAAGGCGGAGTCCGGCGCAATGATCGCATTGCAGCGGCTGGCCAGCGCGAACGCCTGCCGGATGCCTAAGGAGTCGATTTTGATCACGTTCGTGAAATCGCATCCGTTGATGGGTTTGGCGTCGAATACCAGCACGGTATAACTTTGAGAGAGCTTGCGCACCAACTGCTGGGCATGCGGATAATCGCGGTACACCTCGTCGGCGTGGAGCTGCACCCCGATCACCGGTTTCCCGGCCAGGCCGTTCTCCTGCCAGAATTTTTCCCCGAACTCCTTGTCCTCCTCGCTGAGAAAATAGCGCGGGCGGCGATTCATGGCGCGCAGGCGCAGCCCCCGAACCCCCAGGGAGCGGGCAAAGATCTCGATGCGGGTTTTTTTCACCCGCGGGGCGGTGCGGCTTTCCACCCGCGCCGCAGGGCAGTCGGTGAGGTTGAACCACCTGCGATAAGCGGTAAAATCGAAATCGCCGTTTTCAATATCCACTAAGGTTACGTCCGGGTTGCCCTGGAACACGCTGAAGTAGCGTTTCGGGAGCGCCAGGTAAATTTCCTGACCGGGATATTTTTGCTTCAGGGCGTGAATGCCGGGGGTCATCATCAACAGGTCGCCGATGCCGCCCATGGCCCGGGTGATCAACAGGCGCCGGCGCTGGCGGGGGGAAGAATGAGCGGCTGTTCCGTGCAGGGTTCCCTTCCCGTTCGGGGAAGGCCGGGGAGCGGCTTTGATGGAGGCCGCGCCGGAATCGAAGAATTCGCCGCCCCGGAAATAGTTGAGCATGTACACGTAGCCGAGGATGCCTAACTTCATGGCCCGGCTGAAAAACCCCAGGCGCAGCCGCCGGAAATCGGGCATTTTGTAATAAAACCAGTGCACAAAAAACAAGATTTTATCGGAAATTCGCACCGTGGGATCAAAAAACAGCCGGTAAGAGCGCCGGTAAGTTCTGCCAAGCTGTTCCACAAAACGGCGGCGATTGTCGATGTCGGTATAGAAATGGCGCAACCCCCACAACATCAGGCGCTTATAATAGTGCACGTCCTGGTTCTGCAAAGCCAGTTGCCCTAATCTGAAAAGAATTTCCGGAATTTGATTGCGGTCGGTGAGCAAAAACGGGCGGCGGGCCAGGTCTTCGAGAACCGCGAAGGCCCGGGGAAGCTGGCCTTTATCGCTGAAAATCTGCGCCATACGGCTCAACAGCATGGTTTGCAGATCCGGAAATTTGTTGGCCCCCATGGCCCGGGCTTCTTCGATGTAAGCCAGCGCCTCATCGGCCAGGGATAATTTTACCAGTTCATCGCTCCAATACAGAATGGATTGAAAAAGCTCCCGGGGATAAATCCCGCTGTTTTTACAATTGGAGATGAACAAATTGAGGGTTTCGTCGATGAACGCTTTTTCGCTCTCCGCGGCCGCTTCCGCGTGAACCCCTAACAGTTTCCGCAGCTTCTGGATGCCGCCCCAAATGCCCTGGCTCAAAACGTATTTATCGGCGTATTTGGTTCTTTCCCCGCGAGGAATGCGGTGCAGAATGGCGTGAACCTGTTCATATTGCCCGGTGAAGGCGATGTATTTCAGCTCCCGCGGCTGCACGGCGGCATGAATGGACAAAACAACATTTGGTAACTGGTATGCAGTCATATTATGATCCTTTCCAAACCCGGTTTAATGCTCACTATCTTCGCTGAACCTTCCGGCTGATTGCCCGCGGTTTCCCGGCAAGGCGCTCTCCGAATGAAACTCAATATTCCCCACTCCGCCACTCGCCACTCAATGTCGTTTGGTTAAGGGTCTCGAGACTAAAATTCACTATTCTGAATTCACAATTCACTATTCACTATTGCTCTTATTTCGCAAGTTATGCCAGCGGCTCGATAATTGTGAATAGAGAACGGTGAATAGTGAATGCTTAACTAAATGACATTGACTCGCCACTCGCCACCAAAAAGAGGTTAGAAAAATTCCTCCGCAAGGCAGCTTTCTAAAATCCGGCGCTCTTTTTCGGCCAGTTCGCGCAATTCCCGGTAGCGCGCTTCATCCATTCCCGGCGGCGCAGGCTCGTCGAAGCGCCGGCAAACTTCCAGCGCCTCGGCGTAAGCGCCGATCCGGTTCAGGCAGCAAATTTCCCGGAAACGCGCTTCCAGGCTCAATTGGGGGGAAAGTTGTTGAACCTTCCTGAACCACTCCAGGGCTTCCAACTGGCGGCCCTGCACTTCTAAGCATACTGCCAGCCAGTACGCCGCGTGAGTGTAGAGCTGTTCCGCCCCTTTCTCTACCGGGGTGCGCACTGCTTTCAGATACAATTCCCCAGCCCCGGCATATTCCTTCAGGTGCATCAGCAGCCAGCCGGCGCGGAAGAGGCTGTTCATGCGGCACACCGGGTCGCCGGCGATTTCCCCGGCTTCCCGGTAAAACGAGAGCGCCTGGCGAACGTCGCGCTCTTTATCCTGCTCCAAACACCATCCGCAGTGGAAGAGCAGGTCGCCGCGGTCCTGTTTCGCTTCGGAAAGGCATTCGTAGAACAGGTTAAAGGCGCGGGCGAAATCGCCGGCCTGCTCGAATTGCAAGGCTTGCTGGTATAAGGACATTTCCGGTGTATTGTTCATGCGCAATTTCCTCTAAGACCGCAAAGGTTTTTGAAACCTTTGCGGTCTTTTGAATCCCCGGCCAATTCCCGGGTTGGCGGGGATGAAGTCAAAGCGTGTGCCAGAAATCCGCCGTTGGCGAAATGTGGATTGTAACTCATTATATTCAAAGGTGGTTAACGTCAATTCGCGGCGCTTAAAGCTTCGAGTCCGGTCGGCGAGCGCCAAATGCACTCTCTGCACCGGGTGCGCACGGAATGCGCGGGAGCAGCGGAGTGCAAAACTTCAGTTTTGCAAGAGCAGACGACAGGGGCAGGCTTGCTCTGAGCTTGTCGAAGGGGGGCAGGGCAAAGAGCATAGTGCATCGCTGCAGAAATCGTCCGGCGATTGCCTTGTTCACCCTTCGACTTCGCTCAGGGTGACTTCGCACTGTCATGCTGAGCGGAGTCGAGGCATGACATCCGGCGAAAGATTTCCGCCGCGATGCACTCCTGTCCCTGCCCCTGCTCCTGCCCCCTGCTCCTGCCCCTGCCCCGGCCAAATTCCCGCCAGGCTTGCTCGCGCCGTTAAGTCGAATTATATTTAGCGCCATTTTGCCCGGAGATGAAAGGAAAAACACTTATGGCTCACCCGGATTCGGGAAAACCCGGATTTACCCTGCGCGCGGTGTTCATTGCGATTGGCCTTTCGCTCTTTTTGTTAGCCAGCTCTACCTACATCGCTATTAAGTTAGGGGCGCTGCCCTGGCCGATTGTCTTTTCGGTGATCGTCTCCGGCGGGGCGCTCAAAATACTCAGCGGCTCCCGCAAATTGAACCTGCACGAAGTAAACGTGGCCCAGGCCGGGGGAAGCGTCGGCGGGCTGGTGGCGGCGGGAATCGCTTTTACGGTGCCGGGAATTATCTTTCTCAACCAGACCCGCGGGCTGGAGATCGCCTGGCCCAATCCATGGACGCTGGGAATTTTGACCGCCCTGGCGGGTCTGTTGGGCGTGTTGCTCTCCATGCCGCTCAAATATACCTTCATCGACCGGGAGCAACTGCCTTATCCCGCGGGCACCGCCGGGGCGGAATTGCTGAAATTAGGCGATACCGGCGGTCGGCGGCTCTGGCTGATCGTAATGGTCGGGGCGGCGGCAGGCGTTTTTGCCCTGCTGCGCGACGTATTTTTCCCGGCCGGGTTCACCTTTGCGGCGCTTACCGCCGCAGGGATTTACCTCACCCTCAATCCCATGCCCCTGGCCCTGGCCGGGGGATACATCCTCGGCCCCCGGGCCAGCCTCTCCTGGTTAGGCGGGGCGGCAATCGGCTGGCTGGCGCTCATCCCCCTGCTCGTACAAGACGGGCTGGAATTCGCTTCCGCGAAAAGCCTGGCCCAAAACTTAGGCATGGGAATGGTGTTGGGTGCAGGAATTGGATTCTTGGCCGGTTACGTGCTCCCGCGCGCCGGGACGATTTTCGCTCCGGTTTTCAAATCGCGCAAGGGGTTTGGCCGCCTGTTCCCGCTCCTTTCAGCGCTGGGAGCGGGGGGGCTGCTGCTATCCGGGGTTCCCCTTGGGGCTGCGGTGTTGGCAGTGTTGGGGGTGTGGATGATGGTGGCCGTAGCGGCGCGCATGACCGGGGAGACCAACATTGATCCTTTAGAACAATTCGGCATTTTTGTGGGGCTGGTGATTGCGTTCATCTACAATATTGCTTCCCTGGAATTGAGCATGTACGCCTCTTTTATGATTGTCACCTTTGTGAGCGTGGCCTGCGCCATTGCGGGGGACGCCGGGCACGATTACAAATCCGCGGACATCGTGGGAACCCGCTTCTTCGACGTCGTAAAAGTGGATTTGATCGCGGTAATCTTTGCCGGGCTGGCCGCCCCGTTTGTCATGGAAACCATTCGCAGCGGTCTTGGGAATGAATTATTTACCCCGGCCATGCCCGCGCCCCAGGCGCAGTTAGTGGCCGGCAGCATTTTCGGGTTCGAATACCCCCGGGTCTTCCTGGCCGGATTCGGAATTGCTTTTGTGCTGGAGATTTTGAATACGCTTTTGCCGCAACGCGCCCGCAACCGGGTGCTGATCATGCCCCTGGGCATCGGCCTGTTTTTGGGAATGGGTTTGGCAATCCCGATTGCGCTCGGCTCCCTGGTGCGCGCTTACATCGATAAAAAACGCACCCATCTCTACCACGCAGTACTATTGATCGCCGCCGGGGTAATGGGCGGGGAGGGAATCGCCGGATTCAGCGCCGGGGCGCTCACCACCGCAGGGTTGAGTTTCCGCAGCGGGGCGCTCGCCCTGGCGGCGCTGTTTGCAGTGATCTTATCAACGGCGTTGTTTTTTTATGCGCGGAAGCCGGGGCCTGGAGAGGGAAAAGACAGGGGGGTTCACTGATGGCAAAACGTAAATCCGCTAAGTTATTGATTATCCCGTGGCGTGGAATTACATTGCTACGGCAATCATAAAAGCATCGCCGGGTAATTCACCCGCAATCCGGCGCGGAAGGGGTTAAAAAAAAACTGGTTCTACCTTATGGCCAAGGAAAAATTATATGAAATGAAGGGCTTGAGCCGCATCGACCAGACGGTTAAGACCGAATACCGGAAAGGCAAAGGCACCAAGTCCACTCACGGCTGGTATTGCCGGGTCTATACAAATCGCAAAGAATACCGTAAATTCTTTGCGGATAATAAGTATGGCGGCAAGGAGAAAGCGAAAAAAGAAGCGGTGAAATGGCTGAAGCAGATGCACAAGCAGTATGGTATTAAAGAAGGATTTGCCGCCGGGCCGCGGGTAAATTTGATACCCCCGCAGCATAATTCATCCGGCTGGCACGGCGTGCATCGTTGCCACACCGTTACGCGCGGCCAATATCCGGATACCTATTGGGCGGCTACCTGGACGGAGCATCTTGCCAACGGCAAAATACAACCGAAGGATAAAGCCTTTCGTTTCCGGGAGGAGGCGTCTTCCAAAAGCCGGAATCCGCGCACGGAAGCAGAGGCCAAGCGGTTAGCCATTCTCTGGCGGGCGAACATGGTCAAAAAATTCCTCAAACCGGCTCTTCCGTTCAAGAAAAGTAAAATTGCCTGGATACCCGGGCAGGACATCGAGGAATTAGACATCGAACAGAGCGGAATTTTCAATATTGCGCCGCCGGAATACGAGATTAAAAACCGGGAGCCTTTTGAGAAGCGAATTCACGCCCTGAAAAAACCCTTAGGCGACATCGCCTATATGTACCAGTGGGATGAAATCGATTACGAATTCGGGCGCGGGATTATTTCCCCCACCCATCGCTGTTTCTGGCTCACCGATGGCGCCCGGATCGACGTGCTCATTACCGGAATGGGCAAGGCAGCGATCAAACAATGGCTACAGCCGGATCCTTATTACATTGAACGCGGGCATCAAAAGTGATTTTTTTTGCGGCATCTTCCCGAAAGAAGAGCAGGTTGGCTTAGCCTTTGGATTTGGGGCGCAAGCGTTTAAAAAATCACCGCCCGTCGGACCCCCAAAACGAAAGTGAAGATCTCCCTCCATGATGACTGTAAAAAGAGAACGCATTCCCCTGATGGCGCTGGCCATCCTGGCGCTGCTGCTGGCAATGTGGGGCGGGCTGCAGCGCAGCGGGGTGTTTTTGCCGGTGTTTAGCGCTTCCCTGCCCTTCTCCCATGGCCCGCTAATGGTCGGCGCTTTCCTGGGAACCCTGATCGGCCTGGAGCGCGCCGTGGCCCGGGGAAAGTGGTGGGGCTACGGCGCGCCCTTGTTCTGCGGGTTAGGAGGCGCGGCGTTGATTTTCGGCCTGCCCGGCCCTGCCGGCGCGGCGTTGATAAGCCTCGGCAGCGCGGTGCTGTTAGCGATTTTCGCCGGCTTCATGCGCCGGCAGCCCACGTTGTACATGGGCAGCATGGCGTTGGGGGTGCTGTGCTGGATTGCCGGGAACATCCTCTGGCTCGCCGGAGAACCGTTCTACAAAGTGGTGTTCTTCTGGGCCGGTTTTTTGATCTTCACCATCGCCGGGGAGCGGTTGGAGCTTAGCCGGCTGCTGCGATTGACCCCTTTCAAGCAAATTACCTTTGCAGCCGCGGCGTTGATTATTCTGGCCGGGGTGGCGTTCTCCCCGGCGCAGCCGGGGTGGGCCATCCGGGTATTCGGGGGCGGGCTTTTGCTGTTAACCGCCTGGCTCTATCGTTATGATATTGCCCGGCGAAGCGTGCGCAGCAGCGGCCTGACCCGCTTTATCGCCGTGAGCCTGCTGTGCGGCTACGCCTGGCTGGCAATTGGCGGCGTTCTGGCGCTGGTTTTTGGCGCGGTCTTTACGGGACTTTATTACGATGCCTTATTGCACTCCATCTTCCTGGGATTCGTTTTCAGCATGATCTTCGGGCACGCGCCGGTGATATTTCCCGCGGTACTGGGAACCCCAATGGCCTATCGCGCGGCGTTTTACAGCCACCTCGCGCTGCTGCATCTTTCCGTGGCCCTGCGCGTCGCCGGGGATTTGAGCGGCTGGGCGCCGGGGCGGCAGTGGGGCGCCATCGGCAACGCCGCGGCCATTCTGCTCTTCCTGGCGAATACGGTCATTTCTGCGATCAAGGCCGCCTCCGTTAAACCTCGAACCGGGTTTCGATAGCCGAAAAAACCGTAAAGCGGTATGGTATGAACATCTATATCACGCATTCCATATCCTCGCATTCGCACTCATTAATTTCAGGTGGCTGCAAAACTAAAACCCACTACTGACTCCTATCCTACTGCAATAGATTTTTATTAAGCACTAGTTTCAGATTGGCATTGGTAAAATTAACAACACTGAGTCCTGTATGTCTAGTTTCATAACTCTCATTTCCGTTAAATATAAGCTCCCAATAAGAGTAATGAAATCCGCTTAAATGATTCAACAGCGAATTATAGTCTATATTCGCTTCTATCATTTGGGTACCGATATCAGAGTAAGGAAGATTCAAGAAAATTAATTTAAGATCTGTTTTTCTATTGATTGCATAGCCTGGTTCTGAATATGAATAGACCATCGAATAGTCATATTCAAAATCTAAGGTATTTAAACTTTGATTTATAAATATCCATCCATTAATTATTTCTGGAGCTGCATAATAATTATAAAACAATGTATCATTTTGATAATTAAACGTCTTGGTTATAGGGTTTATGTTACATTTAATTTCACGATCGATGGTGTCAATTTCTGTACGACTCCAGGTAGGCGTGACAATTCGATACAATCTTTCTAAATTAAAAATTACATCAGGCATTCTGAGATACATGTCAGATACATAACTAGTAGTGGTAAAATTCCAGACTGCGCCTTCATGAATCTCACCATTGGGGTAGTAAGTTTTTAATTTCCAGTAATATTTTTGATTCAATTCCAATCCGGAAATTGGTACACTCCTTGCGGATATGCTACTGTAAATCATATTAGTCGGCGGATCTACAGCACCAAAAAAAACATCAAATCTTAGAGGACGGGCAAATTCATCCTCTACATCACACCTCCAACTCAATGTAAGGCTTGTTGGATGACTTGTTGTATTATTTCGAGGTACTTCACTATATGGGATATATGGTGGTTCAAATGTTCCAACATGGAATTGCCAAATATCCCCATGTGTCTGCCTACCATCTGGAAATTTTGCCACTATTTTCCAATAATATGTGCTATTTTGTCGTAGTCCAATTAATTGTGCAGATTTAGAAATATTAGACGTGGCAATCAGGTTTTCTGGTGGATTTATTACATCAAAATAAACAGCGTATCTCTCGGCATAATCACATTGCCATCTTAGAAGATCAGAATATTTATGGGTTATACTATTTATAGCCGGTATTGGAGAATGTGGAACGGGCAGAGTTGAATCAGAATAAGAAGTAGTGAAGTTCCAAATTAGACTCTCGATCGGTTTGTCTTCTCCAATATTTGCAGTAACCTTCCAATAATACTTTGTGGTGTCCATTAAACCGGTCAATAATAATGAATCTTTGTTAATATTTTGAGCGATAAGTTTTGAAGGAGGATTATGAGTATCAAAATATACATTAAAGGAGTCGGCGCAATCACACTTCCACCTTAAATATAAAGTAGGATAAACGTACATCGAACTATCTGCCGGCGATACCAGTTCTATCGGAACAATCTCATTACTTGAAATTATATTTTTATCCTTGTCACAAGAAAAAAGAATGGATATAAACATAATTACAATGAAAGTTGAAAATATTGTTTTCATTATATATATATCTTTCTTTGATTCTTTGATGGATAAAACAAATTTATTTCTCACCTAAAAGAATCTTTCTCTTATCTATATAAAAACATAACTTGGCGATAACCCGATAGCTATCGCATATTACCTATAAATTGATTCGTATTACATATGGGAATGTAAAATCCTTTTCCGTTATTATCACGCTCAAAAAACTTTGTAATGCGTATTTTAAAACAATTTAAATTTACTTTTGAGTTCGTAATACACGGATATACTATATAGCATATTCAATATCGCTGACTAAAAAATAATCATTCTTTGTCCAATAGTCAAAAATTTTTATGGAAAAACCAGAACTTTTAGATCAAGTTCGCCATACCATCCGGCTAACATTTTAGCTCTACTTTAGCCTAAGTTTGTATTGTAGTCCCCAACCTGAAAATTGTCAAAGACCACGTGATAGTACACCCTCCATTCGCTTCAAAATTGTCCAAAATCATGTTATTTCCTGACGGATGTCATGGATTTCGAGCCTCCCGGTTTGGTAATTTATGCCTGGCAGGGGTGTTTGTGGCGTTTTTTTTCGACGGAGTGCTCCAATTTGCAAAAGCAGTGCAAAGTTGAAGCTTTGCACTCCGATCAAAACAGACAGGAGGAAGCCATGAAGATCCAAAAAATTTTAGCGCCGGTCGATTTTAGCGAGTACTCCGACAAGGCCGTGGAGCTGGCGCTGGTGTGGGGAGAGGAATTCGGGGCGGAATTGACCCTTTTGCACGTAAATACCTTATTTCACGAGCAGTTCGATTATGACCGCCTGGCGGAGGGATGCCAGGACCTGGTACGGCAACACGAAACGCGCATCCGGCAGCAGTTGGAGGAGCACGCCCGCAGGATTCGCAAACGGGCGCCGATCCGCTATGAAATTATGCGCGCAACCTCCGCCGCGGCCGCCATTCTCAAAACCATTACCGAAGATTCCTTCGACCTGGTCATCCTGGGCACCCACGGGCGAACCGGCTTGAAGCACCTGCTGTCCGGCAGCGTGGCGGAGAAGGTCGCCCGGCTCTCCCCGGTTCCGGTATTGACGGTTCACGGGGCGCTGGAGCGCTATGAGGTCAAAAATATCCTGGTTCCCGTGGATTTTTCCCAATATTCCCCCTCCCTGGTGAAAAACGCGCTGGCTATCTCTAAAGCGTTCGAGGCCCGGGTTCACTTGCTGCACGTGCTGGAACGCCCCACGGCGGCCTCGTTTAGCTGGATGACCGAGAAAGTAGAGCCTTACTTTGAATTGAACCCCGAATTGCGGGAGCGGGCGCTGAACAAAATGAACGCGTACCTGCCAGAAAGCGCGGGCGAGGCGATCCTGAAAGTGATCGAAAGCGGCCACGCTTACGAGGAAATCGTTCGCTACGCCGCCGCCAACCGGATCGATTTGATCCTGATGGCCACGCGCGGTTTCAGCAAGTTCGATTACTTCTGGCTGTGGGGAAGCACCACCGAGCGGGTCGTGCGGCTGGCGCCCTGCTCGGTGTTGACCGAGCGGGAAGCGGACATGGCGCATCTCTCGGAACTTGCGTATGAAGAAGCGGGAGCCTGATCTTCGGAACGCAGAGGAGTGCTCCGATCGTAGATTCCTTCGGAAAGGAGTGGTTTACCCCGTTGTTGGGGCGTTGCCACAAAACTTCAGTTTTGCACCCCCGGTTGCTCAGAGACTTTTATCTTTGGCGAAGCCGGCGCTCTTTTCCTTCACCAGCGCCCAGGCGCTGAGCAGCAGCCCCACGCCGATGAGCGCCACGATGACCATAAAGGTATCGTTCAACCCCAAAACCTGCGCGATGGCGGGGTCTTTAGCGCCCCCCTCGGGGAGGGACGGATTCCCATAATACGCCGTGCGTCCCGCCCAGATGGCCCCCAACAGCGCGATGCCGGTGGTCTGGCCGAGGGTGCGGGTGAGCGATAGAAGCCCGGAAACAATACCTAACCGCTCAATCGGCGCGGCGCCCATAATCGCGCTGTTGTTGGGCGATTGAAAAATCGCCATTCCGATTCCCACCGGCATGAAGCGCAGCACGTATCCCGCGGCGCTGGTGTGCTCGTTCAGGGTGCTAAGGCAGGCGTAGCCGAAAAGCAATACCATCAAGCCGATGACGGTGATGGGGCGGGTTCCGTAACGGTCCGAGAGGCTTCCGGAGATGGGGCTGACGATTCCCAACATCAACGGCACTACCGCCAACAGCATTCCCACCTGGCGGGGAGAATAATTCAGCACGTTTTCCAGGTAAAAAGGCATCAATAAAACGGCCCCGGCAATGGAAATGAAGGTAATGAAGCCGGTGGCCAGGTTTACGCTCAGCAGATTCCGCCGGAACAGGCTTAAATCGATCAAAGGCTGTTCTACCCGCCATTCGATACCGATAAAAATCGCCAAAAATATCAACCAGGCGGTGAAGAGCGATAAAATCAGCGGCTTGGTGAATCCTGCCCGTTGCCCTAAGGTGAGCGCCAGCAAAAAAGAGGCGAGGCTGATGAAGAGGGTTGCGGCGCCGGCAAAATCGAAACGCTGTTTCCGGGAAAATTTGGTATCGGGAACGAAGCGGTAGGTCATCAGGCTGCCAATTGCGCCGATGGGCAGATTGACGAAAAAAATCCAGTGCCAGGAAAGCGCATCGATCAAAAAACCGCCTAACACCGGGCCGGTAATAATCCCGATGGAAACCACCGAGCCGATGATTCCCAGCGCTTTGCCCCGTTCCGCGGTGGGAAACGCCTCGGTAATGATGGCGGAGCCTAATCCGAACATCATCGACGCGCCCAGCGCCTGGAACACCCGGGAAGCGATCAGCCAGTATTCGCTTTGCGATAAACCGCACAGCGCCGATCCGATGGTAAAGACGATAAAACCGGATAAATAGAGCGGTTTCCTGCCGACGATGTCCGCCAGCCTTCCCATGCTCAGCATCATGGTGGCGATGGTGAGCAAATAGGCTAACACCACCCACTGCACCACCGCAAATTGGGTGTCGAAGGCGCGAACCAGGGTCGGGAGGGCGATATTGACAATGCTTCCGTCGATGGTAGCCAGGAAAACTCCCATCGCTACCGCGGTCATCACTTTCCATTTTCTGCGATAATCTACCGCCGTCTGATCCATCGGTCCTTTCCGGTTACTTTTACCCGCGCGGGTTTTAAGTTTCGATAGTTTTTCTGATTTCGCCAAACTCTTTTTTACTTATTTCCGGCGGGATGGCGCGGGTTAAGCGCTGGAGAGATGGGGGGAGCATATCGGGGGGGACTACCGGATTAAATTGGCAATTGGCAATTGGCAATTAGCAATTGGCAATTAGCAATTGGCAATTAGCAATTGGCAATTAGCAATTGGCAATTAGCAATTGGCAATTAGCAATTGGCAATTAG
>JABWBP010000007.1 GCA_013360445.1 Calditrichaceae bacterium | reverse complement strand
CCTGCCCCCTGCTCCTGCCCCCTGCTCCTGCCCCCTGCTCCTGCCCCCTGCTCCTGCCCCCTGCTCCTGCCCCCTGCTCCTGCCCCCTGCTCCTGCCCCTATAATTGGCAATTGCCAATTTTATCCTGCCCCTACTCCTCCTCCCCACCGCCCTCCCGCGGTAATTCCTCCACCCTAAACTCCCCCGAAGCCCCCCGGCCCTCAAAGCGCCGGCCGGATTCGGGTTTCCCCAGGAACAGGGAAACCACCTGGTTCAAATTCAGCCTGAAGCCGGTGTCGCGTTCCATGGAAGGGATATTTTCCTCGGTTTCCGAGGTATTGAAAATCCAATTCTTCATCTTTTCGCCCTGGGCGCGGGTCAGCAGGATCACGCTTAGGGATAATTCCAATCTTAACACCGGGGTGTTTTTAAGTGCAGCAAGGGGAACCAGCGCCAATCCCTCCCGGGGATTCCACCAGCTTTGCAGCGCCTTCAGAGAGGCAAAGAATTGCCGCCGGCCGCTGTTTTCCAGGGTGAATCGTTCCTCCCAGATATCGTAAGTAAGACGGTATTTGTGGGAGGAAAGGGAAACCGTCGGATTCTCCTGGGAGCTAAGGCGGGATTGCCATTCGATCAACACCGGCAGGCCGGATAACAGGGTTTGCTCGATGGAACCGCTGAACAAATCCGGGCAGGCAAAACCGCACTTCAGCGAATCATTCTGCACAAAAAGGCGCAGGTCGCGTACCGCCAGGGAATCCTGCGCCCCCAGACCGCCGGCAAGCCCAATCAGGAAAGCGCCGGTGAAAATGAATGTGCGGTACCTGTGTGCCAATAAAACGCCTCTTTTTGAATGCGCGTATGTAGTATTCGAGTGTTTTGGTGTTTTGCTGCGCCCCACTAAAACACCAAAACACCATAACACCAGCGCACTAAAACACTAAAAAGTATGCCCCAGCGAAAGATGGAAGCGGAACTCATATTCCGGAACCGGGTACGCGAAATCCATGCGCAGCAGGCCGACGATCGGCAGCTTGAGGCGCACCCCGAAACCCATTCCGGCTTTCAAGCGCTCGAATTCCCAGGAATCCGGTTTATTCCAGGCGTAGCCGACGTCGTAGAACAGCACCCCGATCAGGCGGTCGCGGTTTTTCGGGCGGGCGGAGAGAGGAAAGCGCAGCTCCGCGCTGCCCTGGGTAAGGTAACTCGCGTAGCCCGGGGGCGTGAGGCTGCGGTCAGCGTATCCGCGCAGGGAATTCGGCCCGCCGAGGTAAAATTTTTCATAAAATGGCGCGGCTTCGCTCACCCGGCCTCCTTTCAGGCGAACCGCCCCGCTCACCCCTTTCCAGAGGTGCTGGTAGCGGCGAATATCCCCGATCACCCGGTAGAAATTGGCAAAACTGCCCAGGTCGCGGGATGATTGATCGTAGGAGAGGCTCCCCCACCAGCCGGAGGAAGGATTGCCCTTGCGATTGCGGGTATCCACGGTAAAAGCGAAGACAAAGCGCCGGAGGTCTTTTTTGCCCGCGGCCTCGAGCAGGTATTCCGGGGCGTCGTAGTGTTGCGATTTATCCGAGCCCTGGGTTAAAAAACTATCTGCCTCAACGGTTTGGGCAATATAGGCCAGGGAAAACAGTTTGGGAATTCCGCTGTTTCCGGCCAGGCGGAGCATAAGCCCGCCCCCGCCGACTTGCTGCTTAAATTTATCTTGCGAGCCGGAATTCTCCTGTGGGATGAAATGCACGAACTCCCGGCTGCTCACGAAAAACTGCGCCTGGAAATCATATTCGGAGCCCCACAAGAAGGGTTTGATGAAATCTACCCGCCCCGCGGCGATACGGTCCCCGATCACCAACTCCCCGCCGAAAAAATGGCCTCCCCCGAACAGGTTATCGAACCGGACTCCCAGCGGGCTGATGTACCAGCCGTCCAACTCGTTGTAGCCGCTTTCGAATTGCAAATAGGGCCAGCGGCGCTCCTGAACGCTCACCACCAGCAGGGCGCGGCCTCTTTCGCTGCCCGGCTGGAGCAGCAATTGCACCTCTTTAAAGAAGTTGGTTTGCTGCAAGCGCGACTGGTCTTTTTCCAACTCCTCGCGGGTGACCGGCTGGCCTTCTTTTAGGGTGAGATAGTTGCGGATGACCGAGGCTTTGGTTTTGGTATTGCCCTCGAATTGGATGGATTCGATCAGGAGGGTTTTTTCTTCCGATTGCGCGGTCAGGGGCAGGGGGAGGAACAGGAGCAGGGACAGGAGCAGGAGCAGGGACAGGGGCAGGTGGCAGGGGCGGTTAAACCGGGAACCCCGGCCATCCGGGGCGACAGGTGAGCAGGGATGCGAACGTATAGTCGGGAGGGCAGGAGCAGGGGGCAGGAGCAGCCTGGCGATTATTCCCGGAATTATGGTTCGAGAGGTTTTTTTCATTGAAAAAGTCGCGAAATCTTGAGGCAAAACAGTTTTTGTATGAACCGGTTGCGGAAAGTGAATTTATCGGATTAGGGTTATTCTTTCAAATAAAAACCGGAGGCGTGAAACGTAAAACGTAACTCGTAAAACGTAATTTTACGCAATACGAGTTACGCATTACGTTTTACACCTCCCGCCCCTCCATCAATACCCCGTCAGGCTGGCGGTTTTGCCGCTGCTATCGCGCACGGTGATTTCGCCGTTGGGCTTGTAAACCACCTGGTAGGTTTTTCCGCCCTCGGCAAGCTCTCCCCGGCCGCTGCCGTCGCCGTTGTAGATGATGTGCAGGGTCAAAATCGGCGGCTCGCCATTGAGGTAAGCCTGCTTGGAGGCGTACACCTCCAGGAGGATTTCCCCGTTGCCGGCGGCGTATTCGGCGCCGTTGAACAGAATGTAGTATCCTTCCGGGGTGGTATGCTCGCCCGCAAAGGTTTTGTAATCGTCGTAATAGATTACCGTAAAATCGCTCTGCCCGCGATGGCTGGTTTGCACCACAAAGTGCTCGTTCCACTGCCCGGCGTCGAAAAATCGCTCCACTTCCACCCGGGCGGTGTCCTCCGCGCCGTTGCGGAAGGTTATCTTCTCCCGCAGCACCGCCGCGCTGCTGGAATCCTGCGGATCGAGGGTGTATTCCGCGCCCTGCTCAATCTTATCGACGATGAAATTCTGCGCAAAATCGATGATCCGGGTAACCGCGGCGTGGTTGTCGTCTTCCAACAGGTCGAAAGCGCCGGAAACCGTGGTGCCGTCGCGCCAGGTCTCGTTGAAATCGCCGGTGTGGTTGGCGTAGAAATTCACTTCCCGGGAGAGGAAGGTGCTGTCGCGGTAATCCAGCCGCTCGCTGATGGAACCGCTCTCATCGGGGTTCAATTCCGCGTTTTGCTGCAGCTTCAACAACTCGGTTTGCGCGCCGTACCACACCGTGTTGCCGGCAATCGCGCCGCTCACCTGGTTCTGGGCGTTCCAGTCGGTCGCTTCGGCGTGGCTTTCCACCCTTTCCACGAAGTAGTTCGCTTCAAAGCGGGTCAGCTTGTCGATGGAGAGCAGGCGGTCATCGGCGGGGTCTTGCAGGGAGGGTCCCACAAAGAGAATGAACTGAGTGGAGTCGTATTCCAGGCGCAGGAACTGGGGAAACTGAAAAATCACCTCGTAGGAGCGGGCGGTTTGGGTTTCATTATTATAATAGAGCGCCCGCCGCCCGGAGAGCTGGCCGAGCGACCACTCCTCGTACCAGATCAGCGAATCGCCGCTGATTTTGGCGAAGCCGCCGGATTTTTCCGCGTAGGAATAGATCTTTTTCAGGGTATTCTCTTCCTTGCGGATGTCGGAAATGCTGTTGAGCATCCCTTCTTCATCGAAAATGTGCGCCCCGCCGGAGACCATCCCGGAAAGCTGGTCCTGGGTATTCAGGGTATTCTGAAGCTGCCAGCCGCTCTGGGCGGCGCCTTTCGCCTGGGCGCTGAGCTGCAAATCCGTGGAGGGAGGGGCCGGCTCGGTGGGGCTGTCTTCGCAGCCGCTGAACGGCAGCCAGAGCGTTAGCGCTGCCAGAACTGCTAAAACTCGCAAACTTTTGATGAATGCTTTCATTTTACTGCTCCTGTAATTGGGTTGAACATAGCGATATTGAAGCTCGATATCAATTCATTTTCCCTTCCGCCAGGAATAAGATCAGAAACCGTGCCAGTTTGGAGGGATGCCGTTGAAATGCCGTTAACTTTTTGTTTTACAAATGGCTATAAAACAGCGCGTTTTCGCGGGGAAATCAACCGTTGCAGTGAAAGAGAGATACAGGTGTGAAAATTCAACCACACCGCCTGCAAAGCTTCCCGAAACATTTTTCTCTCAAAACGCTTGTTTTACGGCAATGCTGGATGGTATTATTTCCCCTGATTATTCTTGTGTTTAAATCGCGAGGTTGATTGGCCCAGATGAGTCGCAACACTGACATGATCGAGAAACCAATTGAGATTTCTCCGGAAGAAATCCGGGCGGTCGCCGACCAGATTGCCCGAAAATTCAATCCCCAAAGGATTATCTTGTTCGGTTCTTACGCCCGGGGTAATTCTCATCCATCCAGCGATGTCGATCTGCTGGTGATTCTGGAAGAAAACGCTAATGAGCTTGATATCGAGATCAAGGTAATATTATCAGTAGCTCATAAATTTCCCATGGATATCTTAGTGAGATCGCCGCGGGAAATAGAGAAACGCCTGCAAATGGGCGATCCTTTCATTCGCGACATCATCGAGCAAGGGGTGGTTTTATATGAACGCCCTGGTGAGTGAATGGATCGACAAGGCCGGGGCGGATTATTATTCTGCCTGGCGTGAATATCGCGCCCGGAAACATCCCAATTACGATGGGGCCGGGTTCCATGCTCAACAGTGCATCGAAAAATACCTGAAGGGTTTTCTCATTCATAGCGGCCAGGCAGCAACATGGGGACATGATCTAATTGCAGTTGCTGAACGCTGCATACCGCACTTTCCTGAACTTGAATTAGAAAAACCCCTTTTAGCCTTACTCACGAGATTTGCCGTCCGGTATCGCTACCCAGGTGAATCGGCATCAAAAGCGGAGGCGAAGCGTGCCTTACGAGCAATGGAGCAACTGCGTAAGATTCTACGAAACAAACTGGAATTAACAAAGTGAGGAACTCTTTCATGTCCATCCCCGGCCACGCCACTTCAAAAGGCACGGAAAAATTCAAAGAGAAATTTGCAGCGCAATACGCTCCCGCCGCCTACAACCGTCTCGGGCGCACGGATTTGACCGTCTCCCAGTTAGGCTTCGGCGCTTACCGCTGCCACGTGGAGGTTCCCGCGCACCGGGAGGCGCTGAAAGCGGCCCTGCACCATGGCTGCAACCTCATCGATACCTCCGCCAATTACACCGACGGCAACGCCGAGGCGCTGATCGGCGAGGCGCTGAACCGGGAGATCGTCTGGGGAGAGCTGAAACGGGAGCAGTTGGTGGTGGTCAGCAAGGCCGGCTACATCCAGGGGGAGAATATGGAGATCGCCTTAGAGCGGGAAAAATCCGGCAACCCCTTCCCGGAGACGGTGAAATACCAGGAAGGCTTGTGGCACTGCATCCATCCCGAATTCATCGAAGACCAGATCACCCGCAGCCTCGCGCGCATGCACTTAGACGTATTGGACGTGTACCTGCTCCATAACCCGGAGTATTTTTTGAGCGATGCCGCCAAATCCCGCGCTTTCGACCCGGAAAAGGCCCGCGCTGAATTCTACCGGCGCATTCGCCAGGCTTTCCTGCGCCTGGAAAAATTGGCCGATGAAGGGTTGATCCGGCATTACGGGATTTCCTCCAACAGCTTTCCCCTCCCGGGGGATTCCCCGGGCTTTGTGAGCCTGGCGCGCGTCTGGGAAGTTTATGAAGAGGCCTGCCGGGAGATGGGAAAAACCGCGGCGGCGGGGCGTTTTGCGGTGATTCAATTGCCCTTCAACTGGCTGGAGCACCAGGCTGCGACCCTGAAAAACAATGAGTACCGCGGGCAGCCCTGCACGGTGCTGGAATTGGCTGAAAAACGGCAACTGGGCGTGCTGGCCAATCGCCCCCTGAACGCCATTTACGACCAGCGGGTGATGCTGCGGTTGGCGCGCTACGGCTCCCGGGAAGGGGTGGATTATTACGCGGAATTCGAGCGGGAAGTACAGGCGCTGGAAGAACTGGAGAGCGCCGTCCGGGAGCGCATCGGGGAGTGGGACATCGACGTGGCGCTGCACGAGAACCGCCTGAGCGATTTTTTCCGCAACGCGCCCCGGCTGCGCCACCTGGCCAGACAATCTCCGGACGTATCGCAGTTCCGGCAACTAACCGCGTACTACGGCGACCCGCTGGTATCCGTGGGCAGCCAAACCTTTATAGAGCATGCCCCGGATGGCGAGAAAAAAACCGCGGAGACCCTGGCGCAGCAATACCTTGCTTGTTATCAACAAGCCCGCCAGGCCTGGCTGTTTTTCCTTGACGGGGAAAATTACCAGCGCGTCAAACACCTGGAGCAGCGTTTCGATGCGCTCTGCCCGCAACTGGCCGCCTCGCTGGGCTTCTCCCAAAAGGCGCTGCTCGCCGCCGCGGTTCCCGGTGTCCACTGCGTGCTGAACGGGATGCGCACCCCGGAGTACGTGGCCGATTCCATGAAAGTGATGGAGATCGGCGATCAGGTTTCCCGGGAAGGCTTGCTGTAAGCGCGCTGATGCTCAGCAAGGGTCAAAAATTCATTCCACAAATCACCCTGTTCAATTAGAGGAGGCGATTATTCCCATGAAGCGAATTCAGTTTCTCACCACAACGATTCTCTCTTTCATTTTACTTCTTTGCCTGCCCGCAAGCGCCCCCGCAGAGGAGGGCATGTACCCCATCAGTGAAATTTCCAAATTGGATTTACCCGCCAAAGGACTGGAAATCAGCCCACAGGAGATCTTCAATCCCGAGGGCGCCAGTCTCATCGACGGCATCGTGAAGGTGAACGGGTGCAGCGGCTCCTTCGTTTCCCCGGAAGGCTTGATCCTCACCAACCACCACTGCGCTTTCGGCGCGATCCAGAATGCCAGCAGCACGGAGAATGACTATCTCGCCGACGGTTTTCTGGCGAAGACCCGGGCGGAAGAGATTCCCGCCAAAGGCTACACGGTACGCATCACCGAATCCTACCGCGACGTCTCTGCCGAAGTGCTGGCCGCGGCGAAAGGGATCGGAGACCCGGCCGCGCGCACCCGGGCGATCGATAAAAAGATCAAAGCGATCATAAAAGCCGAGGAAGCGGCGCACCCCGGAAAGCGGGCCGAGGTTTCGGAAATGTTTACCGGAAAAAGCTACCTGCTGTTCATCTACACTTACCTGAAAGACGTGCGCCTGGTGTACGCCCCGCCCCTCTCCATCGGGGAATTCGGCGGGGAGATCGACAATTGGGAATGGCCCCGCCATACCGGGGATTTCTCTTTCATGCGCGCGTACGCAGCCCCGGACGGCTCCCCGGCGGAGTACTCCCCGGAAAACCGTCCCTTTCAGCCCGCAAAATATATCCCCGTGGCCCCGGAGGGCGTCAACGAAGGGGATTTTGTGTTTATTCTCGGCTATCCCGGAAAAACCTACCGCCACCAGACCTCGCACTTTCTAACTTACGACCGGGAATTTCAACTGCCCTATATCGTCAAGCTGTACGACTGGCAAATTAACGTGATGGAGGAAATGGGCGAGAAAGATCGCGCCGTGGCCTTGAAACACGCCGACCGCGTCAAAAGCCGCACGAACGTGCTGAAACGCTCCCGGGGAAAGTTGCAGGGATTCCAGCGCCTTCCCATCCTGGAGCGCAAGCGCGAAGAGGAAAAAGCCCTGCAAGCGTTCATCGCCGCGGACCGGGAGCGCCAAAAAATGTATGGGAGCGTGCTGGAAGAGATCGGGAAAGTCTATAAGGAGCTTCGCGAGCAGGCCGAATATGAATTTGCCCTGGAATACCTCCCCAAAAGCGTGATTTTGTTCGAAGTCGCCAAAACCGTTTACGAGGCGGCGCTGGCGCTCCAGAAAGAAGATATCGACCGCGAGCCGGCTTTCATGGAACGCAATTTTGCCAAAACCCGGGAGGGCCTGTTCTTGAAGCTGCACGACTATTATGAGCCTTCCGACCGGGTCTTTTTGAAAGAGCGCTTGCAACGGTTAACGGAATTGCCGCAAGGCCGGGAGATCCCGGTTATTGCGGAGCTGGCGCGGGATGCAAACCCGGGAGCGGCCATCGACCGCTTCATCGAATCGCTTTACGCGGGCAGCCGCCTGGGCGACGCCGCGTTCGTGCAGCAAGCCCTGGAAAAATCCCCGGAAGCGCTCCGGGCGCTGAACGATTCCTTCCTGCGTTTCGCTGTTGAAATGGATTCCGCGTTCCGGGAACTCACGGAAACCCGCCGCCGCCGCGAGGGGGCGCTGGCGGAGTTATCCGCCAAATTGATCGAGGTGAAACAGCAGCTCTTAGGCAGCGAATTCATCCCCGACGCCAACAGCACCCTGCGGCTCACCTACGGGCGGGTGCGCGGCTACTCCCCGGGAGACGCGGTAACCATGTCGCCGATTACCACCCTGAAGGGAATCGCCGAAAAAACCACCGGGGAAGAACCGTTCGACGCGCCTCGAAAATTGCTCGAGCTTCACCGCGCCGGGGATTACGGGCGCTTCAAGCACCCGCAATTAGGCGACGTGCCGGTGGCGATCCTCTATAACACCGACACCACCGGGGGCAACTCCGGCAGCGCGATTTTGAACGCCCGCGGCCAACTGGTGGGGGTGAATTTCGACCGGGTGTTCCAGGCCACGGTCAATGATTACGCCTGGAGCGAGGAGTACAGCCGCTCCATCGGGGTGGACATCCGCTACGTGCTCTGGGTAGCGCAGAAATTCGCCGGGGCGGACCATTTGTTAGAAGAGATGAAGGTGTTTTAGGGTGTTATGGTGTTCAAGTGTTAGGGTGTGGTCGAAGTGCTCCAAAGCTATACTACATGCGAGCATAAATTGAGGTTTTTTATGCGGGGAAAAGTCAAAAACTCATTGTTCGCGCAAAATCGCCCGCGAAGCGGATCCTTTGGAGAAAGCCCGCAAAGAAATGCTCCGTTCTATAGATACTTTGCTGCCTTAGCGTCTTTGCGAGAGACAAAAAAGCTCAATTCATAACCGTTTGCAGTATATTTTCCCGGCTAAGAGATCGAATGAAACTGAGCATCGGAGATTACAAAATTCGCAGTTGGGAATGGCAGGATAGAGTTGCGCTGGTGCGCCATGCCAACAACCCCCGGGTGTGGATCAACCTGCGGGATAGTTTTCCCTACCCCTACACCGACGGCGACGCCAAAAACTGGATTCGTTTTGCCCGCGAGCAGCGCCCCGAAACCCACTTCGCCATTGCCAACCCCGAGGAGGCGATTGGCGGCATCGGGCTGGTGCTGCAAAGCGACGTGAACCGCCTCTCCGCGGAGATCGGGTACTGGTTAGGCGAGCCGTTCTGGGGGCGGGGCATCGCCAGCCGGGCGGTGCAGGCGCTCAGCGAATACGCTTTTGCGAATTTCGACCTGCTGCGGATTTACGCCTGGGTGTTCGAGTGGAACCCCGCCTCCGCCCGGGTGCTGGAAAAGGCCGGTTACCGCCGGGAAGGCCGCCTGAGGCAGAGCGTCATCAAAAACGGCCGGGTGATCGACCAGTTCCTGTACGCCATTTTGCGCGAGGAGGTAGGGTGAAAAGCAAAAGTTACTATCCAGCCACAGATTTTCACAGATGAACACGAATCAAAAAACTTCTTGTTCAAACGCCGGAAAATCTTTATCCTTTCCCCTTTTCCCAAACTATTTAAGGAGCTTCGATGAGTGAAAAGAACCCGCAGGATCAGCCTGAGAATGCCAAGAACAACGGGAATAAATCCGAAAGCAAGCTGATTGCCCGCTTCCTGGGGATCGTGGAAAAGGTGGGCAACGCCCTGCCGCACCCGGCCACCCTGTTCGCCCTCTTTGCAGTAGGCGTGATCATTCTTTCCGGAATTGCCGCCCTGTTCAACCTGGAAGTGACCCATCCCGGCACCGGGGAAAAAATCACCCCGGTCAGCCTGCTCACCGTGGCGGGATTGCACCGCATTATCACCTCCATGGTGACCAATTTTACCGGGTTTGCGCCCCTGGGCGTGGTACTGGTCGCCCTGTTGGGGATCGGCATTGCGGAAAGCAGCGGGCTGATCGGCTCCGTGCTGCGCCTGCTGGTAATCTCCGCTCCCCGGGGGCTGCTCACCTTCGTGATCGTTTTCAGCGGGGTGCTCTCCAACGCCGCCAGCGAGGTGGGCTACGTGCTGTTAGTGCCCCTGGGTGCGATCATCTTTTTAGCCGTGGGTCGGCATCCCATCGCCGGGCTGGCCGCGGCGTTTGCGGGGGTTTCCGGGGGGTACAGCGCCAATTTAGTTTTGGGAACCGTGGACCCGCTGCTCTCCGGGCTTACCCAGGAGGCGGCGCAGATCATCGATCCCAATTATTTAGTCAACCCCGCCTGCAACTGGTATTTCATGTTCGTTTCCACCTTCTTCATCGCCGCCGCCGGCACCTGGGTAACCGAGAAAATTGTCATTCCCCGGCTGGGGCCCTACCAGGGGGAAGCTAAACCGGAAGAATTACGCCAGCTCACCGCGGAAGAAAAACGGGGACTGCGCTTCGCGCTGGTTGCCGGGATACTGTTAGTAGCCCTGGTTCTTTGGGGATTGATTCCTTCCGGGGGATTTTTACGCAGCGCGGAGGACGGCAGCATCCTGCACTCCCCGTTCATGAACGGCATCGTCACCTTCATCTTTCTGGGCGCGGCTGTAACCGGCATCGCCTATGGCGTGGGCGCGCGCACCCTGCGCAGCGATTCCGACGTGATGAAAGGAATGGGCAAGGCCATGGAAACCCTGGGGATTTACCTGGTGCTGTGCTTTTTTGCCGCCCAGTTCGTGGCCTATTTCAAATGGACCAACTTAGGAATGATTATCGCCGTGGAAGGCGCGGTGATGTTGAAAGCGTTAGGATTAGGCCCCATTCCGCTGATCATGTCTTTCATTCTGCTCTCCGCGGCCATCAACATGTTCATGGGCAGCGCTTCCGCCAAATGGGCTATTTTAGCGCCGGTGTTCGTGCCCATGTTGATGTTAGTGGGATTTTCCCCGGAGTTGACCCAGGTAAGCTACCGCGTCGGCGACAGCGTCACCAACGTCATCTCCCCGATGATGTCCTATTTTGCCCTGATTATCGCGTTTATGGAGCGCTATCAAAAAAACGCCGGCATCGGCACCCTCATCGCCACCATGCTGCCTTATACCATCGTCTTCTTGATTGTCTGGACTATTTTGTTAGTGGCGTGGGTGGCGCTGGATATTCCCCTGGGGCCGGGGGCGGCGCTGTTCTTAGGAGAGGGAGAGTAAGGGCAGGTCTGATTTTTAGAAAAGCTCGAAAAGGCACGCATACCGAATCTTAAGATGGTCTGGTTCTACTTACTCAGCGGGTTATTTTTAGGGTGGTCGTTGGGCGCTAACGACGCCGCGAATATTTTCGGCACCGCGGTGGGAACCCGGATGATCAAATTCCGGGCGGCGGCCATGGTCACCTCGGTTTTCGTAATCGCAGGCGCGGTGGTCAGCGGCGCGGGGGCCAGCGATACCCTGGGCGAATTGGGCGCGGTGAACGCCTTAGCCGGTTCGTTTACCGTGGCCCTGGCCGCGGGGGGAACCATCGCCTGGATGACCCGCCTGAAAGTGCCGGTTTCTACCTCGCAGGCGATTGTCGGGGGGATCATCGGCTGGAATTTATACTGTGGAATGCCCACCGATCTGACGGTGCTCGGCAAAATCGTGCTCACCTGGATCGCCAGCCCGGTGTTAGCCGCGCTGTTCTCCTTCCTGATGTTCAGGATTGCCATGCGCGTGGTAATGCGCCTGAAAGTGCACCTCCTGCGGCAGGACGCTTATAACCGGGCGGGATTGCTGTTAGTGGGGGCCTTCGGCGCTTACAGCTTAGGGGCCAACAACATCGCCAACGTGATGGGCGTTTTTGTGCCCGCGGTTTCGATAGCAGATATTCGTTTGTCAGAAGGGCTTTATTTTAGCGGCGCGCAGCAGCTTTTTCTGTTAGGTGCGCTGGCAATCAGCGCAGGGGTGTTCACCTATTCCCGGAGAGTGATGCTTACCGTCGGGAACGATCTTTTCAAACTGACCCCGGTGGCGGCGTTCGTGGTGGTGCTTTCCGAAGCGCTGGTGCTGTTCCTGTTTGCCTCGGAAGGGTTGCAGCAGTTGCTGATCCGCTACGGGCTTCCGTCCCTGCCCCTGGCGCCGGTGAGCAGCTCCCAGGCGGTGATCGGGGGAATTATCGGGATTGGCCTGGCGAAAGGGGGACAGGGGATTCGCTGGAATATTTTAGAGAAAATTGCCCTCGGCTGGGCGGCCACCCCGGTAATTGCCGGCCTCGGCAGCTTTGTCGCCCTGTTTTTTATGGAAAACGTGTTCGAGCAGCCGGTGTTCAGAGCCTATTGAGCCGGCAAACGCGCCTCTCCGCCGCCCCCTTACTTCTCCTTCCCGCCCCCGCTCATAAACGTAAATCTTAGGCATTTTTTTACCGCAAAGACGCTAAGACGCGGAAGTTTTAGAGAGTTTTCGCCCGAAAATCCTGCTGATATTCACAAAAATCAACATTATTTTCTTTGCGTCTTAGCGTCTTTGCGGTGATTTTTTGCTTAGGTTTACGCCTTCCCGCCCCCGCTGAACTCGTAATTCTCCTCCCCGATCAGCGGCTCGTAGCGAAAGAGCTTATTCCATAAGTTCAGGGTGGTGGCCACGTCGAATTCGCAATAGCGAACGATGCGCTCCCACTCGTTGTTCAAATAGGCCTGGTAAACTTTATCCCCGCTCAAATCCTCCTTGGGGCTGGGAACGCCGTGCAGCTCCGCTAAAATCCCTAAGGAGAGCACCTTCTGGAAATCCCAGTTATAATAGGCCATCATCACGTCGAAGTGCGGGTCGTTGGCGTAGCGGCGCAGTTGTTTGAAGCGTTCGTTGGAGGGGCGAATGTTATGGTGCGCCATTCGCTGCAGAATGAACGGCGCGTCAAAATTGATCCCGTTATAATGGATGAAAACCCCGTTGATGCCCCGGCAAACCTGGTTGAATTCTTCCAAAATCGCCTGCTCCTCATGGCCGTAGAGGGATTTCAGCTTGATCTGCTCCCCGGAGATGTAGCCCATGGAGATGCAGATGATCTTCCCGAAATCCCCGTGGGTGCTGGCAAAATACTGGAAATTGAATTCCGGGTTGCGCTCCTGCTGGCGCTCAATCTTCTGGCGGATTTTTTCCTGCACCGCCTCGCTGTATTCCGTTAAATCCGCCGCCGGAACGGTCTCGATGTCAAAAGCCAGGTGATCGGCCATGGTATCTCCTTAATTGTTTGGTAGTAGTTATATTTTGATTGATAACACTTGTTTTCATGCCACGAAGCCACCCACGAAGTGGTTCCTTCGGAAAAAGGCGCTAAGTTTTCACCAAACATCCAATACTTTTTGATGCTTCGTACCTTAGTGCCTTATGCCAAAGGCATCCCTTCGGGAGTGGCAATTACTCTTTCATCAGTCAAAACTTAACACTACCAATTGTTTATTTGGCGATTGGGCGAATTTAGCGAGCTGCCAGCCATTCTCCTTCTCCTCAATCACCAAACCATTCCATCACTCAATCGCCAGATCGCTGATTTTCACCACCACAATGGTCATGTCGTCATGCTGCTTCACCCGCCCGGTGAACTGCTTCACCTCCCGGAAAATGCCCTCCATGATCTGCTCCGCAGCCCCGGCGGCGTGCTTCTCGATGGCTTTTTCGAAGCGCTCGTCGCCGAATTCTTGCCGGTTCTTATCCATCGCCTCGGTAAAACCGTCAGTGTAAAATACGAATAAATCCCGGTTTTGAAAAGGAATCTTCACTTCCTGGATGGTATGCTCGAAGGTATTTCCCTTCTCCATGCCCAGGGCCAGGCCGCGGGGATGGAGCATCTGCGATTCCTGCTCCCCGGTTTTACGCATAATTACCGGGTTATGCCCGGCGCGGGCTAAGGTCAGCACTCCCGCGTTCATGTCGAACACCCCGTAGGCCATGCTGATGAAAACGCCCCGCTTCACGTTGTCGTAAAAGAGGCGGTTCAAGCGGCTCAATACCGCCGCGGGGGAATCGGGCCCGTTCGCCAGCGCCCGCAAAAATCCTTTGGTAAGGGTCATGTAAAAGGCCGCCTGGGTTCCCTTGCCGGAGACGTCGCCGATGGCCACGCCCAAGCGATTGTCCTCCAACGTGATAAAATCATAATAATCGCCGCCCACTTCCAACGCCGGCTCGCAGCGGGAAGCAATATCCAGGCGGGAGATTTGGGGATTGGCGCGGGGCAAAAAGCTCATCTGCACTTCCCGGGCGATTTCCAGCTCGCGCTGCAAGCGCTGCCGCTCGGTAATGTTTTTGACGTACACCGGGGCGATGCGCTGAAAATCGCTGATGCGGTCCCTGGTATAGAGGGTGATGAGCGCGTACCCGGCCAGCAGGGCGAAACCGGCCAGAAAAATATACCCGGAATAGAGATGCAGCGCGCTTCCCGCAGTGAAGAGCGCCAGGGCCGGCTCCGCCGCCGCGGCCGTGAACAGGGCGATAAAACCGGCGATAATATCGAAGCGGTAAAACGCCCAGACCACCACGAGGGTGCTGAGGGTCTCGATCAGGCCGCCCATGCTCAACGGTTCGATGCTGCTTTGATACGCCAGCACCAGGAAAACCGCCAGCAAGGGCAGAGAGATATATGGCGAGGAAATCCGCTTCCGCAGCAGGGAGAGGGCTAAAACATAATATGCCGCCACCACAAAAATCGCAGAAAACAAGTGCATGCTGGCAATGGGAACCAGGGGAAAGGCGGCGTCCACGAAACGCAGCATGTTCTCATCCTGGGTGATGACCGTAAGGGGGGTAAGACGCTCTCCTAATTCGGCCAATCCCAGCCAGATGGCGAAGCTGGCTAGCCCGAATGCCAGGCCGCGCAGCACGCTCTTCCCGATAAGGGAGTGCAGGGTGTAACCGTTGCGCACTAAATCGATAGTGGTAAATTTGTCGTTCCACACCTCCCGCCCCACCGATTCTCCCACTGCCCAGACGAAAATCAACGTGCCCCCGATGGTGAGGGGGGCAAAAATGATGCTAAACCACAGGCCGATTCCCATGTTGGGCGGGAGGGACTGGTAGAGGTACACCCCGAAAATCAACCCGGTGAAAATTCCCAGCGGAATGGCGAATTTGAAGCTCAGCTCATAGGCGCGCCAGCGTTTAAAGGCGATAACGATGGTGATAATCGCAATCGTGAAGGTGAGCAGGGGAGAAAATATCTGGGTGATGGGCCGGCGGCCCTGGGCGCTGTAGATCGCCGGCGTCTCGTAAGCGGCGGAGAAGGCGGCAACCTGGTTGCCGGCGATTTTTAGCTGCGCCCGGATGGTATCGCCGGTCTCCGGGGAGAGAGCTTGCCAGCGAAACTCATGGTCCACACGGTTCGGCAAATTGATTTTCCTGGCGGATTTGAACGCCAGCGGGATGGCCCCTCCCGCGTCTCCGGGCGGCACATCAACCGGTTGCCTGCCCCCGCTCCCTGCCCCTGAATTTTCCCCTTCTTGAGGGATGCCTCCGCCCGCCTCATAAAAATTGCTGTAACGAGCTAAAAACTCCCCGGCGATTGCCCGGGCTTCTTCCACGGAGATTTCCGGCAGTTTGAGTTCATCGGGAACATTCTTTTGGAACTCTAACAGCCGGCCGTAAATGTCCATCCGCCATTCCTGCTCCGCCAGGGGAAGCAGGCCGCTCTCGTCCACTTGCTTGGGCTGCACGGAAAAGGAAAGATCCTGTTTCTCGTCGATCCAGAAGATTTGCCAGGAATACCCCGGCGCACCCTTGCGCAGCGCCCGGTTGGATTTTTCCAGTCCCAGCTCGGTTTGCAGCTGGCGCACCAGCGCGGTGTTGCGATCCCAGCGGGCATCGGCAATATACCCCGGGGCATCGGCGGATGCTCCCCCGTGCGGCAGGCCCAGCTCCTCGGAAATCCGGTAAGCCCGTTTTTCGATCTCTTTTTTATCGAGCGGGAGATGGATGCCGGCGTAGGGGTGAATGCGGGGATAAAGCCAGTAGATCGCCGCAACGCTGAGCGCCATGGTCAGGAAGATGAGCGCGAGAAATTTGAGTTTTGCCATAAACCGCCTTCAGGAGTGTGAGAGCTTGTTTCCGCAAGCATTTCAGGATGGTGAAACTTTGTGATTTTGTGACTTCGTGGAAAATAATGGACTTTTAAAACGGCTTTTTAACCCGGTTGGCAGCGTGAAACGTAGCCGGCCAGCTTTCCCAATACTCATTCGCAAAGGATTAAGTTACAACCGTCCGGGTAAATGGACAATTGCAAATTCAAATTCGGCATGGTTAGAGGCCTCTCAAGCCGCATGAAAGTATAAATAAAACTCCGGTTGACATTTTTCCCGATCGGTGCTAATCTTCTTCGAATTATCAAAGATCAACGGAGAATTCCTATGAAAAAAATCCTCATTCCCGGCTTGATACGATTCCCGCAATTCATTATTTTTCACGCGCCATCAAAAATCGAGGAATCCGAAAACAATCCGAGAGAATTCGACCGATTCAATCCTCTCCTATAGAGAAAGAGTGTTTTGACCGTTATTGATCTCTAACGAGGAGGGCCATCATGAAAAGATTCATTATTGCCGGTTTCGTTGCCGCATTTATGATATATTCGAACCCGCTGCCGGCCCAGGGGGAGGCAACCATGCTGTTTCTCTTGATCCCGCCCTCGCCCCTCCTGAACGGCATGGGGCAGGTAGGCGCGGCGCTGCCGACCAATGAAGCGTACGGATTTTATTACAATCCCGCGCAATTAGGCTACACCGGCCAAACCGTAAACGCCGCACTTCAATTCTATCCATCCAAAACGGATTGGCTGCCGGCGTTTAACTTTTCGGATTTAACCTACAACAGCTTCGCCCTGAACCTGGGATACAATTTCAGAGACCGCTCCCCCATCATCCCCCTCAGCGTGAGCCTGGGGTATATGAAAGGGGAAATTAATTACGGAAGAAATACCCTGACCGACGACCAGGGAAACATCATCGCAGTTTTCGACAGTAAGGAAAGTTATAACGCTTATGGCATCGGGGTGGGAATGGAGTATTTTGTGAATTTGAGCCTGGGGTTGACCTATAAAACGATCAACTCCCAATTAGTGCCGATTCAAGTCGGAACGTGGCCCATAGGAGGCGAGGCCGAGACTGATGCGATCGACTACGGCGCGCTCCTCACCGCGCCGGTATTGAAACCCTTTGAAAAGCATTTTTTGAAAGAATCTGAATCAAAATTTTCCATTATTCCCTATTGCGATGTCTCTTTAGGATACGCCAAAACCAACATCGGCGACAAGGTGAGTTACTTAGACCCGAGCCAGAAAGACCCCATCCCCAGAACCGCCAAATTAGGATATGCCCTCTCCACCGGGGCGGATTTCCGGCTGCGGGATATTTCCATCCGGGCGTTAGGCATCGACTGGTCGGTGGACGCCAGCGATCGCCTGGTTACAGATGATGGGAACTACCAGGGCGGGTTATTGGGAGACATCAGCTTCGGCGGCAACCTGCTCTCCGCCAAAAGCGATGATGAAGTGGAAATTCATAAAGGGCTGAGGCTCCAATTCTTCGATTTCCTGGCGATCACTTCCGGGCGCTTTTACGGACCCGGTTGGGAGAACGTCAAGACCTCCGGCTACAGCCTGGGCGCCAAAGGAATACTGAAGGCGCTGGCGGCGTCTTCATCCGATCGCACCTTCCGCTACCTGGCAGACCATTTTGACCTGCAATACGCCCGTTCGGAGATCGATTCAGGCCCCGAACACCCCCTCACCGGGACGACTTACCAGAGTATTTTGTTGACAGTCAGCGGTTTTTGGTAAAATTTCCGGGGCGAGTTGCAGCGGCTCGTCCCGGTATTTTTTAGAGGAAACGAACGATCTCCGTTGCGCCTCCCCGGCTATTTACCCCTATTCACCGATAAAGATTTATGATATATCATAAATTATTTGATATATCATCCCGTACCTCTGCCGCTTGCATCGCTCCCCGCCTTTGAATTAAATCTATAAGTTAATACTTTCAAGCCACTTGAGTAATCCTCGAACCGCGCATCTGTACCTGGCATGGATATTGGAATAAGAATAATCTGGAAATTTGGAGAAAAGCAACCCGAAGGAATATACGATGGAAGAAAAATGGAGCAGGATGATGCTGAATCGCGCCAGTTTCCCCCGGGCAATGCGGAGGAGCCGCGAACCGATGCTGATGGAAATCCGGGCCGACTGGTGCGGCTCCTGCCACATCATGGCCCCGGTGCTGGAAAAATTAGCTGCCGAATATCACGGCAAAATCAAATTCGACCGGGTCGATATCGAAACCAAAGAACAAATCGCCCGGGAATTCGGGGTTACCGAGCTTCCCATCCTGCTCTTTTTCCGTAAAGGGCAATTGATGGATCATCTTATCGGCATCGCCCCCCGGGCCGCCATCATCGAGAAGTTAGAGGTTCTTCTTCAGCCATGAAAGTGTTTTAGTATTGGAGTGTTATGGTGTTTGAGGGCGCATAAGTGAAGTTACCAAAACACTAAAACACTATAACATTCGAGCTTATTGAATCCCGGAGTAAACCATGATAGCTATAAGGTCCATTCTAACTTTATTAATGCTGATACCATTCGCCGCCGCAGGTTTGTTTGCCCAGGACAAACTCACCCTGACCCTGGATCAGACCGTGGAATTAGCCCTGGCGCAAAATCCCGAACTGCGGATTGCCGAGAAAGAATTGGCCCGGGCAAACGCGGGCGTCGGGGAAGCGTTTTCGGTGCTCCTGCCGCAATTGGACGGTTACGCCAATTTCCAGCACAATTGGGAAATCCAGACCAGCCGCATTCCCAACTTCATCAAGCCGATGTTAGGCCCCCTGGCCGGGGTGATCCCGGAAATCGAGCAGATGCCGGATTACGTGGACATCGCCTTCGGGCTGGAAAATATGCTGAATTTCGGCGCAACGGTGCGGCAGCCGCTGTTCTTAGGCGGGGGGGGACTGGCAGGGGTTCGATCCGCCAAAGCGGCGCGCCGGGCTGCGGAACACAACCTGGCGCTGGAGCGGCAATCCCTTATTTTCCGCGCCGCCGGCGCATTTTACGCCTGCATCACCGCACAGGAGCTGGTCGAGGTGCGGGAAGAAGCCCTGGCCGAAGCGCGGGTAAATTTCGACGTGGTGGACAAGAAATACCGGGTCGGGGCAGCCTCCGGATTCGACCGCATGAGGGCGGAGGTAGAGGTTGCCAACCTGGAGCCGGAGGTGATTGCGGCGCGGAATAATTACCAATCCGCCCTGACCGCCCTGCGCACCTTACTGGGGATGGAGCCTGGCGCAGGGGTCGAAATTTCCGGCGACCTTGTTTATACGGAAGACGGTTTTGGCGATCTGGCATTGTTAGAATTGGAAGAGCTGGCCCTGGCGCAGCGCCCGGAAATTAAAGCGCTTGCGGAGCAAAAAAGCATGGTGCGGCAGGGAGTTGCCATAGCCCGCAGCGAGTTCTTGCCGAAATTGTATTTTCAGACCGACTATTCCTATTTAGCCATGCGCAACGATCTCGATTTCCGCGCCGAAGATTTCAGCAAGGGTTTTTTCTCCTCCTTAACCCTGCAAATTCCCCTGTTCCACGGGCTGCGCTCCAACTGGCAGTATCAAAAAGCCCGCCTGAGCGCCAAAATTATGGAAGACGCCGAAAAACAGCTGCGGGATCGTATTATTGGAGAGGTGGAGATTGCTTACAACACCTTCCGGGAAGCGAAGCAGAAATTCCTCTCCGCCGGCAAGACCGTGGAAATGGCTGCCGAGGCGCTGCGCCTGGCCAACTTGATGTATGAAGAAGGCGCCAGCACCCAGTTGGACGTGCTCAATTCACGCCTGGCGCTCACCCGGGCGCGTATGAGTTACGCCACCACGCTGTTCGAATACCAGGTGGCGCGCTACGCCCTGCGCCGGGCGACCGGGCAGCTGGCGGGAGTGATTTGAACGTAAAGCGGTGTTCGGGTGTTGTCGTGTTATCGTGTTTGGGTGTTATTGTGGTTGGGTGGTGTAATACTCGAATACTCGAACACTAAAACACCCTATCACCAGAACACGATAATACCCGAACACGATTAACAGGGAGACTACCATGCAAGCGAAGTTGTTCATTTACCTTTTCAGCGCGTTGATTGTTCTTGCGTTCATGGGCTGCGGCCAGTCGAATAGCAACGCCGCGGAGAGCGCCGAAGAAAAAGTTGCCGTGGAAGTGAAAACCGTGGCCCCGGGTGAGCTGATCCAGTCGCTGAGTTATAGCGGGGATATCGCCGCGGAAACCGAGGTGAAAGTGTTTTCCAAGATTCCCGACCGCATCGAGGCGTTCTACGTGGACGACGGGGACGCGGTGCGCAAGGGCGCGCCCATTGCCCGTATCGTTTCTACCACCATCGTGCAGGCGGTGCGCCAGGCGGAAGCGGCCCTCGCGGCGGCGCGGGCGCAGGAGGCCAACCTGCAAGTAGAATTCGAACGCGCCGGGCGGCTCTCCCGGGAAAACGCCATGAGCCAGCAGCAATATGACGCTATCGCCACCCAATTCGAGGCCGCCAAAGCGCAAACCGAGCAGGCGGAAGCGCTGTTAAAAACCGCCCAAAGCCAGTTGGGCGACGCCCTCGTTACAGCCCCGATCTCCGGCATCATCGGGAAACGCTATTGCGAAGCCGGCGACATGACTTCTCCGGCTCAGCCCTTGGTGAGCATTGTGCAAATGGACCGGGTAAAAATCCGTTTCGAGGTAACGGAGACGGACCTCGGCAAGTTGAGCGCCGGCCAGGAAGCGCTGGTGCAGGTAAAAAGCTATCCGGAGCAGCCTTTCCGCGGCGGGGTGTCGAAGATCAGCCCGGTGCTGGATCCTCTCACCCGCATGGCGGAAGTGGAAGTGCTGATCGATAATCCCGGCCACCGGCTCAAACCGGGGATGTTCGCCCGGGTAGAAGTCGCCACCGGCAGCCTTCGCAACGCCCTCATCGTCCCGCGTTATGCGGTTATTGAAAATACTACTTTAGAAACCGCCGGCGGAAAAGGGGAGGTGGTCAAAAATTATTACGTGTTCGTGGTGGACAGCAGCCGGGCGCAGCAGCGCAAATTAGAAGTGATTTATGTGAACCACGAAAACCTGGCCGTCTCTTCCGGTATCCGAGAGGGCGAAAAATTAGTAACCCTGGGGCACAACCTCTTGCGCGACGGCTCCCCGGTGATGGTGGTGAAGGAAGAATGAAGGGGGGAGGGATGGAGAATTGGATTGATGGATGGTTGGATGGTTAAATTGCTGAATAGCTATCCAACCATTTAACCATGTAACCATTTAGCCATTTATTACCGTTTTTAAGCCCTGGAGAGCAACATGAATATTACCCAAACCGCTATCCGGCGCGGAGTTACCTGCCTGATGATCTACCTGATTGCCATCGGGTTCGGATTTTTCTCATTAGCGCGGCTGAACCTGGACCTCTACCCCAAGTTAGAATTCCCCATGATCGCGATTATCACTCAGTACACCGGGGTCAGCCCCTACGACATCGAAACCGTGGTCACCCGTTCCATGGAAGAAGCGGTGGCCTCGGTCAAAAACGTCAAAAAAGTCAACTCCACTTCTGCCCAGGGGCTTTCCCTCATTACCCTGGAGTTCGAGTGGGGCAGCGACATGGACCAGGCCAAAATCGACGTGCGCGATAACCTGAACTTCGTGCGCGACGCACTTCCGGACGACATCACCGAACCGCTGATATTCGCTTTCGATCCCTCCGCCCAGCCGATTTTGTATCTTTCGGTCGCCTCCGATTTGCACGGCCAGGCGGAACTGCGGCGAATTTCCGAGCGGGAAATAGAGCCGCGCATCGAGCGAATTCCCGGGGTCGCCGCAGTGTTCACCATGGGGGGAATGCGCCGGGAAATCAAGGTGCTGGCCGATCCCGCCCGGCTGCGGGCCACCGGCCTGTCGGTGCAGCACCTCAGCGCCGCTTTGCAGATGAATAATTTGCAGGTGCCCTCCGGCTGGATCGAGGATAGCCGGCAGGAATTCACCCTGCAAACCTTAGGCGAATACACCACCCTGGAAGAAATCGAAAATACCCCGGTGGCCTCCCTCAACGGGTCGGTGATCCGGGTGAAAGACCTGGCCGCGGTAGTGGACGGCTTCGCGGAGCAGCGCCAGAAGGTGTGGACCAATAACAAACCGGCGGTGATCCTGGTGATCCAAAAGCAGTCCGACGCCAACACCGTCAATGTCTGCCAGCAAGTGTTCAAGCGTCTCCCGGAAATTGAAAACACCCTGCCGCGCGGCATTCGTATCGAAAATTTTTACGACGCCGCCACCTTCATCAACCGCTCCATGTCGAACTTAGGCAGCACCGCCGTGCAGGCCATCGGGCTGGTATTCCTGGTGCTGCTGTTCTTCCTGCGCAATTTCCGCAGTTCCCTCATCGTGGCGGTCTCCATCCCGGTGTCCATGGTGGTCACTTTTGCAGTGATGGACCAGGCCGGCCTGACCCTGAACATCATCTCCATGGCCGGCCTCGCCCTGGCAGTGGGAATGTTAGTGGACAACTCCATCGTGGTGTTGGAAAGCATCTTCCGCTACCGTGAAGCAGGTACGGAAGTCCGGGAGGCGGCTAATAACGGGGCGCGGGAAGTAGCCATGGCGATTACCGCCTCAACCCTCACCACCCTGGCGGTATTCGTGCCGGTGCTTTTCGTGCCCGGCATTGCCGGGGAGTTGTTCAACGAAATGGTGATCACCATCTGCTTTTCGCTGGCGGTTTCGTTGTTAGTAGCCCTTACCCTGGTTCCCCTGCTGGCCTCGCGCTTTTTGTATTTCCAGGAAAGAAGGAAAGGGAAGAAGACCTGGCTGTCCCACCTGACGGAAGTGACCGGCGGCTGGTTAGAACGTCTGCACCGGGTATATGGGCAGTCATTGCGCTGGTCGGTTCACCACCGTAAAACGGTACTGATCTCGGCAACCGTGCTGTTTATTCTCTCGGTTATTATACTTGCGAATCTGGGGGGAGAATTTCTGCCCCAAACCGATATGGGATTTATCGCCATCTCGGTGGACCGCACTCCCGGCACCAGCTTAGAATCCATGGAAAACAGCGCCTACCAGATGAACCAGATCATTCTCGACAACGTGCCGGAAACGGAGATGGTTTTTGCCAACTTCGGGCAGGGTGAAGGGATGTACGCCATGTTCTCTTCCCGAGCTTCCAGCCAGGGGGACGTTACGATCCGGCTGAAACCGCTCCGCCAACGGGATCGCGGCATGTTCGAGATTCAGGATGATTTGCGGGAGCGTTTCAAAACCCTGCCGGATATGAATATCCGCTTCGAAGACCGCGGCGCCGAGGCGATGTTCGGCGGCGGGGGGGACATCGTGGTGGAAATTTTCGGGCACGATCTTGCCGTCTCCGAAGCCCTGGCCAACGATATTATGAAACGGGTGCAGGGCATCAAGGGGATCGTGCATGTAGAAACCAGCATCCAGGAGTTGACCCCGGAGCTGCGCATCAATTTGGACCGGCAGCGAATTGCGGACCTGGGACTGAGCACCGCCCAGGTAGGCAACATCATCAGCACCAGCGTGTTAGGATCGGTGGTGACCCGCTACCGCGAAGGCGGGGATGAGTACGATATCCGGGTGCAACTGGCCAAAGACGCCCGCTCCAGCAAGGCGGACGTGGAGAATATTCTGATTCCCACGCCCCTGGGCCGGCAGATTCCCCTTCGCGCGGTGGCCGCAGTGGAGTACAGCAAAGCGCCCACGGAAATTATCCGTGAAGACCAGGAGCGACTGGTCACGGTGGCGATGGACGTATCCGGGCGAGACCTGAGCAGCGTTACCGGCGAGGTGGCCGATGTTCTGAAAGGTGTCTCGGTTCCCGGCGATTACCGTTTGGAGATCGGCGGGGTGGCGGAAGAGCAGCAGGAATCCTTTATGTACTTAGGCATGGCCATGTTAGTGGCGGTCATTCTCACCTACATGGTGATGGCCTCGCAGTTTGAATCCCTGGTTCACCCGTTCGTGATCATCTTTACCATTCCCCTCTCCTTCATTGGGGTGGCGTTGGCATTGCTGCTCACCGGCACCTCTCTAAGCGTGATGGCGCTGGTGGGAATGGTGATGTTAGTGGGCATCGTGGTGAACAACGGGATCGTGTTGGTGGATTACATCAACCAGTTGCGCGCCCGGGGAACGGATATGATCGAGGCCATCCTGGAAGGCGGGCAGGTTCGCCTGCGCCCGGTGTTGATGACCGCCCTCACCACCATTTTAGCCATGCTGCCCCTGGCCCTGGGCCTGGGCGAAAGCGGCGAGAACTGGGCTCCCATGGCCCGCTCGGTGATGGGCGGGATGGCCATGGGAACGATTCTGACCCTGTTAGTCGTGCCGGTGATTTACCTGGGGATCGAACGGACGGCGGAGCAAGTAAAGGCGCGGGTGCGGAAACTCATCACCCGGGGCGAAGGAGATACGGCGGCGGAAAATGTTTGAGGGGCTTTTAAAGCGCGTTCGCTGAAAAAGGATTTTGAAACTGACTAAATTTTACTAAATTTTGTCTGTTTATTGACCGAGTGATTCACCGGGAAAAAGGAGTGCAAAGCTTCAGCTTTGCACTTCCCCGCCCCAAAACCAGGCGCACCCAACTTTCGGTGAACACAAACCCATCCCGGCGTCCCGGCAGGGCGTCCCCGTCACTCCATAATCCTCTTCAATTGATCTTCCGAAACCTTCAACAGGTTGATAGGAATCAGCCGGGGCGTCAGGATTTTCCAGTTGGCGTCCTTCTGAAATACGGTTTTGAAGAGCGGCAGGGCTTCCTCCAGGCGGTTCATATTGGCCAGGGAGACCGCGGTCCAGTATTTCATTTCTAAATTGTCGGGAAACATCTCCATGGCCGCGCGGTACTCCCGCAATGCCCCGGTTTCGTCGTTCTTTTCCACCGCCAGGTCGCCGGCGTTCATGTGTTCGTAGGCGCGATGCACCCTCAGCAGGCGCTTGATCTCCTGCACCGCTTCGGGATGGTCCTCCACCCGCAGGTCGATCAGGCGGTCTTCCCAGGTTTTCCCGCCGGAGCGGCCCCGCACCAGCAGCAAAGCCGCGGATTGCTTGCCGCGAATATCCCCGCCTTCCGCCTGCGCCGCCTCTAACGCCGCTACCAACCGCTCCGCCAGGGGACCTTGTGCGGCGCGAAACGCTTTTTCCATGGCCGGCCAGACCGTTTCTTTCAACATCAGGTTGGCCTGCACGGAATAATATTTCCGGTTGATATGCCCGGCCTCCGGAATACAGGTTTTACCGGTGTACGCCGCGGTATTTCCCTGCGCGTCGATCAGCGCCGCCTGGCGGAATTCCCGGCCTTCATCGCCGGCGAGCAGAATTTGCAGCGCCTCCTGCGGTGATGCGCCGGACTTCAGCAATTCTAACCCGCGCGGGCCGAAGGATACGTTCACGAACGACTGGGTAGCCACCGCGCCGACCCCCGCCTCCGCCCAGATGACGATGCTGCCCACCGAAAACCAGTGCGACTGCACCGCCGCGCCGATCTCCCCGGTCAGGGAATCCACCGCCACAATCGAATAGGTGTGCGCCAGGGGGTCGCGGTAAATCGCCTGCCCCGCGGCGCTCTGCCACAACCCGGCAACAACAATCAAAGCAAGCACATATTTCCTCATTTTTCACCTCGCCAATCTTCAATTTTCAATCTTCGATCTTCAATTCTCAATTCCCCACCAGCGCCCGGAACTGCGCATTCTCGCGCAATGCCGCTAAATCGTTATCCCCGGCCGCCTGTTTTTTCAATTGGGGATTGAGGGCAAGGGATTTTTTCAGCGCTTCTAAGGCCGCTTCGGCTTTGCCGGCCGCCAGGCGGATTACCGCCAGATCATAGAGCACCTCGGCGTTTTCCGGGGCCAGCCTGGCGGTGCGCTCCATGGGCGGCAGCGCTTCGGCAAATTTTTTCCCGGTAAACAGCGTCCAGGCTTCGTTCCAGGCGTAATTCATTTGCCCGAAATTGAGCAGCCGGCCTAATTCCCGGAACGGCTCGGGATGGTCGTCCACCCGAATGTCGATAGCCCGGTCGGTGTATCCCCCGTACCCTGCGCCGGTTTTCACCACCAACAACGCCGCGGATTGCTTACCCCGGCTGTCGCCTCCCTGTTCATCCCCGGCCAGCAGGGCGGCGTACATCCGCTCTGCCAGGGCGCCGCCGGTTTCCAGAAACGCTTTTTCCATGGCCAGCGCCACCGCTTCCCCGGTAAGGATGTTCCCCTGCACCGCGTAGTTGGGGCCGCTGCGTCCCCCGGCCCAGGGAATGCAGTTTTCCCCGGTGTAGGTAGCGGATTTCCCGTCCGGGGACACTATTCCGACCTGGCGGCGGGTGGGATTATCATCGTTGCGGAGCAATTCCCGGATGGCCTCCTCCGGAGCCATCCCCTTTTCTAACAGTTCCAAACCCCGCCAGCCGAAGGAGGTATTGGCAAAAGACTGGGTTGCTACCGCCCCCACCCCGGCTTTGGCCCAGGGCACCACGCTTCCCACCGCAAAAAAGCGCGAGGCCACCGCCACCCCCAACTCTCCCGCCGCCGGATCAGCGGCGACGATGGAAAAAGTGGAGACCGGGAGCGAGCCGGGCGCTTCCGGCGATGCCAGCTCATTTTGGTAATCCTGCCCCCTTCCCGAAAGGGAAAGCAGCGCGGTTGCCAGCGCCAGCAAACATGCTCTCTCTCCTCCCATGAAAAAGCGTTGCATCATAATTATTCTCCAATGTTAGCGCCTATGTCTTCTGACAGTTACACTCGCACCGCTGCTCTGCAAAAAGCAGCTTCCGCTCCTGGGCCATGTTGTAGAGGTGCAAAACTGAAGTTTTGCACTCCGGATGCCTGCCGCCGCGCTACAAATTCCGCTCCCAGAATTCCATCATGCGGTTGTAGAGGTGAATCTGCGCCGGATCATCGCCGATATCGTGCTTGCGCATGGGGTAGAACATCATATCGAACATGACGTTGGCCTTGATCAATTCGTCGATGAAGTGCCAGGAATTTTGCGGGTGCACGTTGTCGTCGTAGGTGCCGTGTATTAACAGCAGGCGCCCGTGCAGGTCTTTGGCAGTTTTGACAAAAGAGGTTTTTTCGTACCCTTCGGGATTATCCTGCGGGCGCTTCATGGCGAATTCCGTCCAGCGGGTATCATAATAATGCCAGTCGGTCACCGGGGCGATGGAGATCCCGGCCTTGAACTCCCGGGAGCGGGTCATGGCATTGAGGGTGAAACTGCCCCCGCCGCTCCAGCCCCAGATGCCCACCCGCTCCGGATCGACATAGGGCTGCTCCTTGAACCACTTTACCCCGGCTAACAGGTCGGCCAGCTCCAACTGCCCGGACATTTCCCCTAACAACAGATTTTCCAGGGTTTTGCTGATGGCGGCGGCGTTGCGCGGGTCGATTCGCGCCAATAAATAGCCTTTTTGCAGCAAAATATTGTCGAACAGCAGCGAAGAGCGCCACTCATCGGCCACCGTGGGCGCGGCCGGCCCGCCGTACACGTAAATGATCAGCGGGTAGCGGCGCTCAGGATCAAATTGCGCGGGCTTGAGCAGCTCCGCGGGCAGGGGAAAACCGTCCGGCGCGGGAATGGAAAATATTTCCGGGTGCTGCAGCGCGAATTTATCGAGCAATTCCGGGCGGGGTTTGGCCAGCGTTTGTTGCAGCCTGCCGTCGCTGCGGTAGAGGGAAAGGGAGGGCAGGGTGCGCAGGTTGGAGTAAATTTCGATATAATACCGGGCGTCGGGGCTGAACGCCGCGCTATGGAACCCCTCGCCCTTGCTGAGCCGTTCCATGCCGCTCCCGTCGAAGCGGATGCGGTAGAGATGGCGCTCCAGGGGCGATTTTTCCTGGGCGGTAAAGTAAATCCAGCCCTTTTTTTCATCGATGGCGTTGACCGCCCGGTCCACCCAGAACACTTCCCCCCCGGCGGAGTGGATCGCCCAATCGCCGCGGGTAATCCGGTTGACGAGCGTGCCATCCAGGGTATATCGGTAGAGGTGGCGGTATCCATCGCGCTCGGAGGCGCGGATAAAGTGTTTTCCGTCTTTCAGAAAATACAGATCGTCGTGAATATTGACCCAGGCCGGATCGGTCTCCAGCAACAGCGGCGCAGCGACGCCGGTAAAACGGTCGGCCAGGAAGAGACGCAGCTCGGTCTGTTCCCGGTTCAGGGTTTGCACGCACAGGCGACGGTGATCCGGCAGCCAATCCACCCGCACGATATATTCATAGAGGGGAGGTCCCAGCGCTACCCAGAGCGGGTCGGGGTTCTCGATTTCCACAATGCCCACGTGAAGCAAGGGATTTTCACCCCCGGCCTTGGGGTAACGCTGGGTGATGAGGCGGGGAACCGCGGGTTGGAAATCCGGGAAATACATTTGGCTGACTTCGGATTCGTCGGTTCGCAGGAACGCCAGGGCTTTGGAGTCTCCGGACCACCAGTAGGCGATATCCTGCCGCCCGAAAATTTCCTCCCAGTACACCCAGGAGAGGGTTCCGTTCAACAGGGTTTCCGAACCTTCGGAGGTGAGACGTTTCTCGGTTTGTTGAACAACATCGTACACATAGAGGTCATTGTCGCGCACAAAGGCCAGTTTCTGCCCGTCCGGGGAAAAACGCGCCGCCTTTTCTTCGCTTTCGCTGGCGGTAATTCGCCGGAATTCCGCGGCCGTGAGATCTAACAGATAGATATCGCCCTCCCAGAGGTACAGGGCAAACCGGCCAGAACCGTCGAAAGACTCCGGCCAGGTCAAAAATTGAGTAGAATCGCGCACGCCCAGGTAGCCTTGCAAACTGGCCAGGGCTTTTTCCCGGTTCAGCGCGGGAGCGCGCCGCCCGGTTTGGGGATCGAGGCGCTCAAAAATGCGCTGTTCTTTGGGCTGGCGTGAATCATAGAGCAGGGCGGTGTTGTCATTCAGCCAGGCAAACTCCGGCACGCCATCGACTGCCTTTCCCTCCTCGCTGTGAATCCATTCCACCGTGAGGGTTTCTTTTTCCTGGGCGATGGCAACCATGCAGGCCGTCGCCGCGAGCCAAAGCAACGCAAACAAGCGCATATAGTCTCCGATTCGGTAATGGTGCGTATTCCATTGTGCGGAATGCGTGAAACGTAATGCGTAACTCGTAATAAGTATTCCGGATTCCGTTTTTTAGGGCTTTCGCCCTTTTTATTGTACCACTGAACGCTAATGTGTTTCAATAACTCTGTGCGCTCGGTTGGGTACATTATTTTTTTCTGGCTCCCTTACGCATTACGCCTCGCCTTCCCCGTACTCCTCCGGGTTATCCAGCCCGGGGCGGATGAAGCTGCGGGCTTCCGGGAACTCTTTTTCTACTTTTTTGCGCAGCCGGTCGAGGTGGCGCAGGATATTTAGAAGCTCGCTCTCCTGCTCAGGAAAATGGCCGCGCAGCCGGTCCCAGGCGGCGATGGAGCGGTCGATGCCGATGAGGGAGACTTTGGCGGAGCCGTCGGAATCTTTGGGAAACTCTTTCCAGAACTCCGGGTCTTCCGCCTCATCCTCTTTTCCCTGGAAGGCGCGCATCAGCTTCACGTAAATCTGGTACTGGTACCAGCGAATGATCTCCGTGGCGTCGGTGATGTCCGCGGCCTCCCCGGCGGGATCGATATTGGGCAATTCTAAGCGGGCTTTTTCGAGCAACTCGGTTTCTTTTTCTTTGAGTAGAATATTGGCCATATCGAACCACTGGTTCACCATTTTGCCATAGGCGCGGGCGGAGCGAACCGCCGGCCGGTTTTCCGCAATTTTACGGCGGTTTTTTCGCTCCTTCAGGCTTTCGGTTGCGTCAACGGCGTCCAGATCGATCCCCGCTTCTTCCGCCATTTCGTGGAGCATCTCCACGGTATCGCTCAACACTTCCCCCAATTTTTCCCAGAATTTTTCATTTTCCAGGTCCCGGGTTTCCGGGTCGGCGAATTCCTCTTCGCTCAGGAGATAGTTCAGGCAGCGGTGGGTTAACGGGCAGCGCTCGCACCAGCGGTCGCAGTAATTATGGATGCCGGAGATGAAGCGGGGATCGCCGGCCAGTTTTTTTATACGGTTTCTATCCATGGCTGAAAGAGTTTAACGCTCTTGACAATGAGAATCTACAGAAATTTTGCATAAAGTTTGAGTTCCTGTTTCCGGGCGGTTAAATTAGCCTGCTACTAATACCGTGTAAAAATAGAACGCGAGATAAGATATGAACATTCAATGGCGCCGGTTTATTCTGCAAATGGCCGTATTCATATTTCTCTGCTTTAGCGCCTGCCAGGGGAACCGGGATCACCCTCGCCACGCCGGCAATGCGCCGGCTGACAGCGGCAGCGCCAACACCCACATGCACGGGAGCGATTTCGAAACCCTGGCGCGGAATTTCGAGGACCCGGGCCGGGAAAAGTGGCAGAAACCGGCGGAAGTGCTCGCCTTGTTAGGGGATCTTTCCGGCAAGACCGTCGCGGACATCGGCGCCGGCACGGGGTATTTTTCCTTCCCCCTGGCAGAGAAGGCGAAGAAGGTGATCGCTGTGGACATCGACCGGCGCTTTTTAGAATACATCGAGCAGAAGAACCGCCGCCTGGCAACCCCCCTGCCCATCGAAACCCGCCTGGCGACGGAAAGCGATCCCCGCCTGCAGCCCGGCGAAGCCAACATCGCCATCCTGGTAAATACCTATCACCACATTGAAAACCGCCCGGAATATTTCTCCGGGGTGCGGCAAATGCTCGCAGAAGGCGGCGCGGTAGTTATTGTGGACTTTTTCAAAAAAGAGTTGCCGGTAGGCCCGCCCACGCGATTGAAACTGGACCCGGAAACGGTCGCCGGGGAATTGAAACGCGCCGGTTTCCGGGAAATTCGCATCGATCGGGAAATATTGGAATATCAATATATTATCATTGCCCGCTGAGGGATGGGAAATTGGTTCAATCCGCTTTTGCGATTTACAACCATAAACAGGGAAGCAATCCATGATTAAACCCGCAGTTCACCCAACTAAAAATCAAGAAACCTCCACTAATGGCGCCCCGGCCGCTCTTTCCGAAAAAGATCTGGGGAAGCGCTTCATTTATCGCCGGGAAGCGGAAAAATTCTGGTACGTGCAAATAAAAGTATCCGTAAACAGCAAACGCCATTATATGGAAGGGCAGTCGTTTTACGATAACCAGTACGGGGGCAAAGAGGCCTCGTTTGCCGTTGCGCGCCAATTTCGCGATCAACATGCTTACCCGTTTTTCGAAAAAGTGGGCTACGACCCGGCCCTGCGGGAACGAATAGCGGAACAAGCGCGCCTGAAGCGGGAACGCCCAAAAAAATTCAAAAAACGTAAAGAAGCCACTGCCGGCCCCATGGCAAACCTGCATTACATTCACCTCTATAAACGCAGGGGCCGGTATTCCCGCTGCGTGGTGGATATAACCGTCAACGTACACGGGCGGCATTATCACTCTACCGCCTATTCTTACGACTTTGAAAAATACGGGGGCAAGGATAATACCCTGAAGATTGCCCGGCAGGACCGCAATCGCCTGGCGCAAATGGTGCACCGGAAAGCCATGGAATTGGAGCAACTTCCCCAAAAACCGGTCGAAGAAACCCGCGCGATTATCAAATCGATAAAAATCACCCGTACCCCTCCCCTGAAGCTGACCGACCCGGATAAATTCATTAAAAGAGCAGATCGACACGACTTTTGGACTGTGGCGGTTCGCCGGCAGCTCTGGAAGCGCTATTGCCGGGTGCCCTTCCGCCGCTTTTACGATCAGGATTACGGCGGCAAGCACAAGAGCCGCATCGTAGCGTATAAGTACGCGGAACTATTCGACCTGGCTTTGCAAGAGGAACTGCAAGAGTTGCGGGAAAGGGGCGTGACCGACCGGGAAATTATCCAGCAACGGGTGGATGAGGTCGTCGAAAAAGTTGAAATAGAGATCGCCCGGAATTTCAGCCGGGTAAACCCGGATAAACCATCGGAGAAATGACATGCGCTGCAAGCATACCGCTGCCCTGGCCATTCTTTTGGCGTTTTTAACCGGAAACGCCCTGATTTTCGGCGAGGATTGGGCTCCCCGGCGAGCTGCCGCCTCCCTTTCCGTCCATCCTAACGGAACGCTGGAGCGATTTTCACCCGTTGCGGGTAGTACAGGCCAATCCCCCAACGGCGTTTTTTGGTGCGACTATGAAATCGGCGCGGTAACCGACGAACAACGGGAGCTGCGCAATTTTCGCTTCTTCGAGGGAGAGCAGCTGCGCTTCGCGCTGGAGCGCGCTCCCGGTTCGGACCTATACATCTCCAATACCGGCTTTATTGCGTTTATGGATATGAGCCAACACTTCAACCGGGAATTAACGGCGCATTTTTATGATAAAACCGGGCGTTTCTTGTGCTCGAAAATCTTCCGGGGCGCGTCGCTGTTCGGCTTCTCGACCTCCGGGAAAAGCTTCGGGGCGGGCGCCGGGGAGCATTTTTACCTGATTTCCCTGCCGGAAGGGGGGACAGCCGCTTACCCGCCGGCAGATCAGTTCTCCATCTCGGAAGATGATCGCCGGCTGGCCCTGGCTTACCGCGACCGGCTACGGATATTTTCTCCCGCGGGGGAGGAGTTGGAAATCCGAACCGGCTTCACTTATCCCCGGAAGGCGGCCATTTCCTCCGCTTCCGGCCTGGCGGCGGTAATCGACAAACGCAATCTCCAGGTCTATTCACTGGCTGGCGGAGAATTGCTGTTCCGGCGCACTCTTTCCGGCGCTTACTCCTACCGCGACCTGGAGATCGTTGACGGGGCCGTCGCCGCGGGGGTTCATTACCGGGAAGCAGGGGTTTCCAAAGGGATTTTGCGGATATTCTCACCGGGCGGAACGCTCATTCAGGAAACCGAAAGCACTCCCAAATTCTTTCAAACCTTTGCGGCGCCGCCGGCCAACCCTGCCGCTCCCGCTGCCTACCCGGAAATTCCCTGGCCTTTCGTTCCGTTTGACAGCATGCACACGGTCTGGAATTATTACGAGCAGCACATGGGCCTGGGAAGCCCCACCTCCTCGTACATGCACCAGGGACTGGATATCATCACCCCGATTGGAGAGCCGACCTATGCCGTGGCTCCCGGCATCGTGAAGTGCGTGCTGACCACCGGGGGCGCAATTTACTGGCGGTTGGCCACCAGCGCGGAGCAGGTCGCGGGGTTCTCTCGCGGTTGGCTCTACGCGCACCTGATCCAGAACAGCATCCAGGTGGACGTGGGCGATACGGTGCAGCTTCACGATTACTTAGGGGACATCATCGCCTGGACCGCGGATTGGGGGCACATCCATTTCGTGGAAATCGAAGATTCCGGGCTGGTCTGGCGCTACAACGATAACGAATGGGGCATCACCTACAATCCCCTGCACTCCCTGCGCAGCAACGAGGAGCACGTCGCCCCGGCGCTGGAGCCGGTTTTCCCCTATTCCAAGTTCGGGTTCTGCCTGAACGAAACCAGCATCTATCTCTATCCCGACAGCCTCTACGGAGATATCGACATCATCGCAAAGGTGGTGGACTACGTGAAAGATTCCCCCTGGCAGCAGCCGGCCTACGAAATTTACTACTGGGTGAAGCGGCTCCCCGGAGGGGAAACGGTCTTCCCCCGCACCCTGGGACAGCGCCTGAACCACTCCTTCGATTTTTACGCCTCCGGGCATTACGAGGAGTGGGCTCCCCTCATTTACAAACGCGACGCAACCCTGCCCCCTTCCAGCTGGATGAGCATGGAGCGCAATTTTTACCACCTGCTCACCAATAATAACGGCGATACCCTGTTAGCGCTGAGCGAGAAGAGCCTCGCCTTCCCGACTTACAATTACGCCGACGGCGACTATCGCATCGTCATCGAAGCGTTCGACCAGTATGGAAACTCCACGCGCGACAGCATGGCCGTCAAATTCCGCAACGGCATTACCGCGCTTCCCGGCGGAGAAGGGGAAATTCCCGCGGCGTTCGAGCTGCGACAGAATTACCCAAATCCCTTCAACCCGGCTACCCGGATCGGTTTTGCCCTTCCGCAGGCTTCGACGGTCAAAATCGAGGTGTTTAACCTGTTAGGAGAGCGGGTTGCCACGCTGTTAGAAGCGCCCCGGCCGGCCGGGTATCACGAAATCCGCTTCGACGCCGGGCGGCTGGAAAGCGGAATGTACCTCTGCCGGATGCAGGCGGGGAACTTTAGCCAGACCCGCAAGATGCTGCTGCTGCGGTGATGGGGAAGTAGTGCGTATTGCGGAGTGCGTATTCTGTACTTCGTATTGCGTAATGCGTGATGCGTAAAAGGGATTGCCCTGAGTTCAGTTTATCCTGAGCTTGCCGAAGGGTCGAAAGGTCTAAGGGTTTTCCGTTACGCATTACGCAATACGCATTAAGGAATACGAACTACACATCACGCACCACTTTTTCAACCTCCTCCGCAATTTTTCCCCCGCTAAAAAAAATCTCTTGACTATTTGGTTTGCCAGCAGTATGTTTTGGTCGAAAAGTTTAACCAAAAAATTAAACTTTTCGGATAAAAGATATAATTCGAGGGGCAAAACGTTGACTTTTACCGGGGAAACCGAACAAAAAATCATCCGGGCGGCCACGGAGGTATTCCTGCAGCGGGGCAAGGATGGGGCACGGATGCAGGATATCGCCGACCGCGCCGGCATCAACAAGGCGTTGTTGCACTATTATTTCCGTTCCAAGGATCGCTTGTACGAGAAAGTGTTCGAAACCACCGTGAAAAGCGTTTTCGATGAATTCCTGAACGCCATTTTGGAAACCGAGGACCCGGTCTTGTTCATCAAGGGATTTATTGAAAATTACATCGACGCGCTCTCCCGCCGCCCGGAAATGATCCGTTTTATCATCTGGGAGATCGACCAGGGAGGCGAGCAAATCGGGCGGATGATTCAGTCGATCTTCTCCGAGCGAGGCTTTTCGGAGATTCCCATTCCCCTGAAAATTCAGCAGGCGATTGGCAGGGGACAAATTCGGCAGGTGGACCCCATTCAATTGACCCTGAGCCTGATCGGCATGTGCCTGCATCCCTTTTTGGCAGAGAGAATTCTCGAAAAACTGTTCCCGGCGATTTCAGTGACTTCCCCGGGGTTTTTAGAAGCGCGGAAGAAAGAAGTATTCGACCTGGTTTGGAAAGGGATCCGGCCGGAAGGGGAACCGTAATTTCGTAATGCGTGAAACGTAACTCGTAAAACGTAATAGGAAATACGCAAACTTCGTAATCCTCACGCATCACGTTTTACGTTTCACGTAATTCAATCCAGCAACCGAAAAACCGTACAAGGTAGGCCATGCTCAAACCCCGATTTCTCATCCTGAACGTTCTGGCGCTGCTCCCGGCGCTGGCGCAAACCACGGTTACCCTGCCGGAAGCCTGGAATATCGCCCTGGAAAACAATCTCACCTTGCAGCAGCAGCAGAAAGCGATTCAGCAGGCGCGGGAAGAGGTGGCCATCCAGAAGACCGGCTATCTCCCGGTTTTCAACGGTTCCGCCGCGTTCTACTACCAATCGGATTTGCCGACCCTGGAAGTGCCTTTTCCCATCCTTGGCCGGGAGTTTACCTCCGAGATCGGGGTAAAAGACCAGTACAACCTGGGGCTGGCCGTCAATCAGCCGATTTTTACCGGGTTCCGCATCCGTAATTTAGTGAAAGCAGCCCGGGAACGGGAGCAGGCCCAGGCGCTCCAGGATTCCACTCTCCGCCGGCAACTGCTGCTGCAAACCGGATCGATCTTCTACCGGCTGCAGCTCGATTTGACGCAGCAGAAGGTTCTGGAGGAAGCCATCCGGCGGGTGGATTACCGGCTACAGCAGGCGCGGAATCTTTTCTACGCCGGGCAGGCCGCGGCATTCGATACCCTGGAAGTCGCCAATCGCAAGCTGCAATACCAAAGCCAGCTGCAAAATCTCCGCAACCTCTACCGGGTGCTGCTCACCCAGTTCCGCCACGTTCTGAACACCGAGGCCCCCCTGGACGTGGAACGCCTGGCGATCGAGACGGTGGAACTCTCCCTGGAAAGCGCGGACGATTACTTAGCCGTTGCCGCCGCCCATCGCCCGGAATTGAAGCAGCTTGCGGCCTTGCAGCAGGCGGAACTCTACCGCAGCCGCTCCCTGCAATCGGCTTATTTTCCCCAGGTCTATGCCAACGCCTCTTACCACTATGCCCGGCCGGGCGTCAACTTTTTCAGCGACGAGTGGATGACTTATTACACTTTCGGGGTAGGTTTGCAGTGGGAGATCTGGAATTGGAGCCGCGACCGCAAGCGGGTGCAGCAATCCCGCTTAGAGTACGATAAATTAGACCTGCAATCCCGGCAATTATTGCAGAACGTGCGGCAGCAGGTGACCGAGGCGTACGAATACCTGCAAACCGCCCGGGAGCAGATTCTTTTCCAGCGCCGGATCGTAGCCCAGGAGATGGAGCGCTACCGCATTACCGAAAGCAAGTACGCCGAAGGGCAGGCCGCCAACTTAGACGTGAGCGCCGCGGAGACTTCTCTATTGGAAGCGGAATTGCTCTTGCAGCAGAATTATATCCAGTGGTATCAGTATAAATTGCAGTTGGACTTTGCGACCGGGGCGATCGGGCAGAACGGGGGGAAGTGAAAAGTGCAAAGCGCAAAGCGCAAAGTGAAAATTATGCCCTGTAAACATTGATGAATTGATAACCTGCCTGGAGAAATGAACGAATGAGAATCCACAATTACGTTTTCACGGCAATTTGCAGCATGGTTTTATGGAACTGCGGGAATAATTCCGACCGCGACGGCTACACTTCGGTGGTGGAAGGTACTTCCGTGCAGGTTCCCGCACTTACCGGCGGGGAGATCAAGGCGCTGAAAGTGGATACCGGCCAGGAAGTGCGCGCCGGGGATATTCTGGCCCTGGTGGACACCACCGAGCTGGTCTTTCAACGCGAGCAGTTGCAGGCGGGTTTGGAGGAATTGGGCGTGCAATTGAAGATTGCCCGCGCCAATCTCAGCCAGGCGCAATCTACGGAGCAATATGTGCGTGAAAAACAGCAGCGCATCGCCATGCTGGTTCAGAACAATTCCGCTTCCCGCCAGAGTTTAGATGACCTTACCAACCAGCTTAACCAGGCGCAGACCGCCCTGGAAAACAGCCGGCAAAGTTTCCAGAGCTTAGAAGCGAAGCGAAAACAATTAGAAGCCCAATTAGGCATCGTGAACAAGAAAATAAAAGATGCGGTGATCGCCGCGCCTGTCGGCGGGATTATCTCGGAAAAGTACTTCGAGCTTGGCGAAGCGATTCCTCCCCTTAGCCCGCTGGTGGAAATCATCGAGATTCAGGAAGTAGATGTAAAAATTTACATCTCCGAGAAAAAACTGCCGGCGGTGAAATACGGCCAGGAAGTGCGCGTGAAAGTGGACGGGCTGGACCGGGAACTAACCGGAAAAGTAAGCTGGGTAAGCCCCAAAGCGGAATTTACCCCCAAATCTATTTTGACCCCGGAAACCCGCACCTCCCTGGTGTACGCCGTAAAAATTACCGTTCCCAACCCCGAGGGCATTTTGAAGCATGGGATGCCGGTGGAAGTGTTCCTGGAGGAATAGTGTTTGGGTGTTCAGGTGTCTATGTTGATCGAACACACGAACACATGAACACCATAACACCCAAACACTGTAAAACCCATTGGCAAAACAATATGACCATTCAGCCTGCGAAATCGACCGCCGGGCGGTTTTGGCTTTGCCGGAACGCATTTTCCGCTAAATTGGCCGGTGAAGCTAAAACAAAAAGGAGCGTACCATGAAAAATGTTCTTTGCGCGTTGTTGATTCTGTGCCTTGCCGCTCTGTCATTAACCGCTGCGGAGTACCGCGGCGCGGAAACGGTGCGGGTGCTTGATGGCGATACCCTGGGAACCGATCTGTTCGCCGGCTGCCGCACCGTGGATATCGAAGGGTTCGTCAACGGGGATGTTTACGCCGGCTGTGAGCGCATTACCGTGCGGGGAGAGGTCGTCCAGGACGTGCTGGCCGGATGTGAATCACTGGAAATCCGCGGCAAAGTGGGCGATATGGTCATTTTTTTCGGTTCCGACCTGTTAGTGGATGGAGAGATCGGCGGCGACGTGCTGGCCTTCGGCGGAAAGGTGCGCATCACCGAGCGCAGCGTTATCAAAGGGAATTTGATCGTAGGCGTCGGCGATCTACTGTTAGAAGGCGGCCGGGTGGAGGGCTACGTTCGCGGGGGCGCCGGCTACGCCCGGCTGAACGGCGCCGTGGGGCAATACCTGGAGATGCAGGCCGGCCATGTGCGGTTCGGATCGAACTATTCCGCGCCGGGAGGCAGCAAATTAACCCTTCCCAAAGAATTGGACCCGGAAAAATCCGGCCCCCTGCCGGACAACCTGGAAATCAAGATCGAGAAGCGGCGGCTCTTTTTCCAATCCCTGGTATTCTACTGGTGGCTGATCGCCCTGCTGATCACCGGCCTCCTGTTAGCGGCGCTCTTCAAGAATTTCAGCCGCGATTACCTGGCCTTTGCGGGAAAGGATTTCGGGAAGCATCTCGGCGTCGGCTTTTTAGCCCTGGTGGCCGTCCCGGTGGGGATTTTGATCCTGCTCCTGTTGGTGGTCACCATTCCCGTGGGCTTGATCCTGTTAGCGCTGTACCTCATCCTGCTCTATCTCAGCCTGATTTTCACCGCCCTGTTCGCGGGGGATTATCTCTGGAAGCTGTTCCAAAAAGAGAGTCCCGGAACTTCCCTGGTCTGGCCGGTCGTGTTAGGCGTGATTTTGGTGGTATTGGTTCCCAAAATTCCCTTCTTAGGATGGCTGGTTTCCCTGGCGGTAATCTGCTTCGGACTGGGCAGTTTTATCACTTACATCTGGAACCTGAGACGGAGCAATGGAACCCCGGCGGTATAAACAAATTCGCAACCTCATCCTGGGGATAAGCGCCGTGCTGGTAGCCGGCGCTTTCCTCTCGTTCGTGTTCCTGGCCAGAACCACGGAGGCTTACCGGGCGATCCTGATCGGGTATTTCTACGCCTTTTCCCTCGCCGCCGCGGTCTGGCCGGTCTATCGCTGGATTGCTCCCAAACTGACGGTTTTCTCCCCGTTGCAGCAGTGGTTGATGAAAACCGCGCTCTATACCGTGGCCATTTCCGCCGCGTATCTCACCGGGCTGGTGTTCCAAACCCTCATTCTGCTTCCCCCGGCATCGCTGCGCGAGATTGCCATCGAGCACCTCTGGAAAGGATTCGTATTCGTGGTTTCGCTGCCGTTTGGCGAAGGCTCTTCCGAAACGCTGCTCAGCGTGCAGTCCCGGGGAGTGCTGATCTCCTTCTTTTCCATGCTGTTCCTGATCGGCCTGGCGAGCATGGCGGGGAGCCTGGTGGAGCTGCGCTGGCAGCAAAATCGCCAGCGCCAGGCGCTGGAGCGGGCGGAATTGACCGCCCTGCGCGCCCAGATCGAGCCGCACTTTTTGTTCAACTCCCTCAACACCATCGCTTCGCTGATCCGGCAGGATCCGCCCGCGGCGGAGCGGCTGCTGCTGCAATTGAGCGAGATTCTGCGTTACCTGTTCCAGAACGCCTCCAAAGAAGCGATCCCCCTGCGCCGGGAGATCGAATTCACCCGCCAGTACCTCGCCCTGCTGCAAGCGCGATTCGGCGAGAAGTTGCAGGTGGAATGGCATCAATCCCTGCGGCAGGATTCCCGGCAGGTCCCGGCGCTGCTCTTGCAGCCGATCATCGAAAACGTGGTGCAGCACGGTTGGCCGGATCGCCGGCAGCCGCTGAAAATTTCCCTCTCGGTCAAGGAAACCGAGCGCCACATTGTTATTGAGGTTGCAGATGACGGGCGGGGAATTGCGCCGGAGCGGTTGCGCCAGCTTCCCCTGCCCGGCCACGCCCTGGAAAACATTTCCGAGCGGCTATATCTGCTTTTCAAAGAACCGGATCTTTTGCAAATCCGCTCCCGGCAGGGCGGGGGAACCACGGTAGAAATCCGCATTCCGCTGCCTGAAAGTTATAATACTAAAGACCTCAAAGGTTTTGAAAACCTTTGAGGTCTTATCCTAAAAGAGAATTTACATGATCACCGCCTACATCGTCGAAGACGAACGTCCCGCCCTGGAGAGGCTGATGGAACTTCTGCAAGAGACGGCGGACCTGGAAATCGTGGGAAGCGCGGCTTCCGGGCGGGAGGCCGCGGAAGAGATCAATGCGCTGAAACCGGAATTGGTCTTCCTGGATATTCACCTAACCGATATCTCCGGCATCGACCTGCTGCGCCTGCTCTCCCATCGCCCCGCGGTCATCTTTACCACCGCCTATGACCGCTATGCCGTGCAGGCGTTCGAATTGCAGGCGGTGGATTACTTGCTGAAACCGTTTTCCGAAGAACGCCTGCACGAAGCGCTCGAAAAGTTGCGCAAGCAGCGTTCCGCCGGCAGGGATTCGCCCGCGGAGCTGGAGAATCTTCGCCGGTTGCTGGCCTCCTGGAATGCCCGCCCGGATTGCCTGCGGCGCATTCCTTCCAAAACCGGCGACAAAATCCACATCCTCCCCGATGATGATATTGTGTACTTTGCCAGCGAGAACAAATTAGTGTTTGCCTTCCTGGCGGATTCGAAGCATTTGCTGAATTACACTTTAGAGGAATTGCAGGCGCGGTTGGACCCGGAAAAATTCTTCCGCATCCACCGCTCCACCATCGTCAACCTGAATTACGTGAAAACCATCGAACCCTGGTTCGGCGGGGGATACCGCATGACCGTGAACGATAAAAACCGCAGCGAATTGACCATCAGCCGCCAGGCGGGGAAATTGCTGCGCCAGAAATTAGGATGGTGATTAGTTGCTGCGCGTCAGTTGCCTTCGGCGTCATTGATTGTCAGTTGCTTGCCCCTGCGGGGCTGCGCGTCATTTTGTGGTCATTTATGGTCATTGGAAATTACGCTAATGTCGCAAAGCAAATGACCATTAATGACACCGAAGGCAAATGACGCGCGAAGCGCAAATGACCACCACTATGGAGCCCATAATGGCTGATAAACTCTGCCCCAAGATCATTTTGGAAGGGACGCGGCTGACTTTGAAAACCGAGATCGCTTTTGCGCTGAACGAGCATCCCCGCATCGTGGGGCCGCGCAAGTACCGTTACCACTCTCCCCTGATTTCCGCGGAATGGTGCGCCTTCACTAATTTTCCCTGGGGGCGGGGAATGATCAATTTCGAGCCGCCGGAGGAGGCGCGGGCCATGGAAGCCTACCACACCTGGACCCGCCTGATCGAGCTGCTGCCCTATTACTCCTGGATCGTGGACCGCTTTCACATTTCCACCCGCGTTTACCAGTGGCAGGCGCACGGGAAAAACTACGATTTCCACTGGTTAGAAGAGCGATTGGCGCGGTTGGGATTTCACCTGGTGTTTTGCACCCGCAGCGCGGAATCTTTCGCAAGGGCGCGGGAGGAGCGCCTGAAAGTCTCCGGCAATCCCGCGCAGTACGATAATTTGCAAATCTTCATCGAGGAACAGGAGTTGATGCGCCGCTTTGTGGCGGAATCCACGCTCCCGAAAATGGAGCTGGACATTTCCGACGGCAACGTGGCCGCCGCGGCGGATCGCATTGCGGATTGGCTGGAAGCGACCGGGGGGCTGTGGGCGAAATAATTGCTTCGCGTCATTGGCGCTGCGCGCGTCAATTGCCTGCGGCGTCATTTTGTTGTCATTCATGGTCATTGGCTTGCCCCTTTGGGGCGGCGCTGTCATTTTTAGCCATTTGGCTTCGTCGTCATTTACTTTGCGACATTTAACGTAATTTCCAATGGCTATAAATGACAATAAAATAATGCGCAGCCCCAAAGGGACAAGCAACTGACAATCAATGACGGCGAAGACTATTGACGCGCATAGCGCAAATGACGCCGCAGGCAACTGACAGCGAAGCGTAATGACAACCAAATGACGCGAAGCCAATGACAATGAAGCCCCAAAGGGGCAAGCAAACAATGAATGCCATCGAGATCAAAGAATTTCACAAATCCTACGGAACGGTGGAAGCCGTACGGGGCGTAAGCCTGGAGGTAAAAAGAGGGGAACTGTTCGGGCTGATCGGCCCCGACGGGGCGGGAAAAACCACCCTGCTGCGCGCCATTTGCACCCTCCTGCTTCCCGACCGGGGCAGTATCCTCGTCGATGGGCTGGATACGACTCGGGAAGTTGCCCGCATTCGCTCTATTTTAGGCTACATGCCCCAGCGCTTTTCGCTTTACCAGGATTTATCGGTAGAGCAGAACCTGCGTTTCTTTGCCGATTTATTTCAAGTGCCGGAAAAAGAGCGGGAGAGGCGGTTAGAGCAGTTGTACCACTTTTCCCGCCTGGCGCCCTTCAAAAAACGGCTTGCCGGGGCGCTCTCCGGGGGAATGAAGCAGAAGCTGGCGCTCTCCTGCGCCCTCATTCACACCCCTGCCATCCTGGTACTCGACGAGCCTACCTATGGGGTGGACCCGGTTTCCCGCCAGGAGTTTTGGGACATCCTGCGGTTGATCCGGGAGGAAGGCGCCTCCATCCTGGTCTCCACCGCCTACATGGATGAAGCGGACCTGTGCGACCGGGTGGCGCTCTTTTTCAGGGGGCGTATTGCCGGCGTGGGCGCCCCGGAGGCGCTCAAAGACCGCTATCGCTATCCGCTATACCGTTTGGAAGCGAAGGACGTGCGCCGCCTGCGCGACTTTTTCCGCTCCCTGCCGGAAGTGCAGAGCACCCAACTGTTCGGCGACGCCCTGCACGTCAGTTTTAAGCGACCGCCGGATTCCCGGCAATGGAGCGAGTGGCAGGCGGCCAGCAGCGGCAATCTCACCACCTGGTCGCCGCAGCCGCCGAGCATCGAAGACGTTTTTTTAGCGTTGATCGGCGGGGAGGCAGATGGGGGGGAAAGCATATAATTGATCGCCGCGCTTCAGCGTGCCTGAATAACACCGACAGGAAAGAGGGGCAGAAAACAACTGATTATAACGTTTTGCAGTGATAAACGATATTTCATAACGGCCACGCTTTTGACATCCCCCCGGTCCCCCCTTCAAAGGGGGGACCGGGGGGATGTTGATCTCCGGCGAGAGAAAATCTTTGACATTTACATTTATCACCGCTATCCGTTATTATTAGGAAAACAAATAGAGCATAATCAATGACCGCGCAGCGAAATGACAACGAATGACGCGAAGCCAATGACCAGGCAAATCTCTGTAAAAACCGAAAAACTCACCCGGCGATTCGGCAAATTCACCGCGGTGGACCGGGTGAGCATCGAAGTGTACCAGGGAGAGATTTTCGGCTTCCTGGGCGCCAACGGGGCCGGCAAAACCACCATGATTCGCATGTTGTGCGGGCTGCTGGCCCCCAGCGAGGGGAGCGGCAGCGTGGCCGGCTACGACATTTATCGCCAGAGCGAGGCGATCAAGCGGCGCATCGGGTACATGAGCCAGAAATTCTCCCTCTATGATGATTTGACCATCTCCGAGAACATCGAATTTTACGGGGGAGTGTACGGATTGTCGCGCGCCTTGATCCGGGAGCGCAAAGAGGCGCTGATCCGGCAGGTGGGCCTGGAAGCGTTCGCCGACAAACTGACCCGGGAGCTGCCCCTGGGGTTCAAACAGCGCCTGGCGCTCGGCTGCGCCCTGCTGCACGATCCCCCGATCATTTTTCTCGACGAACCCACCTCCGGGGTCGATCCGGAAGCCCGGCGGAGCTTCTGGGATCTCATCTACCAGACCGTGGCGCTGGGCAAAACCGTGTTCGTCACCACCCATTTCATGGATGAGGCGGAATACTGCCACCGCGTTTCCATCATGCGCGAAGGAAAACTCATCGCCCTGGACACCCCCGCAAAGCTGAAGCAACATTATGGAAAGAGCAACATGCAGGACGTGTTCGTGGCGCTGGTGAAAGAGTGAATGGGTTGATGGGTGAATGGGTATAAGAGGGGGGAGGGGAGGAATTTTTTAGATTAAAAGCAGTCTCAGTGTTCTCTCAAAACTTGGAGGAATGGAAAATGAAAAATTCCGGGAAAACGCACAAAGATTTAGATATATGGAAATTGGGAATTGATTTGGTTGAACAGATTTACAAAGAAACCCAGGCTTTTCCCAGAGAGGAAATGTACGGGTTGACTTCGCAGATGAGGAGGGCTGCGGTGTCTTATCCTTCAAACATCGCGGAGGGGGCGGCCAGAGGTTCAAAAAAAGAATTTCTGCAATTTCTTTATATTAGTCTGGCCTCTTTATCGGAGCTTGAAACTCAAATCATCATTGCCCACCGGATCGGTTACTTGAAGACCTTGAGTTTCATGGATATGATCGAGACTCTTCGAAAAAAACATCTCAATTTCATCAAATACATCAAAGGGAAATTATAAATCCCATGCACCCATTCACCCGTACACTCATTCACCTATGAATCCAAAACCAAAAGATTTAACCATGCGTATGCCCCATTCCCGCCTCCTCTCCATTGCCCGGAAGGAGTTTTTGCACATCATTCGCGATCCGCGCACCCTTATGATCATCTTCATCATGCCGGTGATCCAGTTGGTGATGTTCGGGTATGCCCTGAACATGGAAATCCAGCGGGTGGACCTGGCGGTGGTGGATTATGACCGCACCCTGCACTCCCGCCGCCTGGTGGAGCAGTTCCAGGGCAGCAAGTTTTTCCACGTCTTCGGATATGAAGGCCCTCTTTCGGAAGCGGAAAAACTGTTCCTCACCCGCAAGGCCCGGGTCATCCTGGCCATTCCCGCGGATTTCGGCAAAACCTGGCAGCGCAGCGTTTCCGCCCCGGTGCAAATCCTGGTGGACGCCTCCGATCCCAACGCCGCCACCATCATCCGGAATTACTGCAACCAGGTGATCCAGTTATTCAACCAGCGATACGGGGGGCAAATTCCCCTGCCTTTCGAGGTGCGCAGCGCCATCTGGTTCAACCCGGATATGAAGAGCACCTATTTCTTCGTGCCCGGTATCCTGGCGCTGCTCCTGGTGATGATCTCCGCCCTGCTGACCAGCATCACCATCTCCCGGGAGAAGGAGCTGGGTACCATGGAGCAAATCCTGGTCTCCCCGGTGCGCCCGTACGAGATCATTCTCGGCAAGGTGATCCCCTACGTGTTCTTAGCCTTTATGGATGGGGCGCTGATTCTGCTGATCGGGATTTTCCTCTTCGAGGTGCCCTTCATCGGCAGCCTGCCCCTGCTGGCGCTGCTGACCACCCTGTACATCATCACCGCGCTCAGCCTGGGGCTGATGATCTCCACCATCGCCAGAACCCAGCAGGTGGCCATGATGATTGCGGTGATCGCCACCCTGCTGCCCACGGTAATGCTCTCCGGCTTCATCTTTCCCATCGCCTCCATGCCGGAGTTGCTGCAATGGCTCTCTTACATCATCCCGGCGAAATATTACCTTGTGATCGTGCGGGGAATTATGCTGAAAGGGAATACGATTTCACAATTGTTGAACCAGGTATTTTTCTTGGGCGCGATGTCCCTGGTATTATTGACCGTCTCCTGGCGGAAATTCAGCGTGAATCTGGAAAAATGAATTTCATGGGCGGATGGCGGACGGCGGATGGCGGATGGCGGACGGCGGATGGCGGATGGCGGATGGCGGATGGCGGATGGCGGATGGCGGATGGCGGATGGCGGATGGCGGATGGCGGATGGCGGATGGCGGATGGCGGACGGCGGACGGCGGATGGCGGATGGCGGACGGCGGACGGTAGGGGCGAAGCATTCGGCTCTAAAAATTGCCCGCAATCTTATGGCTTTTCTTCCGAATGCTTCGCCCCTACCATGCCCCCACCGTGCCCCCACCGTGCCCCCACCGTGCCCCCACCGTGCCCCCACCGTGCCCCCACCGCGTCCCCGCCGTCCCCCCGCCCCCCTACCGTTCCCACCATCGTCCCACCACCACCGCGCCGCCACAGGCGCCACCACCGGCCCCGCCGCGCCCACACGCATTCACCGCGTAATCATAACACCCAGGTAAACCGGTTATGCAACAAATCCTCTACATGATCCGCAAGGAATTCCGGCAGATCTTCCGCACCCGGGAGATGGTGGTCATTATCTTCATCGCCCCGATCTTGCAAATGGCGATCTTAGGATTTGCCATCACCAACGAGGTGAAGCACATCAAACTAATCATCGCCGACCACGATAACAGCTTTCTCAGCAAACAGGTGCGCGACGCCTTCAGCCATACCGACCGTTTCAATGTGATCGGCTACGAAACCTCCCCGGCGCTGATCTCCGAGGCCATCCAGGGCTGGAAGGCGCAGATGGCGCTGGTCATTCCCCGCCATTTCAGCCGCGACGTGCAGCGCGGCTTGCAGCCGGAGGTGCAGATCATCGCGGACGCGCTGGACGGCAACACCGCCGGGGTGGCGTTGGGATACGCCCAGGGCATCCTGAGCGGGCTAACCCGGGAATATTGGCAGAATTCCCCCCGGCGCGGCCAGCTGCGCGGCGTTCACCTGGTAGAAATGCAGGAGCGGATGTGGTATAACCTGGATCTGCGCAACGCTCAGTACATGGTGCCGGGCATCGTGGTGGTGCTGCTGACCATCATTTCCATGATGTTAGCCTCCATGAGCCTGGTAAAGGAAAAGGAGATCGGCACCCTGGAACAGTTGTTGGTGACCCCGCTGCGGAAACACCAACTGCTGTTAGGGAAATTGCTCCCCTTCCTGATCCTGGCGTTCGTGGAGCTGGGGATCGTGCTCATCGCCGCCCAGTTTATCTTCTCTATCCGGATGCAGGGAAGTTACCTGCTATTGGGAGGGTTGTCGCTGCTCTACCTCTTCACCACCCTGGGGATGGGAATCTTCATTTCCACCATCACCCACTCCCAGCAGCAATCCATGTTCGTCTCCTGGTTTTTCATGGTTTTTATGCTGCTGATGAGCGGGCTGTTCATCCCCATCGAAAATATGCCGGAAATTTTGCAGAAAGTGACCCTGCTGAATCCCATGCGCTATTTCATGTACATCATCCGGGACATTTTCCAGAAAGGGGCCGCGCTTTCTTACCTGATGCAAGACGCCGTCCCCATGACAATTTTCGGGCTGCTGATCTTCAGCTTCAGCGTGCTGAAATTCCGCAAGCGGGTGGGGTGAGTTTCGGGGGCAAAGAACCGGGGCCCGGCGGTGATTTGCCGGGGCTGCATTTGCCGGCCGTAGTTCGTTTCAGGCATACATTTTTTTCCGGCATCATAACTTTTTTGAAAATAACTGATGTTACGCATTTTGCCACATGGTTCGATAAACTCACCATGCAAAAGACACAGAGAACACGGAGTTTTAATCAATTTATGGTTTTTTTTGCTTCCCAGTGCAGACTTAGGTTCAATGAATATTTGATTTTCTCTGTGTCCTCTGTGACTCTGTGGCTAATTTGGGGGGCCTGCGTAACATCAGAAAATAATTCAGATTAGTCTTGTTCGCCCCAGGAGTATCAATAACAAAACAATCAGGCTGATTATCCAGCTAATGATTTGGAACGGTCTGCCTTTGCGGTTCATTCGCGAGCCTTTTTGGTAGAATGATGAACTCTTTTGGCACAGCGGTGAGTCTTCTTTATGAAACGATCTGCCTTTCAGGTTCATGCTTGAACCTTCGAGGCAGATCGCTCTGATGTATCCGCGCCTGCGGGCTATCAGGCGGAGGTTCCGCCGTTGCCTCCCCGGGCCTTGCGGGCAAAGCGTTTTCTCACGAATTCTTAACCCTTCGGTAATCGCCCGCGGTACATGAGGATCCATGTAGAATTTAATCGGCAATCAAATTAACCCTTTTGCCTTTAGACGCTTGCGTATGGGGGAATTCAGGGTCTTTTTTCGGGCTTTATCAATTTCTCTTAACTGCCGCACAATTTCTTCCTCAAACTCCGCTTCGTGATTCGCAAAATAGGCCAACGCCGCATAGATTTGCCCCAGCGTCAAAAAGGGGTATTGATACTGCATCTCTTCCGGACTCCAGCCGCAGGCAATTTTATCTAATCCCATTTTGGCAACCCAAAATGCCGGGTTTGGCATTTCCCCACAACTGTGAACGGCGCTCACCCATTCTCAAACCGCGGTTTTCCTGGTCCTTCTCGCAGCAATTTTGATTAGCAGGCGTAAAGCTTCGTTCACAGATTCAGAATCAGGAAATACTTCCGCCACATCAGGCGATAATACAACAATATTGCTGCCTGCGGCCAGACGTTCGACATATTTGCCTCGTACACCTTTGCTGAAATCATATTCAGCCAGCATATCCGGGTCGTCCTGGATTTTAGTTGCCTTCTTCATATTTTCTCCTTTCCCGGGAAGTGGCAAGACGCGCACTGATTAGACGAATTCTATCCCCGCGATCGATGTGAACAACTACTAAAATACGCCGCCGGATCGATTCCCCAATAATAACAACCCGTTCTTCCATATTAGAATGAAGAGAATCTGCCAATGGTTAAAGATAATGGATCAGTAAATACGGTCGCCGCTTCGTCAAATGAAACGTTATGTTTTTTAAGATTTTTCTCTGCTTTTGGCCTATCCCACTCAAATGTGACGCTCATTGTTTCTCCGTTAAGTATCGAGCAGGAATCTCAAAATCCCCATAAACTATTCTTTACTTTATTGTGCGCCTTGAAGGTATAACACAACAGCGGTATTGGTGCTGCATCTCTTCCGGGCTCCATTTTATTTGCTTGTTTCAATTTAATCGCCAACCATGCCCTGTCAACTCTCAATTCAGACATTGAAACCAAAAAAGCGGCGCAACACGCCGCTTTTTTTGTGTACTTCATCTTGAACACCTACCCACTCAAACACTGCTTTAACGCGGTTCATATCCTTGCAACCTGCCGCGATTCGTTTTTCGATAGGTCGTTTTATTTTTTTATGGAACGATAAACCGCGGGATGAAAAGGTTCGATGATTTAAGCGCACCGTTTTATCTTTCTGGATGAGCCTTTCAGGTTCAAGGGTTGCCCGACCTCCAACCCGCTCCCCACTCCCTGGCAAATCTGTTAAGCATCATAACGATTGCTATTTTCTTTTCAAAAGGCAATTTGGCTTGTTCTTTTCGATACGCTTCTTTTGCTTTAAACAGTCTTTGCCGGTATTCTTCTATCTCTTTTTCGTTTTTGGCAATGGCCCTCTTCATCGCTCACCCCTAAAATTTTCAAATTTTTCCTTTAAGCCATGCCTGGTTAAAATATCCGACAGCAGCTTCTCATCTATTTTCGTTTGTTCCAGGAGCCGGACAATTTTTTCCCGATCTTTCAAGCGAAATACACGAAGAAAAATCGCGATCAAGTATTCCGGTCGCAGGATATTTACTTGAATATCTTTATATTGCACCGGAACGGCGTGGCGAACGGCTTCTTTTTCCAACGCCGTCGCTGCCGGTATAAATTGGATGGGCGTTTCGCCGATCAGGATATATTCTTTATCAGTCTTGTACCCTTCTTTAGTCAAAAAATCATAGAAGGGCGTAAGCACGATTATACCCTGTTCTTCCGGCGGAATGAAAAATATGTCCAGATCATAGGTGGCAAAAGGCTCCGTATAGTAGATGGTGGCAATGGCGCCGCCGATGGCATACTCCTCCAGCACCCCTTCCTTGTGCAGCCGGCTAATTATTTTGAATGCTTTTTCCACTCTTTTTTCCTTTATTTCTTTTCCGAAGGAGCCGCTCCTGTGCTTCACTTTGAACACCTGCGCACTCAAACACCGCTTTAGTGCGATTCAGACCCCCCTCGCGGCGCTTACAGCTTTAAATTCTCCGGCGCAATGCGGAAGGTTTTGCCGTCGGCCAAAAAACAGTTAAGGCAAACAACTTAGCGGCAGACCCGCTCAGGTCTTCGGTTTCTGTTTAGCTTTAGGGGGCTTAGATTTTGATATTTGCTTATAAGGTAGCTTCAGTTGTTTGATTTCATCTTCAACTTCTTCGTACTCCGGATCTTTATGAACAAGGGTAGCATTCTTGTATTTTGCTAACCCGGCAATGCAGCAATCGGCGAAGGAGATGGTTTTTTGGGCTTTGATCTCTCCAATGATTTTAACCAGTTCCTGATCCAACTCCACCTGGATCATGGAAAGGGCGCCGACCAGGTTTAAACGTTCAATGGCGACTTCTTCGCCTTGTTCTTGCCAGGAAATATAGAACTCTTCGATGGAACTGATCACCGAAATGTAAAGCGCAATTTCATCGTCCAACGCCCGGTTTAATAATGCTTCTACTTCAGTGCTGCCTTCTTCGTCTTCTGTGTATGCTAATAAGGCGGAGGTATCCAGAACGTATTCATTCATAGCGAGGCATCTTTCTCTCGTTCTGTAAGCAGTGCAGCCACCAGATTGCCGTTACCCGCCCCCCGAAGCTTCTTCATCGCCGCGATGGCCAGTTGGCGCTTCAGAACTTTTTTAACCGCCTCATCATCTTCAAAAGTTACCGTAAAACGTATATCAGGAGGCAACTGTAAAGATCGTAAAAGGTTTTGCAATTCCTTGATAGTTATATATTGAATGGTTGGCATATATTGTATCTCCTACAGAAAAATTGCCCTGATGTCGTTGCAAAAATACCAGGATAATTTATCGGGTTCAACAATAATTTTCTGTAAACCGGCTTTCCCGGGGATAGATTAAACGTCTGGCCACTTTTAATTACAGCCGGGCGGCAAGAGCGGGAACTGGGGATAAAAACCCGCGCTCATCCGTCGTATCCGCCTCATCCGCGTTCCCATTCTCTCAATGCGACTCATACCCCTTCAACCCCCCGCGGGGAATAATAAGTCTAAAGTTTTCCGGCGCAATTTTGAATTCCTTTCCGTCAGCGATGAAGGCGGCGGAACCGTTCTGCCCCCAAATTTCCACCCCGGCCAGCCGCAGGGTGCTTTCCACCCGCTCTTTCCAGTAGGGCCAGTTGTCGGCGGTGAGTTCGACGAATTTGCCGTGAGTGTACTGGTGCGGATCCAGACGGTTTTCCGGGTCGAAGAAGAGCATGTTGCCGCGCGAGGCCCCGCCCAATAGCTTGGTGCCGCGATAGGGGCGCTCCTGCATGCGCAACTTTCCCTTGCTGTCGAAGTACAGCCCCCCGAAAAAGAAATCCCCGCCCATCAGCGATTCCCCGCAGTATTTGCTGGCGCTGCCGAGGATGTGGATTTGCAAATCCTGGCAGCGGGGATCGTTCACGGAGTTGGTCCAGCCGCGATCCACCACGTCGCCGAGGATGTACACCGCCCCGCCTTTGGAAGCGTAGCCGCACACCTTGCCGGCGTTGCCGAACACGTAGAGATTGCCGTGGTGCATCCCCATGGCGCAGAAGTTCTGGGCGTTGCCGTGGCAGCGGATGGTCCCGCCCTGCATGAAGGCCCCGAAATACTCTCCCGGCGTGCCGTACACTTCCATTTCCACGTCGTCGGTGTCGCCATGGCCCATGACCGCGGTGGAGATGAGCCGCTGGCCGCTGACCCGGTAGAGCACGTATTTCCGCCAGCCCAAATCGTAGGCGTGGGCCAGGAAGGCGCTCAGCGCTAATTTGGGATCGATGCCTTCCGGCTCGAATCCCCGGGCGTCGATCAGCAGGGTTTGCGAAGCCGCGTCAAGGGGGGCGGAAATAGCGCTGCGCCGCATATCCGCCTTTACCCAGTTCTGCGAATCCGCTTCGGCCAGGCGGTCAAAATAATCATACAAAATCGCCCGGGTAACGTCGATCAGCGATCCCGCCGCCTTCGTCCCGGTATCCATAGTGCGCAGGTAGTCGATGAAATGGGTTAGTAATTCAATTGACAATTGACAATTGACAATTGGCAATTGCCAATTAAAATTATTTACCCCCCCATTTGCAATCTTCTGCACCACCCAGCGATAGGTATCAAAGTCCCACCCCGGCAGGTTTTCGCGAATCCACTCTTTCAGCCGGGGGGCGTTGGCGGCGATTTGCGCTTCCAACTCCGCGGCGTTGGCGGGCGCGCGCAGCTCGCTGCGCCGGATGCTGTAATGCTCGCCGGGATCGTCGAGGTGGATTTCCCGCCCGTAGCGGTCGATGATGTGAAAATCGTGGATTTCGCCCTGCTCATCGTACTCGAAGCGGCTGATCATCCCGTTGCTCACCAGCACCCGGTCGGGCGCCGCCCCGGCGATCAACCCCTCGCGATCCAACAGATCCAGCACCTTCTGGATGGCCTGCTCCTCGGAGGCGATGATGCTGAAGGCGCGTTTCCGCTCCCCTTTGGCGTCGTACCAGAACGCCGTGGTGCTGGGGCGAAGGTCCGCGGGGTCTTTCAAATCCACCCGCTCGGTGATGTTGCGCTCCGGCTGGTGGCGCAGGCAGAGATATTGATAAGGCCCGTCGGGAGAGCTGGTGAACTCCACCCGCTGCACCTCTTCCAACTGCCCGCGCAGCTCCGGCGGAATCAGCGCCAGGTCGTCGCCGGTGGTGGGAGAAAAAGCCTCGAACAGCGCCCAGTCCGGATATTCTAACTCCTCGGCCACTAAGTGGAATTTCAGCGAGGCCACTTCGGTATCCGTGGTGGCCAGGGGCGGGAGGCCGAACTGCTCCACCCGCTGCTTGAGGGTCTCGTAATTGGTGGTCTCCCCGTTGTGCGTCAGGGCGGTGTGCAGCTTACCGAAGGGATGGGCATTCATCTGCTCCACGATGGAGCCGGTGGCTAAGCGCACGTGGATGATGTTATTCGGCGCGGCGGGGGTTTCCCAGGGAATTTCCCGCCCCGCGGTCTTCCATACCGCAAAATTCTTTCCGCAGGACATCACCGCGGCGATTTTGCGAACGCGCTGGCGGTATTTCGCTTCGAAATCGGTGTAGTGATAAGCCCGGGCAAAATCGCGCAGCAGCTCTAAGTATTTTTTACCGTAATCGTCGAGGTGGCGCCCGGAGAGAGGATCCTCCCCGGCCAGGGCGGAGAAAAAGCCGTTGACGGACTTATTCGCCAGCATGAATGTCTCCCAATCCTCCGGCTGCGCCTCGTAGGTGTAGAGGACCTGGGTGAGCAGCACCGAATGGTTGAAGACGAACAGGTCTTCCGCTTTGCGCAGAAATTCGGGATTTTCCCGGTAGTTTGCCCGGCTGACCGCGGGGAAATATTCCCGGATATAGAGGAAGCGCGGGGCGATCAACAACTCCTGTTCGATGAAGCGGTCGCGCACCGCTTCCTTCACGCGCACGAAGAAGCGGAAAACGTCGCCGGGATCGGTGTTGGGATTGCCGAATTCCCGGTAATCGCGCTCCCGGTCCTGGGCGTCTTTTTTGTAGCTTTCGCGGATGGCGGGGAGGCCGGTTTCTCCGTAGAAATCGAAATAATCATCCAGGAAGACCTTTTTGATCTTCTCCGCCAGGCGGTAGCGGTATTCTAAGAGTTTCTGGCGGGCTTCACGTTGTAACTCCCCTTCCCCGACAGGGGAACCGTTCTGCTGCCGCAGTTCTTCTTCCACTTCTAATTGCAGCCGTCCCTTCACCATTACCCGGAAGGCGTAATGGTGGGGATGATCCGGGAAACAGAGGGTTTTGCCTACCCCTACCCCGTCCATACCGCGGTTCTTCATGGCGTGCAGGGCTTCGTCGAGGATGTAGCTGGGAACCGGATCGCTGCCGATTACCGCCGCCACCCCGCAGTTGGTCTGCCCCAGGGCGTGAGCGGGTTCCGGCTCGATCACCCCGCCGTCGATGCCGGGGTGGCGGGAGTGCTCCCGGCGCTGGCGGATGCGGAAATCCACCCGCTCCTTCAAGCCGATCCACTGGATTTTATCAAAACGCCCGCGCAGCGCCCGGATGTCTTTCAATCCCAGCCCGGCCAGGGCGCGGATCACCTGCATCTGCATGATGATGAAGGCGTTGACCATCTGCCGGGAATTCAACTCCACGTCGCGCAGGTTCTGCATGATCAGGTTGCTGGTAGCGATGCCGCGGGAGCAGCCGTCGTGGCAGTTGCGGTTGCGGTCGCAGCCCACCGCCACTAACGGAGCGGTTCCCCAGATCACCCCGTCCGCGCCTAACGCCACGGCTTTGATCACGTCCTCGTAAGTGCGAATCCCGCCGCTAACGATGAATTTGACGTAATTGCGCAGCCCGTCGCGCACCAAGCGGTCGTGGATCAGGGGAATGGCGTATTCGATGTGCATCCCCATCTGCCCCTTGATGATGTTGGGCGATGCGCCGGTGCCCCCCCGGGGACCATCTAACCAGACTTCGATCTTCATCCCGTACTTCCGGGCATACTCCGCTAATTCCTCCGCGTTTTGCACCGTTTCGTCAAGCCCGGGAGAAACCTGTTCCCTGCCCCTGCTCCCTGCCCCTTGCATTTTCACCACCGCCTCGGTATTGTCCCGGGCAATGCGCCCCAACCCCGCGGCGATGAATTCGATGTCCACCGAGGGCGATACCTTCACCGACACCACCGCTTCCGGGTTGACCATGCGCACCATGTCGATGAACGCCTTCACGTCCTCGATGGAGTAGCAGTTGTGGAAGGGGAAGGGCGAGATCACGCTGGTGTAGGAATAGCTGATGATCTCCTCGCACAGCCGCAGCACTTGCTCGAATTCGATGGGGTCGATCTGCCGCGCCGCGTTCAAATCGTAGGCTTTCTGCTGGATCAGCCAGAGCTGCTCCTTCAATTCCGGGTAGATGGCCTGGTCGTCGTGGGATTTCAGCAGGTGCGGGTAGGCGCTCCCGGCGGCCTCTTTCAGGGGATGCTCGGCGTTCTTCTCGATGCGTTCGATGCGCTCGATCAGGCTGCGCAGTTTGGCGGTCTCCAACTTTTCCAGCCCCTGGATGCCGCGCAGGTAGGAGACCAGCCGGTTCACCTTTCCGGCCAAAATGTGCCCTCCAATGCCCATCTTGGCCCCCTGGCTGTAGGCGATCACCACCCGCCGCGCCTTCTTGATGGTCTCCTTGGTAACCCCGAAGAGGCCGGTCTTCAACTCCGTGGAGACGAAGGGTTCGTCTTCCGCGCTCACCACCTCGTAGAACAGGAAGGGCTGTAATTCCGGGTAAGCGTTCAAAATTTTGAAGATGCCGGGATGTTTTTCGGCGGCGATCCCGTTTTCGATCAGAATGGATTTGATCTGTTGGGCGGTGTAGTGGGTATCGTGCTTGAAAAATCCCTTGATCAACTGAATATCCGGCTCGCTGAAAAAGATCGGCTCCCCCTTACGATTGAGGAAAAAGCAGGTGGGATAGCCGCCTTCCCCGGTATCGTACTGGATGCCTAATTCCCGCGCCGCGATCACGTGGGCGCGCCAGGTGTCCAGCCCGATGGAGCCTACGGATTTGCCCCCGAACATCCACGGCGCTTGCAGCACCAGACCCTTGTCTAACGGCAGGGCGGTGGAGATTTTATCCAGCTCCACGTCGGGGATGATGTCCGGGTCGCGCTGGTAGAGGATTTTCATCACGTCGAAGCCGTCGCCCAACAGGCCGATGCTCTTCACGTTTTTGAGGTAGAACATCTGCTCGTCGCCGGCGGCCATGCGCCCCAAGGTCTGGATCAGGTTGCCCGGCCAGACGTGGTCGCGCTGGTAAACGGTCTGGTTGGTTCCGCCTAACTCGTAAAAATGGTGCGGCGATTTCAACCGTTTCACCCGTTTTTTCAATTCGCTATAGCCGGGTGAAGCGCCGGCCGGCAGCGGCTCTTCTGCCAGCAGCGTTTTATTGAGCGCTTCGGTAACGCCGACCTTTTCCTCTTTTTCAAAAATATGTTTCTGGATGCGCTCTTCCAATTCATAGAAATCGATCAGGCGGCCTTCTTCCCCCACGGTTTTTTTGATGTCCTTGAACCCCGCCGCGCCCAGCACTTCCAAAATCTGCACCTTGCGGGAATCCATCTGGTGATTCAACCGCTTCACCGCCCATTCCACGTCGAGGTTCACCAGGATATCCGTGGTCGCTTTGTTCTCGCGCATGGCCTTGTAGGCATAAGGGTCCAGCGCCAGCATCGCCGCGAAGTCGATCAGGGTCGCTTCCGCCCCGCGCTGGATGGTTTTCTGGCTGTCCGAGGCCAGCCGGATGCCCCCGGAGGCGATCAGCGCCACCTGGTGGCGGCGGCCGCTGGAGAGCAGGTAGTGGTGAATCGCCCGCACCGCCTGGGAAGTCACGAAATACTCATCCTTGTTGCGCTCCCCGTGGATGTGGATGACGTCCAACTCCAGGGACATGAATTCTTCTACCTTTTTGCGCAGTTCCGGGAGCAGTTCCCCGGCCACAATATCGTACTCCGATACTTCTAAGTAGCCGCACAAGAGCGGGGATAGCGCGTGCAGCGCCTTTGCGGATTCCTGGATGAATTGCACCGTGCGGGCCATTTCCCGGTGCGGCTCAATCTCGAACATGGGCATGCGCCAGAGGTCGATCAGCAACTCCCGCTTCACGTTGGGATTCACCCGCAGCCGGTCGATGATCTCCAAATCCACCCGGGGAACCACCACCGCGGGAAGCTGCGCGTAATTCCCCTCCTGGAGGAAGAAATCGTAATGTTCTAATATGCGGTTCAGATCGATCACCGCCAAAGTGTGCTGTTTCTCCGCCACTTTGATGAAAGCCAGTTCCAGCCGCCCGTTGCTGTCGAGGGGAACCGCGTTATAGAGGATCGGCGACATCAATTTGATTTTCGGGAAGGGTGGGTTGTGCAGATTCTCTTCCGAATCGAATTTGCAGTAACGGTGGCGCTTGCCGAGCTGCACCGACAACTCCTCATCCGGGTCGCCCTCGTGCAAGCGGTTCTGCGCCGGGCCTACGATGTGGAAATGGGAGAAGCGCTCCGCGTCGAAGCCGATCCCCATGTGGCGGTCGCCCTGGCCCATCCCGGACACGGGAATCTGGCCGGTGGAGGCTTCCTTGTCGATCTCCATCAGAATCTCTTCGGTGACGTATTTATCCGCCATCTCGGTCAGCTGCGGGGAGCGCTGGATGGTGGTGGTGTCGCGCAGGAACAGTTTTTCGCTCTCCCAGAAGCGCTTTTCATCCAGATCCACGGCGTTGCTGATCAAATTCTGCACGAAGTCGCGCTCCGTTTGCACCGCCTTGTTCTGCGGGCAGAAATTGATGCAGGCGTTGCACAGGGCGCAGTTCTCGTCGATCAGCTCGGGGATTTCCCGGGGATTGCCCCGCCGCGCCCCGTAGATGCAGGCGTTTTCGTGGGCGCACATCCCGCAGTGGATGCAGGTTTCCGGGTCGATGAACAATTTGGAGTAAGCGTAACCGCGCTGGTATTTGATATTCAGCCCGTGCTCTAAGTGGGAGCGATCCTCTTTCTGCTCCGCCAGGGTGTGCTCCTTGTAGAGCGGGCTTTCCTTCATCACCTGCCACATGCGGTCGATGAATTCTTTCTTCTCTTCTTTGTTGAGGCCCAGCGCCGCCTGGAAGGCGGGGTTACTCTCCACCAGGTCGAACATGTCGGTGAGGGGGATGTCCGTGGGACAAACCCGGGTGCAATTGTCGCAGCGGGTGCAGACTAAGAAGCCTAACGCCTCCTCCTGGCTGATCTTCTCGCCGCGGGCCAGGCGGTTGGCGGTTTTGCGCCGGGTAATGGGCGTGGCCGCGCCCAAGAGGCCGAACACGTCGCTGGTGGGGCAGACCCGCTCGCAACTGTCGCACTCCGCGCAGGCGCTGTTGATGGCCAGCAGGGGATGGCGCTTCACCTCGATTTTGGGCGGCACCACCGCGGGGAAGATGGTTTTGTTGGCGCGCCAGAGCAGCAATCCCGGGGAGAACCGCGCGGCAGGGTGACCGTTGCCGTTGCCGCGCTTTTCCCAGCCCTTGTGTAATAATCCCACCCCCATTTTCAGGGGAATCGCGGATTTTTGGAACAGGCGCAGGGCTAATTTACGCCCCACGGGGTTGATGAATTTGCCCTGGTTGAGCAAACCCTCCGGATCCATTTTCTTTTTCAGTTCCGTGAGTGCGGCGATGCGGTTCGCCTGCCCGTTCAGCGACAATTGTCTGAAGAAAGGCAGGTTCCAGATCCCGGTTCCGTAGGGCCGGCCCCCGAAAAAGAGCGAGGTCTGGATCATAAACGGCACCAGCCCCAGGTACACCTTGTGGCGGGTTGTGGAAGTATCCGCTAACAAAATCGACTGGATCAAAATTTCCCCGCTGCTGAGGAAATGGCCTTCGGTTTTCACCGGGTTATCGGTCCAGTTGGTAATGGCCGACTGCACAAAGGTCATATACTCCGGGAATTTATCCAGCGGCAGGATGGTTTCGCTCACTAACATGGAAGGCCCGCGCGATTTCATTTCCACCGGGGCGTAGCGGTGCTTCCAGAGCTTGTGCGCCAGGCTGACCGGCAGGCGGCGGAAAGTCAGCTCCCGGTAGCGGCTGGTTCCCTCGTCTTTGGCGTTGAAGGGGGAATATTTCAGGCATTTTTGATAATCCCCCCGGGCGTCGAATTCCATCACGATCACGTGCTCCAGGTCGCGCATGGCCCCGGCTATTTCCATGTCGCGGCGCACCCGGGCGATGCGCAGGTCGTCGCCGGCCTCCAGGGCTTCTCGCTGCTCCGCTTCGTTCTTGTCCTTCTGAATCTCGTAAGTGGTGCGGAGGTAGTTTTTATCGAAATAGATGATCGAAGTGGGCGTTACTTCCCACTCCCGCAGCATGCGCACGAAGGCGCGGGTATCTTCCGCACTGGAAAATGAGAAAGCGTAAGGTTTGGAGACGTAGCTCTCCCGCTTCACTTTCAGCACCACCCCGGCGACGATGCCGATCTGCCCCTCGCTGTCGAAGACTTGCTGAAACGCTTCATCAGTCGGCGTCAAGGTAACCCATTCCCCATCGGGGCGGAGCAGGAAGATTGCCTCCACGGAATTCTTTACCGGCCCGTATTTGTACGCCCCGATGCCTAACCCGCCGGTAACCACCCAGCCGCAAATGGTGCCGGAATTGGGATTGGTGATCTCCTGGCGCAGGGCAAAGCCATTTTTCTTGAGATACTGCCGCATATCCGCGAACAACACTCCCGGCCCGGCGGTAAGCTGCTGTTTTTCTTTATCCAAATCATGGAAATCTAAATAGGAGAGGTCCAACACGATCTCGTTGTTCAGCGGGATTACCCCGCCGAAGGGCCAGCTTCCCGCGCCGCGCACGGTATAGTGGATTTTCTCCTGCCAGGCAAATTTCACAAATTCCTGCAAATCCTGCAGCGTGCCGGGCCGCACCACAAAGCGGCACTTTACGTTCAGCAAGCGTTTCTTCAATCCCTCCGGCACGACCGCGGTGCCGCTGTCACTGTGGTAAATATCCCGCTGTACCTCCGAGAGGGAGAAGATCATGGTCCCCTCGCTCAGCAGCGGGCGCAGTTTTTGGTACAGGGCGTCGCCGGAGAGGGCGTTGCCGGGATTTTTCCCGTCGCGGTATTTCTCGAATAACAGATCGAGGGCATTTTTCTGGGCTTTTACCCGCTTCTCTGCGGAAGATTCTTTCAAAAACTGCAATTCCGTACCAAACTCAGCGTTGCGCATAGGGGCCTTTCTATCCCGATGGTAAAATTTACGATTTTCGGATGCCGGATTTCCTGAATGACGCCACCTTTCGGCGCCAATAAAAATGACCGGCAATCTGCATAAGCTATTAAATAGCGGGAACGTTTTTCCCTGTTAAAAATCACAAATTTACCATACGAATCTAAAACCGCAAAGCGGGAAATTTTTCTGGAAGGAAAGAGTGCGCCGATATGGCCGGAATAACGGGAGAATTGCTTCCCTGCAACCTTTCGGTGCAGCAATGAATAGCGGGTTGAAGTTACGCTTCAATCCCGCGGTGATCCAGCAATCCCACAATCCATCGCCTCACTCCTCCACTCCGAAATACTGTTCTTATCCGCCCAATGATATATTATTGAGTACCGCCAGGCTTTCCACGTGGTAGGTCTGCGGAAACATATCGAACGGAAAAATCTCTTTGCAGCGGTACCCGGCCTGGTCGAAAATCTCCAAATCCCGCGCCAGGGTTTGGGGATTGCAGGAGAGGTACACCACCGTGCGCGGGCTGGCGGCGCAAATTTCCCGGATCAATGTTTCCGCAATTCCCTTCCGGGGCGGATCAACAATGATCCCTTCCGGTTGTAAGCCGCCGTCCCGCAGTTCGCGGAATTTCTGCCGCACATCCCCGCTGAAAAATTCCGCGTTGCCGGCGTTGTTGTCCGCGGCGTTTTGCACCGCCGCGGAAACCGCGGTGGGATTCGACTCGACGCCGATCACCTGCTTCACCTTATCTGCCAGGTGCAGGGCGATGGTTCCCACCCCGCAGTACAAATCCACTACCGTATCCCCGGGCTGGAACCCGGCAATTTGCGCCAGTTTGTCTAACAAACGCACCATTTGCACTGAGTTGACCTGGAAAAAGGTGGGGGGATAAACCCGGTAGCGCCGCCGCCCCAGGCGTTCTTCGATGTACGGCTCCCCCCAGGCGGGAATATTTTGCTCTCCTAAAATCAAGTTGGTCTTTTCGGCGTTCACATTGATCTGCACCCCGTGGAGGGAAGGCAGCCCCGCTTTCATCTCCCGGAGCAGTTCCGGGAGATGAGGAACCTGCCCGGCGGCCACTGCCAGGATCACCATCAATTGATGGGTAAAGATGCCTTTGCGGATCACCGCGTGGCGGAGCAGACCCTCGTGGCGGGTTTCATCATATATCGAAATGCGGAAGCGGTTGGCCCAGTCGCGAATGATTTGCAGGGCGCGGTTGGCGTCGCGGCTCTCCACCAGGCACTGCTCGATGGGAATCACCTCATGGGTGCCGGCGCGGAAGAGGCCGAAAATCGCATTCCCTTGCTGCCCGCCGGAGGCCGGGGATTCAATAAATTTAAAAGGCATTTGGGTTTTATTGCGATAGTAAAATGGCTCCGGCATCCCTTCCGGCGGGTGTACGATGATGTGTTTCAATGCCGGGTACGCCAGCAGCAACCGTTGAATTTGCTGTTGCTTGAAAAGAAGCTGGCGGGAATATTCTAAATGTTGAAGCTGGCAGCCGCCGCACTCCCTGAAATAGGGACAGGGCGCTTCCCGCCGGTGGGGAGAAGGTTCCAAGATTTTCAAGAGGCGGATGCGGTCTTTGCGCGGGCGCTCCCGGTGGTATTCGATCAATACTTCTTCTCCCGGAAGGGTTTTTTCCACGTTTATTTTGAGTTTTTTATAAAACGCAACCCCTTCGCCGGCCTCGTTCAGATCTTCGATTTTGACTTTGAGTTTATTTCTTCCGGCGGGATATTTTTTGTCCGCCGGAGAGGGTTGAAATTTTTTGAGAGATGACATGAGTTTTGCTTTCTGCGCAAATCAGGAATGAAGAAATTTACCTGCGATGGGCATTTTCGATTGTCGAAACGTAAAGAGAATCTTTCACCCTAACCGGATTTTTGGGTCCACCCGGCTGTAGAGCAAGTCCACCAGCAAATTGATCCCGATATAGGTGAGGGCAATCACCAGGATAGCCCCCTGCACCAACGGGTAATCCCGCCCGCGGATGGCGGTGATCAGCAAGCTGCCTAACCCCGGGTAGGAGAACACTTTCTCGGTGATGATTACCCCGCCGAACAGCGCCCCCAATTGCAGCCCCACAATGGTGATCACCGGGATCATCACGTTCTTGAGCGCGTGCTTCCAGACCACCCGCCCGCGCCCCAATCCTTTGGCAAAAGCGGTGCGGATGTAATCCTGGTTCATCACCTCGATCATGGAGGAGCGGATCATGCGAATGGTAATGGCGGAAAGCCCGAATCCCAAAGTCAGGGAGGGCAGCACCAGGTGTTTCCAACTGCCCATGCCGGTAACCGGCAGCCAGTGCAATTGCACCGCAAAAATCAGGATCAGCAGCGGGCCCAGCCAGAACACCGGCATACTGATGCCTAAGATGGAAAATCCCAGGGAGAGGTAATCCACCGCGCTGCGCTGGCGCAGGGCGGAAAAGATTCCCAGCGGGAAGGCAATCACCAGCGAAACCAGCACCGCACACACCGCCAGCAGCGCGGTATTGGGAAACCGTTCCATAACCAGATCGAAAACCGGCTGGCGCTGGTAAATGGATTCGCCTAAGTTGCCGCGGAAGAGGTTGGCCCAGAAATGGTAATATTGCACTCCCAGGGGGCGGTCAAGCCCCAGGCGGGTGCGCAGCGCTTCGATATCCGCGGGGTTGGCGGTTTCCGAGAGCATCAACGCCGCCGGATCGCCGGGAATGAGATGGATAATCAGGAACACCGCAGTTACCACCCCGAAGATGACCGGCAGCAGGGTCAATAATCGCCGTTTCAAATATTGCCGCATGGTTGGCACGCCTTTGGGTTATACCGATGGCTCAAAAAGCGCTTTTCAACAGTGCTCAAACGCCAGTTTGAAATTAGCGGCAAAAATTTGCTATTGCAATCCCTGCGGAAGAAATGTACACTGTTTTGCCATGCTGTACGTAGGCAGTAGACAATGGGCGAGGTTGCGTACTGCCTACTGCCTACCGGATACCGCTCCCCATCATCAAAGGAGGGCTTTATGCAAACCGGGCGCATCAAAATGTATGATTCCCTGAAGGGGTTTGGGTTCATCCTCACCGATGACGATGAAGACCTGTATTTCTCACGCCAGGATATCCACCCCAAATCCAAAAACACCCCGCTCCGGGAAGGATTAAAAGTGAGTTTCGACCTGAAACGGGAGATCAAAGGCGACCGGGCGATTAATATCCGGATTTTAGAATAAGTGAATACTGTATAGTGTTATGGTGTTTGGGTGTTATAGTGTTTGGGTATGCTGGCTTGGGAGAGTTTGTTCGAGACCCCGGAGATGGACATAAGACCATAAAACTAAAACACAATAACACCAGAGAACTATGAATCTCCAAACCATAAACCATGATATTATTCAGTGCCGGAAGTGCCCGCGCCTGGTAGAATGGCGGGAAAGGATCGCTGCGGAGAAAACCCGCCGTTTTGCGGATTGGGATTACTGGGGCAGACCGGTTCCCGGCTTCGGCGACGCGAGCGCCCGTTTGCTGATCATCGGGCTGGCTCCCGCGGCGCACGGGGCCAACCGCACCGGACGGATGTTCACCGGGGACCGCAGCGGCGACTGGCTCTACCGGGCGCTGCACCGGGCCGGTTTCGCCAACCAGCCTGCTTCCGAGAGCCGGGAGGACGGCCTGCAGCTGCGCGATTGCTACATCACCGCGCTGTGCCGCTGCGCCCCGCCGGGCAACAAACCCGTGCCGGAAGAATTCGCCAACTGCGCTCCCTACCTGGCCGCGGAGATGGATCATTTCCTGCAACACTGGAATGCCCTTCCCGGCGGAAAGGCGATCCTGAGCTTAGGCCAATTATCATTTCGCCATACCTTAGAAATGCTGGAACGCAAGGGATTGGGACCCTTCAAACCCCGGCCGCAATTCCGGCACGGCGCGGAAGTATCGCTCAGCGGGCAAATCCGGCTGTTCGCCTCTTTCCACCCCAGCCAGCAGAATACCTTTACCGGGAAGTTGACCGGGGAGATGTGGGAGGGGGTGTTCCGGGGGATTCGGGAATGGATGGGGGGATGAAAACTCCGCTGCGATTCCTTAAATACAACCAAAAGCCCCGGCGCTAATTCCCGCGCCGGGGCTTTTCTTTGGAATAGACCTAAATCTCAGACGATCCCGACCAATCCATCAACATCCCTGTTGATTGGTGCGGGATAAAACCTTCCGGGTTTTACTTCAAGAGCATCATTTTCCGCACTTTGCTGAAGTTATTGGCGGTAAAGCGGTAGATGTAGATTCCGCTGCCCACCGCCGCGCCGGCGTCGTTGCGCCCGTCCCAGGCGATGTGGTGGTAGCCCGCTTCCCGGCGC
>JABWBP010000006.1 GCA_013360445.1 Calditrichaceae bacterium | reverse complement strand
AACCCCTTTAGTAGAAAAAAATGTTCCATATACAAGAATAATGATTCTAAGAGTCTTAAATTCTTTCTCTGTGACCTCTGTGGCTGAATAGTAACAAAAGTAAGAAGTTTACCCAAGATTTAAACAGTTGCCTTTCTCACTTACCACTTCTCACTTCTAAGCCTCCGACCGAAATGAGCGGGCAAAATATACTCGAATATGGCGCTAAATTGCAATAGGGTTGAAAATTAAACCAATTCTGTTATATTTGGGAGCGTGACCGGAGACGGGAATGAAGTCTGATTGGTTAAATGGTTGAATTGTTAGATGGTTAAATGGTTGGGCTGGTGATTCAGCCGGGTTGCTATGTACGCGATTGTCGATATCGAAACCACCGGGCTAAGCCCGGTACATGACCGCATCATCGAGATCGCCATCCTGGTCTATAACGATGGGCAGGTGGCAGAATCATTTTCTACCCTGCTCAACCCGGAAATGCGGCTGCCCCCGGGAATTACCCGCATCAGCGGCATTACTAACGAAATGCTGCAAGATGCGCCCAAATTCTACCAGGTCGCCCGCCGCGTCGTGGAATTGACCGAGAATAGAATCTTAGTGGCGCACAACGCCCGCTTCGATTACGCTTTCCTGCGCCAGGCGTTTCGCGCCCTGGGCTACCATTTTCACCGCCGCCTTTTGTGCACGCTGCGCCTCAGCCGCAAACTGCTGCCGGGGCTTTCCACCTACACCCTCCCCTCCCTCTGCAACCATTTACAAATCCCCCTCGCTAACGGCCACCGCGCCCCGGGCGACGCCCGGGCGACCTTGCAGTTGTTCCAGGCGCTGCAATCACGCGGGAAAGAGGCGAATTTTGCCGAGCCTATTGCCAGAGAAGCCCGGGAGACCTTTTTGCCCCCGGGCATCGGGCCGGAACAGGTCGCCGCCCTGCCGGAAGCGGCGGGGGTGTATTTTTTCTATGACGGCGAGGGAACGTTGATTTACGTAGGAAAGAGCACCAACATCCGCAGGCGGGTGTTGGACCATTTTTCCGGGGACCTGACCTCGCCGATGGCGCGAAAGATGAAGGAGCGGATCGCCGGCATCGCCTATGAAGTCACCGGCAGCGAGTTGATCGCCCTGCTGTTGGAGTCCGATATCATCAAAACCTGCAAGCCGGCGTTCAATCGCGACCAGCGTAATACCATCTATCTCTATGGAATTTATTCTTTCAGCGATAAAAACGGGTATGTGAATTTGCGTTTGGAGCCGCTGCAAACCGGGAAGCGGGCGCTGCTCTCCTTTACCAATCGCCCGGAAGGAGAAGAATTCCTGCTGAAACTAATGAGCCGCTATCAACTCTGCCAAAAGCTTTGCCACTTCCATAAAACCGGGGGCGCGTGCTTCCATTATCACCTGAAGCTCTGCCGGGGAGCCTGCATCGGCCTGGAGCCGGCGGAAATTTACAACCGCCGGGTAGGCCAGGCGCTGGGGCAATTCGATTATACCTATGCGAATTTTTTGATCATCGGCGCGGGGCGCCGGGAGGAGGAGCGCTCCGTTGTTGACGTGGAAAAGGGAGTTTACCGGGGATTCGGCTTTTTCGAGCCGGCCCTGGCGGGCGATGATATTGCGGCCTTGAAATCGGCGGTGCAGTTCCGGGAAGACAACCAGGACGTGCGCAGGATCATCCGCCGTTATTTGAACCGCCACCCGGGGGAACGGATCGTAAGATATTAGACGGTATTTCAAAGCAGCCACGCTTTCGACATCCCCCCTGTCCCCCCTTCAAAGGGGGGGAATTACAAGGGCAGCGGGTAAAGTTCCCCCCTTTGAAGGGGGGACAGGGGGGATGTTAATCTCCGGTGAGAGAAAATCTTTGACATTTACAGTTATCATCGCAATCCGTCGAACGAATCTGCACCCTAAAGAATGAGAAAGGGGATGCCATATGGCCGATACAACATCAAATCCGCAAGAAATACTCTCCGCCCTCAATGATATGGCGACCGGGTTTATGAAGAGCCAGGCGCTGTACCTGGCCGCCAAACTCGGCATCGCCGACCATTTGAGCGCGGGGCCGCAAAGCAGCGACGCCCTGGCGGAAGCCGTGGGCGCGAACCCCGGGGCGCTCTACCGCCTGCTGCGCTTCCTGGAATACCTGGGCCTGTTCTACGAGCCGGAGCCGGGGAAATTCGCCCTGACGGCCATGGGCGAATACTTGCGCAGCGACGCCCCCGGCGGCATCCGCAACGAAGCTATTTTTAACATGGAGCTGATCTGGCCGGGATGGGGAGAATTGGCCTATACCGTAACGACCGGCCGTTCCGCTGATCAACGGGCTTTTGGCGCTTCTTTTTTTGAGCATTTGCAGCAACATCCGCACCTGGCGGCGCTGTTCAATGACAGCATGACGCGCTTTATCGCCAGCATGGCCCCGGCGGTGGCGGCGGCATACGACTTCCGCCCTTTTCGGACGATTGTGGACATCGGCGGAGGGCACGGAACCCTGATGGCGGCCATCTTGCAAGCCAACCCCCAGGCGCGGGGGGTTATCTTCGACCTGCCCATCACCGTGGAAGGGGCGCAAAAATATATGGTGGAATTGGGGCTAAGCGAGCGCTGCGCCTGCCTGGGGGGAGATTTTTTCAAAGAGGTTCCCCCCGGCGATGCGATCATCCTCTCCGCGGTGATCAGCGATTGGGACGACGAGAAAAGCGTACACATTCTCGCGAACTGCCGCCGCGCCGTTGCGCCGGAGGGGCGATTGCTGCTGATCGAACGCCGGTTGATTCCGGAAGAACCCGCGCCCGCCACCGCGTTTTTGGATCTGCAGATGCTGCTGTTAGGCGGCGGCGCCGGGCGCACGGCGGGGGAATACCGCCGCCTGCTGACCGAGGCCGGGTTCGAGCTGGCCCGTATCATATCGACCGGAACGCAGCGGAGTATTTTTGAGGCGAGGCCGGTTTAAGCTCCCAGGAGTGCAAAGCTTCAGCTTTGCATAAACTTTATAAGCCTTGCTCACCCCGGCAAAGCTGAAGCTTTGCACTCCTAATCAATCCGGTAGGGGCTATTCCAGCGAAATTGGGTGACGCCGCCGTCGGTAACGATCCAGAGGTAATCGCCGTCCAACAGCAGGCGGCGGCAGTGATCGTCTGCCAATCCATCGCGGCGGGTAAATAATTTCCAATATCCCCGCTCCCGGTCATATTTCAACAGTCCTTCCGGAGTGGCCACCCAAACCGCTTCTTTAGTTGCCAGAATATCCTCATAAGGCCCGGCGATTTCCAGGGCTACCTGGGGAAAACTTTCCCAGGCCCCGGTCTGCAAATTCAGCCACATAATTCCCCCGCGGGAAGCAAACCAGGCTTCGGCGCCGAAAACGCTCACCGCGGTCACCTCCAAATCCTGAATGGCCGCCCGGGAGGGCACGAATTCCCACTCCTGCCGGGCGCCGGTGAAGCGGAAAATGCCCCGGAAGGTGGCCGCCCAGAGGGTATCGCCCTGCGCCGCTAAGCGATAAGTGGGCAGATTGATCAACCGCGCATCTTTGATCTTCTCCGCCAGGCCGGTGAAACGGTTGATCCGGCCGATGCCAACCTCCGTGGCCGCAAAGAGGTGATCGCCCATAATGGCCAGGTCGCGCACCTGGTTATAAACCAACCCCCTGGTTTCGTCGATATTGCGCCAGGTATTCTTCCCGGCGTTGAAGAGGCTGACCCCGTAATCCGTGCCAAACCAGACCGAGTCCCCGTCCACCTGGATGGCGGCCACGTTATCATTGGGCAGGTGAGGAATCCGGCGCGCCTGGAAATAGTCCCACTCCGGGCGCTCGTAAGGCCAGCGGGCGATGCCGGGACGCCCCCCGCGATCATTGGCGAGGCCCCCGAACCAGAGATCATCGCCCTGGTAGGCCAGCGCCCGGGGAAAAATATCCGGCAGCCCCACCCCAAAGAAATCCGCCCGCTGGGTATAAGTTTCCCCGCGCCCGATGCCAAATCCCTCTATCAAGAACCAGATGCGGTCATAGCGATCCACCAGGTAGCCGATGAAGGGGAACTCCTGGAAATAGGAGTCCATCAACAGCCAGTCGTTTTGGATGTTATACATCCCGTTGGCGAAGTAGGTGGGCAACTGGAACAGGGCGTTGCGGCCGAAAAATTTTTCTTTGAAGGGTACGTTGGGATTGACCGGGGGAACGGAATCGGGGAATTGGTAAATCCAGCCGGGATTTTCCGATTCGCGAACCCATTCCCGCGCCGCAGGGTCGAAATAGGCGACGTCCCGGGGAGTTTTCACCCACACAAAAGCGCTCCGGGGGTCATAAACGATGTCTTCGATGCGGTTATCGGGAAGGCCGCTGCTGGTGGTATAAGGATAATCCCAATAATCCTGGTAAATCTGGTAGCGCAGAATGCCGCCGTCGCGGGTAGCGATGAAAATATAATCCGTGCTCACTGCCATGGATGAAAAACTGCGGGTGGTGGTGTAACTGACCCAGTCATCCAACTCGTAACGGGCGCGGCGCTGGTGTTCGTTGGCGAAATTTTCCCGGCGCACGTATTGGGCAGGGGAATCAAGCGGCCAGTGGAGCGCTATCAGCAGGTAAATCCATAATCGCCTGGTAAAGAGGCAAGCCAAAAATCTCATCGGCGTTCGGTAGTCGAAATTCACAGTGGTCCCTTTATCATCACGCGGCCTTCAAAATATGCAAAGAATCTTTCCAAACAAACGGTGAAAAATCTGGTAGCGAGCTGCCCGAATTGGCAATTGGCAATTATCAATTGGCAATTGCCAATTACTCATACCCCCATCACCTTCACCACCACGCGCTTGCGGCGCCGGCCGTCGAATTCCGCGTAATAAATCTGCTGCCAGGGGCCTAAATCCAGCCGCCCGCCGGTAATCGGCACGATCACCTCGTGGTGCATCAGCAGGCTTTTCAGGTGGGCGTCGCCGTTGGTCTCCCCGGTGCGGTGGTGGCGGTAGTTGATATTGAAGGGCGCCAGCTTCTCTAACCACTCGTCAATATCGGCGATCAGGCCGTCCTCGGCGTCGTTCACGTACACCGAGGCGGTGATGTGCATGGCGCTGACCAACACCATGCCTTCCTGCACCCCGCTCTTTTGAACGATCTGTTCCACGGCGTCGGTAATGTTCAGATATTCGCGCTTTTGGGAGGTGTTGAACCAGAGATATTCGGTGGCAAATTTCATGGCGGCTCCTTATTGTGAGGCGATTTCAAGCGGGACGCGGCCATCGCCGACCGCCGCGTTTACCATCCGCTGAATTTTCTCCCGGTTTTGAAGCGTGGAACGGAAACTGAGGTGAACGTGGGAATCGGAATACTCCTCCGCGGTAACCGTCGCCAGGGAATGCACCCGGTGCACCAGGCCGGCGTGCTTCAGGGGAATGGCGATTTCACTCTCGACAAAGTGCTGTTCCATGAATTCCACCAACTCTTTCATGAGGAATTCGATGCGAATCTGCCGGGCGGCGCTGATAAAAACGCTTTGGGGAAACTGGCGTTTCACAGCGGGAATTTCGGCTTTTTCTTCCAACAGGTCGATCTTGTTGAAGATCATCAAAACCGGCTTCTCCCCCGCCCCGATCTCCTGCAGCACTTCGTTGACCACCTGGATTTGCTCCTGAAAGGCCGGGTGGCTGACGTCCACCACGTGAAGCAGCACGTCGGCCTCCACCGTCTCATCGAGGGTGCTTTTAAAGGAGGCGATGAGGTGATGGGGCAGCTTGCGGATGAAACCGACCGTATCGCTGAGCAATATTTCGTGGCCGGCGTCCAGGGTTACCCGGCGTACCGTGGAATCTAATGTGGCGAATAACTGGTTTTCCACTAACACATCCGCCCCGGAGAGCAGGTTCATAATAGTGGATTTCCCGACGTTGGTGTAACCGATCAGCGAGGCCCGGAAAGCGTTTTTGCGGTTTTTCCGGCGGTTGGTGCGCTGCCGGTCGATTTTTTCTAAATCCCGGCGCAGCGTTTCGATGCGTTTGCGGATCAGGCGGCGGTCGGTTTCCAATTGGGTTTCCCCGGGGCCCTTGGTGCCGATGCCGCCCACCTGCCGGGAAAGGTGGCTCCACTGCCGGGTAAGACGGGGCAGCAAGTATTGCAATTGCGCTAATTCTACCTGGGTGCGCGCCTCCCGGGTGCGGGCGTGCTGGGCAAAAATATCCAAAATCAGGCCGCTGCGGTCGATGATTTTTGCTCCCGTCTCCCTTTCTAAATTGCGCGCCTGCGCCGGGGAAAGGTCGTCGTCGAAAATGACCGTGCTGGCGTTTTCCGCTTTTACCATGCGGGACAATTCTTCTGCCTTGCCGGTCCCGATAAAATAGGCCGGGTCGATTTGCGGGCGTTCCTGAACCAATTCATCCACCACTTCGACGCCAGCGGTATTTGCCAGGGAACGAAGCTCGGAGAGGTTCTCATTCACCTCCCAGCGCCGGTGGCGGGGTAAGATCACCCCTACCAGGATCGCTCTTTCCGGGGTTGGAGTGGTATTTTGCGGGTCCAAACGATAAAATTCCTCCTGCGATGAGAATTAAAACACCAGAACACTATACATTAGTTTTGCGTTTTTAATTTGCCCACGAACCACACGAAAAATGCGAAATGGTTTTATGGCAAAGGCGCTGGATAACCTTTTTATTACCGGCCTGAATTTTAGAAAAGATTTAATATCGCCATTTTTCGTGTTATTCCGTGTGTTTAGTAGGCAGAAAAATCGCAAAACTAATGACTATAACACTTGAACACTAAAACACCCTGACACTCAAGCGCTCTCCGCCAACTCGGCGTATTCTTTTTTAGCTCCGGTACGGGCCAGGATCATCTCCACTCCCAATAAGATGAACGCGGCAATCAAAAAATACTTCCAGAGTTCTTTGCCAAAGCGATTTTTTTGTACCTCCGCGGCAATGCCGCCGATGCTGCCGAGGTAGTTAACCGCCGGCAAAATCTCTTTCAACTTTTCTTCATTGTAAAAACGCAATCGCGATTCTTCCTTCCATGAATTCAGCGAGAGAATGCTCAAAATCTCATCATTATGAAAGAAGCGGTAATTGCCCGGCAATTCGGTTTCCCGGAATTCCAGAAAAACCGTGGAGCCGCGAAGCCGCGGGGTCAGTTTTATTTCCGCGCCGCTGCCGCCTGACACCCGGAACTCGAAGGGCGCCTCCAAATTGGTAAATTGCTGTTGAAAAACCAGCCCGCAGCGCAAGGCCTGGCGGTCGGCGACCTTGCGCGCCCCGCTGTAATAAATGAGCCGGTAAATCAGCGGAACCACAAACCCCTTCAGGGGCAATTGCGACCACTCCGGCTGCAAAGGCGAGGAGAGGAAAAACGCCGTTCCGCCCTGAAGCTTCGCTTGCAGCAGCAAGGGGCTGCGGTCGCTGAGCTGCAGCAAGGTCTGCGCCTCCGCGCCCGGTCGCACCCGGTACCCGGCGTACACTTCGATGGGATTGAGGCGCTGTTCCCGGGCTTCGAATAATCCTTCGAATACCGGGTGTTCCCGGGCGATTTCCTGCAAGGTCAAAAATTGCCCGCTCTCCCCCGCCCTTCCGCGCAGTTCCAGGATGTCGCCCAGCCCTAATTCCCGGAAGAGCGCCTGGTACTGGGAAATCACGATATTGTCCCCCGGAATGGCTAACATCCCGCCCCCGTTTTCTAAAAAATATTTCAAACGCAGCAGCAAATTTTCCGGAAGCTGGTTGATTCCCTCCAGGATGATGATGTCGTAATCCGTGAAGTTGCGATTGCTCCAGTTGGGCAGCACATCCCCGGTGTAATCGAAAATTCCCCGCTCCATCGCCGGTTGGATAATCAGGGGAACGAAGCTGGTGAAATTTTCCGGGGGGAAGAGGTGCAAGACCTTGATTCTGTTGGGTACGTAAAAATTGAAATAGCGGCGGTTGTCTTCCTGCAAAGCGTCGCTTTCGGTCTCGATGCGGCCTTGCACAAAGCCGTTTTCCGTGAGGGTGGCCTGGTATTCCACTTCCGCGGTTTGCTGCGGGGGAATGCTGACGTTCTGCTGCGCCACCCGGTTTTCGTTCAAAATGACGGATGCCAGGGTGTTGAGGTACTTTTCCGGGTGGTGGTTGTGCAAAAACGCCTTGATTCGCAAAGGCTGATTGATCTCGATCAGGCGGTTGACCACTTCCACGCTGTCCACGGAGATGTTTTCATAATTCTCATGGGTAATGGGGACGGCAAAAAGCTTGATCTCCCGGTAACCCGGTTTTTTCAACAATTCCTCGAACTGTACCGGGTTTTGCAAGGCTGATTCCTGAAAATCGGAGACCAGGTAGATTTCCCGGTTGGAGTAGGCCGACTGGCGCAACTGTTCCAGGGCTTGCAATAACGCATTATCCAGGTCGCTTTTTAAATAATTGGACTGCAATTTTTGCCCGATCCGCTCCCAGAGATCGATCTGAAACGGCTCCTGATTTGCTAATACTTGCTGCGGAAGCGTGGCTTGCAGCACAGTAATACGGTCCCCGGCCTGAAAAACCTCTTCCAGCGCAGAGAACGCCTGGCGCAGTTTATCCAGCAGGGTTCCGGTCAGCCGCGCTTCGTTCAGGGAGAGAGAATTATCTAAAATGATCACCGCTTCGATGGGGCTGCGCTCCGCGAGGATGCCTCCTGCCCCGCTTTGCAGGGTGGGGCGGGCAAAGGCAGTCACCAGCAAAAGAATGATCAAGGTGCGCAACAGCAGCAACAATAACTGGCGGATTCGCAGGTTGCGCATTTGTTTTTTTTCTAAGCGCTTCAAAAATTGAACCGTGCTGAAGGGAATGCGCTTGATTTTGCGGCGGTTGAGCAAATGAATTAACAATGGAATGGCGGCCGCCGCCAGGGCATACAAAATGGCGGGATTGAGGAAATTCAGTGCAAACTCCTTGTGTTCATCTAAAATTAATGCCCTAAAATAATGCCTGAATCAGGATAAAATATGTGTGATTTTGAAAGTCTTTCATTTTCCGACCCAGCAATTTTTTTGAAAAAATAAGCCGGTTTCCCGCGAAAAGCAATTCCGAAATAGCCCCCGGCAGTTGAAAAGTTATACAACGAACTATGCCAACAGGCAATAGCGGACGTTTCGTTCCCCCAGGTAATCCCAAATGCGTTGGAAACATCCCTCTGCCGCGCCCAGGTATTCCGGCGGGCAAATTCCTTTCCGGGTAAAATGCCCCTCTAAAATCAGCCGCGCCGCGGCGGTGCAGGTATAGCCGGTGGTGCGGGACATGGAAGACAGGCCGGTCGCTTCATCATAGCGGTCGAAGAGGCGGTACACATATTGGGCCGCTCTCCCCAGCTCTTCTCCTTCGATGCGTACTTCCATCACCGTAAATTCCCGCTCATTCTTGCCTAATTTCCATTTGGGAAAGAGCAGTTTGGCGGTCAGATCAATCGGGCGAACCGCTGCGCCGTTGATCTCCAGCGGCTCCGCGCTGAAGAAGCCGGTTTCCCGCAGCACCCGCATATACTCGATGTGGCCGGGGTAGCGCAAGGTCTTCTCTTTCATATTGGCAACCGGCGTGGTCTTCAGCAGGGTACGCAAACCGTCGGTGTTGAAGGCCTCCAGGGTTCCCAGGCCCTCCACCTCCAGGTACTCCGGCTCCGAGAGCGCCGGTTTGGCCACCACCCGGCCATTTTCCATCAGCCGCGCCGGGCGGGTATATTCTTCTAACACGTCTATCGGCGAGAACGGCGCTTTGTATTGAAACGGCCAGGTGCGCGCCTGCGGCAGCCCCCCGACGTAGCACTCGAAGTTCTCGACCTTCATGCGAGCGTGATGGTAGCCTAAGATGACGTTGCTCATTCCCGGCGCAACCCCGCAGTCGATGACCGCGGTGACCCCTTTCGTTCTGGCCAGATCGTCTAAGGAGAATGGATCATGCGCATTCTCGTCGAAGAAGGAAATATCCACCATATTTTTGCCGCACTCGATCACCGCCTTGAGAGTTTGGAAGCCCATAAATCCCGGCGCCGCGCCGATTACCAGGTCATACCCGGCGGCCAGTTCTTTGACCTTTTCGGCATCAGATAAATCCGCCTGAACGGTTTGAACGGGATGTTCCCGGGCTACTTCCTGTAACGCTTCCGGGTTGATGTCCGCCGAGGTTACCGCGAAATCCCGGCACAGGTCGATTGCCATGGCCTTACCGACCATCCCGGCCCCTAAAATGAGAATTTTCTTCATGTTTTTCATCTCCGCAAGAGGTGTAGAAGGAAGATTTGGTTACATCAGCGCTTTTCTGAAGCTCCGACGGGAAAATCCTTCCACTCCCGGATTCGCCGAATCTGCTTTAAATGATGCCTGATATGCTCTTCGATAAACCGCAAGGTTTGGTAAATGTTGAAATAGCCCATGAAGGGGTGGCGAAAAATCAAAACCCGCTGCCTTTCGGAGGGCAATTCGGTAATAAACTGCCGCAGATTTTGCCGCGTTTCTTCCCATTCCCGTTTTAACTGGCTAAGCGGGATGTCGCCCCCGGGAGCGGCGTTTGCCCGGGCCGGCATTTTAAATTTGACGGGAAGGCGCATGAACAGGGTTAACCCGATTGAGCGAAGCGTCGCCGCTAAGCTGGCCCGGGGCAGAGACGCCGCCTGGTTTTTCTTCATCAGGTAGCGGTGTGTCCCCTGCTCCGACAGCACCAGGTGCTGAATCACCTCGTTGATCGACCAGGGGTCGCCTCCCGGTTTATAGGCAAGCTGATTATCGGAGAGCATTTCCAGCGAGGAGAGCAGCGCAGTGCGGTTCGCCTCCATACGGTCGAATAATTTTTCAAGCCTGGCATCCATCAGCGCCGCCTTTGTTGATTTCATTGAGCGATAATTCCTCCCCCGGTGCGAGTAAAATAAGGGTTTTGCGGGAATAAACAAGGATTTTGTTGGATAGTGGAGCGCCGCGAACCGGCTCCTGTGGAGCAAAAATTCAGAAAGTGCCAAATGATACTATAGGAGCTTTGCGAGGCGATGATAGCAATAAAGAACCGAAGTATCTCAACTTTGTAAGCTGCAGTGAAAACCGCCCGGCCTCACAGCATCCTGGCCAGCTCTGCCACAATCTGGTTAAGCCCCGCAACCACCCGGGCCATCTGGGTGTATTGAAGCCGGGAGGGCGTATCCAATTCGCTGTGATGGTACGGATAGCGAAACGGCGCGGTATCGGTAACGGTCAACGCCGGGTAGCCGCACTCCCCAAATGCCCGGGAGGTAGAAAAATTCATGGAATGGTCGCTGTCCGGGAAAATGATTCCTTCGGAAGGAAAACGGGCGTTGTCCCGGAAAGAGCCGACGGCGGCCTGCACCAGGTTTCTGGAAGCGCTATTGCCGATAAAGGCGATGAAATTCCCCGTGTTGGGGTAAAAAAACAGTACCGGCGCAGGATAACGCTGGCTGGCGGAATCTTGGGAGTAAAAGCCCAGGGATTCGATGTTGAGCAGGGCGATAATTTTTTCATTCCGTTCCGCACAACGGTTGGCGTAGGCCGCGCTGCCGTTTTGTTGCGGGTTTGAGGTTGTGTCGCTTTGATTTATGAAAAAAACGAACCGGAGGGTGCGGGCGCTGTTAGCCCCGGAAAAATCGCGCGCCAGGGCTAACAGGGCGGCGACCCCGGAAGCATTGCCGTTCGCACCCGGGCAGCCGGGGGGGCTGTCATAATTCGCGCCGATAATGACAATTTCTTCGGGCCGGCGAATACCGGAGATTTCCGCTTCCAGGTTGTAACAGGGCCCGCCGTTTACCAGAAAACGCTGCCGCAAAACGTTATATTTTGCCGTTTTCAACTCCTGCGCGATATACTCCGCGGCTTTCTCCAGGTTTTCCGGCTTTTGCAGGCTGCGCTCCCCGATCTTTCCCGCCAGCGCCGTAACGTCGTTTCGCAAGGATTCCGACAAGTTCCATTCCCGGCCGGTTAACGGGGGCAATGGGCCGGCGTAGCTCTCACCGGGCATTTTAAGGGTCACAAAACCACTCAATCCCAGGACTACCGCGGCAACGGTCACCATACCGGTCAAAGCCCGGCTGGCAAGGGCGACCCAACGCCATAATCTTCGATATTTGTACGACACGGCTGCGGACCTGCCTTGAATAAATCATTCCGTGATGTGTGAAACGTGAAGCGCAATGCCCCGGATAGCCAGGGTAACACGTACTATGTCAAAAAATTATCTGAAATTAATTCATCGAGGCGGGTCAGAAATGCCGCAGACCACTTTTTCGCGGCGGGGAAATTGAATCATCGGGAACATACTAAGGCGTCCCGGCCATCCGGTTCAAACAGCAATGGCTCATTCGGAGTAGAGGAAGGATCTGCGCTGGATACGGTGGGCGATGCGCTCGTAGCGGCGCATGGTTTCCAGGGAACTTTTCTGCACCTCCTGCCAGAACAGGCCGTAGAGGAAGAAATCGAGCAGGCTGCTCTTCCGTTGGGAATTTTTCAGCGCCTTCGCTTTACGGAGCAGTTTATGCTCCTGCAAGAATTGGCGCTGTTCTCTCCAGAACAAGGGCGCAAAAATGGCGTCCAGCCGGCCTTTGCACAGCCGCGCTAACGCCGCGCCGATGGAATATTTCTTGAAGACCCCTAAGGATAATCGCTTTCCCCGGATCGCCTGCACGATTTCGCTTTCCCGGATGCCTTCCCGCTCGGCGATCCATTTGGAGGCAGAGTAAACGTTCTCCCGCGATTCCCAGTATTCGGAAGGCACCTTGCCTAACTCCCAGGGCGCGAAGCGGCCCGGCCAGGCCGCGGAGACGGCGCGATAAATATTGCGCGATAGCTTCTTCTCGAACACCGTGGCCAGCCCGAATTCGCTGAATACTTTGCGGTTGAATTCTTTCGAGCGCACTTTGGCGGGAAGCTCCTCCACCGCCCAGCCCTTTTTGGCCACTGCCCAGCGAATCGCCCGGGCGGTGGTCTCTTCATTCCAGAACTCGAACGGCACTTTGCCCAACTCCCAGGGCTGCAACTGCGGATAGGCCTCCGCCAATGCCTTGGAAACCGAATTATAGTAGCGGTTGAACATGTAGGAAAGCCCGTGCCGGATAAAATCCTCTTTGGAGACCGGGCATTGGTAAAGATGTTCCGGGCGGATTCCTAAACGCTGCTCCACCAGCCAGCGGATGGCTTTGACGCGGTGGGCGGGCTTTTCCCAATATTGGGAAGCGGAGCGGCTTTGCTGCCAGGGGTGGATCAAATCCGGGTAAGCATTGCCTAACGCCCGGTTGGCGGAATAGTTGAAGAAGCGATAGACGTTTTGCAGCTTATGGCGGATGAAGAAGGTCTCGTCTTTCTGCTCTAAGATCGCATCCGGGCGGGCGTTCAGGATTTGTTCGATCAGAAAGCGCACCAGCAAGGCGGCGCGCCTTTCGCCGTCGCGCTGCAAGAAATTGGCCGGGAAGGAGCGCTCCAGGCCGATATAGACGTTCAAATAGGCGTGGGCAACTGCGGCGTCGCCCAGGTTATCCAGCCCGTTCAACCGGGCGGTAAACTGTACCTCGCCGCCGGGATAGACGCGGCGCAGCAGGCGAAGTTTCGTTTCGATCTCCTGGAAGGGCAGCGGGGAAGCATTATGCCGGGGAGAGCGGAGCAGCAGGCCGATATTTTCCAAGCCCCCGGGAAAGCGCTCGAGGAGCGCGCCGTGAAGATACTCGAACAAATCCGGGGCAATATGCTGTTTCAGGAGCGCCAGCGCTTGTTCGCTATTCCCGCCGGGCGCTGATTCTGCCTCGATATACCGCTCCGCCTCGGGCGAATAGCTTGCTTCGCCGCTGGATAAAAATTCCGTTTCCAGCGCATCAATGGAAACGAAACGTTTTTTACGAATATCGGGAAAGAGCAGCCGCTTCACTTCATCGATCGCAATCTCCAGCGCCGGGCGGTAAAGCGAGGCGGCAAACGGCTCGCTTTGCAGCAACAGCACCACGCTTTCGTGCCCGACCACGGACTGGCACAGCTCCACGAATTCCGGGTGATCGGGGTCGGCTTCGAACCCGCGCTGATTGAATTTCTGTTTTAAGAGGTGGCCGGTAAGCCGGTAACATTCCTGGTAGTTTTTAGAAACTTGCGCAGCAGATAGCATTCCGATTCCTTTTCCGTCAATCCGTTCATCGTTTCGTAACAGTTCGTAAACTGTCAAACCGGGCGAAAAGATTCATGCTGAAAATCATATTTGCGGGGGAATGTTTTCTTTCTTCGACGGAAAATTACTCCAGGAACCAGATTCCAGGAACCAGATTCCAGGAACCAGGAGCCAAGAACCAAGATGAAAAAAGTTGGCGCTGTAAACACCTTAGAACTTGGCTCTTGGTTCCTGGCTCCTGGCACTTGCCGCTTCATGCCTCTTCCCGGCGCACGCCCTCCGGCGAGAATGCCGGCATGCACACCGACCAGTATTCCGCCGCTTCGCCAAAGGGATTGGAATAGCGCACCCGCGCGCCGCGCTTTACCAATAGGGATTCCCCAGCCTGCAGGGTAATCTCCTCCCCCTCGATCTCCACGCGCTTGCGCCCCGAAACCATGATGGTAATTTCGTCGAATTCCGGCTGTTGGAACGGTTCCGACCATCCCGGCGGGGCGACCATGTGCGCCAGGCTGAACTGGTGGTGGCTGCTGGCGGCCAATCCAAAGTGTTCTTCGATTAATTTGCCGTCCGTGGTAGGGATGCGCAGGGGGTGGGATTGTTTTTGATAATTTGGCATGATTCACTCCGGAAGATACGTCTCAGGGCATCAGGGATAAAGCAACAACGACAATCTGACGCTTGAAAAAACTTTTGTCTCCCCTTCCCAGAGCTCCTCCATGTCCCGCAATGATTGCTGCGCATCGATCATCTTTCGCAGCCAGTCGTTGCCGGCCAGGATATCGAAGGGCATTTTCTCGTGCTCGTATTCGTAGGGGGGCTGTTTCCACTGGAAATGTTCCGGGTAGAGCCGCAGGGCTTCCCGGATGATGGCAATCCCGGTCAGGAAGGGCTTGAATTGCCGCCGGCCGGTGATGTGGATAAAACAGCCCCCGCATACTTTTCCGGCGTGTTTCTGAAAGGTGGGCTGAAACTCCAGGGGGCGAAAAACCACCCCCGGCAGGTGGTGCTGCGCCAATTCCGCGGCAAATGCCCACCCGTCCATCCAGGGCGCGCCGAAGATCTCGAACGGGCGGGTGGCGCCGCGCCCTTCGGAAAGGTTGGTGGCTTCCAACAGGCACATGCCGGGATAGACCAGCGCGGTTTCCGGCGAGGGCATGTTCGGCGAGGGCATGGCCCAGGGCAGGCCGGTTTCTTCAAAATACATGTTTCGCTGCCAGCCGTACATGGAAACCACGGTCAGGCGGCAGGCGGGGTAAAATTCCCGCTGAAAATAATGGGCAATCTCCCCGATGGTCATTCCGTGCCGGATGGCTAAAGAATGCCAGCCCACAAAGCTGCGGAAATTGTTGTTGATCGCCGGGCCTTCCATCTCCTCCCCGCAGATGGGGTTGGGGCGGTCTAACACCACCACCTCAATGCCCTTTTCCGCGCAGGCTTCCATGCACAGGGACAGGGTCCAAATAAACGTGTAATACTTGGCGCCGACGTCCTGCAAATCCACTATTAGGGTATCGATGCCGCTTAGCATCTCTTCCGTGGGTTTGCGGTGCTCTCCGTAAAGGGAATAGACCGGGATTCCGGTGCGGGGGTCGCGGTAGCCCTGCCATTCGATCATATTATCCTGGGTGTGCCCCCATAACCCGTGCTGCGGGCCCAGGAAGGCTTTCAATTCGATGATTCCTTCGCGGTGCGCCGCATAAAACAGTTCCGTGGCGTGGCGCAAATCCGCCGCGATGGAGGCCTGGTTGCACAGCAGCGCAACCCGCCTCTCGTGCAGAAGCTCGAACCGGTTGCCGGTTAAGCCGTCCAAACCGCTTTTTACTGCCATACTCGTCTCCCTATTTGTTTTTTGACAGGATATTCAGGATTTACCGGATCATAGATTGACCGGATATTTCTTCATCCGGTCAATCCTACCCAGGGAAGGGGTGGTTTATCCCTTTGGGGCTTCGCCACACATCCTGTCAGAAAATAGATTCTTCATTCCGAAATCTGAGAGTTTGTCCATAACTTTTTTAGCTACCCCCAAAGGGGTTCCTTTGGAAAGAGTTCACAGAGTTCACAGAGATTCGGCATAGCTCCACTTCCTGGCTGGCATAATTTCTCAATTTCTCTGTGTTCTTTGCATGGTGAGTTTATCGAACCATGTGGCAAATTTCAAATATTTTTGGATAGATTTATCCCCTGCCAACTTGCACGAAACACGAGTTTACGATTAGCCGGGCAATTTTCAAAACTGTGCAATATTAAAATTCCGGAAGTTATATTACAACCTTTTCCAAACATTAGCGAGGGAACCATAACGTCGAGGAAAATATGACCATCCAATTTGACGGTAAAACCGCGCTGGTAACCGGCGCCAGCAGCGGGATCGGGGAAGCCGCCGCCCGGGCGCTCTCCGCCGCGGGATGCAGCCTGATGATCACCGGGCGGAATGAAGACAAACTGCTACGCTTGAAAGGCGAATTGTTGCAACATGAAGGCCGAGTCGAATACCTCGCCGGCGACATCTGCGACCCCGGTTTCCGCAAACTGCTGGTCGAAAAAACCGCCGCTGCTTTCGGCGGGCTGGATATCCTGGTGAATTCCGCGGGCATTATCGCCTCGGGAACCATCGAGACGACCACCCCGGAGCAGTACGACGCCATGATGGAGGTGAATTTACGCTCGGTATTCCATCTCATCCAATTGTGCATTCCCCACCTGGAAAAAACCAGGGGCACTATCGTGAATGTTTCCTCCGTGGCGGGGACGCGCTCTTTCCCGAGCATCTTCGCGTATTGCGTCAGCAAGGCGGGATTGGACCAGTTGACCCGCTGCGCCGCCCTGGAATTGGCGCCGAAGGGCATCCGGGTAAACGCGGTGAATCCCGGGGTGGTGGTAACCGGGCTGCACCTGAACAGCGGGATGGCCGACGCGGCGTATCAACGCTTCCTGGAGCACAGCAAAACCACTCACCCGATCGGGCGGGTCGGGCGGGCGGAAGAAGTGGCGAATTTGATCGCTTTCTTAGCCTCCGAGCAGGCCGGCTGGATCACCGGGGCGACCTATCAAATCGACGGCGGCCGCGCCCAGACCTGCGCCCGGTAAATAATAGAAGTGCGCTAAAGTGGATAGTATGATCAAGCATATCATTTTCGATTTGGGCAACGTGCTGGTGCAAATTCACCCGGAGCGAACCATTGCGGCGCTTGCCGGCGAGTGCGGGAAACCGTTTTCCGCCCTGCAATCCTTATTCCTCTCGCGGATCCATGATGATTTGATGGAGGGGAAACTTACCCCGCAGCAGTTTCACGAGCGGTTCATGGCGAAGTATGGCTGCCGGATATCTTACCCGCGTTTCCTGGCCCACTGGGAAAGCCTGATCGGGGATTTCAAGCCCGGGATTGCCGAAGTGGTCTCGCAGCTCGCTTCCCGCTTTACCCTGTCGGTCTGCTCCAATACCGATCCCCTTCATTGGCAACTGGTTTGCCGGAACGGAACCTTTTTGCGCCAATTTCACCACTACTTTCTGTCCTACGAGCTGAAATGCCTCAAACCGAATTCGCTGCTGTTCACCCGCATGTTGAAAAACCTGGGAACGAAGGGCCGGGAGTGCATTTTCATCGACGATACCGCGGACAATATCCGGGCGGCGGAGACGCTGGGGATTCAGGGAATCCATGCTTCCGATACCCCGGCCATTGTGCAGGGCTTGCAACGGTTAGGCGTTGAAGTAGAAATTTCCGGCCCTGCGCGGGGTTGAATTGTGGCAGAGTGCAAAGCTTCAGCTTTGCGGTTCAACTATCCTGGGGTTGGGGGCATAATCTGGCAATGCTTGGGCATTTCAGTGCAAAGCTGAAGCTTTGCACTCCGTGTATCTTCTTTTTTGTGTTTCTTCTTTGGGCGGATTTTGATAAGTTCAGAATGTCAGTAAACGATCTACAGGTGAAGCATGAAAAAACTTGCGCTGAGCGCCGTCCTGCTTTTCTCTACCCTCCTGCTCTCCCAAACCCCCCTGAAATTCGAACGGTTCTTCCTCGACCAGACCCTGCGTATCGACTATTACCACGTCGGCGACGCGGCGGAAGAGATCATTACCATCGATCAGATTTACCGGCAAGGGGTTTGGGCCGGCAACCCGAAGCAGTTAATTGACCCCTTCAATACCGGGCGCTATTTCATCAAATTGTATGACGTGGCCTCCAACGCCCTGATTTACTCCCGGGGCTTCGATAGTTACTTCGGAGAGTACAAGACCACCGAACCGGCGGAAAACGGCGTCAAACGCACCTATCACGAAACCGCCCTCCTCCCCTGCCCTGCAAAACCGGTATTCTTTGTGATCGAAATGCGCGATAAAAATAACCTGCTCCATCCCCTGTTCACCCGGAAAATCGATCCCGCCGCTATTGAAGTGATCAAAGAAAACCCCGACCGCCAGGATAACATCTATCCCGTGGTCAGAAACGGGGATGCGCATAAAAAAGTGGATATCGTGATGGTCGCCGAGGGCTACAGCGCTGAAGAAGAAGCCAAATTCCAAGCCGATTTGGAACGCTACGCGAAGGTGTTTTTCGCTTGGGAGCCATATAAGAGCAAGCGAAAAAAATTCAACATCAGCGGCATTTTCCGACCCTCCCGGGAGAGCGGGGTAGATGAGCCGGAACGGGGTATTTTTAAGAACACTGCTTTGAATTCCTCCTTCAACTCCCTCGGCTCCGACCGTTACCTGCTCACCGAGGACAACAAAACCCTGCGCGACATCGCCGCCCAGGTTCCTTACGACGCCATCTTCATCCTGGTGAACAGCAAACGCTACGGCGGGGGCGGCATCTACAACTTCTTTTGCATCACCACGGTGGATAACGAGTGGAGCGAATTCGTTTTCCAGCACGAATTCGGGCACAGCTTTGCCGGCCTGGCTGACGAGTACTACGGCGCGGAGGTGGCCTACAATGAGTTCTATCCTCCCGGGGTGGAGCCTGCGGAAGCAAACCTCACCGCCCTGCTCGACCCGCCCAACCTCAAGTGGAAAGAACTGCTGTCGCCGGGCGTCACGGTTCCCACCGATTGGGGAAAAGCGAAATTCGATAGCCTCTACCTTGCGGACCTGAAAATCCGCCAGCAGAAAACCGATACCCTGGCCGCGCTGATCCGGCAGGCTTACCCCGAAGAGACCGTCAAACAGGTGGAGGCGCGCTACGACAGCCTCTCCCGGCAGCTCAACGAGCGAATCAAGGCTTTTGCCCGCAATCATCCCTTGAAAGACAAAGTCGGCGCGTTTGAGGGCGGCGGCTACGTCGCCAAGGGCATCTACCGCCCCATGCTCAACTGCCTGATGCTGAAATTCGAGAAAGACGATCCTGGCTTCTGCAAGGTGTGCGAGCAGGCCGTCAATCGGATGATTGAATACTATAGTGAGTAACGGTGCGCTATGCGAAGAATCTTCATTCTTAGCCAGGTCATCTTCCTGGTTCTACTTTTTGCCTGTAATAATTCCCGCGGCCGCGGAGGGGAAGTTCCCGACTCCGGCCTGCACGAACGGCTGCTCTCCCTGCCGGGCGTCACCGTAAAAAAAATCGCGCCGGATTCCCTCTTTAGCGAGGCCTACGAACTCCGGATCGAACAACCTTTGGATCATCAAAATCCGGGGGGCGAAAAATTTACCCAGCGAATCTATCTCTCCCACCGGGATTTTGCCCGCCCCATGGTGCTGGTAACCGAAGGGTACTCGGCGAAAAAAAATTACTCCCTGGAGCTTAGCAAAATCCTGAAGGCCAACCAGATCGTTGTGGAGCACCGCTATTTCGGGGAATCCCGCCCGGATTCGCTGAAGTGGGAATATTTGAACATCCGGCAGGCCGCGGAGGACCATCACCGGATTGTGGAGCTGTTCAAACCGATCTATAAGGGCAAGTGGATCAATACCGGCATCAGCAAGGGCGGGCAAACCGCGATGTTCCACCGCCGCTTCTATCCGGACGACGTGGAGGTCTCGGTGTGCTACGTCGCTCCCCTGAATTTTGCCCAGGAAGAACCGCGCATTCACCGTTTTTTAGAAACCGTGGACGGCGCGGAGTGCCGGGAAAAGATCAAACAATTCCAACGCCGGGTCTTGAAGCAGCGCGATCAACTGCTTCCCCTGGCGAAGTGGTACTCCAAAGGGAAGGGCTACAGTTACCCGATGGGATTGGAGATGGCCTTTGAATACGCGGTGTTGGAATATTCTTTCGCTTTCTGGCAGTGGGGCGCTTCCCCTTGCGATTCCATCCCCGGGGAGGGCGCGTCGCCGGATCAATTGCTCGACCATCTCATCAAAGTAGCCGGATTCGATCTTTTCTCGGAGGCGGACGTGAAGTATTATGAACCCTTCCAGTACCAGGCTTATACCGAGATCGGCTACTATAATTACCGGACCGCGGATTTCGCCGATCTGCTGAAAGCCGCTCCCCCCAACGCCAGCAACCGCATCCTGGCCCCCCAAAACGTTCCCCTTGCCTTTCGCCCGGAAGTGATGCGCGACGTGCACGAATGGATTCAAACCGAGGGCAACAACATGCTCTTCATCTACGGCGAGCTGGACACCTGGTCGGCCTCCGCGGTAGAAACAGGCGGGAAGACCAACGCGGTGAAAGTGGTGCAGAAAGGCGGCTCGCATAAAACCCGCATCAACACCCTGCCGGAGCCGGGGCGGGAGCTGGCGCTCTCTACCCTGGAGCAGTGGCTGGATATGAAGATCGAACGGCAACCTTATCAGTAGGCAATAGGCAGCCGGAGTGCAAAACTTCAGTTTTGCCGGGGCAAGAGGCAGCGGCGGGAGACAATTAATGGCGCAGCCTCGAAGAGGCAAGCCGCCGTTTCCACGGCCGCCTGCTTCATGTTTGCATGAGCAGCCGTTCCACTGAACAAGCCGAAAACGACATCGCAAAGGGTTAAACCGGCGGCTTTCTAACAATTTTTCATCAACATATATACCAAAACAATCCATCTAAAGAATTAAGGACGTATCATGAAACCGCTTAACCTTTTTTTCCCGTTCTTTCTCATGGCATATTTTTTCACCACCGTCCTATTCGCCGGGCTTGAAGGCGAGATCAAGCTCAACGCGCCCCGAACCGAATTGCGGGTGGTTGAGCAGAACACTGTCACCCTGCGATTGGAAAACGCGCTGGCATCCATTCAAACCTATGAAGTTGCCACCCCGGAGGGAGTGTTTACCCGTTTAACAATGAGCGGGTATGCCAGCAATTACCGTCCCGGTTACCCGGAACTGCCGCTGTTGAGCCGGTTGATCGAAATTCCCCACGGCGCGGAGGCGCAGGTGCGGGTGGTTTCGTACCAGGAGGAAACCATCGATTTAGCCGAATGGGGCATTGCAACGCCGATTTTCCCTTCTCAGCCCTCTATTTCCAAAAGCGAAGATCCCGCGAAGGTCAAATTTCAGTACCGCGCCGAGGTTTACCGGGCGGATGAATTCTCCGGCCAGGAAATCGCTACCCTGGAGATCGTCGGAACCATGCGGGGAAGGCGGCTGGCGCGTTTGAGTATTTCGCCCCTGCGCCACAACCCGGCGCAGAATGTGCTCAAGGCGCTCAACTACATCGAAATTGAAATTCGTTTTGCCAACGCGGACCTCGATCTAACCCGGTCGCTCAGGCAAAAATACTATTCGCCGCTGTTCGAGGCGGCATTCGAGCGCCTGCTAAATTATCAATCATTCATCGAAGATACCCTCTCCCGCTATCCCATCAAATACGTCATCTTAGCCGATCCCATGTTCCAGGCGGCCCTGCAGCCCTTTGTGGAATGGAAAACCCGCAAGGGTTTCACAGTCGTGGAAGCGTATAAAGGCGATCCCGGTGTGGGAAACACCCGGGAGCAAATGAAGGCGTACCTGAAAAGCCTCTACGACAACGCCACCCCGCAAGATCCTGCGCCGACCTATTTGCTGATCGTGGGCGACGTGGATCAAATCCCCGCGTTCATCAGCGGCCACCATACCGATTTATATTATTGCGAATATGACGGCGGCGGCGATTACTTCCCGGAACTCTACTACGGGCGCTTTTCCGCCAACCAGCTTTCCGAGCTTACCCCGCAGATCGACAAGACCCTGGAATATGAGCAGTACCTGATGCCCGATCCCTCGTTTCTAAATGAAGTGGTGATGATCGCCGGAATGGACGGTACCTTCGGCCCTCTTCATGGCAACGGGCAGATCAACTACGGCACGGATTACTACTTCAACGCCGCGCACGGGCTGCTCTCCCATACTTATCTGTACCCGCAATCCGGCAGCAGCGGGTCGCAGATCATTCAAAACGTGAGCGACGGAGTGGGTTATGCCAACTATACCGCCCACGGCGGCCCCTCCGGGTGGTCGGATCCCAGCTTCGAGGTCAGCGACATCCCTTCCCTGCAAAATGCCCACCAGTATCCCCTGATGGTCGGAAACGCCTGCTCCACCAACGAATTCCAGGTCTATTCCTGTTTCGGGGAAGCGCTGCTGCGGGCGGTCAATAAAGGAGCGCTGGGCTACATCGGCGGCTCCAACAGCACCTACTGGGATGAAGATTTTTACTGGGGAGTGGGCGTGGGAGCGGTTTCCGCCCATCCCACTTACCAGGGAACCGGCTTAGGCTCTTACGACCGCATGTTCCACGATCACGGCGAGCCGGAAGCGGATTGGTACGTAACCCAGGGGCAAATGATCCACGCCGGCAACCTGGCGGTAACGGAAGGCAGCCCCGGCAGCGCCCAATATTACTGGGAGATCTATCACCTCATGGGCGATCCTTCCCTGTCGGTCTATTTTTCGGTTCCCGATCCGCTGCCGGTAACCCACTTGAGCGCGATGCCGGTGGGAACCAGCGCTTTGAGCGTAACCACAGAACCCCACGCCTATGTCGCCCTCTCCATGAACGGGGTTTTATTAGACGCGCAGTTGGTCAACGCTACCGGCATGGCAACCCTGGGCTTTGATCCGATCATCAACGTGGGGAGTGCGGATATTGTGGTCACCCGCCAGAACCGCGCGCCCTATATCGAAACCATCACCGTGGTGCCCAACAACGCCGCCTACGTGATTTACAGCAGCCATAGCATCGATGACAGCAACGGAAATAATAACGGCGTGGTGGATTTCGGTGAAACCATTCTGTTGGATATGACCCTGCAAAACGTGGGCAGCGTCAACGCCGAGGGAGTTTCGGCAAGCCTGTTCAGCGCGGATGAATTCATTGCCGTCAACGACTCGCTGGCCGAATGGGGCGACATTCCCGCGAACGCCAGCGCCGCCGTCGCCGGGGCCTTCCGCTTTACCGCGGCGGCCAATATTCCCGATCAGCATTCGGCCATTTTCCGCTTGAAGGCTCGCGATAGTTTCGGCGCGGAGTGGATTTCCTATTTTACCATTACCGCCAACGCCCCGGTGTTAACCATCGGCAACCTGGCCATCGACGATGGAGCCGGGGGCAACGGCAACGGGAAATTAGATCCCGGGGAAACTGTGGATATTATCATCGAAACCGCCAACGCCGGGCACAGCGATTGCGAAGACGCGCTGGCGACGCTCTCTTGCGCCAGCGAATATATCTCCTTGCTGGCAAGCAGTTTCAACCTCGGCAGCCTGGCGCAGGGCGATACGTCAAACGCGGTTTTTTCCCTCAGTGTTGACCCGGCAACTCCCCCGGCCACCCCGGTGGAGCTGCTGGCCGGTCTCGCCGCCGGGGCCTATCAAACCCAGCACACCTTCACCGAAACGGCGGGCAGCATCGACGAGAATTTCGAGACCGGCAACTTTACCCGCTACAACTGGATTCAGGGCGGGAACCAACCCTGGCAGATCAGCAGCGTCGCTCCGTACCAGGGCAGTTATTGCGCCAAATCAGGCGCCATCAATCACCAACAAAACTCTTCGCTCTCCCTCGCGGTAACTGTTTTTTCTCCCGGGGTGATTTCTTTCTACAAGAAAGTTTCCTCGGAGGCGGATTACGATTTTCTGGAGTTTTATATCGACAATATCAAGCAAGGAGAATGGTCCGGCGCGGTGAACTGGTCGCAGGAAACTTACCCCATCGGCGCCGGGACACATACTCTCAAGTGGGTGTATGCAAAAGATTATTCCGTGGTCGGGGGGCAGGATTGCGCCTGGATCGACAACATCGTATTTCCGCAGATGGCGCTGGCGGCTAAAGACGCCGCGTTGCTTTCGATTATCTCGCCGGTGAGCGGAACCAATCTCAGCAGCGCCGAGCCGGTCATCGTCAAGCTGCGGAATTTCGGCTGGGAGCCGATCTCCAATTTCCCGGTGGGATTCTGCATCGATGGGGGAATCACCGTTACGGAAGTTGTGGATACCACCCTCAATCCCGGCGAAACCTGTGTGTATATCTTCACCGCCACCGCCAACCTCTCGATTCCCAAAATATACCAGGTGATGGCGATGGTCTCGCTCAGCGGGGACGTGATTACTTCCAATGATACCGCATTCGCCATGGTGGAAAACCGGATTCTCACCGGCATCGATCCGTTATCCGCCCTGCCCAAGGAATACAAGCTGCACCATAACTTTCCCAACCCCTTCAACCCCGCGACCACTATTCAATACGACCTGCCGGCGGATTCCCGGGTGACGCTCAAAATTTATAACATACTCGGCCAGGAGGTGCGCACCCTCGCCAATGAGCATCAGGCCGCCGGTTATAAAGCCCTGCAATGGGACGGTAAGAACCAGGCCGGGGAGCCGGTTTCCAGCGGGATTTATATTTACCGAATCTCCGCAAGCTCTCTAAGGGAAAACCGGGAGTTCGTGCAATCGTACAAAATGCTCTTGTTGAAGTGATCTGAATTGAAGAGACCTCAAAGGTTTTTCCCGTGGGGAGGGCTTTCGCCACAAAACCTTTGAGGTCTTTTACTTTTACCTGCTCCAAAAACCCAGAACGACCCAGGCGCCATGAAACAAAATCTACCGGCCAACATGCAGGGCTACCGCAACTGGGATCCGCCCAAAGACTGGCTCAAAATCACCGCTATCGACGCCCACACCGGCGGCGAGCCGCTGCGGGTGATCCTCGAAGGTTTCCCGGCGCTGCAAGGCGATACCATTTTAGCCCGCCGCCGCGAGGCGAGGGAAAAATGGGACCATCTCCGCACCGCGCTGATGTGGGAGCCGCGCGGCCACGCGGATATGTACGGCTGCATCATTACCGCGCCGGTTACCCCCGGGGCGGATTTCGGGGTGCTGTTTACCCACAACGAGGGTTTCAGCACCATGTGCGGGCACGGAATCATTGCAGTTACCAAAGCGGCGCTGGAAACCGGGATGCTGCCCATGAAAGCGCCGGAAACCACGGTGAAGATCGACGCGCCCGCGGGGCTGGTAACCGCCCGCGCGCGTATCGAGAGCGGAACCGTCAGGAGCGTGTACTTCCACAATGTGCCCTCTTTTGTGCTGGCGCTGGATGAAACCGTGGAGGTGCCCGGCCTGGGGAAGATTAAATATGATCTCGCCTTCGGCGGGGCGTTTTACGCCTTCGTGCAGGCGGAAGACGCCGGCCTGGCCTGCACCCCGGCGCATTACCGGGCGCTGATTGAACGCGGGATGGCGATCAAACGCGCGGTGATGGCCGCCCGACCGATCTCTCACCCCTTTGAGGAAGATTTGAGCTTTCTCTACGGCGCGATCTTTATCGGCCCTCCCCTCTCCCCCGGCGCCCACAGCCGCAACGTGTGCATTTTTGCGGAAGGCGAGGTAGATCGCAGCCCCACCGGCACCGGGGTGAGCGCGCGCATGGCCCTGCATCATGCCCGCGCAGAGGTCAAAATCGGCCAGCCGCTGGTGATCGAGAGCATCATCGGGAGCCGCTTTACCGGGCGGGTAGTGCGGGAGACCCGCTTCGGCCCCCACGCGGCGGTAATTCCGGAAGTAGAAGGAACCGCGCACATTACCGGGCGGCACGAGTTCCTGATCGACCCGAACGACCCGCTACGGAAGGGGTTTGTGCTGCGGTAGGTTTTCCGGAGTGCAAAACTTCAGTTTTGCAGGCACAGTTCTACTCGTTCCTCTCGTTCCCAAACTCCGCTTGGGAACGCACTAAATCGAGAAACTCCGTTTCAAAACCATGAGAAGCCGGTACAAAATCATTCAGGAGGGAATTTACTTCATCACCTCTACCATCATAGAATGGCTTCCTGTCTTTACCTCTGAAAAATACTTTCAGATTATCTTGACAATGTCACATTTAAAGAATTATTGGGCCCACGAAACACTCGAAATACTCAAAATGCAAAAAACACTTTTGTACATTTCGTGTTTTTTCGTGATTTTCGTGGGCGAATAAACCCAAGAACTCCCACACTCTACCTAATGTGACATTGTCAAGTTATTATCGACTCTTTGAAGTTCGGCCAGGAATTACTCTTTGGAGGACCATTCGATAATAGAAATTAGCAAACTTCCACTATAGTTTTTGAAGTGACGCGGAAACAGAGTTTCCCGGTGATGCGTTCCCAAACGGAGTTTGGGAACGAGGGGACATTCCGCGACAAGAACGTGCATTAACGCGCACTTACAAAATCAGCGAGGTAAACATGAAAAAGCTCAATTTGATCATATTTCTGATTCTCTTCCTGCCCTTGCTTGCCGGGGCAAATCCCGCTCCCCAATTCGAGGCGTATTTCCACGATCAGACCCTGCGGATCGATTATTACCATATCGGCGACGCGCAATCGGAGCTGATTACCCTCGACCGGGTGTATCGCTACGGAACCTGGGCGGGGAGCATCACGAACCTGGTTTATCCTTTCAACCAGGGAGGCTACTTCGTTAAAATTTACGACGCCGCCTCCGGCAATTTGATCTTCTCGAAGGGATTCGACAGCTACTTCGGGGAGTATAAAACCACTTCCCCGGCGGCGGAAGGGGTCAAACGCACTTACCACGAATCGGCCTTGATCCCCTGCCCCAAAAGCAAGATCATTTTTGCCCTGGAGCGCCGCAAAAAGGATCAGCAGTTGGAGGAGATTTTTCGCGCTGAGATCGATCCCGAGGACCTGGGCGTCATCCGCGACGCGGTGAAGGATCGCAGCGTCAAGGTGATCAAGAGCCTGGAGAGCGGCGCTCCCCATGTAAAAGTTGACGTGGCGATCCTGGGGGAAGGCTACACCGCCGCGGAAGAGAGCAAATTCCGCTCGGATTTGAAGCGCTTTACCGAAGTGCTGTTCAAGCCGGAACCGTACGCTTCCCACAAAGAGAAATTCAACGTGTACGGAGTTTTCAAGCCATCGGAAGAGAGCGGGGTGGATGAACCCGGCCATCTTTCCTACAAAAATACGGTGTTGAGCGCCACTTTCAACTCCCTGGGCTCGGAACGTTACCTGCTTACGGAGGACAACAAGGCCCTGCGCGATCTGGCCGCCCACGCGCCTTACGACGCCCTTTACATCATGGTGAACCACGAGCGCTACGGCGGCGGGGGGATTTACAACCTGTTCTGCACCTTCACGGCGGACAACACCTGGCAGGAATATTTGTTCATCCATGAATTCGGGCACTCCTTTGCCGGGCTGGCGGATGAGTATTACACCTCCTCCGTGGCCTACAACGAATTTTATCCCCGCGGCAGCGAGCCGTTGGAGCCGAACATCACCGCCCTGCTCGACCCCGCCAGCCTGAAGTGGAAACACCTGCTCTCCCCCAAGATCAAGCTCCCCACTCCCTGGGAAAAAGCCGCTTACGACGCATCCGACCTGGCCTGGCAGCAAAAACGCCGGGAATTGAACGAGAGAATCGCGGAGCTGAAGCGCAGCGGCGGCGCGCCGGCCGAGATCGCCAAATTGCAGGAGGAATACAACGCCCGCGACTTAGATCAAACCGTCAAGAATTACGAGTACCTGAAGAAAAGCAAATCCTGGGGCAAAGTAGGCGCGTTCGAAGGCGCGGGCTACGCCTCCACCGGCCTGTACCGCCCGATGTTGAACTGCATCATGTTCTCCAAATCGCCGCTCAGCTTCTGCAAAGTGTGCGAAGAGGCGATTGGCAAGGTGATCCGCTATTATTCGGAATGATGGAACCATGCAGTGGATGGATGAGTGGATTGATGGATTATTGGATTATTGAATCGTAATTTAACCAGTTACTCCACCAATCCACTAATCCATTCATCCATCAATCCATTCATCCATTACTCCATCACTCTTCATAATAAACCCTATGGCGCAAAAAATACTGTTTCTTTCCGCCGAAGAGGTGCGGCGGGCGCTGCCCATGCCGGCGGCGGTGAAGGCGATGCAGGAGGCCTTCCGGCAAATTTCCGGCAGAAAGGCCGTCGCGCCGCCGCGCCTCAGCCTGGAAATCCCGGAGCATAGCGGCGACGTGCTGGTAATGCCGGTCTATTCCCCGCAAAGCAAGCTCATCGGGTTGAAACTGGCCACCTTGTTCGGCAACAATCCCGCGCAAGGGCTGCCGCTGCTGCAATCCCTGGTCATGGTGATTGATGGGATGAACGGCTCTCCCCTGGCGGTGATGGACGGCGCATCCCTGACCGCCATCCGCACCGGGGCGGCTTCCGGCGCGGCGACGGATTTGCTGGCGCGCAAGGATGCCAAAGTGGCGGCCATTTTTGGCGCGGGAATGCAGGGGCGCAGCCAGTTAGAGGCGGTCTGCACGGTGCGTAAAATTGAACAGGCATTCATTTTCGATCCCCATCCCGATTGGGCAAGAACGTTTGCGGAGGAGATGAGCGAGCGCCTTTCTATTCCGGTATCGGTGAGGAATTCGCCGAAAATGCTGCGGGAAGCGGACCTCATCTGCACCGCTACCGGTTCCAGGGAGCCGGTATTTGCCGACCGCGACCTGAAACCGGGCGTACACATCAATGCTATCGGTTCCTATAAGCCGCACAAGCGGGAAATTCCGGGTGAGACGGTACTGCGGGCGAAAGTAGTGGTGGATCAGCGGGAAGCCTGCTGGTCGGAAGCGGGGGATTTGATCATACCACTGCGGGAAGGATTGATTGGAGAAGACCACATTCATGCGGAATTGGGAGAGATCCTGAGCCGGGAGAAACCGGGGCGGAAATCCGGGGATGAAATCATCCTCTTCAAATCGGTTGGCAATGCGGTGCAGGATTTGACGGCCGCCGGAGAAGCGCTGAAAGCGGCGCGAAGGTTGAATTTAGGGGTTGAGGTGGGGTTGTGACGGTTAACCCGGCAGGTTATGTGGTTAATGGCTTTTAAGTTAAAGGATGACGTTTATTGTTCCGTTTTCAAGGCAAGGTCTTCAGAGACTTTTTAATCAGTTTATCCATTTCCTGATGTAATTCATGATCAAACAACCAACCGGAAGCGGCCTGAATCATCAATTTTGCAGCGGTTTCAGCGATCAATGACCCGACCAGATCTGCCAGGGGATTCCCACCGGAGCCGGAAGATGAATTATCGAGTTCTTGCACTTCTTCCCGTTCATCCTCCCAGATCAGTTTTGAGGGAGGAACGTATAATTTAAAATTTGCTTTCACCGTTCCCACTTCACCGGGCACTAACGGGGTGCAGGTACATTTCAATAAATCAATATAAAGTAATCCATCCACGGTGAGAATTTCAGCTAATTCTTCCCGGGTAATCATGTTCAACTGCCCGCCGTCGGTAATTCCTTCTTCATTGAGAATAGAATCCACTACTGTATTGCTCAACAATTCGGCGTATTTCTTTTTGTGAAGTTTTACGAAGAAAAGATTGCGCATCACAATACCGCATTCAACATCATTGGTATGGTTTACGGTGGGCAGAATTGCTACCTTTCGGGGCCGGGAATAATCCGGGGCAAGGAATTTGGCAGACGGACCGCAAGTTATGAAGAACATTGCCAATAAAAACAGTACACACATTTTCTTCATTGGATCCCCCCTGATTGTCTACTATTCCCCGGGGAAATTTTACAGATCAAGGGCAAAATGAATCCTTCCCCGGACTCAACCCGCAAAATTGCCCCATCCTCGCCGATAAAATCCACCAGGGTTCCGCTGCCAACCAAAATCTCTTCATATCCCAGAATCTGCCCGGCAAGGTTTTTAACTTCCGCTCCCTGATGATAAATTTCCATTAGATCGCCGATCTTCAAATTACTTTTTTTCCCGGCGTCGATGTATACCTTCGTCTCTACAACTTTAACCACATCACAAGACCAGGGGATTTCGTCAATGGCGGGAATAATATTTTCGGTTAACTTTATCACTGCCGCCCGAAAGGCGTCCATTTCCAGGGATTCGTCATATCCCCCGGTTTCTCCCACTCCCAACACCTCTTCATACTTTCGTTCCGCGATGCCCCTGCCGCTTTCGGACAGGATAATTTCCCCGGTTCGAACATTGATCATTCGCACATCCGCAGCGACTTCCGCGGTCTGGGTTTTGCTTTTTTTGAAAATACTTTTGGAACCGGAAGTAGTGACAGAATAATGGGTCACGGTACCGGTCAGCAGGAAGTCTGCATCGATGAGTTGAATTTGCTGTAGCTCTCCTGCGGTGAGACCGGCCTGGCTGAACGAAAGCTGTTCGAGAATTTTATCCACATTTTCCCGGTCGAGCAGGATGAACCGCCCGGTTTTGGCCAGTTCGGTTGCCAATACATCCGATATGTGATCTCCCAGCCGCCTTTTGCCAAAGCGGGTGGCGTTCTCAAATTTGGTGATGGCCAGTTTTTTCTTAGGCCCGAAATACTCATCAGTTTTGTATTCCCGAACAGTCATATCATCGTCTACCTTAGTGACTGTTTTGGTAGATGCGCAGGAAAAAGCAATTACAGCGATGAGAAATATCAGATATCTTCTCATTGTTTTCCCCGGTGTTATAAGTAAAATCGAAATCCTGTTGAAGTTCCGTAATCCTTCTATATCATTTTTTACTTAACACACTATCCTTGTTAAAGAATAACAAACTGAAAGCATCATGATACAGAATTTATGCCAAAAGGGAAAAAGAGCTTAATTTTGTTGAATTATAGGCTATCTGACAGACTTTTGGGATTTATTTCAAAATATCAGTAGATAAAATGATTCCAAACGGAAACACTTTTAATAAGTATTGATACTTTTAACGTTCTTTATTAAAATATAAAACTAATATGCGACCCAGAATCATCCATTTTTTAACAGATTTATTTGATTCTCATTACGTAAATTATTTTGTACCAACCGCCAGCATCATATACATTACGGCATTGTCAGCGGTTGCATGGTTATTTATTCACAGATGCAAAAGCAGCGGGTTACCAAAGAATGTTGCCCGGGGCGCCATTTTAGTTGGCATTTTAGCAGCTATTGTCGGGGCAAGACTATTCTATTTGTTGCAACACTTTGATAATACATTACAGCATCCCGAATTGATTCTCCGGTTCAGCGGGGGAACCGCCTCCTGGGGAGCCTACCTTGGTGGTGTCACAGCCTTCTTGCTTTATTTGAGAAAAGCAAAAACTCATCGACTAAATTATTTAGATGTTCTGGGTTCTGTTTTTGGTATAGGGCCTTTCATCGGTCGATGGGCATGCTTCTTAAACGGATGTTGTTATGGAACTCCAACAAACCTTCCCTGGGGAATTCAATTCCCCCAAAATAGTTTTGCTTATAATGCACATTTAAGGGAAGGGCTCATCAACAGCGCAGACACATTGTCTTTGAGTGTTCATCCGGTTCAAATTTACGGTTCTATTCTCGCAATCATCATTTTCTTCATTACCAGTTATTTTTGGAAAAAATACTCGAAATTCCCCGGGCTGACATTTCTCTTTTACTGGCTGATTTATGGAGTGCTCCGTTTCTTTAATGAATTTTTTCGCGGTGATGTGCCAAGATATACCGATCTTCATTTAACCCATTCTCAAATTATCATTATATTCATCATCTCAGGGGCCTGCCTGGGAATAACTTACCTCTTCAAGGTCAAAAGAAACGGGCTAAACCGTACATACAATTTCAAAAGATAAACTTTAATCCGGGAGTAATATACAGGCCAAATATATCGAGGGATCTGCCATCGGAAAATTGTATTCCCTCCGGCCTCCATAGAACCCGAATCGGAAGAATAATGGATAACCGGTCATTCAGCGAGAACTGGTATCCCAAACCAGATAGAATAGCAAAGCCAGAATTCAAAAAATCATATTCGTATGAATAACTATGGAACTGTTCAGTGCCTTTTAAGAATAAATACACGGCACCCGCTTCAAAGTCAAACAAATGGGGTTGTGAATTGACGAAATAATATTTCACAACACCTCCGATTTGACTCTGAGATGCCGAAACAATAATATCAGCGCCTTCTTCGCTGACGAATTCTTCCCAGTCTGTCGCGCTCATTTTCGAATAATTGAAAATCACGCTGAGGGCAACGTCTTTAAATTTAAGCTCTGCTTCCGGAAACATTGAGTATCCCCCCTGGAACTGGTTTACCCCTTCGGCATACATATGTTTTTGCCAATCTCCTAAGGGAGCAAAATACCCTATCGTTCCGCTCAGGTTGAATTTGGTTTGACTCATACCATTATTGAATAGCAGAGACAACAGCATGATTGCAAATACCAATTGCCGTATCATATTCAAACCTCCTTAGTTATTGTTGAAATCTTCATCGGTTACTTCCCATCGTGCGCTTCCTCCCTGAGGCGGAACAGTTACTTCTCCGGCTTCCGAACATGCAGAAGAAGAGTTGGGGTCCTCACAACTGCAATAGTCTCCATAGGTTTGGGTTGATCCGGGGGTATAAGAAATCTCAAACGTTGAGTCAATGACGGTGTTTGTTTTGCCCTGTCCGGGCGAGTAAAAAACTTGAACATACAATTCAGATTTGGGCTCTGTTTCATGGGTAACATCCTGTCCTGAGGGAGTATAAGGGTAGAGATTCCCCTCAATTGCGATGTGGAGATAGGAATCGGTTTTATTCAGAATTGTCAATCTTGATTTTTCATCGCTCAGGGAAACTTTGACAATATTCAACAGGAGCAGAATTCCTAAAAAAACGGAAACCTTAAAAATATCTTTATTTTTATTCATCATCATCTCCTTAATTTTTTTCTTCCGGGTTATGGTTTGATACTCTCAAGAAAATCCCACCCACCATATAAGGATGATTGGAGTGGGACATTTGTAACCGTGAAGAGATCCCGCTCCTTAATTTCAAAACCTGCGCTTTTATCCTGGTTGAATGAGAAATTTTTTGTCTGACATTTGCTTTATCAGAAATCATTCCGGTCGAATGTTCAATCGCTATCCTTAGAATAAAACTCCTAACCTCAGGGATCCCGCAATATTGGCAGCTGCCTTATCTTCCATTTCAACCTCGTTGATTCCTTCGCCGAATTCTTTGTCTTTAAAAATATCGTTAAGGCTGACAGATCCCCGACTCTCAATGAATAGTGTTGTATTTCCCAGGAGAAACTCAACACCCAGACCTAAATCGAAAGCAAATTCAAAGGAATTCATGTGTTCTTTGATATCGATTTCCTCTTCTTCCTTTTGCCCCATTGCGTCTACTTTTGCCTGTTGTTTTGCGGAAAGCAGAAAAGAAAATTCGGGACCGAAATCCAGGATAAACCTGGTCCTATCACCAAAAGCTAATTTACCCAGGATAGGAAAACTCAAATAAGCAAATTTCCAATTCAGTTCCGCTGAAGCACTGGCCCCCATGAAGGAAAGATTAAAATCATATTTGGCTCCTTTCATATTATACATCGCGTCGGCATGAATCCCGAACTTCTGGCTGATCCAGTATTCCAGAATTCCTCCAATGCCCAAGCCCGGTCTAATCTTGCTATCCATGAAGGGGATTTCAATATTGGTGGTAGTCATATTCAGGCCTCCCAGGATTCCGAATTTCAAGGGCTTTTCTTGTGAATAAGCAAAACTGCCGGCAAGGGTAAACAAAATAGTTAAGGTTAAAACCCAGAGCTTCTTACTCATGATACACCTCCGATGATGTTGATTAGGTTAACTTGTTACTATTTTTGACCATCAAGACGAGTTTACTACTATATACGGTTTTTCACAGTTTACATCATCCCCGCCTTACTGTTAGCTCTGTATTTCAGATTTCATGCCAGGAAAGAAAGGACGGTGAATCCGGGGCAGCAGCCAGCAGATCCCGCAGATTTGTGGTATTTTTTGCACCACCGGCGGGTGTAAAATGATTCCATCCGGAAACATTTTATTTATAAAGATTGATTTCCCAGCGCCAATTTGATAATTTTGACAGCAATAATGCTTTGACTAATATCAGCAGATTTACTATAGATAAAGCCGGCATGCGCTACGATGCTGAAATCAAGATTCGATTTTTTGCATCATCTTGCCTGGAAGCTGCTCATTCTGTCACTGGTTATTGCGGCGGGAATCGCCTACCTGCTGAGGGGTAAATTTTATCCTTATGAATTCAGGGAGTTGGAACGTATTTCCAACCTGGGTACTATCAGAACCTACCATGATTTTAATCACGACGGTTTCAGCGAATCTCTGGAAAGCGCGGTAATTCCGGGGAAATATTATACCCAGATTAAAAACTGGGGGGGCGGCGTTATCGACCAGGTCAATTATTGGGAACTTTATCATCCGGATTGGATGTTGTTTGCCGACATCACCGGGGACGGCTATGATGAGATCATTACATATAGCCAGGCTAAAGATTCCCTCTATTTTTACATACACGATATACTTGCCAAGAGAACGATTATCAACCGTTTGTTTTTAGCCTGTCTCGAAGAGCCCCCCTCCCCCAACGAGCCGGGCGTTTGTATTCTTCGGGGAGGGATTGCGGACCGGAGGGTCTATGAGGGCAGGGTGGTTATTTTCGCCATCCGTTCGTTTAAGCGCCCCCGCACGGTTTATGCCCTCGACCTGGGAAATTGCCGGATTATCCGGAAATTTGAAACCGATGCGGCGCTTACCGATCTTTTTTGGTATGATCTTACCGGCGACGGGGTAGATGAAATCATCGCAACCGGGGTGGCGTACGGCAACGCGCCATCCTCTGGCACATACCGGGATGACAAATGCTGGCTGTTTGTCCTGGATCAAAAATTAGAGCCTATCTTTCCGCCCCTGAGCTTTTCCGAATACCCCTCTGAATTTACCTGCCTGCCGGTAGAAATTTATACCGAGCGCTACCTGTTAGCTGTCCCGGATTACTTAGGCGAGAAAAATCTAAGCAGGACGATGTACCTGATTAATCCACAGGGTAAAATTCATTCCCGAACACCCAATCCTTTTCACGAATCTCTGGAATATAAACTGCTGGTGAGCCATCACAAGAATCCTTTTGAGTTGTTTGGCTGGCAGGGAAAGAATGGTTTAGTGAAATTAAACCACCGCTTTGAAGCGGTTGAAAGGGTATCTACCCCATTTGAATTCATTCGACCCCTGTATTTGAGAGATCTGAACGCGGACGGCAAAGAAGAATTATTCTGTGTTTCGGAAAGGTATTTTTCGGTTTTTGATTCGGAGTTAGACCTGCTGACCAGGTTTGCAATTACCGACCGATGGCCGCGGGTCAGTTTCAGGGAATGCGGTCCCCACAAGCCATTAGAAATTGCCTTGCAGGCGGGTAGAGATTTTTATCGTCTGGGCCTTTCAAAAAATCCACTGTATTCTTTGTTCCCGTTGATTTTCGCGGCGTTCGTTGCCATGGTTTTTTTTCTGTTAAGCGGCGCGCACAAGATTTTAATGACCGGGAATATCTATTTTCAGTTTTTCAAGCATACGCTGTATGATTCATCCGCGGGAATTCTGATTGTCAATAGCCAGGGGAAAATACTTCATACCAATGGCCAGGTTCATCATATTCTGGATATGCCTCATGCTCCCACAAAAGATGACCTCCTTTTTGCGTATTTAAGCGGCTATCCAGAAATGGCGGATGTTATCCAGGTCAGTTTGCAAAACGGCCTACCCATCAGCCAAAAATTCGACTTGAGAGAAAAGTATCCTCCCCGCGAGGTGGAAATCGACATTGAGCCCTTTCGCTTTCCAACCAAAAGCGGATTCAGCTACCTGATACAATTAAAGACCGCGGTATCCTCCTCTACTTCGGATAAAATTCAAAGCTGGAGCAGGGCGGTTCAGAAAATGGCCCATGACATTAAAACGCCTCTTTCTACGGTCAGCCTGAACCTTAAAACCCTGCAGATGCGCTTAGAGAAAATTGCGCTTGCGGAGAGCGAGCGCCGAGAAGTGTCTGATGATATTCAGATGATGCGCACCGAACTGGATAACATTCAGGCAATGACCCGGAACTTCCTTAAATTTTCCAATCTTGAAAAACCCCATTTCCAGGCTTTTGATATTAAAAATATTATCGAAGAGGCAGCCGGTAAATACCGGCCTTATTTATCCGATGAACAGGATATTCAAATACTGATCGAGGAGGATGTCAAGCCAGTCTGGGCGGATCCCCGGCAAATCGAAATGGTTTTTCATATTCTACTGGAAAATTCCCTGTCCGCTCTGCAAGGAAAAGGATTGATGAGTATTAATGTTTCCCTGGCACGGTATTTGGATAAATCTTTTTCGGAGTACCTGGAAATTGAGGTGGCAGATACCGGCCCGGGGATCAGCGAAGAGGATAAAGGGAAGATTTTTGAACCTTATTTTACCACCAAACCGAAAGGAAGCGGTATGGGTCTGGCAATTGCACACAAGATTATTGAAGATCATGGCGGTTTTATTGAAGTGCACAGCAAAGCACACTTCGGGGCGGTATTCCGTTTTGCCTTACCGGTCATAAACAAGGAAGAGGAAAATGGCTGAGAGAATATTGGTCATCGATGATGACGAAAACCTTCTGAAGTCTATCAAAAAGATACTGAAGTTAGAAAACTACGCAGTGGATACGCTGGTAAATGCCCTGCAGGCAGATCAACAACTGGAAATCCAAGAGTATCACTGCCTGATTCTGGATGTAAAAATGCCGGCGATCAACGGGATGGAAGTGCTTAAAAAGGTTCTGCAAAAATATCCACACCTGCCGGTGATCATGATTTCCGGGCAAAGCGATATTGAAACCGCGGTGCAGGCTATCAAAGACGGCGCTTATGATTTTATCGAGAAACCCATCAATCCGGAACGGCTTTTTATCACCGTAAAAAATGCCATCCAGAAGTTCAACCTCCAGGAGATGAGCGATTCCATTTTTAATGAACTGCAGGACCAATTCCGGATGATATCCCAAAGCCCCGCGATGAAGAAGGTCTGCCAGCAAATAGCGGAGGTTGCCGGCACCCCGGCAAAAGTGCTGATATTGGGGGAAAGCGGTACCGGTAAGGAATTGGCAGCGTGGGCGATTCATTATAACAGCCTTCGCAAAGGCAAACCTTATATCAAAGTAAACTGCGCCGCCATCCCCGCAGAATTGTTGGAAAGCGAATTATTCGGTCATCGCAAAGGGTCTTTTACCGGCGCGATTTCGGACCGAAAAGGGAAATTTCTTGAGGCGGACGGGGGCACGCTGTTCTTAGATGAAATAGGAGATATGAGCATTCCGCTGCAAGCCAAAGTACTGCGGGCATTTGAAGAGGATGAGGTGGAGGTCATCGGGGAAAACATACCCCGGAAAGTGGATGTGCGGATTGTTGCGGCTACCAATCAGAATTTGCAGCAATTGATCGCGGAAGGAAAGTTCCGGGAGGATTTATATTACCGGCTGAACGTGATCAAAATTATTATTCCCCCGCTGCGGGAAAGACGGGAAGACATTCTTCCCCTGACCTACCATTTTCTGAGAGAATTCCGCAACAGTTATAATAAAAAAACCCTTTGCCTTAAAAGCGCGGCAGAGTCTTTACTGGTGAATTTTGATTGGCCGGGAAATGTCCGGCAACTGCGAAACGTTATCGAGAAAATGGTGATATTCAGCCATGACAAAGAGATCAGTTATAAGGCGGCATTAGACGCTCTGGAAGTGGGCCAATCTTGGGACCGCGCAGGCAACGGAGAAAAAGATTCCTGCCCGCAAACGCTGAAGGATGCTCTTCAGCATTTTGAAAGGAACTATATCCTAACGGTGTTGCAAAAGCATCAAGGGAAATTAACTGACACCGCCCGGTCGCTGGGGATAGACCGCTCTAACCTGTTTAAAAAAATGCGCACCCATGGGTTGAAAACCTAATCGTACCTAATGTTACGCATTTTGCCACCCACGAAGTGATGCCTTCGGCAAGAGACACAGAGAACACCCCCGAAGGGGTTCCTTCGAAAAGAGTTTAAATCACCCTCTAAGTGTTCTTGCTTCTCAGTGCTTTCTGTGACTCTGTGGCTAATTTTTGGGGGCTGCGTAACCTCAGTTAAGTGTAACTACCTTGACAATGTTATATGTCAAGAATAAATGAGCCCATCCGGTAAGGGGCTTTTTCGGAGTGAAATACCCGAAATTCTCAAAATAAAAAGTTACCCTCTACGCTCCTTTCTCTCCCGTCTTGCAGATTATCGCCGGATTCTTTACATTCCACCCTGCGAACCAATAAAGGAGATTCTTCATGTTAGTCAAAGAAAAAGTCAACCAGGCTAAAGGTATCCTGAAAGAATTCGGGGTGGATTGCTGGCTTACCTTCGTGCGCGAGAGCGGCATCACCCCCGACCCTTCCCTCGCCTTCCTGGCCGCCTCGGACGTCACCTGGCACTCCGCGTTTATCATCACGGCTTCCGGGGAGACCCGCGCCATCGTCGGGCAGTACGACAAACAAACCATTGCGGATTTGGGCGCGTACGACGAGGTGGTGGCCTACGTGCAAAGCATCAAGGAGCCTTTTTTGAGTTACCTGAAACAACTCAACCCCGGTAAAATTGCGGTCAATTTCTCCAAAGGCAGCGAGATCGCCGACGGGTTGACGCATGGAATGTACCTTATTCTGCGGGATTTGCTCGCCGAGATCGGAATGCAAGACCAGCTGATCTCCTCGGAGAAGATCGTCTCCGCCCTGCGCCAGCGCAAAACCGCCGCGGAGCTGGAGCGCATGAAGGGGGCGATCCGGTTCACCGAAAAGGTTTTTGACGAGGTCGCCGGGTTCATCAAACCGGGAAGAAGCGAGAAGGAGATCGCCGCGTTTATGATCAACCTGATGAAGCAGGCGGGGCTGGTCTCCGCCTGGGACGTGAATATGTGCCCGGCCGTGTTTACCGGCCCGGATACCGCCGGGGCGCACTACGGCCCCACGGATCGCAAGGTGGAAATGGGGCACGTGCTGAACATGGATTTCGGGGTGAAATACCAGGATTACTGCTCAGACATGCAGCGCACCTTTTATATCCTGCAGGATGGGGAAACGGAAGCCCCGCCGGAAGTGAAAAAGGGGTTCGAGACTATCTTGAATTCCATCGAATCCGCCCGCAAAGCCTTAAAACCGGGAGTTCAAGGCCATGAGGTTGATGCGGTGGCGCGGAACATCATCGTCAACGCCGGTTATGAAGAATTTCCCCACGGCTTAGGCCACCAGGTAGGCCGCTTCGCGCACGACGGAACCGCCCTGTTAGGCCCCCGGTGGGAGAAATACGCCAACAAGCCCTTCGAAAAAATCGAAGAAGGGATGGTCTTTACCATCGAGCCGCGCCTGACCGTGCCCGGCCGGGGGGTGGTAACCATCGAAGAGATGGTGGTGGTGACCAAAAGCGGGGCGGAGTATCTCTCGCATCCGCAGACGGAACTGATTTTGATCTGAGCGCAAAAGCCCGAAAGTTTGTGGTTAACTTGCAGCAGGGATAAATTGTTATCTACTTTGCGCGGGATTGAATGAGATTTTTGAGGGGGGGCGCTCGCTGAAGTGAAATAATCTTTGAGGGAAACCGCACATGGGAATCATGCGAACGGCATTGCTCTGGGCGTCGGAAAACCCATGGATGCGCCGCAACGTTCCGCGGTGGGGTTTTGTGCGCCAGGCGCTGAAGCGGTTCATGCCCGGCGAAGACGTGGCCGACGCCGTCGAAGCGGCCAAATCCTTCCGGGAAAGGGATATTTCCACCATCTTCACCCACTTGGGAGAAAATGTTACGCATCTGTCCGAGGCCGGAGAGGCCGCCAAGCATTACTTGGTGGTGCTGGATTGGATCGCCGCGGAAAAACTGCCCACGGAAATCTCCCTCAAGCTTACCCAGATCGGTTTCGATCTCTCCGAAGAGCAAACCTACCGGAATTTCAGCGCCATCGCCGCGCGGGCGGCAAGCATGGGCAATACGGTTTGGATCGACATGGAGGGGAGCGCCTACACCCAGCGAACCATTGATTTCTATGGCCGGGCGCGGGGAGAACATTCCAACGTGGGCTTATGCTTGCAGGCCTATTTATATCGCACCGAACAGGATATTGCCGGTCTTCTCCCCCTCTCCCCGGCCATCCGGCTGGTGAAGGGGGCGTATCGCGAGCCGAAGGAAGTCGCTTTCGAGAAAAAGAGCCAGGTGGACGAAAATTATCTGAAACTCTCCAGACAGTTATTGAAAGCTTCCCGGGAGGGCCGGGGCAGAACGGTGCTGGGAACCCATGATCTTAAGATCATTGCCGAGTTGGAGAAATTTGCCGCCGGCGAGGGGATCGACCGCCAGCGCCTGGAATTTCACCTGCTCTACGGGATCAAAACCGCGGAGCAGCGCCGCCTCGCCAGGGCGGGCTACCGGGTGGGGGTGCTGATCAGCTACGGCGAGTTCTGGTATCCCTGGTACATGCGCCGGTTGGCCGAGCGCCCGGCCAACGTGCTGTTCGTGTTGAAAAATATGTTTTCCGGGTGAATGAGCCGCTGAACCGGGGAATCGGAGATGGTTGCATTATGAAAGGGTATGGCTTTCCCTGGCAACCTCCCCGTTTCCCCGCTTCTTCCCTTCTCCGATTCAATTCATTATGCAAAGAGAGAAATCCATGTTCAAAGGAATTTTTCCCCCCATCGCCACCCCGTTCGTCAATAACGAAGTGGCCGGCGATAAATTAGCAGAAAATCTGTCGCGTTGGAATCAGACCGGGTTGAGCGGGTACGTGGCGCTCGGTTCCAACGGCGAGAGCGTCTATTTGACCCGTACTGAGAAGCTGAAACTCATCGAAGCCGCCCGGAAGCATATCCCCGCTGATAAAACCCTCATCGTTGGCAGCGGCTCGGACTCCATCCGGGAAACCGTCTCCCTCACCAACGAAGCCGCGGATCTCGGCGCAAACGCAGCGTTGATCCTCACTCCCTCTTTTTACAAGGGGCAGATGAAACACGAGGCCTTTCTTACCTACTTCAAAACCGTAGCGGATCAGGTGAGAATCCCCATTCTGATCTACCAGGTTCCCAAGTTTACCGGGGTGAGCATCGAAGCGGAAACCGTGGCGATGTTAGCGGAGCATCCCAATATCATCGGTTTGAAAAGCAGTTCGGAAGACTTGGCCTACTTAGGCGAGGTGATTCGCCAGACCCCCGCGGATTTCCTGACCTTTGTGGGAACCGGCTCGGTGCTCTACGCGGGATTGTGCTTGGGCGCGGCAGGGGGCATTCTGGCGCTGGCGAACGTCGCTCCCGGGGAGTGCGTGCGCATTCAGGAGCTTTTCGAGCAGGGCAACCACCGGGAGGCGCGGGAGTTGCAACTGCGCCTGCTGCCGGTGAACAAGGCGATAACCGCCCAATACGGGGTTCCCGGCCTGAAGGCCGCGATGGACCTGGTCGGCTATTTTGGCGGGGAGCCGCGCGCCCCCTTGAAGTACCCGGGCGAGAAAGAGTTAGAAAACCTCAAATCGCTTTTGCGAAGCGCCGGGCTTCCTTAAACCTGGCAGGTCTAAGGAAGCCGCTGCACGATCATCACGGTATGGTCATCCACCCGGGGATTCCCGGCATAGAAGGATTGCAGATCCTTCTCCAGGAGGGTCTTGATCTCCTCCGCCGGGCGGTTTCGCAATTGATCCAATTGCTGCTCCAGGCGGGTTTCATCATATAATTCCCGGTTTTCCGCAACGCCCTCCGCGAGAGTTGCCAGAGGGCGGCTGGCTTCCACCATGCCGTCGGTGTAGAGCGCCAGGGTATCGCCAGGCTCGAGACGAATCTGCATCGGCTTCAAATTCTGTTCGAAAATCTGCTGCCGGGCGGTCAGGCCGATCCCGATCCCTTTGGTCTCCAAATAACGTATTTGTTGCGCTGAATTTTCAGGAATAAACAGCGGATGGGTATGCCCCGCCCGCACGAAAGTAAATTCATGCCTCTCAATATCTAACACTCCCACGATGGCGGTGACGAAAATCTGCCGGTGCACCATCGCGGCGGTAAAATATTCGTTCAGGCGGATGCAAATCTCCCGGGGATCCGCGGTGAACTGGCGGGAGAAGCGGATCAGGCTCATGCACTGCGCCATGTAAAACGCCGCGGAGGAGCCTTTGCCGGATACGTCGCCGATGGTGAGTAAAAAATGCGTTGGCGTGCCGGAATCGCCCGCCGGGAGGGGAAAAGCGTCGTAAAAATCGCCCCCCACCTCTGTGGCGGTTTGCAGGGAGGCGGCGATGCGGTAGCCGGGTATGTCCGGCAGTGTGCGCGGCAGCAGGCTAAGCTGCACGCTGCGGGCGTTTTGCAGCTCGAATTGCAAGCGCTCCTTCTCCCGCGCCTCAACAATGGTTTGCTTGAGCCGCACTCCCATTTCGTTGAAATGCTCCGCTAACTCTACAAATTCATCCTCCCCCTCGAATTTGATCTGGTAATCCAGGTTGCCGCCGGAAATTTCCTGGATGCCCTGTTTCAATTGTTTGAACTTCTGCACAATGATCTTGTTGATGCGCGAACCGAACTTGACCATCCGCCGGATCACGAAACCGTTCAAGAGCAGGTACACCAGGGCCATGAACAGCAGGATCGGCCCCAGGCCGGACCAGAGCTTCCAGGAGGTTACGTCTAAAACGACGTCGAATGCAAAAAGGCTGTCCGAACCGGCGCCCACACCCCGGAAGGGCAAAAACACCCTGCCGAGGATAAAGCCGGTGATCTCCCGGGCGCCCACTTTTATCATCACCCGGTCGCTGTCGGCGCCGGAAGGCGCTCCCGATGTCTCCATCGTTACCGCCAGGGCTTCCGGAGAAGACCCGGGCAGGATCGCAAAAGGAAAAATCCGCACGTCGCGGTCCTGCTCCCAGAAGTTCAGGCGGTAGGCAAAGGAGGCCCATCTTTCCGGCTTAAAGGAGTGGGCGGAAAGGGCGTTGCCGGCCAAAACCCGCAAGTCTGCCAGCATTTCTTCCATAAACAACGAGTCCAGCGGGACCAGGTGGATATAACTGCTGTCTCCGGAGGCGCGCCGGGAGAAGAGAAAATTATCCGCCCCGGCGGAATCCTTCTCCCCTACCCTTTCCTCCCGGGAAATCCGGATGGCGCAGCGGGCCGGCAGGGATTTCCAATTTCGCAGCGGTTGATATCCCGGGGGCGCAATCGCAACCGGCTCGCCGATCACCAAAAACCGGTGATAGTTGAGCGTTTGCGCACTTTCACTCTTTTCAAGCCGTTCAAGCTTCTCCAGCAGCAGGTTGGAGAGGTTCTGCGCCTGCCAGGCGGAGAGGAAGAAGTAAAAGATCAGCACCAGGGCAAAAAATTGCACCAACTGGGGAAAAGTGGACTGGAACAGGCTGGAAATGTACAGCTTTCTCGACAGGCTGGCATGGTTGTACACCAGCACCACCGGAATTTTGATCAACAGGGCGATGAGGTACCATTTGAACAGCAGAAATAAAAACTGCGGGGCGGAAGACCACATCCAGGCGCTTTCCCCGGGAGTTGTGCCCGGCTGCCGCAGGGGATTCAGCCCGCTGGAGACATCCAGGAGCAGAAAAACGGCGACAAGATAAATCCATAACTCCACGTAGGTCAGCTCTTCCAGCCAGGCGGTGCGGCGCAGGAGCAGGAAGAGCAGCAGGATTTGGAAAATCCACAGCCAGACATCCTCGCTGCCGTTCCAGTAAAAGTAGAAACCGTACCCCAGTACCGCGAACAGAAGAACCACGGCTTGTTTCCAATTGCTGTTCTGGTAGAGCAGGGCGCTGAAAATAAGCAGCAACGCTCCCAGAAGCGTAAACTGCACTAAGTGAGCGAAAATACCCGGCCCGGAGAAATCCCGGGAGGGGATTGCCACGCTCAACAGGATTTTTTCCAGGAGAAAGAGCAGAAAAAACAGGACCAGCAGGGCTTCCGGGAGGGGATTGATACGCCGGTCGATTTCGCTTAAGAATTTGAGCAGGAAAAAGAGATTGACCAGCACTGCCGGCGGCGCAGGGATGAGGAAGCCCCGGAAACTCAACGCCACGAAGAGCAGGGAGACCAGCCAGCCGCTGCCGTAGAGAATCAATTGCGGCGACCAGGTTTCCCGGTTTTGCAGGGTTTTGATGAAACCGTCGAGACGCTGGGGAAAGCGGTATTTGTTTTCTGCCACGTTGGTAGTCTCCTTGCTGAGAACAGTATGCAGTAGGCAGTATGCAATAAGCAGTATGTATTGCCCCACTGCCCTGATGACCTGCTCCTCTCATTCGCTCCCTGGCCTTTGCTTACTGCCAACTGCCTACTGCCTACTGGCCCCCCCGCCTAATTTACGGTTTGCAAAGTAAAATACAATGCGGCGCTTGAAAATAATCGTTGCAAGGGCTATATTGGCGCTCGCTGATGATCAACTAAAATTCGGAAAGGTTCTCCCATGGCAAATTCCCCCGCTCCCGCCCCGCAGGGCGCTTTTCATCCCTCCACCCGGCTCTACCGCTTTACGGTGCTCTTTTTTGTCGCTTTGCTGACCTTCGGCAGTTACTTTGCTTATGACATCATCGGAGCGATTGCCCCCACCCTGGTGGAAGAATTGGGCGCCGCCCGGGGCACCATCGGCACTATTTATACCGCTTACAGTGTGGCGGCGATTCTCTCTGTGCTGATCGGGGGGGTGCTGATCGACTACCTGGGAACCCGGATGGCCAGCATGATTTTTTCTACCCTGGTATTTATCGGCGCGGCGCTGGTCGCGTTTGCCGACAGCCTGCCGGTTCTGTTCGCCGGGCGATTCATTTTCGGCGGCGGATCGGAGCCGTTGGTGGTGGCGCAGAGCGCCATTTTGGCGCGCTGGTTCAAAGGAAAAGAATTGGCGCTTTCTTTCGGCATCGCGCTTACGGTCAGCCGCCTGGGAACCTTGTTCAGCTTCAATACCGGGGAGCTGATCGCCAAACATTTCGGAGGGTATCGCTATGCCCTGATCGCGGCGATGATCTTCTGCGCCGTCTCCCTGGCTGCAAACGTGGTGTACGTGCTGCTGGACCGCCGCGGCGAGCGGATGCTGCGGCTGAAGGATGAAGAAGGGGAAGGCAAGATCGTGTTCAAGGACGTCAAGGAATTCCGGCCCAGTTTCTGGCACATTGCCATGCTCTGTCTGCTGTTCTACTCCGCGATATTCCCCTTTACCGCCCTCTCCACGGATTTCTTCGTGGACAAGTGGAACATCGCCCGCACCGCGGATATCGGCGGGGGATTTTTCGCCCAGGTATTCGGCAGCTTTCTGCACATGTTCAGCACCGCGGGAGGCATCTCCTCGATCATTATTTTCGCCTCCATGGTCTGCGCTCCCTTTGCCGGGCATTTCGTGGATAGAATCGGCAAGCGCGCCAGCCTGATGATCATCGGCTCCATTCTTATGATTCCCTGCTACTTGATGATGGGATTGACCGAGGTTTACCCCGCTTATCCCATGATGGCTTTAGGCGCGGCCTTTGTGCTGGTTCCTGCGGCGATGTGGCCCTCCGTGCCCCTGATCGTGCGCAAAGAGGCGGTAGGAACCGCGTTTGGGATTATCACCTTTATCCAGAACATCGGACTGGCCCTCTTTCCGGCCCTGAACGGCTGGCTGCGCGATACCACCCACAGCTACACCGCCAGCATGATCATGTTCTCCAGCCTGGGAGTGTTCGCGCTGGTTTTTGCCCTGTTGCTGAAACGCTCCGACGCGCGGGAGGGCGGCATGTTGGAACGGGGACGATGACGCTCTCCCTCACGGCAGCTGCGCCTTCACGCTCCGGTACTCCTCCACCATGTTCTGGATGATTTCCGCCACTGGCAGAATCCCCTCGATCAACCCCACGCCCTGCCCCGCGGAGAACACGGTTTTGTAGGAAACTTTGGATTTGTCATCCGCTAACAGACTGCGGGCGGCGCGGGAGAGGGCGATCCAGCGCCGGATGCGCTTGCTGCGGGAGAGAATCTCTTCTCCCAAGCTGGTCTCCAGACCCACCGCTTCCAATTCTTTGGTGCGAATGAAATTTCCCGGAAAACCGTCCACTTTAGCGGTGTTGACAATATCTTCCGGGCGGGAACTGAGAATGGCGCGTTTGTATTCCTCGCTCACCTCCGCCTCCGCGGAGGCGATGAAGCGGGTCCCAACGTACGCCGCCGCCGCGCCCAAGCTGAAGGCCGCGGCCATTCCCGCTCCATCGACTATGCTGCCCGAGGCGGCCACAGGGAGTTTCACCTGCCGCACTAAGTAGGGAATCAGGGCAAAGGGGGAAATCTCCCCGGCGTGCCCCCCGGCCCCGCAGCCCACCGCAATCAGCCCGTCCGCCCCTAAATCCGCCGCTTTTTTGGCGTGTTCCAGCCCGATAACGTCGCAATAAACCCTGGTTCCCACCTGGTGGGCCAGGCGGATCACTTCCTTCGGGTTGCCCAGGGAGGTGATGATCAGGGGAACCCGCTCCTCCAGGGCGATCTCCAGGTGGCGCTGCTGGTACTTATTGGATTTCTGCACGATGATGTTGATCCCGAAGGGCTTGCCGGTAAGGGATTTGATTTCCTTGATCGCCTCGTGATAGCGCTCTACCGGGCGGTAGTTCAGAGCCGGGAAAGTACCCATTGCGCCGGCCTCGCAGACGCTGACCACCATTTTCACGCTGCTGACCAGAAACATGGGGGCGCAAATGATGGGGTACTTCAGGTTGAATTGCTCGCTAAATGCGGTGCGAATGGCAATCGTGTCGGTTTTGGCGCTCATGAACTGGTTTCCTCCTCGCTTTTCTTCTTCAGGGACAGAACTAAGGTGAATTTGGCGACCGGCTCCTCTCCCAACAGCGCCGGTACGGTCGCGGTGATCTCCACCGGCATTTCCACCCGCTCGCCGGAGGCGACGGCCGCCTTTACCAGCCCGGCGATTTCCCGCCCCTGCACGCAGGTGAAATGCACGTCCCCTTCGGCGCGCTTCAAAAAATCTGCGTGCAGGCTCTTGAAGATCAGGGAAACCGGCTCCCCGCTCTCGCGGATGCGCTGCATGGCTAAAAATCCCCCGGCCAGGTCCGCCCCGATGGCCAGCGCCCCGAAATACATGGATTTCAGGTGATTTTTAGTGCGCCGGCGCAGGGGAATTTTGACCGTGACGGCCTCGGCGCTCAATTCCACCACCGCGGGGCGCACATAAAAAAGCAGGGGAATTTTGGCGGCCCCGAAGTAACGCAGAAAAAGGGTCGCCAGGGCGCGTTGGGATAATACTGCTGCTAAAAGGTTCATAATTTTAAGCTCCCGTTTTTTCGATGCGGTTAATTTCGCCAAAGCGGGGCAGATAAACAACTTTTCCAGGTTTTTTATGGCAGAATGATGGATTGGCAGAATAATGTTTTAATTGGCTTCCCTGCTTCGATTCGAAAATTCGACGCTGTATCGGATTTTCGATTGCCATTCTCTGCAAAACGGGCTGAACCGGCCTGTGCTATCGCATTACCAACTCCCGGAAAAACAAGCCGTTACCAATACATTCAAAAAAAAATTCCCCCGGCGATCTTCCTGGCATTGCGATTGTATAAGTGAGTAACAACGAGGGGGATGGGAGTTAAATCGTCGGGGACTCATTTACATGGAGGAGCTAAAAATGGTTAAAATCCTGAATCTTTTACTGGCCTGCTTTACGCTTTTGTCCTGCATTAAAGATCCCCAGTCAATCAGCGCCACTCCCGGCGCTCCCCCGCCCCGGGAGTTAACCAAAAGCGAGCAACAGCTGGTGCAATCGGACAACCGCTTCGGATTGAAGCTGTTCAAAAAAGTGGTGGAGCAGGAGGTCGGCAATCAGAACATTTTTATCTCTCCGCTCAGCGTGTCCATGGCCCTGGGGATGACCTACAACGGCTCCGCGGGAGCCACCCGGGAAGCCATGGAAATCACCCTGGAGCTTGCCGGCCTGACCGTGCAGGAGATCAATGAATCCTACAAAAGCCTGATCGAGCTGCTCACCCGCCTGGATCCCAGGGTAGCGATGCAGATTGCCAACTCCATCTGGTATCGCCGGGAGCTGGCGGTGAAGCCGGAATTTATCAGCCTGAACCGGACCTATTTCAACGCGGAGGTGAACGGGCTTGATTTTGGCGCTCCCGGCGCTCCCGGGGTGATCAACGACTGGGTAAAGCGCAGCACCAACGGCAGAATCCCGCAGATCGTTGCCGGCATCGATCCCCTGGACGTGATGTTCCTGATCAATGCGATCTATTTCAAGGGCGCGTGGACTTATAAATTCGATCCCGCAAACACCAAAGATGATTTGTTCACCCTTCCCAACGGGTCACAGGTATCCTGCAAAATGATGGCGCAGGAAGGCGAATTCGGCCATTTTAGCGCCGCGGACTTCCAGGCGGTGGAACTACCTTACGCGAACGGGTATTTCAGCATGGTGATCCTGCTTCCCAACCCCGGCCAAAGCGTGGATAGCCTGATCGCCGCATTCAGCCAGGCAGATTGGGATGAATGGATGAGCGGCCTTGCCAAACGCAAAATCCGATTGCAGATGCCCCGCTTCTCGCTCGGTTATAAAATCACCCTCAACGCCGCCCTCGAAGCGCTGGGGATGGGGATCGCCTTCGATCCCATGCAGGCAAATTTCAGTGAAATTGCGAACGTGAGACCAGAGAATTTATATATCAGCGAAGTGCTCCATAAATCCTTCGTAGAGGTTAATGAAGAGGGCACCGAAGCAGCGGCAGCCACTTCGGTAACCATAACCGTGACCAGCCTTCCCCCGCTTTTCCGGGTGGACCGCCCGTTCGTCTTTGTTATCCGGGAAAAACATTCCGGAACCCTGCTTTTCATGGGCAAAATCATTGAACCGGTTTGGGAATAGCGGAAAACTTGATGTAAATCATCTTTAAAGCTGACCATGATCATGGTTTTTTAACCCGCGGGGAGGTATATTGGAGAGGCTGGCAGGCGATTCATGTTTTACGCTTTTAGTTTGCCATTCGGGAGGGAATTTTCGGCGTAGATTTCGGTATTTCCTTTATCATAGATCGGTTCGACACCATAACCAAGAGGAGAAACCGCATGAAAAAGCAGTTCTACGCCTTGATTGCGGGAATTTGTTTTTTTACCGGACTTCTTTCCGCCGAAACGCTTCAACAAGCCTACCAGGAGGCCCTGCCCGGATTGGGATATGACCGCCTGATCTGCCTCACCCCCGGGGAGATTTACACCGGCGGGCTGGCCATTGCCAATGAGAAAATCGGCATTAAAGGCCAGGGAGCGATCCTCGATCTGCAAGGGGGAATGATCTCTGCAACCGGCAGCGCGGTGATCGACCTCGACGGCTGCGTGGTCATCAACGGTTCCAGGGGGCTGAACCTGGAAGGAAAGGCTCACAGCCTGGTCACCCACTGCACCTTTTATGGAAACCAGTACGGCATTTACGCCTTCACCATCGGCATTGTGGAGGTGATGAATACCATCCTGGCGAACAACACCACCTACGGTTTTGCCTGCGACGAAAATACCACCTGCATCCTGCATTATCTCGATGCTTACCAGAACCCCGGGGGCAATTACATGGCCTGGTGCGAAAGCTGAGGGGGCGGATCATTTCAGGCGTTTACGCCGCAGCCTGGTACAGGCTGTCTGACCCAAAATCCCCAGTTCGTGAATCCGGCGCAAAAGAATTTTTCGCTCCAAACCGCTTCTCCCTGCGGGCATTCCGGCTGCGAGGGCTACCACATGGGCGCCATTCCCTGCGAAGACATTCCCGCCGCGCCGCCCTATTTTTCCATCGATGCCGGCAGCGCCTCCGGCGAGGTACTGCTGCGCTGGATCAATCCCGCCAAAACCTTCCAGGGAAATCCCCTGGACTCCTTGAGCGCGGTGCACATCTGGCGCAACGATACCTTGATCGCCGAAATAACCGATTTTACCGGCGCGGACACCCTGGAATTCACCGATCAACTGCCGCAGCCGGATTATTACCGCTACACCATCCGCGCCGTGGATAGCGCGGGTTTGAAAGGATGCCGCCTCTACGGCATCGAATCCTGGCAGGGCGGGCCGATCAACGGCATCGTCATCTGGGAACTGGATAAAACCCCCATTACCGGCAACGCTTTTTACTCCCTGCTGCGCTCGGCGGAATATTCCGCTCCCATTTACGTCAGCCGCAGCGCGGTACGCTACCCCTTAGAATCCACCCTTGACCTGGTGATCGTTTGCTTGGGCATTTTCCCCAACAACCACGTGTTAGCAGACGAGGAAGCCCAGCTTCTGAAAAATTACTTAGACGCCGGGGGCAATGTCTATATGGAAGGCGGCGATACCTGGTATTTCGACACCCAAACCGTGGTGCATCCCTACTTCAAAATCAACGCTACTGCGGACGGATCAAGCGATCTTTCCATGGTGGACGGGCAGCCGGGCACTCCCTACCAGGAGATGAGTTTCAGCTATACCGGGGAAAATTCCTGGATGGACCACATCGAAGCCACCCCGCAAAGCCAGCGCATTCTTAAGAATCACACCCTGGGAACGGGCGTCGGGGTCGCCTGCGTCGGCAACGAGTATAAAACCATCGGAACCGCGTTCGAGTTTGGCGGGCTGGTGGACGGGGCCTCCCCTTCCACCAAAAAAGACCTGCTGCTGGCCATGCTGGAATTTTTTGGCATCCAAATTACTGCTATCACGCCGCCGGTTGCGGGAAACGTTCCTGCGGAGTTCCGGTTGAGACCCAACTTCCCCAATCCCTTCAACAGCAGCACTACGTTCACGTTCGGGCTGCCGGGCAGGGGCGAGGTGGAGTTCACCATTTATGACCTTGCCGGGCGGAAAGTATTTCAGGAAAACTTAGGCGAGCGGGAAGCCGGCTGGCACGTTTTCCGCTGGAACGGGCAGGCCGAGCGCGGCGCTGGAGTCGCCAGCGGCGTCTATTTCTACCGCTTTGCCTATCGCGACCAGCACAACCGGGTAAATTTGCAAAGCGGAAAGCTGCACCTGGTGCGGTAGCAAATACTGTCGCTTGCAGGAGTCTCATTACACAGTACTCCGTATGAGCGATTTTAAAAAAACCTCCCGGGGGCGCGAAACCGCCGGGAGGTTTGTCATTTCATACTTTTCCACCCTTAAACTCCCAACACAATCATGTCCTCCGATCCCCTCACAATAACCAACTCCTTTATGGCAAAGATCAATGCCCGCAACCCCGAAGGTCTGCGCGATTTGATGGCCGAGAACCACCTTTTTACGGACAGTCTTGGCCAAACGATAGAAGGCAGAGAAGCGATGTATGAAGCCTGGAAAGCCTATTTCCGGATGATGCCGGATTATGAAATCGTTTGCGAAAAAATTCTTAGTTCCGGCAACACCGTGGTGATCTTAGGGAGAGCCAGGGGAACCTGCGCGTTTGAGGGGCGGCTTTCCCCGGCCAACCACTGGGACATCCCCGCGGCCTGGAAGGCGGTTATCCGTCATAACCGGGTGGCGGAATGGCAAGTTTATGCTGATAACGAGCCGGTGCGAAAAATCCTTCAGGCGGCAAAATTTTAAAATCTCGTTTCATCCGCAGCCGGAATGGTTAAATTTCAGGGCTGTAGAGGAGCATAGCGCAGAGAGCATAGGGCAAAGCGCCACGCAATATAAAATATGTTACCCCTTGCTCCACACGCCATGCGCTATGCTCTCTGCGCTATGCCCTCTGCGCCGTACGCATTACGAACGGTTAACACTAACACGGTAGGTGATATGAAACGATTTCGGATGAATCTTGCGGCTCTATTGGGAGTTGTTCTGTTGTGGTTCAGCGGCTGCGATACCACCCCCCCGGCGATGTACCGGGTGGATTTGCAAAATACCGGCTTTTATAAAAACCAGCGCCCGCTCGAGAAATTCAACCGGGCCAAATGGCAATATCCCGCCTCCGACCACTTCTTTTCCTCTCCCCTGGTGGTGGGCAAGCGCATCTACGTCGGCAACGCCAACGGCCGTCTCTATGCTTTCGATTTGGAGGGAAATAAAAAATGGGAATTCCAAATTCCCGGCGGCATCTATTCCACTCCCGCCATCGTGAAAGGCGTGGCCTACGTCGGGAACCAGGACGGGGGGTTGTTCGCCGTAAACCTGAAGAATGGAACAGAGAAGTGGCGCTCGACGCTGGAGGCCCGTATCTATGCTTCGCCGGCGACGCTGGACGGGGTGGTCTATTTCGGCAGCCTGGGGGGGGGGTTCTACGCCGTTGACGCGGCAAGCGGAAGGGAGAAATGGCGTTACAATGCCGCGGATAAAATCTATTCATCTCCCGCCATCAAAGACGGGGTAGCCTATTTCGGATGCAGTTCCGGCGAATTTTATGCTCTGAACCTGAGCGACGGCTCGGAAAAATGGAAACAGAAAATCCGCGAAAGCAGCATCGTTAGCGAAGGTATTCTCTCTTCGCCGGCAATCGCGGATACGTTCGTCTATTTCGGTACCATGAACGGGTTTTTCGTCGCCTTGCACAGCGAAACCGGCCAATTGATCTGGGAGTACCAGCTTCCCCAGCCGGTTACTTCTTCCCCGGCGGTGAACGCTACCATGGTCTATTTTGGGTGCTGGGACAGCTCGTTTTACGCCCTGGATCGCTTCAGCGGCAAACTGCGCTGGAAATTTGAAACCCGCGACCAGGTGTTAGGCTCGCCCGCGATTGCCGGCGACTACGTGTATTTCGGCAGCCGCGACGGCAACCTTTACGCTTTAGACGCCCTGGCCGGCAAGGAACGCTGGCGTTTTACCACGGACTTGAGCATTGCCGCCACACCGGCAATCCATAACGGTATTATTTATATCGGGGGGCAAAACCGGATTTTGTACGCATTGGAATAACCCCAACAATTGCCAATTATTTAAGAGCAGCTTCATCCCTCGAATTGGTGGCGAATGATCTTGGCTTCTTTCATGAACACTACGTCTTCACCGATGTTGGTGGAGAGGTCCGCCACCCGTTCCAGGTTGCGGGCAATGCGCACCGCGGCGAAGCCTTGTTCCATTTGTTCCGGGTTGTTGCGGAGCACTTCGATGGTGTCCAAGACGATTTTGCGATAAAGATCATCTACCGAAGAGTCCTGGGCGCATACTTTTCGCGCCAGATCCGAGTCCTGGTGGATAAAGGCGCTCACCGCATCATGCAGCATCTTGCAGGAAAGCTCGCTCATCCGGAAAAGCTCGTCAAGGGATTGAACATAGGGTTTTTCTCCCCACTCGATCACCGTTTGGGCGATATTGACAGCGTGATCGCCGATCCGCTCCAGGTCGCTGTTCATCTTCAATCCCGCAACGATAAAACGCAGATCGATGGCTACCGGCTGCTGCAAGGCTAACAGCGCCAGAATCTGGTCTTCAATCGCCACTTCTTTGCGATCGATTCCCGCGTCCAGATCGATTACCTGCTGCGCCAGTTGGGAGTCTCTTTTTTCCAGCGCCCGCATGGCCTGCCGGATGCTATGCTCCGCTTCGTTCGCCAGGAATATCAAATCTTTTTTAATACTCTCTAAGAGTTGAATGAACTTTTCTTTCATCGGTGAATTCCCGGATTAGGGGTTTTGGGTTTTCAGTTTCGAGTCTCGAGTTTAGAGTTTCGAGTTGAAAAACTCGAGACTCTAAACTCCAAACTCTAAACTCTCGAACGCTTCTTATCCGAAGCGCCCGGTAATATAATCCTCGGTCATTTTCTCCCTGGGATTGGTAAAAATCTTTTTAGTGGTGTCGAATTCCACCATTTCGCCTAACATCATAAAGGCGGTATAGTCGGAAATCCGCCCCGCCTGCTGCATGTTATGGGTGACGATCACAATGGTGTATTCCTCTTTCAACTCGTTGATGGTTTCTTCGATTTTCCCGGTTGAAATGGGGTCTAACGCCGAGGCCGGCTCATCCATCAGGATAATATCCGGCTTGTTGGCCAGGGTTCGGGCAATGCACAACCGCTGCTGCTGACCGCCGGAGAGATCCAGCGCGGAGGCTTGCAAGCGATCTTTGACTTCTTTCCAGAGATCCGCCTGTTTCAAGGAAGATTCCACCATCTCTTCCAATTCGGATTTATTGGTGATGCCGTTTACCCGGGGACCAAAGGCCACGTTTTCCCAAACGCTCATGGGAAAAGGGTTGGATTTCTGGAATACCATCCCCACCTTTTTGCGCAGTTCTTCTAAGCGAATCCCGTTCTTATAAATATCCTCGCCCTCGATGAGCACTTTTCCTTCCAGGAAAGAGCCGGGGATGAGATCATTCATGCGGTTGAAGCAGCGCAGCAAGGTGGATTTTCCGCAGCCGGAGGGGCCGATAAAGGCGGTCACTTTCCGGTAGGGTATGCGAATATTGACCTTTTTCAACGCATGGGATTCCGCCGAATAGTAGAAATCCAGTTCGGTCGTTTCAATGACGATTCTCTCCCCGGCCAGGGCGGAAAATTCAACGGGAATTTCCGGATGAGCGGTTTCGGCCATCTTCTCCATATCCTTTTGAAGCATTTCCATATTTTTTACCTGTGGTATGGCGTATTTCGTATTTCATTGCGCATTTCGTTTTTACGCATTACGCAATACGCATTACGTAATACGTAATACGTAACCCGTAACTCATAACTAAAAAGTTGATCCCCGGTATTTTTTTCGCAACCGGTTTCTGAAGTATATTGCCACCAGGTTTAGCAGCACCACGATCACGATTAATAGGAGCGCGGTGGTGTACACCATCGGCTTGGCGGCCTCCACATTGGGCGACTGGAATCCCACGTCGTAAATGTGAAATCCTAAGTGCATGAATTTCCGGTCCAGGTGCAGGAACGGAAAAGAGCCGTCGATGGCCAGGGTGGGGGCAAGCTTCACTACCCCGGTAATCATCAGCGGCGCTACCTCGCCGGCCCCGCGGCTGATGGCCAGGATCAAGCCGGTTAAAATACCGGGCAGGGCGTTGGGCAACACCACCTTGCGGATCATTTGCCAGCGGGTAGCGCCCAGGGCTAAGGCCCCTTCTTTGTTGGCGCGGGGAACCGCTAACAGGCCTTCTTCCGTGGCGACTACCACTACCGGAAGGGTCAGCAGCGCCAGGGTAAAGGAAGCCCACAGGATTCCCCCGGTTCCGAAAGTAGGCTCGGGCAATTTGTCGCTGAAAAAGAACTGGTCAATGCTCCCGCCCACGGCGTAGATGAAAAATCCCAATCCGAATACCCCGAATACAATCGAAGGAACCCCGGCGAGGTTGTTTACCGAGAGGCGGATGAAACGGATCATCGCGCCTTGCCTGGCGTATTCGTTCAGGTAGATCGCCGCCATCACTCCGAAGGGAACCACGGCAATGGACATCAGCAGCACCATCACCACGGTGCCGAAGATTGCCGGGAACACCCCGCCCTCAGTGTTGGACTCCCGGGGTTCATCGGCCACGAATTCCCATAATTTTCCGGCGTAGAGCCAGGCTTTTGCCAGGCCGCTCATCGTGTTTGGCCGGAAAAAACGCACGATTTCCGAAAAATAAATCTCTTTTTCCGCCCCTTCCGCGGTGGCCATGGTCAAAATGATGGAACGGTTTTGGAGGGTGAGCCTTTCGAGCTCCTGGTTCAATATTCCGTAGCCATCGGCAATGGATTGTTCCCTGCTTTCAGCCTCTTTTTGTAATTCGGCTAATTTTTGCCGCCCTTTTTCGGTTTTGGCCTCCGGGGAAAGTTGCAGGAGGGTAATTTCACGCTGCAAGTTTGCCAGCGGCTGCATCAGCTTATTTAGCTTTTTTTGGGTGTCTTTTATGCGCCCCCGGGTCGCGGTGGCCTGGCGGTGAGCTTCCCGCGCCTTTTCGAATAATACTGCCCCGGGCTGCTCGAAACGCTCCTCCCCAATCTGCACCGCACGGATAAACCCGAAAAATTTCCCATATTCCCGGCGCTCGATGGTCACCGCGTCCGGGGGACTGCTTTCTTGCGCGACATCGGCCCTGTTCAGCCAGATAAAATCTCTTCCGTAAAGGTCGCGATTACCGATTTTCATCTGGAACTGTTCTTCCTCGTGCTCGTCTCCCTCGGCGTCGAGCCGGTACACGGTTTTCGACTCCCAGATTTCCCCCAGGTAGGCGCTATCGTTGTGCAATTTTACCAGGACGGTATCGCCGGGCCAGAAAAAGGATAAGCCGCGGCTTAAAATCACAAAAATGATCCAGGCCACCATCCCCAGGGAGATTACCAATCCCAGGCTGGCCGCAAAAATGTACGAATCGCCTTTTTGTTTAAAATAACTGATTCTGCGTTCCATATCTTTTCCTTCGCATGGCGCAGAGCGCATGGCGGGTATTTCCCGGCCTGCTGTTTTCCTCTGCGCTTTGCGCCTAAAAGCGGGCATATTTTTTCCGCAATCTTTCCCCGACCAGGGAAGAGAGCGTATTCAGAACAAAGGTGAAGACGAACAACAACAGGGCGGTGAGGAACAGCACCCGGTAGAGGGTTCCGCCGACCGGCGCTTCCGGGATTTCCACCGCAATGCAGGCGCTCATGGCCCGGAAACCGTTAAAGGGATTGAAATCGATGATCGGGGTGTTGCCGGTAGCCATCAACACGATCATGGTCTCGCCGACCGCCCGGCCCAGCCCTAACATGATCGCCGCAAAAATCCCCCCGGACGCCGCCGGAATCACCACCCGGCGCACGGTTTGCCAGCGCGAGGCGCCCAGCGCCAGCGAGGCCGAGGTCAATGATTTGGGCACGTTGGAGAGGGCGTCTTCCGAAACCGTGAAGATAATCGGGATCACCGCAAAACCCAGAGCGAATCCTACCACAAAACTGTTCCGGGTTTCGTAGGTGATCCCCCAGGTGGTATAGAGCCACTGCTGAAAATTCCCCCTGAACAGGAAGTTCTCCACCGGGTGCCCGAGGCTGGCGGAAGCCTGCAAAGCGATCAGGATAACCGGGATAATGAATAATACTTCAAAGCCGGGGCGGATTTTCATCCGGTAACTTTCCGGAACCGCGCGCCAGGCCGCCACCCCGGCCAGGAAGATGAGCGGCAGCAATATCAAAAACACGAAGGTGCTCATCAGGTATTGCTCGAATAAAGGGGAAAAATACAACCCCGCTAAAAAACCGATTACCACGCTGGGCAGCGCGGCCATGATCTCCACGGTGGGTTTTACGATCCGGGAGAGCCGGAAGGGGGCGAACTGGGAAACATAGATCGCCGCTAACAGGGCGATGGGAACCGAGAACAGCAGGGCATAGAGGGTTCCCTTCAGGGTTCCGAAGATCAGGGGAATCAAGCTGAGCTTGGACTCGAATTCATCGCTGCCGCCGGTGGACTGCCAGACGAATTCCGGCCCCGGGTAACCTTCGTACCACACTTTGCCGAAAAGAGCTTTCACGGTGCTTTCCGGGTGGGGATTATCCAGCCGGAACAGGGTGAAGCGTTTTTGGGCATCTACGAGCAGGATGCCGTCGGATTTGGGCGCAAAAGCCCCGGCGGCGATGGAAAACTCCGGGCGGGGAAACTGCACTTCCGTTTTCCCGGTGGTGGAATAGTGCAACTGCGCGGCGCCTTCCGCGTCGATGGTCAGAAAATCGCGGTTGCGCGAGGAGTGATAGATCTGCGCCACGGCGGCGGAGTGGCTGCGGAAGCTGTGGATTTGCCGGAATTTCATCAGATTGGAGGGGGTGCGCACCGGAAACCACACTTCTACCGCGCCCGCTGCGGTTCCGATGGCCACGGCCTGGTCGCCCAAAAGGTAGCTAAGAGCGCTGGCGGGGCCGTTGGAAATGCTCCATTCATCCCGCAGGGCCGCTTTTTCAAGGTCCTTCAGATCGAACCAGCGCATTATCCCGTTTGCCGCCGCCGCCACCAGGTTCTCCCCGTGGTTGCTGATGGTCAGGGCAGTGACGGAAGATTCGCCCAGGTACTGCGATAGCGGGTGGAGGTAATCTACTTCTTCCTCGGCGTCGTAACTGCGCACCCATAACGCTCCCTGGTGATCGACCCAGGCGTAAAACCGCGAACCGTCTTCATTCTGGCTGAAGGCTAATTTTTCCACATGATCCGGCAGGGTGTCGCTGCTTGCGGCATTGCTGCTTGCGGCTTTGCCGGCTGCGGGAATCTTCCATATCTCTTTCACCGAAAGCGAGGGGATAACCGCGCGTCCGCTTTCGGAATAATCTAATTGAAAACGCACTTCCGCAGTGATGATCCGGCCGGAATCAGTGCCGGCGGCAAACAGCTCCGAACTCAGGCTGCCTTTGGCTGCTGCAAGGATTTTTTCGTTCCCGGAAAGCGGCAATTGCGCTTCCGACAGCGGTTTCGTTCCGGCGGTCTGGTAAAATTGCACATGCCCCGCTTCATCGAGGATATAGAATATTTCCTGGAAGGGATCGATGCCGGTCAACAGCGCTTTCGAGGGTCCCTGGCTCGCCGGAAAGGTAAACAGCGTTTTGATAGCGGCGTTTTTCGCCAGAGGCAGGCTCTGGTAGGCCAGAAACAGCAGGATTGCTACAATGCTGGCGATGATTCCATAGCCGCCGAAAGTAATCAAGCGCCGCGCCCACCGGTCTGCCCGGATGACCTTTTGGTAGTGTTTTGGTTTCGTCTCTGTTTGCAACATGCTTACTTCAGTGTTTGAGTGCGCAGGTGTCCAGGTGTTTAAGTGTTCAGGTGTTCGAGTGTTCTAGTGCACCGGTGTTCGAGCATTTGGGCGTCTTGAACACTAAAACACTCGAACACCTGAACACCTGAACACAAAACACTGTGCTTGTTATTCCAGTTGCTTCAATTCTTCCATCACGATTTCGTAGGGCAGCGGCAGGTAGCCGTCTTTCACCACCACTTCCTGGCCTTCGTAGCTGAAGACGAACTTCAGGAATTCTTTGACCAGGGGATCCAGCGGTTTGCCGGGAGCCTTTATAATGTAAACGTAGAGGTAACGGGAGAGCAGGTATCTCTCGCTGGTTACATTATTGTAGCTCCCGTCGAAACATTCCCCGCCCTTTTTCTCCGATAACGCCAGGGCTTTCACACCGGAGGTCTGGTAGCCGATCCCGCTGTAGCCGATAGCAAATTTATCTTCCGTTATCCCTTGCACCACGGAGGCGGAGCCGGGCTGCTCCTTCACGCTGTCTTTGAAATCGCCCTTATCCAGGGCATGATCTTTGAAAAATCCGTAGGTTCCGCTGGCGGAGTTACGTCCGTAGAGACGCAGGGGTTGATTCTGCCACTCCCCTTTCAGCCCCAAATCGCCCCAGGTAACGATATCCGTGGCGAACCCTCTTTTACGGGTTTTGGAGAAAATTGCATCCACTTCATCCATTGAGAGGCATTGCAGGGGGTTGTCTTTGTGCACGAACACCGCCAGCGCGTCTAAAGAAGTGCGCAGAGCGGTGGGCTTGAATCCGTATTTTTGCTCGATGGCGTCGATTTCCTTAGACTTCATGGCTCGCGACATAGGCCCAAACTGCGCGGTACTCTCGATCAATGCGGGGGGCGCGGTGGAAGACCCTTTGCCCTCGATTTGTACGTTTACCAGGGGGTAATATTTGCGGAATCCTTCCAACCAGAGGGCCATCAGATTGTTCATGGTGTCGGAACCGATGCTGTTAGCGTTCCCGCTGATACTGGCCGCTTTTTTATAACGGGGAATCCGTTCATCCACCTTAACGTTCTGCGCCATTACCGCCTGGGCGAAAAATCCCAGGACGATCCCGATAATCAGCATCTTTTTACCAAATGCTACAGTTTTCATACCGTCTCCTTTTCATCAAGTAATACCAGGGTTCATTCCCTGATTCAGAAAGCAAAACTTAGTTTGCCAATGTTACAAAGCTGTTTCACTTCGGTTAATAGCCTTGTTAATCTTGGGAACCCGACCTCTACCAATCCAATCTTCAATTTTCAATCACTTACAAGTTCACGGTAATCTGCGAGCGCAGCCGTAAAATATTGTCTTCCTCTTCATTCGTGGGTTCCACGTATTCCCCATTCACTTGCAGCCGGGTCCTTTTGCCGAAGTAAAAGGCCGGCCCTGCCCGAACCACCAGCCGTTCGCCAACAAGATCGAAATCAGTGTCCAGGTAGCTGACACCAGCGGCGAACTCAAAGCCGTCCAGCCCGCCTAAGTTCGCGCTGGCATTCTGTAATTTGGTTTTCCAGCGCCCGGTGATGTCAAATCCCGTAAAATCTACATCATCTTTGGTGTTCAAATAATTTTTGGTAATGGTGCCAAAGGCAGCCCCTGCTTCAACGTCCACTCCCATGGGGAGATAGATGCCCAGGTCCGGCGCAATAACGCTATTTTGGCCCCGGGTATTCTTGACCCCGGTTTTATTGCCTAAGCTATCGAAACTGGCGATTTCGTTGCCGATGTAATTAACCGCTGCGGAGATGCCGAGTTGAAGTTGCTTGCCGGGATTGAAATCGATCCGCCCCACCAGCATCTTTCCATTGTTGACATTGTTTACTCTTACACCGTTTACGGTAAGAGTGGATTCCTTGCGCCGGGCCAGCTCATGAATACCTTCGCCGGCGCCATTATTGTAGTTGATGGCAAAGGAGAGTTGCTTGGTTACATTACCGCCGAATTCCGCGCCGACCTGCCGGGCGGAGAGAAGCATCAGGGCTAAAAAGTCTGCCACGGGGCTGCGTTCCACTAACAGCAATTCCCCGGAAGAACGGATATATTCTTCCCGCCACACCGGAACTTTGAACTGCCCGCCCCGGAGATTGTAATTCTCAAACAATTTGATTTTACCGAACGCGTCTTTTAAAACCGGGCTGTTATCCCGCACATCGAATTCAACCCGGGCAGAAACAAAGGGGGTTAGCTTCGCATCGGTGCGCAGCCGCACCCGCCGCATCCGGAATCCGTAATTGGTGACTGTCCCATCGGACTCGAACTGGTCGGTGTACAAATGCTGAAGCTGCACCCGCCCGGAAAGCGAGATACTTTCGGAATTGGCCGCTTTCACCTCCTGCTTCGATTCTTTTTTCTCTTCCTGGGCAAATCCGGAATAGCCCGCCATCAACAAAACCACCGCTGCCGCCGCCGTTAACATTCTCCGTTTCATAAGTTTCCTCCAATGACCGTTGTGATGGTGAATTAATCGGTGAATCTTTTCACCCTTTTGTTACAGGGGTTGCCAGTTTACCGAGGAAGTGTTACAATCCTGTTGCAGGGTCGTGTCATTTCAATTTTAATCATAAATAACTCTTGAGTATTGCAATGAATCGCTATAAAATTAGCCTAAAAAGGGTGAGCGACCCCGAAACCATGATGCCCCTCTCTCTCGATGCCATCTACCTCTTTCCCTTTCGCCGCAGCTCTATGGGGTGGCGCGAAGGTGCTTTTCTGCTGGCGCTGGCCGTTTTGAGCGCCCCGGTTTTCCCGCACCCCCAGCCCGTTTCCTCCGCCGGCGCGGGCATCATCAGCGCCGATTCCATCGAAAAGCACGTCAGGGTGTTAGGGCACGACTCTTTACGCGGGCGCGCCACCGGCTCGCCGGGGGAGCGAAAAGCGGCGGAGTACCTCGTCGGCCGCCTGGCCTCGCCGGGGTTGAACCCCCGGGGAGACCATCATTCCTACTTTCAGGCGATCCCCATGCACGGCAGCACTCCCACCGCGGAGTGTGAACTGCGCCTGTTCTTCCACGGCGCAGCTTCCCGCGTTACGGTATATGATTTCGAATTGGGTGAGGAATACCTGCTTTACCGCACCGGGGCGCAAACTTTCATCCCCATTCCGGTTCCGCTGGTGTTCGTGGGGTATGGCATCGTCGCGCCGGAATTTGATTATAACGATTACCAGTCTCTAAACGTGGAAGGGAAAATCGTGGTTTTCCTATCTGGGGAACCCGGCTCCACGAACCCGGAATATTTTGGCGGCGGCAACCTCACGATTTACGCCTCTCCGGAAGCCAAGCAGCGCTTAGCGGTATCGCGGGGGGCACTGGGGAGTATCCTGATTCCCGCGCCGGAGGAGCAACGCGAGGGATATTGGGCGCGAATGCAGAAGGAATTTTCTTTCGAGGACGTGCAACTGGCTTATGCCAGCGCAGGAAATTTGAGCGTGTTGATCCATCCGGAAGCAGCGGAGAAACTGTTCCAGCAGGCGCCTTACTCTTTGCAGGAGGTTTGGGAAATGCACCGCCGGCGCCGCTTGAAAAGTTTTGCCCTGGAGGTAAATCTCTCCTTCAAGGGAGATTTCATCCAGCGGGATTTTATCGCCCATAACGTTCTCGCCGGGCTGGAGGGGCGCGACCCGCATCTGAAAGATTCTTACCTGATCCTTACCGCCCATTATGACCACTTAGGCATCGGGCCGGCGGTAGATGGGGATTCTATCTACAACGGGGTGTTCGATAACGCCGCAGGCGTGGCGGCCCTGTTAGAGATTGCCCGCGCCTTTGCCGCTCTGCCGCAGCCCCCCAAACGCTCCCTGATCTTCCTGTTTGTGACCGGGGAGGAAAAGGGGTTGTTAGGCTCGCGGTATTACTTAGATCACCCGGCAGTTCCGCTATCGAAAACCGTCGCCAACGTGAATATCGACGGGCTGGCGATGTTCGAGAACTTTAGCAGCATCGTTGGCATCGGTGCGGAGCTTTCCACCCTGGGCAAAACCCTGGAGCAGGTCGCCAGGAAAGCCGGGTTGCGGATATCGGCGATTCCCCCGGAATTTGCCGCGACGGAATCGTTCGCCCGCTCCGACCAGGTGGCCTTTGCCGGGGCAGGTATTCCCTCCATCCTGGTAATGGACGGGATCGACTACCCCGGCGCTTCCCGGGAAGAGGGATTGAAACGGCTGATTACCTGGAACGAAACCGTTTACCACACTCCTTTTGACGATCTCCGCCAACCGATGAATTTTGCCGCCGCGGAACAACACGCGCGCTTTTTGTTTGAATTTATCCACGCCCTGGCGGAAGAAAACTCGGAGCCGGAGTGGTATCCCGGCGCGCCCTACCGGCATATCCGGCTGCGCAACCGGGCGGAGAAGCGGTAAAAAAGTGTTAAAGTGTTAAGGTGTTCAGGTGTTCGTGTTTTCAGCTTTCCAGAGTGAGGCGGTAGGGACGCAAACCGAATATCCTTTACGCACCAGGTAATATGGATGAGCCGATATTTCTGCAAAATTTTTTTACTGCTGATATTTTCGCTGCTTACCTTTTGCAACTGCGCCGGTTCGCGGTCGAACGTCCCGGCAACCGTTCGGGTGAAAGGTTCCGATACCATGCTGATGTTGAACCGGATGTGGGCGGGGGAATTCATGCAGACGCACCCGGGCATTTCCATCCAGGTGGAGGGCGGGGGAACCGCCACCGGCGTGCAGGCTTTGATCGAGGGCCGGGCGGACATTTGCGCGGCCTCCCGCCCGCTCCATGCCGAAGAAGCCGGCGCCCTGGCCCAGCGCTACCGCACCGTCGGTTTCTCTTTCCTGGTCGCCAAAGACGCGCTGAGTATTTTCCTGCACCCGCAAAACCCCGTAAAAGACCTCACCCTGAAGCAAGTCAAAGAGATATTCACCGGCAAGATTACCAACTGGGCGGAAGTGGGGGGATTGGATCAGGAGATTCTGGCGCTCATCCGCCCGCACGACTCCGGAACCTATCTCTATTTTAAAGAGCACATCCTGGAAGGCGCGGCCTATACCGCTTCCGCGCAGATTGTGCCGACCACGGCAGATATCGCCGCGATCATCGCCCGGACGCCGAATGCGATCGGCTATGGCGGCATTGCTTACGGCGCCAACGTAACTCACGCAAGGATCAACGGAATTCCCGCCACCCCGGAAACGGTCCGCTATAACCTTTACCCCTATACGCGCTATCTGTATCTTTATACCGTCAATAAACCGGCCGGGGCGGTAAAAGAATATGTGGATTGGATATTAAGCCCGGAAGGGCAACGGGTGGTGCAGAGCGCGGGTTACCTGCCCCTGTGGGAGACGTTCGAGTAGCAAAGCCGCAATAAACAAACCCCTTTATTAGAAAAAAATGTTCCATATACAAGAATAATGATTCTGAGAGTCTTAAATTCTTTCTCTGTGACCTCTGTGGCTGAATAGTAACCATTGCCTGCTGCTTAATCGCCCACTGCCTTCTCGCCTCTCCTGATAGCCGCCTGCAATCCCAAAACCCCCATAAACCACCAGAAAATATTATTCTCCAGGTCGGTGTAATAACACTGGAAAAATCCCGCGATCAAAATACCGGCAATTGCCAGAATACTGCCGAATAAAAGAGCTTTATCCTCCGCCGCCGGGGAGGCTCGCCGAAAGGCGCGAAACGCAATATAAAACCAGGCGCCCCATACCGCCAGCCAGGCCAGCGCTCCCGGAAGCCCGCTGCCGACCGCCATATTCAGCACATCATTGTGGGCGTGGGTGGCGGTGTCATAAAACCCGGGCACTTTATACAGCGGAAACATAGTGGTGAACATCCCGGGACCGATTCCCCAAACCGGGTGGCCGGCGATCATGGTCGCGGAGGTTTTCCACAAATTCAGCCGGGTCTCGTTTTGGGCAAGGTCGAAAATGCTCAGAAACCGCTCCTGGAACACCGGCGCGGCCAGCGCCAGCACAACGGCGACGACAATCAGCGCCGCGCCGGAAATAACAAAAAGTCGCCGGTTGACCAGCCAGGTTCCCAATCCCAATACCAAAACCGCGGCAATCCAGGTGCTGCGGCCAAAGGTGGCAATCACGCTGGCGAGAATCAGCCCCGCGGCCAGCAGATACAGCGCCCGGCGCTTCGGTTCCTTCTCGAAGAGCAACAGGGCGAAAGCCAGGCAAAAGGCCATCAACTGGTTGCCGGCAAAGGTGAGGTAGAAATTATACCCCCCGTTGGCGCGGTAAAAATCGCCGTGAGCCGTCAGGGTCGTTCCGCGAAAAATATCTATCCCCAAAAAAAATTGGAAAAGCGCATAAACCGACACCGCGGAAGCAGAAAAAAGCAGGATCTGAGCTACCTTCCGGCGCCCGGCGGGGGAAAGCGTCATTGCGGCCAGCAGCGGGATGGTAAAAGCCGGCCAATCGGTATTCAAAAACGCTTGCAGGGAACGAACCGGCGCGGCGCTGAACAGGGCGCTGAGGGCCTGGAGAAGCAGGTATATTCCTAATAGGATAAAAAAGGGATGCCGGTAATCACGCAGCCGGCGGCGACGGATTGCGGTAAACGCGCCGTAAGCCGCCAGCAGCCCCAGGGCAATTTGCATTGCCGCCAGGGACCAGGGGAGCGCCAGCGCCCAGAGGGAAAACAGGAGGATCGCAATGCGATCCGTTGGCTCTTTATTTAGATTTTTTTCCATAGTCGAAGAAATGGCTTTAGCAGCGCCGGTCAGGGGGTTTTCTGCCGCCCCGCGGGAAGCTGGTCGAGGGATTTCAAGCGCCGCTCCAGGAATTCACTCATCTGTTGATCGGTAACTTTTTCTAAGCAGTTCCCATGCGGGCATTTACGGATATTACAATCCGCGCAGGGCGTTACCGGGGGCAGCAATACCCACTCCAACTGGTGATAAGGCCCCCAGCGCCGCGGCGAACAGGGTCCCGCGGGGCAGTAAAACCCCGCTACCGGCACGTTCAAAGCGTTGGCGATGTGCAAGGGGCCGGTGCTGCTGGAGAGGAACAGCGTTGCGCCGCCGACGAGGCTCATCAACTGCTCGATGTCGAAACGCCCGGCCGCAGGAATGACCCGGGAAGAATCGAATCCTCCGGCAATCGTCGCAACCAGCTCCGATTCCTGCGCCGTGCCGGTAATCAAGATCGATAAGGGGGTATTGTCGAGGAAAAACCGCGCAATCCGGCGATATTGCTCCACGCTGAGATTCGGCGCGGAGCCGCCGTTGCCGGGGTGCAGAATGATGAAATCCCCCGCAATATTCATTTCCTTCAGTCGCTGCATTCGCCATTCCCGCATTTCCGGGGAAATTTCAAACTCGAAGCGAACGTTCTCCGGCGGCTGCGGGATGAGAGATTTGAGCAGGGTTAGATTGTGTTCCAATTCGTGCTTTTTCCCGCGCTTGCGGTGCTCGTAGATGCGCCGGTTCAGGAAGAACGCGTACCAGCGGTAACCGGCCCCGATCCGCAAGGGGATGTTGGCCAGCCGCAGGGCCGCCGCTAACGCCGGGCGAGGATAGAATAAAATGGCGGCGTCGAACTTGCCTGCGCGAAGCTCTGCGATCAATTTCAGGTGGCCGCGCCAGCCGCGGTGGCGGCCTTCCGGCTCGTACACCATGATGTCGTCGATGTGGCGGTGGTGTTGCAGCAAAGGCCGGGTATAAGAGCGGGCCAGGAAGGTAACGTGGAGGCCGGGAAAGTGCTCGCGCAGAATTGTGGCCGCCGGGGTGGTGAGGATGACGTCGCCGATCCGGTCGGTGCGGATTAGCAGGATGCGCTCGAGGGGATGTTTCATGTTCCGGCGTCTAAGTTATCTGGCCGCTTTTATTTCGAAACGGGGAATGAATCTAACCGAATTTTGGAGTTGCTCCAACTAACAAATTAATTTGCTTTGAATATTTCAAATTTTGCCGATTACGTTATTTTTGGATATATTACATCTTTTGATACCGGGACCCTGGGCAATGATGAAAATTTCGGTCGTAATTATCACCTATAACGAAGAAAAGAACATCGAACGCTGTTTGCGCTCGGTGCAAAACGTGGCCGATGAGATCGTGGTGGTGGATTCGTTCAGCACCGACCACACCCGGGAGATTTGCGAAAAATTCGGGGCGAAAATTTTCCAGCGCAAATGGCAGGGCTATTCCCACACCAAAAATTTCGGCAACGAAATGGCTAATTATGACCAGGTGCTTTCTATCGACGCGGATGAGGCGCTTACCCCGGACCTGGAGGCTTCTATTCTGAAGTTGAAAGCCAAATCCACCGGGGGAATCTACAGTTTCAACCGTCTCACCAATTACTGCGGGCAGTGGATTCGCCATTGCGGATGGTACCCGGACGTAAAAATCCGCCTCTTCAACCGCACCGTGGCCCGCTGGGAAGGCGAATACGTGCATGAAAAGCTCGCCTTCGAAAAATCCTTTGCCGTGCATCATCTGAAGGGCGATTTGCTGCATTTTTCATTTGCCTCGTTGGCGGATCACCTGCAGCGGGTAAACCGCTATACCGACCTCGCGGCGCGAGAGATGCTGGAGCGGAAAACCGGGGGACTGGTATTTAAAATGATCCTCAGCCCTCTTGCCAAATTTGTCAAAAGTTATTTCTTCAAAAGAGGGTTCCAGGATGGTTTCCACGGCCTGTGCGTTTGCACCATCTCCGCATTCGATGTGTTCATCCGCTACGCCAAGGCCATCCAGATGCAGCGGGAGAGCGTTGGGCGGCGGTAGCAGGGGCAGGGGTGCAAAACTAAAGTTTTGCACTCCTGCTCGTGCTACTGCCCCCTGCTGACTGCCTACTGCCCCTGCCGCCTGCCCCTCCCTGCCCCTGTTTTCCCTAACACTTCCCGATAAACTTCCAGGGTTTTTTCCGCAAATACCGGGTAACTGTATTGCGCCACCGCGATTTCCCGCGCCTTGCGACCCATCTCCGCCCGCAATGCGTGATTTTCTACCAATCTCAAAATCTTCTCCGCCAGGGCCGCCGCGTCGCCGGCGGGAAACACGAATCCGTTTTCGCCATCGGCAACGATTTCCGGCAGCACGTTGATGTCGCTGGCGACCTGGGGTTTTCCCATGGCCATATATTCCACGGAAATCCGGCAAATCACTTCCGAACCGTTGGAAGCCACCACCCCGATGTCTAAGCAGTGGATCAGGTCGCGCACATCCAGATCTTCCCGGCGATCTAAGAAAATGACCCGATCATAAATCCCCAATTCCTGGGAAAGTTGTTTCAGTTGCTCATGGGTGACGTTACACGCTTCCCCGCTGATCAAAAAACGGGCCTGGGGAGCGCGCTCCGTTACCAACGCCGCCGCCCGCAAGAAGGTGTGATGGTCTTTGACCGGATCGAGGCGGGCAATGATGCCCACGACGACCTCCGCTTCGCCGATTCCGAATTCCCTGCGAACCGCTTCATTCCTGTAGCCCGGCTGAAAGAAATCGGTATCTATCGCGCTATAAATGACCGCGCTTTTGTTCTCGAAAATCGGCCAGACGGCCTGGTAGCGCTGGTAGCTGGCTTTGCAGCTAAAGATCAAAAAATCCATTCCCTCTTTATGCAGCCATTTATTGGTAGGGTTATTCTTGGGCGGGCGCACGTCGCTGACCGTGCGGATTACCGGAAAGGGTGTGCGGGAGAATTTTTTGGCCAGGACGGCAAAAAAACCGTCCTCCGGGCGGTGGGCATTGACCAGGGCGATATCCCGTTGTTTCAGGAACTGTTTCAGGCTGGTTACATTGCGCACCGCCACGCCCGGATGGAACGATTCTAAGTTAACGGCGGTGAAAACCGGCAGGCCGGATTCTGCCGCTTTTAGCAAGGGCGGGCTATCCTTCCGGCCCCCTACCACGCTGAAATGCCCGGCGCGGTTGAGGGCTTCCGCCAGGCTGACCCCGTAGTAAGCGCTGGCATTCCACCAGCGCACCGATACCAGTTGGAGAGTTTCGATACGATCCTGTTTCATGGCGCGTCGATATAGAGCGGAAATCCATTGAGCACCCCGAGCATTTTACCGCGCTATCTTCCGCAGGCGCGCTGCAAAAGAGCCGTCCATCTTGTGGCGATGGGGAAAAGTGCGCACATAATTTTTGTGCCAGAGGTATTTTTCCGGAATCTCCCCGGTTAAATCTTCCAAAATAAAGTCCGAATGTTGCTGTAAAAATTTTTCGATCACCTGCTCATTTTCTTCCGGCTCGATGGTGCAGGTGCTGTACACCAGCTTCCCCTCCACCCGGAGCGCCTCCGCAGCGGCGTCCAATAATTGCAATTGCAGGCGGTGCATGTTCTCGATGTCCTGCAGGGTGCGCTTCCATTTCAAATCTACCCGTTTAGAGAGCACTCCCAGCCCGGAACAGGGGGCGTCTAACAAAATTTTGTCGAACTTTTGGGCGGTGGGGAGTTGGGTGGCGTCCGCCGCCGCCACAAAGGCGATCCGCGCGCCCAGGCGATGCAAATTATCATACAATTGCCCGGCGCGGTTATGGTGCCGGTCTAAGGCTAACAGCAACCCCTGGTTGTGCATCATATCCACGATGTAACCGGATTTCCCCCCGGGAGCGGCGCACATATCCAGCACCTTCTCCCCCGGCCGCGGCTGCAACAGCCGTACCGGAATGCCGGTGCTGACGTCCTGCACCGATACCCATCCCTTGCGCAAGAAATCCAGTTTGCGGAAATCGGAAAAGCTGTCGATGCGAATGAATTCCGGAAAATCCGGGTGGGTTTGATAGGGAATGTTGTGCTCCTGCAAGACTTTGTATAACATCCCGGAGTCTGCGTGAAGAAAATTCAGGCGGGCATAAAGGGTGGGACGGTCGTTGTTGGACTCGCAGAGGTGCAGGGTTTCATCCACCCCCCACTGCTCTATCCAACGCTGCACCAGCCAGGTGGGGTGGGAATAACGCACGCACAGGCGCGGCACGTAATCCAACTGCATCTCGACGTATTCCAACTTTTTCTGCTGGCGCAGGAAATTGCGCAGGATGGCGTTCACCAGGTTGGCAGTCTTCTGATTATAGCGGGTTTTGGCGATTTCCACCGCCTCGTTCAGCACCGCATAGGGAGGGATGCGGTCCAAATACATCAACTGGTAGGCGGCGGAGCGCAAGTTGCTCTTCACGTCCGGGATCAGGTTTTCGTATTCTCCCACGTACAATTGGCTCAAATACCAATCGAGACGGTATTGCCAGCGCAGCGCCCCGTTAACTACCTCGGTGATGAGATTGCGATCTTCCTCCGCGAATTCGTCGATCTCCCGTTCCAGCAGTTTGTCGGTAAAAGCCTGGCGGGTTTCCACCCGGGTGAGAATCTCGATGATCTTGGTGCGAGCGTTGATCTGGGAGGGATATTTTTCTTTGGGCGATAACGCATCCTCTCCATCATCGCCGGGCGGTAGAGAGGTTTCCGGGGTGGAATCTTTCAAATCGTTCATGGTTGAAACAGCCCTGTTAATATGGTGAATGGCTCCGTTTATGATAAAACGTGATTCGTAACTCGTAATGCGTGAAGCGTGTGATGCAATAGAACATAATGGTCTTTGGCATTTTGTTAATCGGATTACCTATCCTGTTCGGTCTTCAAAAGTCGTAAAGTTGGTAT
>JABWBP010000087.1 GCA_013360445.1 Calditrichaceae bacterium | reverse complement strand
AATGGGTTTGTTTAGCAAACTTTTCCATATCTCTGCGCTCTCTGTGGCCTTTGCATGGTGAGTTTATCGAACCATGTGGTAAAATGCCTGAATAGTTACCTTGAATCTTGAGTTTTGAATCTTGAGTCTTGAATCTTGAGTCTTGAATCTTGAGTCTTGAATCGCGTGTTGATTATTTGAAGTCCCCAGAACTTTTTGGAAACTCTAAACTCGCCGCTCACAACTCGCAACTCCACTCATTCATTCCGCGGTTTGAGGCGGTCTTTGCTCTCCAAAATGATGGTTACCGGACCGTCATTGAAGATTTTCACCAGCATCATCGCGCCAAAAACTCCTCTGGCGGTTTTGACGCCGAATTCTTCAACTTTCTTGATAAAGTATTCGTACAGCGGTTGCGCCTTTTCCGGCAGGGCGGCGTTGATGAAGCTGGGGCGGCGGCCCTTGCGGGTGTTGGCGTAGAGGGTAAACTGGGAGATGGCCAGAATTTCCCCCTGCCGCTCCATCAAACTGAGGTTCATTTTCCCCTCCGCATCATCGAAAATGCGCAGGTTGGCGATTTTCTCCGCCAGGTAGTCAGCGTCGGCCTCCTCGTCATCCCCGGCCACCCCCAACAGCACCACCAGACCGGGGCCGATCTCCCCGACGATTTTACCCTCCACTTCCACGCTGGCCTGCGAAACGCGCTGGATGACCGCTTTCATAATTTCAAGAAAGTTTGATAACTCTTAACTTACTTCCCTTTTGAATAATGATCACTCCTGATTCCAGATCAGTGTGGTGTAAATTCAAGACTTTCTCCAAATTTTGAATTCGTTGCTTAACCGGCACATTCTGAAGGCGGATAATACTGAAACAATTTTTCATCTCAAAGAGAGTCAGTTTACTGAAATCTTTATCGAGGGTGACGATCACCAGGGAATCTCTTACTCCCCATTCGATAATCTTTTCATCCAACATCCGTTTGTCCACGTCTCTCACTTCCAGTACCTCAAATCCTTGAGAGCGCAACCAATTCGCCAAACGATGCCCGGCGCATACATCGACCAGGAATTTCATATCATCTCAATTTCTTCTAAGATTTCATTGGAAATCACCGAATGGGCATACGCGAAACAAGCTAAGACATCGTCATATTCAAGATCTGGATAATCTTCCAATATTTCGTCAATCGCTACTCCTTGCGCCAACTGTTCCAAAATCATTTCCACGCTGATGCGCATCCCGCGGATAATTGGTTTTCCTCCGAAAATGCCCGGATCAATAGTGATTCTATTCAATAGCGTTCGAGAGTTAAACTTCATCATGCTTTTACCTCGATTTCGTTCTGATGCTTTGTGCGAAGTAATTTTTGCGGCGAAGCCGCTCCTTCCGGAACGCCCCTGCCGACTGCTACTTGAGTCGGGATGCTCTTTCACCTGCCCAACTTCACCGCCTCGCTGCCTAAAATTTCCTGCACCTGGCGCAAGAACTCATCCGAGAGCAGCACCCGGAATTTCCGGGATTTTAGCAGCAATCCCGCGCCGTTGCCCTCCGTGCGCACCTCGAACATCAGCGGAATGCTGCCGGGATGGTCGCGGATGATCCGGAACAGGGAATCGATCGCTTCCATGGAAATATGGCTGGTATCCACGGTCAAACGCACCGATTCGGCCAGGCGGTTGCGGGATTCGCCGATGGGAATGATCTCGTCGCAGAGCATTTTGAAGGTATTATCGCCCTGGTCGTCCACCTTGCCGGCCACGAAAACGATCTCCCCGGCCTTCAAATATTGCCCGTATTTCTCGAAAGTGCTGGAAAAGACGATGCCCTCGAAGGAATTGATGCGGTCCTCGAAGGTCACGAAGGCCATGAAGCGCCCTTTGCGATCCAAATGATTCTTCACCGCGCTCACAATCGCCGCGGTTTTGACCATGGCGCCCGGTTTGAAGGTCTCTTCATCCTCCCAATCCAGGTTGGAAAACAGGCTGATCTCTTGCCGGTACTTATCCAGCGGATGCCCGCTGATGAAAAACCCCAACAACTCCTTCTCCCGGTTCAGGCGGTCTTGCAGCGACCATTCATGCACTTCCGGCAGGGAGGGATACTGGATGAACCCGTTATTCTCGCCGTTAGAGGAGGCGTAGTTTTCCCCGGCGGCAGCGGCGGCCGGGGCCATCAGGTCGAAGAGGCTGATCTGGGATTTGTTCTGCGCCCGCTCCTGGCATTTCTGGGCAAAACTGATCGCGCTTTCGATGGCGGCGAACTTTTGCGCCCGCCCGCCCGCTAAGGAATCCAGCGCCCCGCCCTGGATCAGCGCCTCCAGCACTTTTTTGTTCACTAAGCGCAAATCCAGGTTCTGCAAAAACTGGTAGAAATTGTTGAACGGGCCTTCTGTCTCTCTCAGGGCGAGAATGTTGGTGATGGCGGTTTTCCCCACGTTTTTGATCGCCGCCAGCCCGAAGCTCACCTTGCCCGGCTCCGGCACCTCGAAATAGGCCCCGGAGCGGTTGATGTCCGGGGGGATCACCTCTAACCCCATGCGCTTGCACTCGTCGATCAAAATGACGATGCGCTTGGGGTCGTTGATTTCCGAAGTGAGGGTGGCGGCCATGAATTCCGCCGGAAAATGGCGCTTGAGGTAGGCGGTCTGGTAGGCCAGCACCGAATAGGCCGCGGAGTGCGACTTGTTGAACCCGTAGCTGGCAAATTTGAAGATCAATTCATAGACTTCTTTGGCGATCTTTTTGTCGATGCCGTTCTTTTCGCAGCCGGCTAAGAACTCCACCTCCATTTTCGCCATCTCTTCCTTCTTCTTCTTGCCCATGGCCCGGCGCAGCAAATCCGCTTTCGCCAGGCTGAAGCCGGCCAGGTCCGCGGCCACCCGCATCACCTGCTCCTGGTAAACGATGATCCCGTAGGTTTCCTTGAGGATCGGCTCTAACTTCGGGTGCAGGTATTCGATCTTTTCCCGCCCGAATTTACGGTGAATGTAGGTATCGATGTTCTCCATGGGGCCGGGGCGGTAGAGGGCGTTCATGGCGATGAGGTCTTCGATGCGGTTGGGCTGCAATTTGCGCAGGTATTCCTGCATCCCCTTGCTCTCGAACTGGAAGATGCCCACGGTGCCGCCTTCGCAGAAGATTTCGTAGGTCTCCGGGTCGTCCAAGGGAATGCGGTCGATGTCGATCTCGAGGCCCCTTTTCCGCAGCATTTCCACGCACTTGCTGATCACCGTGAGGGTGCGCAGCCCCAGAAAATCCATTTTCAGCAGCCCGATCTCCTCGCAGCCGCCCATGTCGAACTGGGTGGTGGTCACTTTCTGCTTGCTCTGGTCTTCGGTTTCGTAGAGGGGCACGAATTTGGTGATGTCCTCCGGGGCGATGATGATCCCCGCGGCGTGCACCGAGGCGTGGCGGGAAAGCCCCTCCAACACCTTGGCGTGGCGGATCAGCTCCCGGTACTTCTCGCCCCCGCTGTCGGCCACTTCTTTTAGCTCCGGGATGTTGGAAAAAGCGTCTTCCAACTTCATCGGCTTGCCCTGGTGCACCGGGATGAGCTTGGTGATGCGGTCGGAGTCCGCGTAGTCGATCCCCAACACCCGGGCCACGTCTTTGATCACGCCTTTGGAGGCCATGGTGCCGAAGGTGATGATCTGCGCCACGTTGTCTTTGCCGTATTTGCGGCGCACGTAGTCGATCACCTCTTCCCGGCGCTCGAAGCAGAAGTCGATGTCGATATCCGGCATGGAGACCCGCTCGGGGTTGAGAAAGCGCTCGAAGAGCAAATCGTAGCGCAGCGGATCGATGTTGGTGATGCCCAGGGAGTAGGCCACGATGCTGCCGGCCGCGGAGCCCCGCCCTAACCCCACGGGAATGTTCTGTTGCCGGGCAAAATTGATGAAATCCTGCACGATCAAAAAATAGCCCGCGAACCCGGTCTTGCGGATCACCGAGAGCTCGTATTTCAGGCGCTCCTGCAAGGCCGGGGTCAGCTCCCGGTAATGCCGCTGCGCCCCCTGGAAGGCTAATTTTTCCAGGTAGTCGTCTAAGGTTAATTGCGCATCCTCCGCGGGCAGGGGAAAGTGGGGCAGTTTGGGCACGCCCAATTCGATCTCCAGGTCGATCTTCTCGGCGATTTCTAAGGTGCGCTCCAGCGCCTCCGCTTTGCCGGGAAACATTTGATACATTTCGTCAACGCTCTTGAGGTAAAGCTCCGCGGTGTCGTAGCGCAACCGTTTGGCGTCAGTAAGGGTTTTGCCGGAGCTGATGCACATCAGCACGTCGTGGGAGTCGTGGTGCGCCCGCTCCAAATAGTGCACGTCGTTGGTGGCGATAACCGGCAGGCTCATCTCTTTGGCCAACTGGTACACTTTTTCGTAGCCCGCTTCTTCGGGAAGGTTGTGGTTCTGGATTTCCAAGTAGAAATCACTCCCGAAGATATCCAGGTATTCCTCCACCAGGCGGATCGCGCCCTTTTTATCCCCGGCAGCGAGGTGGGAAAACACGTCCCCGCTCATGCAGGCGGAGGTGCAGATCAGCCCTTCGCTATACTGGCGCAGGGATTCCTTGTCGATGCGCGGTTTATAATAAAATCCTTCTAAGTAGGCGATGCTGGAGAGCTTCATCAGATTCTGGTAGCCGGTTTTATTCTTCGCCAGCAGCAGCAGGTGATAAGCGGTCTTCCCCCCTACCCCGGCGACTTTTTTATCCGTGCGGGCGCCGGGCGCCAGGTAAGCCTCCATGCCGATGATCGGTTTGACGCCCGCCTTCTTCGCCGCCTTGTAGAACTCCAGCGCCCCGAACATATTGCCGTGGTCGGTAATCGCCAGGGCGGGCATCTTCAACTGCGCCGCCTTTTCGATAATTTTAGAAATGCTGTTCGCCCCGTCTAACAGGCTGTATTCGGTATGATTGTGCAGGTGAACGTAGGACAATGTTTTAACTCCTCGGATTAGTAAAGACCTCAAAGGTTTTAAAAACCTTTGAGGTCTAATTACAAAGTCGGGGGTAAATTTAGGGGGCGGGGGGGAGAATTGCAATACGGAGTTCAAAAAGAGAGCGGGGGAAGGTAGTAATATTTTGGCTTTCTCATTGCCCGGAACTCCTGCGTTGGCTATATTTTTTCCGCAACCATTGCTGGCGAGAAGGTACGCCATCGCCGGATGTCCTGCAATGGAATTTACAGGGAACCAGGAATTGTGGATAAGCAAATCATTAACTCTAAAACCGTTGCCCAGAAAATACTATCTTACTTACGCCAGGAGATAACCCTGCCCGAACTGGTAGATTGGGCTGAGAATGTGATGATGGAAGGTGATTTTGAGGAAAAAAACTATCAAAAGTTAAAAAATAGCGTCAGCCGGTTGGGCGTTGCGGATGTGAAAGCGTTCGGGTTAAGCTGGGAAGATTGCCAGGAATGTAACTATTCAGGCGTTTTGCCACAGAGGCCACAATACAGGGATATAAGGCTCTAAATGCTCTCCACGAAGTGGTGGATACCCCCAAATCTTCCTCTGTGACCTCTGTGGTCTCTGTGGCTGAATAGTAACCCAGGAATTTATGAATCAGCTTGGTTACCGGGTACGAGTGGAGGCGGTGGCAAATCCCGGTTAAATGATCAATTTGCAAGGTAAATCAGGATTTTGGGACCGAATTGCATGAAAAAAACGGCATCCTTCTCCGCTCCCCCGCAAACCGCCCGACTGATTTTGGAGGACGGCAGCGTTTACCCGGGGCGCTCCTTCGGCTATCCCCGCTCCACGGCCGGGGAAGTGGTTTTCAACACCGGGATGGTGGGTTACCCGGAGTCGCTCACCGATCCCTCTTACCGGGGGGAAATCCTGGCGCTCACCTATCCTTTGATCGGCAACTACGGCGCGCCCCCCGACTGCGCCGAAAACCGGCTCAGCCGGTTATTGGAATCCGGGCAAATCCAGGCGCAGGGGCTGATCGTTTCCGATTATTCCCCGCAATACCAGCACTGGAACGCTTCCCGCAGCCTCTCCGAATGGCTTTACGCGGATAAAGTCCCCGCGCTCAGCGGCATCGACGCCCGCGCCCTCACCAAAAAACTGCGCGAAAAGGGCACCATGTTAGGGAAGATCGAATTTGAAGGCGAACCGGTGGATTTTGTGGATCCCAACCGGGAGAACCTGGCGGCGCAGGTGAGCATTCGGGAACCGGTGTTATATGGCGAAGGAGAGCGCAGGGCGCTGCTGATCGACTGCGGGTGCAAGCACAATATTATCCGCAGCCTGCTGCGGCGCAACCTGCAAGTGCTGCGGGTTCCCTGGGATTACGATTTCAGCGGGGAAGAATTTCACGGGCTGCTGGTCTCCAACGGCCCCGGCGATCCCAAGATGTGCCGCCAGACCATTTACCATCTTCGCCAGGCCATGGCCCGGGAGATGCCCATTTTCGGAATTTGCCTGGGGCACCAGCTTCTGGCGCTGGCAGCGGGCGCGAACACTTACAAATTGAAATACGGCCACCGCAGCCAGAACCAGCCGGTGCTGGAGACGGGCGGGAACCGCGCCCTGGTCACTTCGCAAAATCACGGGTTTGCGGTGGAAAATGGAACCCTGCCCCGGGATTGGCAGCCCTGGTTCGTCAACCTCAACGACGGCACCAACGAGGGCATCCGCCACGCCTCCGGGCGATTCATGGGGGTGCAATTTCACCCCGAGGCCTCCCCCGGCCCGGTGGATGCGGGGTATTTATTCGATGAATTCGTGAAAATGCTCTATCTTTAAATAGAAAAAGGGGAAATCCGTGAATCTTGAAGACAAATATCTGGATGTTCTGCAGAACATCGAGTTTTCCATCGTCAGCGTTTACCGCGATTATGAAGACCTGAACGACTATGAGGTTATGCGGGCGCTGGACGCTTTGATTGAGGTTTACCGCGCCGAATCCCGGGGGCATACGCCCCGGGAAGTTCACCTGCCGGAGAAAAAAGAGCGCCTGGTATTCGAGCGGGTCAAAGATATGTGTGAAATGCGCCTGGGGCGGGCTACGGTAGAGAGTGAGGACGGCGAGGAGGTTACCCTCGAAGGTTCGAAAACCCCGGAAGAAATCCTCGCCTGCCTGCGAAAAATCCGCAAATCCGTGGAGCGCTGGACCCAGCGCGGGGGAAAGCAGGGCTACCTGGAATTTGTGAGCGAGTTTTTGCCCTAAGCGCATGAAAAATTGTAGCTGAAGCGTGATGCGTGAAACGCAAAAGTGAGGCGTATTGCGTTTGGGTTACGCATTACACCATACGCCTCACATTTCACGCTTCAAATTATTTCAACCTGTAAAATTTCCGGTGATACAAGTTTAACCACAGAGACTCAGAGTCACAGAGATACTTGGTTTTTTGATCTCTGCGATTTCTATGGCCGAGTCTCTGTGGCTCTGTGGTTAATCAAAACGAGCACAGAATATTTTACAGTAAGAATTATTTTCTCCCCCCTCAACCCATTCATTTCGATCAATTATAAAGCTGGAACGCCAGCGAGGTGCCCACCCGGAATCCTAACATGCTGGCGCCGGGGGCAACCTCCCCGTATTTCACTTCTAAGTAGGGAGAGAAGGGGAACCCCCCGGGGGTGAAGTTGTGGAAATATCCCCCAACCAGCAACACGTTGGCGGAGAGAATCAGGTCGCCCTCGTCGTTATATTCATAGCCCAGATAGGGAACGAATACGCTATTCCCGAAGCGGTTCGCCAGCCTCACGGTCAGAACCGCGGGGGATTTGAACTCTCCCCCGGCGGGGAATTGGGTAGCCACCCGGTCGTAGTAGAGCACCGAGAGTTGCAGCGAGCTTAGGAATATCTGCCCGGACAGCGAAATCGCATCCCCGGGAGCGGAAATTTCCTCTTTCCCCGCGTTTTCCTCGATTTCCGCTTTTTCGGGGTTGTAGAAGGCGTAGCGGAAGTCGGCGATGATTCCCCCCTGCTCGCTCCCGATCTCCACCCCCGCGGCCAGTAGAATTTCATCGCTGGGATCGAACTCCCCGCCGTCTTTGACCGGGCGATAACTTCCTCTATAGGTATAAGAAGCGCCCAACCCGATCTTGAAACCCTCCCCGGCCTGTTGGGCAAACGCCAGCCCGCCCTTGAATCCTAACCCCTGGTTGGCGTAAGTTGAGGGGGCGTTGATGTAGGGAATTTTGCCCGCGGAGGCGGCGTTGAATTCCAACCGCTCTAATTCCTGGGTTCCGGTGGGGGCGACTGCTTGCAGTTGCAGGGTAAAATTTTCGTTGAACATCTGCCGGAACTCCACGGCTAAGTTCCCCAATCCGTATAAGCCGGTTTGGGCGTAGGACTGGTATCCCTGGTTCAGGAAAAATGAAAACGAGGTGTAGCGGCCGGGGGCATACACCGCCCGGAGGGGGATGGCCAGGGCGTAGTAGTCGGTTTCCGCGCCGTCGCTGGAGAAGCGGTGCCACTGGAAATTGACCCCCACGGTCTCGGTGGTTTTCCGGAACTGGGCAAACGCGGAAAGGGAGAGGATGAACAGCGCCGGCAATATCAATAAGGTGATTTTTCGGTTCATTTGATTATTCTCCGGGATTCGATTTTAGAGCGGATACTGCCCGACGTCCCAGGGATCCGGGGTCGCGAACAGGTGAGTTTGCTCGTCGATAAGCTCCTCATGGCCGCTTAACTGGTTGTATCTGAAAATTTTTACCGTGGCGGTAAGCCCGGTGGTGCCGCTGAAGTTCTCCACGAATACGGTATAGACGCCGGTAACCTGGCTCACCACGGAAATATTTTCCGGGCCGAAGCCGGCCATATTATCCACGTCCAGCACCATTCCCCCGATGGAGGGATTGAGAAAGTAGCATTCCTGGCCGGCAGGATTGAGCATGTGTAAATCCAGGTCTCCAAATCCGTCCCAGCTTAAGGTCGCCCGCAGCGCCGGGAAATTGCCGGTAAAAAACACCGTAACCATATCGGACGCGCGGACGTTAGCGGAGAGGCTGTCAATGACCGTCACCTCGATGGTGTTGGTTCGCCGGGGCAAAATGGCTGCGGTGTTGAAAAATCCTGCGCTGTCGATGGCAATCTGCTGGGAAATGGAGTCATTGATCACCATGACGCCGGTCAGGCCGGAGAGGTCGCCGCTGCCCACGGCCGCGCCGTACACAAAAACCACCCGCTCGGTGGTCGAGAAACTGTCCTGCGGGCTTTGGATGGAAACCCCTATCGGGCCGGTGAAGTACATATAAACCGTCACGTAGGCGGTGTCTTCCGGGGTCGCTTCGAAGAACTCGCTGTCGCCGAGATACACGAACTGCCCGCTCTCAAAAAAACCCAAAAGGGCGGCTTTGTAGCCCTCCTGCAAGCGGAATTCCCCCCGGGCGCGGTCTTGCGAGATGGCCAAATCGGCGCGCCGCTCGATGCGCGACCGGTTGCGGGTGATAACGTCCAACAGGGAGGCGCCGTATTGAATCCACTCCTCGAAAGTGGCCGGGTCGGTTTGCAGGGTCAATTCATAAACTTGCTGTTGAATGGCGGGGTCCTGAAGGTTCTGGTAGAGAGTGGCGGTATCGACGCCGATATCGTAGAAAACCACCTCCGCCCGGTCGATGGCTGCGGCGGCGTTATTTTTGGCAAGTCCCGGGAACGATTGGGAACGGCGCCCGGGCGCCGGCGGAACACCTGCCAGCCGGCGCGTGAGATCGAACGCCCCGCCGCCGGGATGGCCATAGACCAATTGCAGCGCCACGAATGAGCCGCCCTCCGGCTGCGGCCCGGAACTATTCCGTTCGCAGCCCCAGAAAATGAAAAGTACGAATAAAAGCAGGATGCTTCGTTTCCAAAAGGTAAGCGACATTTTTATTTCCTCTCCAAATTGATGGATCGCGTTGAATTCTGTCCTTTGAACCCGGCGCGGCGCTCACGGCCCGGGCGGGAGCTGGACGTCGATAATTACCGGGGAATTCCCCGGGAGGCCCGGGGTCGATAGCTCTTCTAAAATATTCGGTGTGGTGTCCGGGCCGCCGCTCAATACATCCCGGTTGGCCGGCGCGCTTTGCGCAGCGGGAACCTGGCTCATCTGGCGCTCCGCGTCTTTCAGGCTTTTTTGCGCCTCCTTGAATTTGGGGTCTTTCACCACTGCGGCGCGGTAGGCTTCCATCGCCTCCTGGTAGTCTCCCGCCCGCTCGTGATGCCGGCCCCGGGCATAAAGGATGTAGGCGACCAGGTCCTCGGTGGGCACTTTATACAACTCGTTAGCGATTTGCGAGGTCACGGTGACGTTGTTGGCCTCCAAAAATTCGATGTTCAAATCCGCTACCAGGCGGAAAAAATCCTGCACCCCGCCGCGGTGATCCCCCAGGGGAGAAGAGGCCCGGGAATTTTGCGGCGCCAGGGCTCCGCTAAGGCGCAGACGCCCGTTCTCCAGCGCCACGTCTCCCCTCACCAACTGTTCCGCCTGCAGAAGCGCCCTTTTTTGCTCCGGCGAATAGGTCTGGTATTCCGATTCGAGAACCTCGGAATAGCTCAGATCGATCAGGGTGAAACGCTTGAACAGGGCGAGATTGGCGGTGAAGAATTCGGTCGCCGCCAGGCCCAGCCCGGCTTTGGGATTATTATCCGTGAAGGTCAGCACCCCCACGCTGCCGGGAACCGCTCCCCGCGGATACCGCTCGTTCTGCTTCAGCTCGCTCAATATCTGCTCCTGGCGGGAGGCGCTAAGCTCCGGCGAGGCGGAATATTGCTCCGTACCGATGGGAGGGTGCATGCAAGCGCTGAATGCGAATAATCCGGCAATGAATAACAGAAAGGTTGATTTCACAGAAAGTCCTCTCGGTTGATGGTTTGATCCGGTGACAGTGTAAACCTGCATTAATTATGGAAGGTTGGCGAGAACCTCTTCCCGGTAACGCTCGATGGCCGGTTGCAATTCCTTGAATTGATAAGCTTTTTCCAGGCATTTCTCGCCTTCCTCTTTGAATTTTTTCATGTTTTTGCGATCGCCGGAATCGTTGGCGATCACGGCTTGCTGAATGAGATCCCTGCCCTTGAGAAACTCTTTCAATCCCGCTTTGGCGGAAGCGTCCGGGTTGATGGAAGAGACGCCGTAGCGCTGATATAACGCCTGGCTAAGCCCCTGCATGAAGTCGTATCCCGCTTCTAAAGCCAGCTCATCCGGTTTATTCAAAGAGCCCTTCTGTTTGATGGCTTTGATGATCACCGCGGTGGCGATGTCAACGATCTTCATGGTGAGGAAGGTCTGGCTGCCCACTTTGGTAACGGTCCCGAAAATCGCCAGCTCGGCGCCCTTCATTTTCCCCAGCTCGATGACCTGTTCGGTAAGGCCGCTTTGCTGCAAGGTGACTTCACCAAGAAGCTCTTGCATGTGCTGCCGGTCCACCACCTCGAAATAATCGGTGCTGGCAAGCTGCCCGGCGAAGAGGTCGTAAAAAAACGCGTTCAATTCCTCGATGGCCTGTTTTTCGGAAGGATTGGTAGAAGCGAAATGGAAGGGAAATATGGTAACCACTTTTTGAGGTTGCGCCCCACAAAGGGCTGTTAACATAAAGCAGAGCATCATACTGCGAAAGAGCATAAGAATTCCTCCCGGATGAAATTTCCAATACTGTTAATACACGATTTTTGCATAAATCCGACCCCCTTGCAAAATTTTTCTTTGTTCTAAACTTAACAAGCTCCCTTCCCCCAAAATTGACGGATGTTGTGAAAAACGTTTTTGAGGATTTAAAAATTTATCTCGGGGAGGCGGGGACAAAAAACCGGGGAGATTGGCGAGCGGCCAAATCCCATCGGAACCACTATCTTACCAATTGCAAAAAAAAGGCCGGTCGAGCATTCTTTCGACCGGCCTTGAAGGGTTGTTTTTACCGTGTTCCGGGCCGAACTCGAACCGGCGTGGTGAGTATCTCGCCGGGGCCGGCGGTATCGAACTTAGACAAGGCCGGCGCCCGGATCAATCAACGCAGCAATGGCCATGGCGAACTTCAGGTATCCATACTTCAGAATAAATTTAACGCTTAAAAATCAACCCCAAGATCAACCATTTCATTTCGCCAGAAAACAAAATGTCTATGCCGATCCTGTTCACCGCCAGGATGTTTGCATCATGGTTTGCACGTCGGTCATGGCCTCCTGCCCAACTTTTAGCAGGCCTTCCTGGGGGGTGTCGAGATCGGCAATCAACATCAAAACCGCGGAGAAGGCCAACGCTTGAAAGAGCGCGGCGATGGAACGGCGGGAACCGGATAAGCCGGTATGGTATCCCACTGCCATCATCGCCAGGAACGCCACCATGTACAGGGCAATCCAAATCGTCGGGGGAATGCGGTTGCGTGTGCTGGCGGTAATGCGCTTGGCGTGGAGGTCGATTACCATGTTGAGGGAGGTAATGAAAAGGCCATTGATGGGGGTGGGGTGTTTTTCGGCAACGATGACGGTTTGTTTCCAGAGCAGGCGGTGCAATTCTCCGGAGCGCGCAATACCGGCGGCGAGCTTCTCGGGATTCGCTACCGCCTCCAATCGTACGTCAACGTACTCGCGCAACAGGTTTTGAATCTCGTCGCGATAGGGTTGCGGCAGCAACTGGGAGCGCAGAAAGGTGGCGGCTACCGCGTTGGCTTCATCCAGCACCAATTGTTTGCGGGCATCGTGGCGGGAAGCGGCCATACCGAAGGTAAACGCCAGGGTAAATGCCAGCAAGCCGAGAGTGGCGCCGACCATTGCACCTACCGGGGCCGGCTGTTCCTGGTCAGAACGTTTACGCCGGAATCTCCCCAGCCGGAATCCGATCTCGATGAAAACCAATGCTAAAATTACCGTAACAATGAACAATGCCCAAATGGGCAGGTGGTCAATGAACAACATGACCATAATCCGTTTCCTTCCTACTTCTGTTCCCGCGGTTTGACATTTTCTTCCACCCGGAAGGAAGCCGCCGCGGCCTGGTCGAGCCAGCTTCCGGCCAGGGCGCGATAAATGCTCACCGTACTCTGCAACAGCCCGGCTTGCGTTTGCACATAATCCAGTTGGGAGGAAAAGAGCGAACGCTCGGCGTCGAGCACTTCCAGGTAGCTGGTTACGCCCTCCTGGTAGCGCATGGTCGCCAGGCGGTAATACGCTTTCAACGCTTCCACCCGTTTTCCTTCCGCGGTAAGCTGTTCCCCGGTGCGGCTTTTGTCAATCAGGGCGTCTTCTGCGTCGCGAAAGGCGTTCTGCACCGTTTGAATGTAACCAAAGAGCGCCTGCTTCTGAAACGCCTCGGCGGCTTTCACCTGGCCCTTGATCTCCCCGCCGCGGAAAATCGGCTGCAAAATATCGCCGCCGAGGCTCCAGAACCGGGCGTTGGGCACAAACAGGTCGGACAACTCTCCGCTGGCAAAACCAAACAAGCCGGTGAGGGAGATTGAGGGAAAGTAGAGCGATTTGGCTACGCCGATACGCGCGTTGGCAGCAATCAATTGTTCTTCGGCCTGGCGGACGTCGGGGCGGCGCTCCAGCAATTCGGAGGGCAGGCCTTCGGGAATAACCGGCAACGCCAGGCTGTCAATTACCCCGCCGCGGGTGATGCGGCCGGGGTTTCTTCCCAATAGCACGCTGAGCGCATTTTCCAACAGGGCAATATTTTTCTCCAACAAAGGAACCTGCGATCTGGCAAACCAGTACTCCGACTCAAGCTGGCTTATCTCCAGTTCCGAAACATCGCCTTTAGCGCGGCGCTGCTCGAAGAGATTCAGCGAGTATTCCCGGCTGGCAACGGTTTGCCGGGCGATTTCCAACTGGCGGTCGAGCGCCAGGAGATCGATATAGGAATTGGCCACCTGCGCGGCAATGGTCAACACGATGCCGCGCCGGATTTCCTCGGCGGCGAGCAGATCCGCGCGCGCCGCTTCTTTGGCGCGGCGAATTTTTCCCCACAAGTCAATCTCCCACGCCGCGGAGACGTTGACACGGAAAAAATTATTGGTCGGCCGCTCTTCTTCGGGATCGCCGGGAAAGGGGAATTGCCCGCGGCTGCCCGAGCCGCCGGCGCCGATCTTCGGGAATAAATCCGATTTGGCCACGCCGTAGAGGCCCATAAATTCCTCCACCCGGGCAGCAGCGATGCGCACGTCGTTGTTTTCCTGAAGAGCGATCGTGATCAAATTGGTGAGCACGGTGTCGCCAAATAGCTCCCACCAGGCGGTGTCGGCTATGGCCAGGGCTGCGCTATCGGTTATTGCGGTGGTGTCGGAATACATCCACTCTTCCGGGGCGGCCACCTGCGGCCGGTGATAATTGGGCCCCACGGCGCAGCCCGCCAGCATTCCGGCAAAAATGAGAAATACAAATAGCCGATTCATCACACTTGCCCTCCTTTCTGCCCTTCAAGACCAGGATCATGCGTAGAGTGGGCGGCAGGTGCTGCAACGGATTTTCCGCGCACAAAATATTTCTCTACCATCACGTACAGCGCCGGAATCAGAAAAATCCCCAGCGAGGTGGCTACCAGCAGACCGGCAAAGACCGCCAGGCCCATCACTTTGCGCGCTTCCGCCCCGGCGCCGGCGGCTGTCACCAGCGGCACCACCCCCAGGATGAAGGCGAAGGAGGTCATCAAAATCGGGCGCAGGCGCAATTTGGCGGATTCCAAGGCGGCGTCGATCACCGCCATGCCCTTTTCTTTTTGCATCCTGGCAAATTCGACGATGAGAATCGAGTTCTTGGCCGCCAGCCCGATCAAGGTTACAAAGCCGATCTGCGCAAATACGTTATTGACATAGCTGGGACTAATGAAGCGCATCAACCAGAGACCCAGCATCGCACCGAAAATCGCGAAGGGTGTGCCCAGCAAAACGCTGATGGGCAGCGACCAGCTTTCATATTGCGCCGCCAGCAGCAGGAACACAAAGAGCAGGGCAAAAATAAAAACCACCGCCCCGGTTCCCGCCGCCTTCACTTCCTGGTAGGACATATTCGCCCAGTCGTAACCCCAACCCGCCGGCAAAACCTCCGCCGCGGTTTCCCGCAGGGCGGCCAGCGCCTGGTCGGAGCTGTAACCCGGGGCCGGTACGCCGGTCAACTCCGCCGAACGGAAGAGATTGAAACGGTTGGTGTACTCCGGCCCGTTGATCGGTTTCATGGTCACCAGGGCACTGAGCGGCACCATAACCCCGTTGTTGTTGCGCACGTAGAACTGTCCCAGGTCCCAGGTTTCGTTACGGTACTCGCCTTCGGCGGAGAGATAGACTTTGTAGACGCGGCCGAAGCGGTTGAAATCGTTGATATAGTTTGCACCCAGCAGCGATCCCAGGGTAGTGTTCACGTCGCCGATGGAAACGCCTTGTTTCAAAACTTTATCGCGATCGACTTCGGCAAATATCTGCGGAACGCCCGATCGATAGAAGGTTGCGATTCTGCCGATTTCCGGCCGCTGGCGGGCCGCGGCGATAAAACGCTCGGTTTGCGCGGTGAGGTCCTGCGGCGTATTACCGCTGCGATCCTGCAACAAAAATGTAAAACCCGCGCCGGTGCCGAGACCCTGGATGGCCGGTGGTCCGAAGGCATAGACGATTGCCTCAGGAACCTCGCGGGCGAACCGTTGATTCAGCGCCGCCACCAGTTCGAATGAACGTTCTTCGGCTGCCTGTCTCTCTTCCCACGGTTTCAGGGCGATAAAGAAACCGCCGATGTTGGGACCAACTACCTGGGTGAGAATGCTATAACCGGCGACAGTGGTGTAGTTGTCGATGCCTTTCGTCTCCGCCAGTATGGCCTCGATCTTCCGGCACACCTCATCGGTGCGCTGGATTGAACTGGCATCCGGCAATTGCACATTAATGAGGATGTAGCCGTTATCTTCCTCAGGCACAAAGCCGGTCGGCACTCCTTTTAAAAGCAGCCCGGTGAACGCCATTACCAGGCCGACGAATATCATGCTGCGCATGATTTTGCGCACCAGAATGCCGGTAAAGGAAAGATAGCCGCCGGTAAATTTGTTGAAGACTTTGTTGAACCAATCATAAAAAAACTGCAACGGCGATCTCTTTGCTTCGCCCTTAGCTTTGAGCAGTTTGGCGGCAAGCGCCGGGCTGAGGGTCAAAGCGTTGAAGGCCGAGAAAAGCACCGATATGGCGATGGTGATAGCGAATTGTTGATACAAGCGCCCGGTAATGCCGCCGATGAAACCCACCGGCACGAACACCGCCGCTAAGATCAGTGCAATCGCCACCACCGGGCCGGACACTTCTTCCATCGCTTTCAGGGTCGCTTCCCTGGGCGTCATGCCGTGCTCGATGTGGTGCATCACCGCTTCCACCACCACAATCGCGTCATCCACCACAATTCCGATGGCGAGCACCATTCCCAACAGCGAGAGGGTGTTGATGGAGAACCCCAATACCGGAAAAACAATAAAGGTAGCAATCAAAGAGACCGGTACGGTGAGCAGGGGAATGAGGGTGGCGCGCCAGTTTTGCAAAAAGACGAACACCACTAAAATCACCAGCAGCACCGCTTCAAAAAGGGTGTGCACGATCTCGGTGATGCCTTCTTCCACTGCCAGGGTGGTATCCAGAGAAATTTCGTGGATCATGTCGGGCGGGAAATTCTGCGACAGCTCATTCATGGTTTTTTTGATGCTGGCGGCCACTTCCAGGGCGTTGGATCCCGGCAATTGGAACACCGCGATTACCGCCGCCGGCTTGCCGTTATTCCGGCCGATCTGGTTGTAGAGCAATGTTCCCAGCTCAATTCTGGCCACGTCGCGCAGGCGCACCTGTGAGCCATCGGAATTGGTGCGCAGCACGATTTTGCCGAACTCCTCTTCGTTCAGCAAGCGCCCCTGGGTGCGCACCGTGTAAGTGAAATCCGTTCCCGCCGGGGCCGGCGGGCCGCCAATCTGGCCGGCCGGGCTGATCACGTTTTGCTCCTGCACCGCCCGCACCATGTCCGGAACCGTGAGGCCGAGTTTGGCAATCACGTCCGGTTTCACCCAGATGCGCATGGCGTAATCGCTGCCGCCGAAGAGCTTGACGTCGCCCACCCCGGCAATGCGGCTGAGGCGGTCGTTGATATTGATGGCGGCGTAATTACTCAAAAAGTTGTTATCATAGTTTCCCTCAGGCGACTTCAGGGTTACTAACAGCAACGGGAAAACCAGCGACTTTTTGATGGTCACGCCGTAGTTCTTCACCGCACCGGGCAAAGAGGCCTGCGCCTGGGACACCCGGTTCTGGGTAAGCACATTGGAGATGTCGAGGTCTGATCCGACATCGAATGACACTTGCAGGGTGAGGGTGCCGTCGTTGGAATTAATGGATTTCATGTAGATCATGTTCTCCACCCCGTTCACCTGCTGTTCCAGGGGGGTAGCCACGGATTGCTCTACATCGACCGAGGAGGCCCCCACGTAGGTGGTGGTCACGTTGATCATCGGCGGCACGATATCCGGAAACTGCGAGATCGGCAGGCGCTGCATCACGATCAAGCCGACCAGAATCATGACGATGGAAATCACCATCGCCACGATCGGGCGATTGACAAAGAATTTTGACATGGTCAGCGCCCTCCCTCGCCGCCGGGGGTATCCGGCTGGGTAATCGCGGTCGGCGAGACCACCATGTCCGGCCGCACTCTCTGGAAGCCCTCTACAATCACTTTCTCTCCGGCGGTGACGCCTTGCTCGATCACTGTAAAGGGGCCGGCTTTCGGCCCCAGGATCACCCGGCGTAACGCGACCTTGTTGCCCTCGCCTACTATGTATACCAGGTGCTGTCCCTGCAATTCGCTAATTGCTCTTGAAGGAACCACCACTGCCCCCTTGCGTTCAGCCACAATGGCGCTGATTCTGGCAAACTGCCCGGGACGCACCAGGCGCTCCGGGTTGGGGAAAGAAGCCTCAAATTGCAGCGTTCCGGTAGCCGGGTCGATCTGGCGCTGTGTAAATCTTACCATTCCCTTGTAAGGATAGCGGGAACCGTCGGCGAGAATCAATTCCAGCTCGCGCTTCTGCTTCGGCGCGGTTTGCGGCGACTGCGCCTGCAACTGGCGAACCAACTCAAGGTACTCCTGCTCGGTGATGGAGAAACGCACGTGGATGGAATCCACCCGAGAGATGGTATTCAGAATGACGGGATTGGGCGGGCGGCCCACAAAATCGCCGACGCGCGCGGCAGAGATGCCGATCAGCCCGTCGATGGGGGCAGTGATCCGGGCGTATCCCAGATCGATTTCAGCCAGGCGCAGGTAGGCGCGCGCCGCTTCCACTTCTTCTTTCCTGGCGTTGTATTCAGCCAACGCGGTCTCCAGGTCACGCTGGCTTACCGCCCCGGCGGCTGCCAGCGGTTTGTAGCGGTTCACGTCTGATTCCGCTCTTGCCAGCATGGTTTGCGCCTCGGCCAGCCGCGCTTTCGCCTCGGCCACTCGCTGTTGCAGTTCGCTGGCGTCGATGGTGTAGAGCAGGGTTCCTTTTTTGACTTCCGTGCCTTCCCGGAAATGGATGCCCTGCAGCCAGCCGTCCACCCGCGCCCGGATCTCGATGTCCACCGCGCCGAGGGTCTGCCCGACCCATTCCCGGCTGACCGGCACGTCTTTTTGCACCGCTTCCGTCACTTTTACATCCGGCGGGGCGGAGACGGCGGTTTGCTCCTCGCCGCAGCCCGGTAAAAGCGTTAAGAGCAGCGCAACCAGGGACACCCCGGCCATCCGGGGCACGTCCCGGCGATCAAATGTTAATTTCATTCCTGAGCCTCCTGAAGTGGTTTTTCTTATTTTCTGCCCGCGACATCCCCCCTTTGAAGGGGGGCAGGGGGGATGTCACCGGGCGCAACAGATTTAAAATTGGTGATGCGTCTATCTTAATACACCTGCGGCACCCAATTTTTATAACGCGGCGCTTCCGGGGTATCTTTGTCGCGCTTTTTGCGCTTCGGCAGATCCGGCTTTTCGAACGGCGCTTCTTTGTAGGGAATGGCGCTCAGCAGGTGGGCGATGCAGTTGAGGCGGGCGCGGCGTTTATCGTCAGCCCGCACGATGTACCAGGGCGCAACTTCCGTATCGGTGGCCGCCAGCATGCGGTCGTAAGCCGCGGTGTAATCCCACCAGCGGCGGTAGGATTCGATATCCATGGGGCTGAGCTTCCACTGCCGCATCGGGTCGTTGATTCTCTGGAGAAACCGGCGTTCCTGCTCCTTCTGGCCGACGTCGAAAAAATATTTGATGAGAATAATCCCGCTGTGCACGATGGAGGCTTCCACCTGCGGGCAGTTGGCTAAAAAATCTTCATATTCCTTTTGAGTGCAGAAGCCCATCACCTTTTCCACCCCGGCGCGGTTATACCAGCTGCGGTCGAAGATCACGATTTCCCCGGCGGCCGGAAAGTGCGCGAAGTAGCGCTGCATGTACAACTGGGTTTTCTCCCGTTCGTTGGGGGCCGGCAGCGCCGTTACCCGGAAAACGCGCGGGCTGACCCGCTCGCTGATGCGTTTGATAACCCCCCCTTTGCCGGCGGCGTCGCGCCCCTCGAAAATGACGATCACCCGCAGGCCCTTGTGCTTCACCCACTCCTGCAATCGCACCAGTTCCACCTGGAGTTTGGCCATTTCTTCTTCGTAATCTTTGCGGCTCAGCTTCTCCTTTTTTTCAGCGGCTTCCGCAACCACCTGCCGGAAAGAGTGTTCTTTTTCCGCTTGCTTCCGCGCTTTCTTTTCTTTTTTCTTTTTCTTGCCCATAAAATTCTCCTTATAAAGGTTTGAAAATTAACAATCCGCCTGATTTTTTGCGAGCAATAAGATAAAAACTTTTTCGGATACCGGATAATGTGGTCAGAGTTCATCCACTCTTCCGGATTCTGCATCATTTCCTCCAACTCTCCTCGCGTAGATGGCAATACCCGGTTTGGTACTAAACCCGTGCAAGAAAATACTCAAGAAGACCGTAGCCATCACAGCAAGACGAATGATTGGCTCTGCGGCCTGGTGCGCCACACTTTCAAGATAGACCAGCCCCAGCACTATTGAAGCCAGCCCTCGCGGCCCAAACCAGCCCATAAACAGGATTGTAGGCTTGTTTTGGCCTGCTCCGATAAGGGATACAGCCACCGGCAGCATGCGTACTATGGTCAGGCTCACAATGGCATATAGTATATATAGCATTTTGAGGTCTTGCCATTCCCGCATAAACATTATCCCAAAGAGAAAGAATACCGAGTAATTCAGTATTTGTCCCCACTGCTCGGTGAACTCCGAAGCATGCCGGCCAGCCTCTTTGAAACTCACCTGCGCTGCCAGGCCGGCGACAAATGCTGCAATAAACATGCTTGCTCCGAAGGCTTCCGAGGCAATGATACAAAACAGCGGTATTGCCACAAGGCCCAATTGCTGGAACGGCTCCGCCATCCATGATTTGCGCTGGGCCAGATCGAGCAGCCATCCCCCGAGGTAACCGAAGACGATACCGATCAAAACACCGCCGCCAAGTTGTTCAACGATAAACCGCGCCAGCCGTGGGCTGTCGCCACCGGCGCCGGCCAGGCCCATAAAGAAGAGAAGAAACGGGACCGACAAGCCGTCGTTGAGACCCGCTTCTACATTGAGGGCCTGGCGAATGGGGAGCGGTACCCGGGGGCTGTTGACGATTGCCTGTCCCAGCCCGGCATCGGTCGGGGCGAGGATTGCCGCCAGGATGCCGGCTTCCCAGATAGTGAGTTGAGGAAAAACCAACAAAGCGCCCAGGGCGCCCAGGAGCAACGTCAGCAGCATCCCGGTGCTCAGCAAGCGGGCTGGCAGGCTTCGCGTGTCTTTTAACAGCCGGAGATCGACGCGGCTGGCATCTGTGAACAGCAGCATCACCAAACCGATCTCTGCAAGCAGCAGAAAGACTGCCGGGCTGCCTTCCCGATCCCGCAGTTCCGGCAAAAAGAGCAGCGCCAGCATACCAGCCAGCGTAAACACGATGGGGGCGGTCAGGGAAGTGCGCTCCAGCCGTCCTGAAACCAGGCTGTAGAGAAACAGGACGGCGATGAATATGCTCAGGAGAGCCATGTCACAACGCCTCCACAGCATCGGCGACGGAGGTGAAGCGATTGATGCCGCCGAGTTTGGCGTCCACACCGGCGGCCCGCAGCCGGTCGCGCACTGCGGCGCGGGCTTCCACGGCCTGAACGCGGATGCCCATGCCGGTTAATTCGCTAGCAAGGGCGGCGAGCGCCTCGGCGCTCTGCATGTCCACCCGAGGCGCGGCAGAGAGGTCCAGCACCACCGCCCGGGGCGGGGTGGATTCAGCCTGAACGCGGCTGAGAATCGCGTCGCAGACATGATCCACGTTGAAATAAACCAGGCCGGATTCAGGCCGGAAAATCAGCACCCCCGGAATCAGCTCGTTGTCCGGATGCCGTTCGCGATCCGAGAAGCGCCGGGTGCCGGGGATGCGGCCCAGGAAAGCGACGTGCGGGTGAGACGCCCGGCGGAGCAATTGCACCAGCGAAATGATGGCGCCGATCAACACTCCCCGCAGCAGGCCGGACCCTAACACTCCTAAGAGCGCCGCCATGGCCACCACGAACTCGGGGCGGTCGCTGCGCCAGAGCTGCTTCAGCGTCGAGAGTTTGAACAAACCGGCCACCGCCACCAGCACCACCGCGGCCAGCACCGGCTGCGGCAGGGCGCTCAAAAGATGGGAGAAGAACAGCACCACCGCCAGGATAATTCCCGCCGCGACCAGCCCGGACAATGGCGTGCGCGCGCCGCCGCCTTCGTTGACCAGGGATTGCGACATGCCGCCGCTTACCGGAAAGCCGCGGCCCACTCCCGCGGCAAGATTGGCCGCGGCCAGCGCCAGAAATTCCCGGTTGGCGTCCAGCCGGCCGCCGTGTTTGGCGGTGAACATGCGCCCGATGGCGGCCGTCTCCACCGCGCCGAGCAAGAAACAGGCGATTGCCAGGGGCAGCAGTTTATTCAGATCCGACAGATGCAGCGCGGGCAGGCCCATGACCGGCAACCCCCTGGGCACTTCGCCGAGCAGCTTCACGCCGTAGGCTTCCAAACCAAGCCACGCCGAGGCGAGAATGCCTCCGATCACCACAAACAGCGCCACCGGCTTGTTCTTGAGGAACACCTTGCCCAGCGCCAGCGCCGCCAGCGCGGCCAGGCCGATTCCGGCGGAGGCGGGATTCGTCTCTCCCAAGTGCCGGAGGAAGTGCGCGCTGTTCTCCCAAAAATCCCCGTGCGTCCCGTGAAAGCCAAACAGCTTGGGCAGTTGGGTGCTGATGAGGAAGAGCGCCACTCCGCACTTGAAGCCGGTCATCACGCTTTCGGAGATGAAGTTCACGATTGCGCCCGCTTTTGCCAGCCAGGCGAAAAAGGCCAGGAGCGCCACTAACAGTGCGGCGCCCGCCGCCAGCGCGCCGAAACGCGCCGGGTCGCCGCCGGCAATCCCCCCCAGCGAGGCGCCGATGAGCAGCGAGATCGCCGAGGTAACCGTAATTGCGGTATGGCGCGAGCTGCAAAACAGCCAGAACACCAGCCCGCCGAACAGGCAGGCGTACAGCCCGGCCTCCGGCGGGAGATTGGCCAGCGAAGCGTCGCCCAACCCTGCCGGCAGCAGGTAAGCGGCCAGGGTAATCCCGGCAATCACGTCGCCGCGCAGCCAGCTTTTATCATACTTGCGCAGCCAGGTGAGGGCGGGAAGTGGGATATTCATAAGGCTGTTTTCCTGATTGTTGATTTAAACCTCACAGTTTGCTCATCTTTTTTCGGGTTTTGAAACTGTATGCTTATTGCGCCCTTTCAGGGCTTAAATCGAGGTTTCTTACTCCCCCGGCGCTTCGCACCGGGCTATTTTATACTAAGCGCATTTTAAAATTTCCGTTTCTTATTCTATAAGGAACCCTGATAGGGGTTCAACATTTGTAGCCGGCAATAATACCAATACGAACCACAACCCCGACAGGGGTTGAACCCCTTTTCTACAAATGTTGAACACCTCCGGTGTTCGGGAAAGAATCCTGGCTACAAAGTGGCTCCATTACCGGTAAATGGAAATTTCAACGTGCGTTTAGTATAGTTAGAAAAAAACCCGCATTCCGGCCAGGAAAGTCCAGCCCGCGAAGTCTCCGCCGTCATTCGCCGAATCATCCATATCCGAATACTCCGCGCCGGCCATGAATTTGAAGCGGTCGCCGAAAACCAGGTAATTGATCCCGGCGTAGCCGGCGTGGTAGCGGTCGCCGAATTGGCCGGTCGCAACTTCCCGTTCATAACGGTTCTGCAATTGCAGGCCGTTGTCCCCCTCGCTAACGCTGAATTGATAGCGCAGCGCCGCCTGCAAGCGGTCTCCCTTGCGGAGCAGGTCCTTCAAAAAATCATACGTCGGCAGCGCCGTGAAGCCGAAAACCGGCGGGCGGGCATCAAGCCCATCTGCCCAGGTCAAATCCACCCCCAGGCCGAACCGCCCTTTTCGCCCCTGGTGCCAGAGCGAGATGATGTGGTCATAAGGTCTGAGCGCGTTGTTGGCCGGATCGCCGTCGTTGAAGAGGTAATCCAGGTGAACGCTGCCGCTCTCGTAAAATAGCGGCAGGTCATAACCCACCCCGGCGACCGCGCCAACCCCGCCCTCGAAACTGGTGAACTCCCGTTCGATGCTGCCGCTAAAAACCCCCGCTCGATATGAAAAACCTCCCGGCTTTCCTTCCGCCAGCGCGGCCACCACTTCACCGGGCATGATCTGATTAACCAGCAGGCCGCGCTCGAAGGTGACGATTCTGAGTGAAGAGACCGTTCGTTCCAGACCGATGAAGAGAAAATCCAGCCGCCCCACGTTCATAGAGAAGACTTCACCCGGCGACCATTTCACGAACGCCTGGTAAAGACCGTTGTAAAATGGGTCAAAATCCTCGCTGATCACCATCTGCCCGTGCACGACAAACTGCCGGAATAATCGGGCTTCCGCGCCGACAAAGAAGCGGCGATTCTCCCAGTCGCTGGCGCTCTCGTCGCCGGCGTTCACCGACCAGTACTGCCCCTGGTAACGGCCAATGATAGAAAAGGACTGGATGGCCGGATTCTCTTCATTTTCGTACAGGCGGGGCGTTTCCCAGGCGCGCTCGAAGAATCCCTTTTCCTGCGCCCCGGCCGGCAGCGCCAGCAGCAGTGCCGCGATGAGCACATAGGACTTCATCGAAAATATTTTTTTGACAGGATTCACAGGATTGACTGGATTGCGGTCTTCCGCATGTGAGTTAACCTTTGCGTTTCTGTTTAAAAGTGTCGGGGTTTCGCGAAGCATCCCTTCGGGAAAACCCCCCCTGGTTTTTAAAAACTTATCTTTCCCCCGACATAAATGTCGGGGCAATTCATGAATAGCCCCGCGATTTATCGCGGGGAGTTCGAAATCCCTTTCAAATCGAGGGGTTTTAACCCCGATAACAAGTCTATAGCCCGGAAGCGAACTTTGATTTGTATATGTTTCCAAGTGCGCTACGCCTCCCTCATCTCAAACACTTGATACTGCCAGGGAGCCATATCCAGGTACAGCCCGCGCGATTGCAGGTCGTTCCCGTCGCGGTCGTAACGCGCCTCGCCTAACAAATCCTGCAACTGCCATTGCTTTCCGCCCAGATCCGGGAACGGAAGCCGCAGGTAGCACTGGCTGGCGTGGGCGGCGTAATTCACGCAGACCAGCAACCGCTTGCCTTCGGAATTCTCCCAGACGCAGGCGATGAAGGCATCCCATGACCCATTGCCCTCCCAGGCGGGAACGCATTCTAACAGTTGCCATCGCCCTTCCCGCAGGACGGGGTGCCGCAATACTTTCAGCAGGCGCTCGTAGAATTTCCCCAGGGAGGGATTCGCCGGTTCAATGGGGCCGCGAACCAGGTGCGGGGAAATGCGCTCGAGGCGCCCCTCGAACTGCCCCTGGTGGAAGAAGCGCAGGCCCGGCGACAAAAAAGTGATCACCGCCGCCGCTTCATGAATGCCCGCGGGAAAGGCAGCCGCGGCGCGCGGCTCGTCGTGGTTTTCCAGAAAGCGCGCCAGCTTGTTCTGGTAATCCGGCCCGGCGTAGAAATGCTCCCGCACCGGGCGGGCATGGCCCTCGCGCAGGCGGTCGTAGAGGCGCTTGTCGTAGGCGTAGTCAAAACCCTGCTGCTGCATGGTCCATTCCAGATCCCAATATACCTCGGCCATAAAACAGAAATCCGGATGCTGGTCTCGTACTTTTTTTATGGCCTTCGGCCAGAACAGCTCCGGCCGGCGGCCCCAGGTTCGCTCAAAAACCTCCGGCAGAACCAGCATGGCCATATCGCATCGGACGCCGTCGCACTGGCCGGAAATTTTCAGCAATTCATTGATCATTGCCTCCTGCAGATGGGGATTGCTGTAATCGAGCTGCAGGGTGTCCGGCCAGCCCGCAAAATACGGATCGCGGCCATAAGCTAAGATCAACTCTCCCTTTTTCTGTTTGACCCGGGTATAGTTCTGCGGTTCCCGCGCTAACAGATCTTCTGTCCCGGCCACAAAATACTCCGGATGCTCCTCAACCCAGGGATGATCCGGCGCCATGTGATTGGGGACAAAATCGAGCATCAACCGCAACCCGCGCTCGCGCAGCCGTTCGCGCAGGCGCGCCAGGGCGGCGTCCCCTCCTAAGTTTTTATGCACTTTGTAACCGGTGATGGCGAAACCGGAGCCGGCGATGTCTTCTTCCTGCAGGTCCGGGAGGGTATGCTCAAATTCTTTGCGCCATTCGGGGTTGCTGCGGGAAACCTGCTGCCCGGCCTGCCCGGTCTGCCATACGCTCAGGAACCACACCCAGTCGAAACCCATCTTCGCCAGGCGGTCCAGTTCGGCGTCGGGAATGTCATCCAGGGTCGCCGCCCGCCCCAACTGGCGGGATAATTCCGTCAGATAGACGCGGGTGTTGATCTGGAACAGTGATGGATATCGAAGATCGTTCATATTCCCTCCTTAATCTCTTCCCGCGTTTTCTCCGCCCACCTGCTCCCTCACCAGCCGGGCGGCGAGGCGACTGCGTTCGGTCTCCAGCAGGGTTTTGGCGTCGAGACGGCCAAAGTAGTCCAGGAGGAGAGCTACCAGGCCGGTCCATCCCGTCTGGTGGCTGGCCCCCAGCCCCGCCCCGTTGTCGCCGTGGAAATACTCATAAAACAGGATCAGGTCGCGCCAATGCGGATCTTCCTGGAACCTGGCCGCCCCTCCGTAAACCGGGCGCCGTCCAGCCTGCCCTGAGCCTGGCGAAGGGTCACGCAGGAACATGCTCGACAGCCGGCGCGAGATTTCCCGCGCCACTTCGAACAGCGTCATATACCGGCCGGAACCGGTCGGGCATTCCACATTGAATTCGTCGCCGTAAAAGCCGTACAGGTTCAACAGCCCCCGGACGATCAGCACATTGACCGGCATCCACACCGGGCCTCGCCAGTTGGAATTCCCGCCGAACATGCCGGTATTCGACTCCGCCGGCAGGTACTGCACCTTGTACTCCTGGCGCCCCACCCAAAACGTGAAGGGATGATCCAGGTGATAGCGCGAGAGAGAACGAATTCCGTACGGCCCTAAAAATTCGTTCTCGTCGAGCAGGTAAGCGAGCACCCGCTCTAACTTCTTCTGGTTGAGGATCGACAACAGACGCCGTCCCTTGTACCCGATGAAACCCTCGTCGGTCGGGGCCACATGAGAAACTAATTCGGGGTGGCGCTTCCGGAACAGGGCGATCAGTTCCATCAGTTTCGGATAGCGCGTTACGGCGTCCCCTTCGAACACCGTGGAGGCGCACAGCGGCAGCAGTCCCACCATCGAGCGCACTTTCAGGCGCATGGCCTGGCCGTCCGGCAGCCGCAGCAGATCGTAAAAGAACCCGTCCTGCTCATCCCACATCTCGTCGTGATGCTCGCCGAGGCGATCCATGGCGTAGGAAATCCACATGAAATGCTGAAGGAACTTGAAAGCGATCTCCTCGTACATGGCGTCGTATTCGGACAGGATCAGGGCCATTTCCAGCATACACTGGCAGTAGAAGGCCATCCAGGCGGTCCCGTCGGCCTGCTCCAGCGATCCGCCGGTGGGAAGCTGCGCGCTCCGGTCGAATACCCCGATGTTGTCCAGCCCCAGGAATCCCCCGGCAAAGACGTTGCGCCCGGAGGGGTCCTTCCGGTTCACCCACCAGTTGAAGTTCAGCATCAACCCCTGGAACGAGCGTTCCAGAAAACGAAAGTCCGCCCGGCCCAGGGTTTGCTCCATTTTGTAGAGGTAGAGCGTGGCCCAGGCGTGCACCGGGGGATTCACGTCGCTGAAGTTCCACTCGTAAGCGGGAATCTGCCCGTTGGGGTGGAAATAGAGACTGCGCAGCATCAGCAGAAGCTGCTCCTTGGCGAAATCGAAATCCACCAATGCCAGGGCGGTGGTGTGGAAAGCCAGGTCCCAGGCGGCATACCAGGGGTATTCCCACTTGTCCGGCATGGAGATTACGTCGGCGTTGAGCATGTGGAACCACTCGGTGTTGCGCACGCCGTGCCGGGCGTTCTCAAGCAATGGATGGCTCTTGTGCTCGCTCAGCCATTTTTCCAGGTCGAAGTAGTAATACTGTTTGCTCCACAGCATTCCCGCCAGCGCCTGGCGGTGCACCCGGCGCTCGTCTTCGTTCAGCGATTTCGGGGTGATCCGGCCATAGAATTCGTCGGCGTCTCCGATCCGGCTTTTGAATATCCCCTCGAAGCCGCGGAAGGCGTCTTTCAGCGGGGCGGCTGAGAACCGCAGGCGCACCGTTTTGCTGCCGCCGGCGGGCACTTTTAGCAGGTAGTGCGCCGCGGCTTTGGTCCCCACCCTGGCGGGATTCACCGCCTCGCCCTGTCCCGAGATGATATAGGCGTGGAAGGCATCCTTAACGTAGGGAGAAGGGTTGGGCTGGCCCCAGAGACGCTGGGTATTGCTCTCATTTTCCGTGAACAGCAATTCCGGCCCTCCATCACAATACAGCCAGTATTCGCCTAATTCATGGTGGGAGGCTTGAATGGCGCCCGGCGCAGCTTCGCGCAGCGAAGGTTTTGGATCGCCATCTCCCCAGGACCAGGTGTTGCGGAACCACAACGTCGGCAACAGATGCAGCCGGGCTGCTTCTCCGAAGGAGCCTCCGGCCGGGCCGCGATTGTGAACGGTGATACGGATGAGCAGGTCTTCGGGGCCTTCCTTGGCGTACTCCACGAACACATCGAAGTAGCGGTCCTCGTCAAACACGCCGGTATCGAGCAGTTCGTACTCGAACTCCTCCCGCGAGCGTCTGCGGTTGGTTTCGATAAGGTCGCGGTAGGGAAACTCCCGCTGCGGGTATTTGTAGAGATACTTCATGTAAGAGTGGGTGGGAGTGCTGTCGATGTAGAAGTAGTACTCCTTCACGTCCTCCCCATGGTTCGCCTCGCTGTTGGTGAGCCCGAACAGGCGCTCCTTCAGGATGGGGTCGCGCTCGTTCCACAGCGCCAGGGCAAAGCACAGCCGCTGCCGGTCATCGCAGATTCCTCCCAGCCCATCCTCGCCCCAGCGGTAGGCCCGGGAGCGCGCCTGGTCATGGGAGAAATAATCCCAGGCGTTGCCGTCCTCGCTGTAATCCTCGCGCACCGTGCCCCACTGCCTCTCGCTCAGGTAGGGTCCCCATTTCTTCCAGGGGATTCCCTTCTCGCGCGCGTCATTCAAGCGCTTCTGTTCCGTTACATCGATGATCTTCTTCTCAGCCATGGTCCTTCCCCTTCTTTTTAGGTTCTAAAATTTTCTCAGGACTTCGCTGGAGAAATGGAGTTATGGATTGATGGAGTATTGTAACAACATTACTCCAAGCATCCATTAGCCCACTACTCCAAATCGACTAAAACAGCTTCTCATAGCCAGCTATATTGATAAGCAATCGCCAGGGCGTCAAAATCCGATCCCGCCCGGGTTGCCGCGCCGGTGTGGAGTTGCACTTTCAGGGCGTGCTGGCGTCCGAATGGCAGCGAAAAGGTAGCGCCGACTCGCCAATTCTTTTGAAAATCGCTCTTGAAGTTTCCATTCACCGAAGTCTCTCCGCCGTCGGCGTACCCGCCATTCACCGCCAGCCACAGCCCGGGCTTGAACACGTAACTCAGGTGGCCCTGAATGGTAAAAAGCGGCTTCTGCTCCAGCGCCGAGGTGCGCAGATACTCGTTATTGTCCATGAACAGCCAGACCCCGCCAAAGGCCTCCAGATACCACTTGCCCATCCGCTGCGAGACGCCCAACTCCGGTTTGAAGGCCCAGCGATTTGCCCCGAGGTTGACGTATTTGTCCTCGTAGTACTGGCCAATGGGGATGGAAATGATGAGACTGGCCCCGGCAACGGTCTTCTGCTGATAGTTGCGGAACTCCCGGGGAGAAAGCGCCGGGGCGCCGAGAAAATTCACCGAGAGGCTGACACGGGCATCGGCGAATCCGGTGCGCGTTCCGCTGGTATCCCGTCCCGCAACCTTTAAATCGCCGGCCAGCCAGACGAACGGCACCTGCGCCCGCACTTTGCCGTGCGTTCCGAAAAAATTCAGCGCCCGCACATAGACCGCGCCTAAGTTATGCGCCGTTACCCGGAAATCCTCCACCGGAAGAGAAGCATCCACAATAACGTTTCCCCGTGATATGCCATAAATCGCACCCACGAAGTTCATTCCCACCGGGGCATTGGAGTAAGCGCGCGGCTCCAGTTCCTGGGCCGCGGCCAGGCCGGGATACAAAAGCCAAAATACAAAAGCCAAACGACGGGCATAATATTTTGAAACTTGAGTTTTGGGTTTGGAGTTTTTGGTTTTGTATCGGTTCATTTAAGCTCATGACTTGGTTTTTTATTTTGAGTTTTCTATTCGTTCATTTTATTCCGGGCGTTTCAGCAGTTTTTGTCCCGCCGCCGGAACGGGGGGTTTTGATGCGATTGAGCGTTCGCGCCACCTCGAACAGGTCACCGGTGCGGTAAAAATCCACCGCGATCAGGTTCGGCAAATGCTTCCGCTCTTTCTGGCACTGCCGCGCCCGCGCCAGCAGAAAGTCATAGGCGTTTACGATTTCGGCGTTGCTGGGCAGCGGCGCCGGGGAGCTGTCGATCCAGTGGTTGAGCAGGAAGAGCGATGCGGATGCGCCGCCGCGATTCGGCTGGCAGGAGAACTCCGCGGGATCATGGAACGAATAGGGCGTCTCCTGCATCACCTCGAAGGCCGGATGGATCCATTCCACTCCTTCACTGTTATTCTCGGTCATCACCACCACGCGCTGGTCCGAGGCGACCATCTCCCGTAAGGTCGGCCAGGGCGGGCGGGCCGCGCCGCGATAGACGAAATCGATCAGCCCGCTCTCCTGAAAGCACTTTTCAATATCCTGCGGCGTGACGCCTTCGTCCTGGATGACAATCATCAACACCTCGTTGGGGTTTGCCACCAGGAATTCACGCATTTGCCCCAGCATCGGGACGAACGCACTCGCTCCCAACTCGCAGAAACCGTGACACATATATACCCCGCGTTCCCCCTCTTCGCTGCCGATCAGGCGGTCGCGAATGCGCATCGCCGCATCCACCCCCTCTTTGCCGAGAGCCGCTTCGTATTTTTTACGCGCCATCCCCTCGTCTTCCAGATGGGTTTTGATCTGGTCTTCCACCGGCCTGCCGTAATGTATATCGATGAGGAAAGCGCGAATCCCGTCATTCAACTGCCCGGCAATGCCTTTTTCTTGTTGAGGAAACAGCCAGTTAGGAACGTCCGCGGCGGACATGGAATTGTGGGTGGCGGGGAAAACCACTTCATTCAGCCGGCGGTCGCACAGTTCCGGATATCCGTTGCAGGCGTCGATGGTTTGCGGCGCCGCCGCGGTTTCCGCGGTGCGGGTCAGGAAAAATACCCCCACACCGATGAACACCACCGCCGCAACCCCCACCAGCAAAACCCGGCCAAACGGCAAACCGGCCTCTTCCGCAGCGGGGGTTTCCACGGCTGCTTTCTGAAATTCTACCTGCGGAAGCGCGCGCAGGAGCAGGCGGAAAAGCTCGCGCAGGCCGATGAAGAAGACCACCAGGCCGGCCAGCAGGGCGAGGATGGTCAAGGTCGCGTTGGGCGCCAGGCTGGCCAGTAAACCGGCCCCGAGAAGCGCCAGCCCCCGCCACGCCTGCGGCCATTTGCCCGGCGGCGGAACCGTGAGCCAGCGCCACGCCGCCACGCCTATCTCGCCCAATTTCACCCGCTCGAATAGCGAATGCACCGCGGCGACCAGAACGAGGCCGATGCCCCCTAATATCAGCGCCCAGGTCATGAAGCCGCCGAGGAAGGCCCACCACAGGCCGGCAAGGGCCTGCCCGACCGCGGGTTCCTGGGCAAACAGGGCGAGAACCTGCCCACCGAACCTTACCGTCAAGCGCAACGCCAGCCCGATAATTGCCAGGCTGAGGCCGAGGCGGAACAAGCTGGTGCGGCGCGCCGGGGAAAGCATGACGCCCAGAACGCCCATCCCGAGGCCGAAAATGATCAGCGCCAGCGCGCTCAAGCGCGAGCGCCGGGCGACCCGCATCAGATCCAGGGCGACCTGGCCGCCCGGGGCTTCACCGGAATCGCCCACCAGGGCGCTGACCTGCGGGGGAATTTTTTTGGCCAGCTCCGGATGGGTTGAGAGAGCGCTGCGCAGGATCACCCCGACGTCGGCCAGGTTGAGCAGCAGTCTCTGGCCGCGGCCGGACATCATGGTTTCGTGGCCGGTGCGCGCGGCCCGGCGCACGATGCCGCGAAAAGGCTCGGAAGCGACCAGCGAGCGGGTAGTGGCGGAAATGAGCGGGCTAAATGCGGTGAGATCGCGCTCCTGGGCGATCAGCCCGTCGGTAACGCGATCAGCGACCAGCCCGGCCACCCGCGGATCGCCCAGGCTCGCCGCCACCCGATCGGCAAAGGCCTCCGAGTTAAATAACACCCGCGAGGCGTACGCCAGCAAAACCCCCAGCACCAGGGCCGCAATGCCCAGCACGCCGCAAGCCGCGCCGAGGTAGGTGCGGGCGGATTTACTACCCTGCGATTTTTTTGAAGTGTTCATAAAATCTCCTCCAGTTTCAAAATCGGTATTGGAACGAGTTGGTTGCTGAGTTTTGCGCTTTCACCTCCACCACGCTTAAGCGCATACTTACCCATGCATCAGCTTTTTTGAAATTTGAGCTTTGAACGAAGCTTCGCGCTGCTACCACGTCCCGGCTCCGAATTCGACGACGTACCTGAGTTTGTCAATCTCAAAAAAGCCGTTGTTTTTGACGCCAAAGCGCACGCCCCAGAAATCGGTGACTGCGGTCAGGAATTTGAGGGGAGAATGGATCAAATTGACCCTGAACTTGATGCCGGTTTCCAGCACAAACTCCGTCGTAGTGGTGAGTTTCTTCTCGCTGCCTTCCGGCGCGTTCTCCTTATCCCATTCCACTCCCGCCGAAAAATAGCTGTCGATCCAGCGAGAGGCCGAGGGCGTGTAATGCAACATCCAGGAAGCATCGCGCAGGTTTTTGTCTTTGAAGATTACCCGGTGGGTTATAAAACCGCCGGCCATGGGGTCTTCAAGGTTCTTTACGATAAAAAACGGAAACACCCCGGAGATTCCCACATCGCCGTCGGCGTAAAACGCCACCGCCAGCGACTTGACGAACGGTTCCGAGCCGACCCAGCGCGAGAACTGTTTTGCGCCGGTATTTTTTGCTACCGCCGGCCAGTTGGGATCGCCTTTGTCGGCAATAAAATGCTTGAGATCAAGCGAGGCTTTTTCCGCGGAGGGGAAAGGCCGTAAAACGTAAACGGCGTGATCGGGCGCGTATTCGCCGCGTTTGACAAACTGTTTTCGCAGCGGGCTGTCCCCCGGCAAAGGCGGAAATACGCGATGCTCGGGCCGCCGCACCTTGGCCATCCAGGATTCATATCCGCCGGTGTACAGCGTGCCGCCGCGAATTACGTCGCGCACCGCCCAGGCATCGTTCACCCGGCGGTTAACGTCGTAGTTGGGGGTGTAATAGCCGTCGGCGTTCTTATCCGTGCAGGTGGCGTGTTTGCCCTCTTCCACCAACAGGTGCATGGGAAAACGGGTGAATTCATCCACGCCCAACGTGTTATCGTACCATTGCAGGCCGTGCGCCTTGCCGATAACTTTGGTAACCACCAGGTGGTATTTCGCCGTCGCACAGTTATCCCGCCGCCAGACTACCAATTGAAACTCGGCAAATTCCACGTCGTGTTGGTGCCCGCCCAGCCCGGCTTCGGAGGGGTAATAGAAGAAGAAATCCAGGTCGATGCCGGCGACATTTTTCAAGTCGATGATGGCATTTTCCCTGGCGCTGGCGTCCGGCTCATAAGCTGTGGCTTTGGCGTCGGATCTTTCCAGAATGTTGCGCACCCGGTAATAGACTACCGGCGCGTTCGTGCTGTCTTCAAAGGGGAAAGGTTCGGGAATCATAATCTCCTTGCCCTGCCCTCCGCGCAGCAAAGGCTCATCCGGCGAGAACCACAGCACCGGCGCACAATAAGCCGCGAGCTGCGCCTGGCTCATCCGGGCGTCGCTGCCGTACCAAATGATGGCCTGCATATCGTCGTACTTGCCGCAGGGAAATTGTTCCGCATCGATGGTGAAATCGAATTTCTGCGCCAGCGCGATGCCGGCATTGAACAGAGTGATGACGGTGAGAAGCAACGCAAACGGAACCACCCCCCTGCGGCGCTCAGCCTGGCAATTCATAGATTTCCTCCTTATGAATCATTGTATGGAACATTTTTTTCTACAGAGCGGGTTTGAACTGGCAAACTTTTTTGTCTCTGTGCTCTCTGTGGCCTCTGTGGCAAAATGCCTGAATAGTTACGATTTATGTTCGAACCGGCCGGTTTCGAGTCCTCACGGCGCCGCGGTCTTCAGGGCGACGCTGGCGCTGTACCAGATGGCATCGGGATCGATGCGGATGGTGTTGGTCTGGGCGTCGAGCGCGATAGCCAGGTTTTCTATCCTGACCGTATCGCTTACGCTTGCCGGAAAATTAAACGGTTTGATCTTCTGCAGGGGCAGCTTCACGTTGAAGCCTTTTTCCTGAACCAGGTTCTCCAATAAATTGGGTACGTTCACCTTGTCGAGAACCCAGCCGCACACGCCTTTCTTCTCCTCCAGGATGGCATTGACGGCGTCCCAGGATTCCTGCGAGGGAGTCACCCGGATATTCAGCTTCGTCTCCGGGAACACCGGCGCGGCAACCACCCGCTTTCCCTGAATGGCAAACGAAAGCGCGCCGGACACGAGATAACTGCTGGGAATCACGTTGCCGGAAACCTTCTGGGTTACGTCCATGTCGCCGCAGGTGAGATCGGCAACGTTCTTGCCGTCCCACACAAAGTGGATGATGGCTTCGCCATGCCCCTCGGTGACTTCCACCGGCAGGGACAGGGAAACCTGGTTTCCGCCAAAGGTGATCTCGGGCTGGCCGGGCTTGAGCTTGCCGACCACTTCCGTAATCTCGACGTCAACCACGAACTCCCCGACCTTGACGATCTTCTTGACCGATTTGGCGACGTGGGCCTTGATGCCGGTCAGGCGCAGGGTCACGTTGCTGACCACGTCGGTAAAAAGGCGCTCGATGACGCTTTTCAGGAATGCGGTGGGAACGGCAATTACCACTTCGCCTTCGGGCAAATTCTGAATGCGGGTATCTTCCCTCACCAGCGTTGCTGCCCGTTGCCGCAAAGAATCCTGCTCGGCTTGAAGCTGCTGAACCTCGGCGTTCCAGGCCTGCAGCTGCTCAGAGGAAGGTTTGCGGGTGCAGGCTGCGCTAAAGATCAGCGCCGCCGTCACGATGGCCAAAAACAGTATGCGGGCAACGTTCATGCTCCACCATCCTTTCCATCTTTGGGCGCCGGCGCGGGCGTTTTCGTGGAACCTTTGGTAGAATCCTGCGGCGGGGCAGGCGCGGGGGAAGATTTATTGCCCTTGCGGGGCTTTTTCTTGACCTCCACCCCCAATCCTTCTTCAGCGCCGGTCACTTTTCCAACCTCCGCATTCAGCGTCACCCACAGCTTGCCGCCCGCGGCGATCACCCGGTCCACGGAGAGGTTCAGGGGAACCGCCAGCGAATCCAACCGCACCCCACCCTCTTCCAGCGCGGGAATTTGAATCTCCCGCCCCAGTACCACGGGAACCTGTAAGTTGGGAATGACATCTTGCAGCAACTCGCGCCCCTTTTCGGCGAAGAACTTTTTGCCGCCGGCGCCGAGGATGCTCTCCAGCACGCCAGCCTGCAATAGTTCGATATGGTCGATGGCAATAGAGATGCTCAATTGGCCGGTTTCGGGATCGATTGCGACGGCGCCGAGACCGCCGAAAACACGCACGGCAACTCCGCGTTCGGGACTGGCGCGGCGATGTACGCTGCTTTCGATAGTGATGGCGCCGTACTTATCGCGCAGGGACACCTCGGCTTTCTCGAGCCGGATAATGAACCGCTCCCCGATGGGGCGCTCCAGCGGAAGCTGGGAGCGGAAAAGGTCGCCGACGATTTTCTCGTCCAGGCCGATCAGGAAGCGGTCGGCCGGCACCAGCGTGCCTTGTTCAGCCTCGGCGATCAGCTCCCGGATGCCCTGGTTCTGGCGCTGCAACAGCGCCTTGCGGGCGAGGTAGTCGGTTTCCTCATCGGAAGGGGTGCAGCCGCTGCACAGGAACGCGGCAAAGAGAACGCTCAGGATATAGACGGAGATGCCGACCATCGCCGTCGCGGCCGCGTGGCAATACTTTGCAATAGATTCATTCATTCACAACCACCCCATTTTTTGCTTATCCAACTGATTTGGATGTAACCAGAATATTTCAGAGCGTGTTCAGACAGCTATCTTTTTCTCTCCCCGGCCGGCCGGAGCCAATGAACGCAAATGGATTTCTCAACCTGCCATTTTATTCCTGTTCGCGTTCATTCGCCCAATTCGCGGTCAGATATTTCAAATGAATCTCCCGGTTATCGTTTTTACCTTTATCTCCGCCGCCCTCCGCCTCCACCGCTGCGGCGTTGATAGCTTCCCGCTCGCGCGTTGCCACGCTCCCGCGCCTGGTAATCCCGTTCCAACGAGCCAGCACTCGGCGACTTTTGCTGGCGGTCGCTGGCGCTGGCAGACGGCGCGCGATCTTTGGATCTATCGCTGGTGCCGGCAGAAGGGGGGCGGTCGTCTTTGGATCTGTCGCTGGTGCTGGCGGAGGGGGCGCGGTCTTTGGCTTTGTCGCCGCCCAAATCCTGCGAGGACCATTCCCCTTTGTCGCGTTTCTGCCAGCCGTCATCGGTGCGCTGATAGACGTTGCCGTCGCGGTCGGTGTACATATTGTTTTGCACGCCTTCGGCTGGCCGGGCAGGGCGGGTTGAGACGCCGGGGCTGCGGTCGGCGTTGCGTTCCCGGTTCTCCGGGCGGTTGTAAATATTATCATTGGTGGTTGGCCGCGGCCGGACTTCCACATTACCATTACCGCGATTAATTTCCCCCCCGCCGGGGTGATACCCTCCCGGGCCAAACCAGCCCCCGGAACTGCCGGCATGATAGCCCGCCCAGAACCCATGCCGATAGCCATGATGGTAGCCGTGATGATAGCCATGGTGATAACCGCCCCAGCCGCCGCCCCAGCCATAAGAGAAGGTGAACCACCCGGCGCTCCAGCTCATCCCAAAGCTCCAGCCGCTCCAGGGATTGTAATGCACGTGAAAACCCCAGGTGACCGGGCGGGGATAGTAGTGCACCGGCCCCACCCAGGGGGTATAATACCAGCCGGTGCCATACACCACGGTGCCGTAATAGGGATAACAGCCCATGTAGGCCGGGGTGTAACCGACATACACCACCTCCGGGGTGGAATCATAGACGTAAACGTATTTGGTGTTGTAAGCAGGGTTGTCGGGTGGAATGGCGTCCACTTCATCCGGGCGGGTATCGGAAACTTCCCAGGGACCGTTGGGCGAATCCGACACGTACCACACCGCCTGCTCGCAGGCGTAATACTTGCCTTTGATTTTGAGCACCTGGGAGGCGGTGTTCACCGCGTAAGACACCTCAGTGCCTTCGATTTTTTCAAACTTGGGCTTGCCATCGTAAGCCACTTCTAATTTGGCTTCGCTGCGCTTGACTGCCGCGGTCTGGGGAACCTGGGCGTCGAGGTAAGCCTCTTTGGCCTGGTCGGTATCCGGCACGTGCGCCAGCACCTCGCCTTTGGGGGAGCCGGGAGAAATTTTGGCGAAGCCGGCGGGAATTTCTTTCGGCGGCACATATTCCCAGGGCCCCTTTTCCAGGGAGGCGCTGCGATACCAGCGCCCGGAGAGCAGCAGGTAATAATTCTGGGTGGCGATCTCTAAGAAAATGTCGCTGCCGGTGTTGCTCATGTAGAGCAATTCATTCTCCGCCAGCGGGGAATATTTCGGCTCGCCGTCTGCCACGATCAACTCCGTGGGAGTGGTGGCAACGAAGATTTTGGCCGCTTTCAGTTCCTCCGGCGAGAGGGCATCGACGCTGTCAGGGTTGGCCGCGGGCAACTTGCCGTCTTCGGTGAGAAAGAGCGCGGTCACCTCCTGCGGGGCGTTGTCAACCGCGCTCCAGGTTCCTTTCACCAGATCCTTGGTGGTGAACCAGACCGAACTGCCAAAGAGATAGTAGATTTTGCTCTTGGGATCGAAAACGATCGGAAAAGCGGTGTTAGCCACCCGCATCAGGTTGGTGTTATCAATCTTCCGCAATTGCGGATCGCCGTCGAGGGTGATGAGAATGGCGGGATAGGTCACGAAGATGACTTGCGGCGGATCGTTCTTCAAATTTTCCGCGGCTTTTTGCTCCAACTCCGCCTGCTCCAGGCTGACCAGCAGGCGGTCGAGCGAAGTGGTAAGCTCCCACTTCGGTATCTCGCTTTCCAGTAAAGCCGCAAGCTGCTTTTCCTGCTCCGGGGTGCTCTCCGGAAAGCGCACGTGATCGACTTTTAATTCCAGCACGCTCAGCGTGCGGGTGTCGCGATCGGTCTCCACCCGCGCCGTGAACCAGATGGCGCCGAACACCGGCTCGGTTTTGTATTTTCCGGTAACCGAGACCGCCGCCCGGCCTTTCAAATCGTTGCCTTTGAAAGATTCCGGCTGCGGCTGGTACAGGATGACCTTCGCGCCGGAAGCATCGATCTGGCGCGGCCAGTCGTTTTCTTCTTGCGCGACAGCCGGCGCCGTGCAACAGCTTAATACTACCAGGCAAATCAATAATAAGTAACGCATGGGGATCTTCCCTTTTTTAAAATTCAAAATCCAAATTTATGATTCGCTCATTTTTTCTTGAGTTCAAAGCCCCAACGGGGCGAGATAGAATAGCCCAGAGCAACGCTCTGGGAAAGGAAGAAGAACCAACCATTGCCAAGCCCTGAAAGGGCGAAATGTTCAACCCCGACAACGATTTTATTTCGCCCCTTTGGGGCTTGCCCTGAACGATGATGATTTTTATACCCGGCGCTAACGCACCGGGCTAATATATTACGCCCCTTCGGGGCTTTCAACCAGGTCGCCAACAGAATTCGGGACATTCGTCTTTTTTAAACCCAAAACTCAAAACTCTAAACCCGAAACTCATTTAATCCCCCAAACAAATTCCCAGCGCCCGCGCCGATTGCACGAAACCGCCGTCCAGCGGCACGGTGCGCAGCTTGCCAACCGCCTCGCTGATCTTCACCCCGATCACCTGCGGGCCGGTATAGGCGACCATCTGTCCGAACCGGCCTTCGGCGATCAGTTCCACTGCTTTTGCCCCAAACACCGTGCACAGGGCGCGATCCAAATTGGTGGGACTGCCGCCGCGCTGTAAGTGGCCGAGCACCACCACGCGGGTCTCCTTACCGGTGCGCTTTTCGATTTCCGCCGCCACTTGCGCCCCCACCCCGCCTAACCGCGCCTCGCGGTTTTGCTGCTGCCCCGCGGCAGTGACGAATTCCCCTCCCGCCGGCCGCGCCCCTTCCGCCGCCGCCACAATGGTGAAGTGTTTGCCGGCTTGCTCGCGCTCGGCTATCTTGGCGCAGATGCTTTCGTAAGTGAACGGTATTTCGGGAATCAAAATGACGTCCGCGCCGCCGGCAACCCCGGAATAAATGGCAATCCATCCGGCATAACGCCCCATCACTTCCAGGACCATGACGCGCTGATGGCTCTCCGCGGTGGTATGCAGGCGATCCAGCGCATCCGTGGCGCAGGCCACCGCGGAGTCGAAGCCGAAGGTCATGATCGTGGCGGCAAGGTCGTTGTCGATGGTCTTGGGCACCCCGACGATGGGAATGCCGTATTCGTAAAGCTGCTGGGCAATGCTCAGCGAGCCGTCGCCGCCGATGGACACCAGCGCGTGCAGGCCCAGGGAGTCGAATCCCTGCTTCGTCTCGGCCAGCAACTCGTCGGGCAGGCCGCGGGTTTCCCCGTGACCCACTTTAGCGGAAAATCGCCCGCGATTGGCGGTGCCGAGAATGGTTCCGCCGCGCAGCAGCAAACCGTCGAGGGCGTGGTAGTCCAGGGGCCGGAGATTTTGCGGCGGGAGCAGACCCTCATAGCCGCCGATGATGCCGATGGTTTCCCAGCCGCGCCGGGCGGCGGCCTTCACCACCGCGCGGATCACCGCATTCAGGCCGGGGCAATCGCCCCCGCCGGTGACAATACCGATTTTTTTGCTCATTCTTAATTCTCCAATTATAGTGTTCAGGTGTTATGGTATTCAAGACGCGTGATAGAACATACCAAAATGCCAAAACACCAAAACACCTGAATACATAAAAACCCGCACCCTCCCTCAGCAGGCATAACTAAATCTGCATCTGAATGCGGCTCTGGAAAAAGTGGGTAGCGCCCTTGCGGTCGAAGCGCTCCAGCATACCATAGCCATAAGTAAGCTCCAGGCGCAGGTTGTCGGAGAGATGCCAGTTGACCATGGGCGTGATTCGCCAGAACTTTCCACCGCGCAGGGTGCCGCTGTCCAGATCGATATAAGAAAATCGCAGCACCGCCTCCCAGGCTCCCGGGCCGCCCTGGAACACCGTCTTCGCCGGAGACACCGCCTTGAAAAATCCCCCCACCGTATTATAAGTGCGGGTCTCCCCGGTAATCAACCAGGTTGCCGCCACGTCGCCCCCGTGAAACAGGGGATCGCCGGTATCCGGGGAGTTAACCGCCTGCGCCCAGTATTCGTTGCCGAAAAGCCAGCGACCGGCCCGATAGTAAACCTCCCATCCCGCCATGCGAGTATTGTAGGCCCGGAACTTGCCGGTGTCCACAAAATAGGAGGCTGGAAACGCTTCGGGGCGGGAGCGGATTTGCAGCTCGTCATCATCCACTGCGCCGGAACGCCCGTTAAACCCGAGGTGGAGAAGAGTGCGTTTGGCCTCCGAGAGCAACTTCACCCAGGCAATTCGCACCACGAACTGGTTATCGTAGGTGGAGAAGGCCTGGCGGGCGTTGAACGAATCGATGTAATACCCGATATTCCAGATTAAATTCAATTCCGGTACGTAGCCCAGCCACTTCACCCCGTCGCCGAGGATCGGTACGGTGGCGTCGCTCATGGTCGCCCGTTCCATGGTCCAACCGGCATAGCCTACCATCACCTTGTTCAGGGAAAATCCCTCTTTGGTGCGACCGATGAAGATATGTCCCCGAAGCTCCGGGACTGCCACCATGATCCCGGTCTCGCGCAGCAGCCAGGAATCGCTGGGGCCGTCGTACATCACCCCGGTCTTCCAGGTTATTGACCGTTTGGTCTTAAGACGCCCGCTGAAAAGGAGGCGAAAATCCCGCACTTTGCCGGCCGGTTCCAGGTCGAACTGTTGTTTGCTCTCTTCATCCTGGACGTAAGCCGCGCCCTCGTACAAAAAACCGGCTCCAACCCGCACCGTAGTAATCACTCCATCGAACTCATTCCACTTCACCAGTTTCCGCCGGGGCGCATCTTCGCCCTCCTCCTCTGCCACCAGGGTGGGCTGTGAGGTAGAATCGGGGCTTGCTGCGCTTGAATTCTGGCCGCGGGAGGGGTGCGGCGCTATCAGCAGTAATAACGCCGCCAGGCCGATCAGCGGCAGGGCTGCGCGGTTGCGAACAGACTTCCCGGTAATTGACAGTCGAGTGACGATACGATTATCGAAATATAATGGCATAGTGTAACCTCACTTTTTCTGAAACCCTTACAGGGTTTTAAAATTTTTTTCCCTCTTTCTTATCCTGTCTAATCCTGTTAATCCTGTCAAAAAAATTATTTTCGACAAAGTCTATTGTTTAGCGCCTTCCAGATCGTTCCCGGCGCCGATGGGAATACCCACGGTGAAATAGAGCGAGCGGTTATAGCGGTTCGGGGTGGAATCGTCGATGTAAGTATCCACCAGGCCGTAATAATAGCGCACACCCAGGTTGATCCCGTCGCCGCCCAGCAGGCGGTATCCCGCGCCGATCATAATTCCGGCGTCCAGCGGATGGTAGGCATCTTTCACATTCCGTTTGTAACTCAGGTCTTCCTCCTGCACCGTGTTGATGAACTCGTCAGAAGCTTTGTGCAATAAACCCAGCATCGCCCCGCCTTCCAGGGAAAAGTTATTGCGAAACCGGTACTTCAACATGATTGGCACATCGAAGTATTGCAGTTTCGCGGCCACGCTTCCGCCGCTGAATGCGCTATCCAGAACCGCATCGTTTAATGAATACAACGGAGCGTTCCGGGTTCCCAGGGTCGATTTCACGATCACACCGGTGTGAATCATCCAGGAGGGATTGTTGAGCTTGATGTCAAAATAGAACCCTAAATTCCACGCCGTAAGGTTTTTTGCCCCGTCAATACCCTCGATTGACGCCAGGTTCACTCCGCCATCGAGGCCGAATTCCACTCTCCCGGTATTCAGCGCCTCGCCAAAGAGCAGGGAAATGATTACCTGGGCGTTTGCGGTATAACCGGGTAGCAAAACAACAAGAATCAAGAGAAATTTCTTCATGTTATTAATTGATCTCAAACCTGTGTTTTTTGGTAACCTTTTTTGAACCGCAAATCAACGCCAATATTGTGTCATTCGCGCCCATTCGCGGTTCCCTTTGATTCCGGCTCCCCCGGGCCACCGCGTCACAGCCCGAAACGATATTGAATTCCCCCGATGAATTGCTTACGAGCGCCTAAGAAGCCGAACTCTCCCCGGAACATCAGGCTCCGGTTCAATTGAAATTGCGAGCCGACGATAAAATTCCATTCATTCAACTGGCTCTTTTCCAGGGAATACTGCACTGTCGCAGACCCCGCGTTGCTGAGGGCGCCGTCTAAGTTGGTCAAAAAAGCGCTCGCTCTATCGATGGCGCGGTTGGCGGTTTCATACCTTGCTTTGTTGGCCGGGTTCTGTTGTTCGAGGGGTGATAAACCATTCCACCAGGCGTCAACCTGCATCTGGGCGTCTTCTACTCTTTGCAACCCCTGGCTCACCCCGCCCTGCAATTCATCAACCGGGATCACTTCCGAGAGATTCAGCGAACCGCTGGTGGCAGAGGCGATGCTCAGCCGGAAACCGCCCACCCAGAGGGCAATGGTTCTATCAGGGTTTTTGAATTTGAAGGTTTTGCCCAGGCGGGGGCCGAATACAAAGGAAAAGGCCGGTTTATCGAGGGCGCTGACATCCGACCAGGCAAAGTTCATATCCAGCGCCATCCAGCCGCCGCCCACGCCGAAGGTGGGCGTCAGCCCGAATCCGAGCGTCTGGGCGTCAAAGTTTGCCTCCGATGAAAACGCCGTTACTTCCTGCCAGTTGTTGCTGCTGTCCGGAAGCCACAAGCCGGCCTCGATCGCCGTGGAAGTTTTGGCCACGGCAATGATCCCATAGACGTTCAGAAAAGGCAACACCCAGAGATCCGGCCGGATATTCACCCCGGAAGCATTTGAAACAGAACTGGACAGCCTTATCACCTCCTCCAGATCGGTCATGGGGCCATTATTGAAGCCCACCATGAGGTTGTCGATCAGGAGATCGGATTCCTGCCAGAGGTAGTTTACGCTAAGCCCGGCTGACAACGGCAGGGCAATTCCTAACTTCTGAACCTTTTCGCCCCAAATCGGAAAAACGTAGGGATATTCCGACCGCTTCAAACTGTCGATCATGGTGGTGTCTTTTTTAAAAACGAGTTTGTCCGGGGCTACCTGCCCGAAGATGTAGGTACTAAAGAGGAAAGCTCCTACGAATATGGCGGTAATTATCCTCACATCTTCTCCTTATAGAAATTAATTTTTTAACAGGATGAATACCAAAGGCACAAGCAGGATTTACCGGATATAAATGCATAGCGCAGAGAGCAAAACGCAGAGCGTTTTCCGCGCACCCCGCGCTATGCGCCATGCTCTTTTCAAAAACAATTACCCTGTTTCATCCTGTCTAAATCTTTATTTCCCTGTTACTATTCAGCCACAGAATTTAGAGCCTTATATCCCTGTATTTGTGATTTGATTAGGAATTTTTTTATGTCTCTGTGCTCTCTGTGGCCTCTGTGGCAAAATGCCTGAATAGTTACATTTCCCTTATTGTCTAATAGGTGTAAAACAAATTCTGCAGCTCCTGCGGAGTGCGTTGCTTCAGCAGCGCCAGGGAGAGCAGAATCCGCGCTTTCTGGGGATTCAACTCATCGGAAGCGATGAAGCCCAATTCATCATCACTCACTTCCACGTTGCGCCCGACGCTTCCGGTGGCTACCCGGCTGCTCCGCACCACCACCACGCCTTTTTTGACCACCCCTGCCGCCGCATCCAGCGAGGCTTTGTTCATGTTGCCGTTGCCCACCCCGGCGACAACGATGCCTTTGGCGCCATTGTTCGCGCAGGCGTCAAATAGGTCCGGGGACATATCGGCGCAGGCAAAAATGATGTCCACCCGCGGCATCTTTGTCACGTTGCTAATGTCGAATTCGCTGGCTTTGGTGTGTTTCCAACTCGGGCTGCTGTAGAAATCGTTATTGCCATAAGTGGAAACGCCCACCAGCCCGCGCAGCGGGGAGAGGAAAGTCTGCACTGCGGTGGTGCTGGTCTTGGTAAGGGAATGCGCTCCATGGATCCAGTCATTCATTACTACCAGCACCCCCCGGCCTTTAGAGTTGGGATCACCGGCCACGGCCACGGCATTATAGAGGTTCAAAGGCCCGTCGGCGCTGACCGCGGTGGAGGGGCGCATGGAACCGACCATCACCACCGGCTTGTCGCTTTTCACCGTCAAGTTGAGGAAGAAGGCGGTTTCTTCCATGGTATCGGTGCCGTGGGTGATGACGATGCCATCGACATCGTTTTTCGCCAGCAGTTCATTGCAGCGTTTGGCTACCTTGAGCATGATGTCAAACGACATATCCTGGGAGCCGACGTTGGAAATTTGCTCCCCTTTAATGCTGGCCACGTCGGTGATCCCGGGAACCCCGGCGATCATGGCGTCAATGGTAACCGCGCCGGAAGTATAACCGGCCTCGGTTCCGCTTTCCCCCGCCCCGGCAATAGTGCCGCCGGTGGCTAAGATTACTACGTTGGGAAGTTTCTTATCCTGGGCAAGGCCCATCTGCCAGCCCGCAAAAATCAGCAGGATCAGAAACAAGCTTAGAGACTTATAGTGCGCTTTCATGATGACTCCTTTGGTTAAGTGGTTGACTTAAGATTGCACCGCTAACGGGCATTCATTGTGTTTTTCATTAGAATCTTCTCTATCAATACCCCTTCAGTTGGACCCGGTAACGCAGTGGCTTCACCCTGGCCGCACGGCCTTCCGGGTCAGAACGCCTCGGAAACGCTAAAGTAGAAGAGCGACCCGTCACGGCCCCACGAGTAGTCGAATCGCATATGCATCGGGTACTTCTTCGTGAGTTGGTAGCGCACGCCGAGACCGCCGGCCGGCAGCACCTGCGCCTTGAATATGTCGCCGAAGGTCGGCGCGATATGGCCAAAGCCTCCGAAGACGGTCGCGCCGAATCGGCCGGTGCTATGGTAACGCAGCTCCACCTGCTCCGTGGTCATGACCGCGTCGCGGTAGCGGCCCTGCGTATAGCCGCGAAGCCCGCCTCGCCCGACGCCGACAGAGGGGAGAGCCCAAAAAGGCGTGTCGCTACTGGCGCCGGCAGCATTCAGGTTGGTGGCTACCACCAGGCGCTTGCCCCGCATCGGGGCGAACCATGACCAGAAGAGCACGTAGCGCTGGAAGGAGCGATCGCCGCCCAGCGCGTCTAAAAAGAACCACGCCTTCAGCCTTGCGAGCGTACCGCGCGTGGGCCAGTAGTCATCGTTCCGGGTGTCGGCCTCACCCTGAAGGCCCACTGCGAACAACTGCGGGTCGGAGATATCCGCGGCTGTGGGAGGCAGTCCGTGGCCGGTTGTATCGCGCACCGAAACAGACGCGCCCATGTAGAGCGTCGTGCCGCCGAGGTACACGTTATTCGCTACGCGTCTGAGTGCGGCCACCGTCCCCATATTCATGTTCTGCTGGATCTCGACCGACCGGCCGGCATTGCCCGCGTCCTGGCCAATGCCGTAAAAGTCATAGCGAACCTCCACGTGGCCCGCCATCAAGCGCAGGCGCCAGCGATCTTGTGCGAGCCGGGCGTTCTCCATTGCCATAACGCCCCAGCTCCCGTTCTCAGTGTAGAAGCCGCCCGCGGCAGCGGTGGAGGGCTTGATGGAGGTGTCCGCATCGAAGCGATGGATCAGCCCCCCCATCAGCATCAGTCCCCAGCCGAGTTGGGTGTTCTTGAAGGGAATGGGGGCGATCAGGGGCGTGACAGCCGGGCCAGTGCGGCGCGCCGTGCCCTCGCCGGGTTCGATCTCTGGCCCGACCTCCGGCATGGTTCCGGCCGCCGGGTCAATCACAACGGGTGTGCCTCCCTCGTCCTGCGGGAGCGCAGTGCGCGGAATCATGACAGTCACGCTGAGCGCCAGCATCATGGCCGCGCGTCGGCAGGTGTACCTGCTGCGCCTGGGGTGGCACGGGATTATTTCCATAATGCCTACTTCCACTGGTATTTGCTCTTATCCAGGTTGGTCAACTTGATCGGATCGAGCAGTTCCGTGATTTGCGCTTCGGTCAGGACTTTCTTTTCCCGGATGATCTCCAAAATCCCCTTGCCGCTTTTATAGGCTTCGTTGGCTAACTCGGTGGCCTTCTCGTAACCCACAACGGGATTCAGGGCGGTGACGATGCCGACCGTGGTTTCCATGTAGTGCGCCAGCACTTTCTCATTTACGGTGATGCCGTCGATGCATTTGCTGCGGAAGAGCATGGAAGTGTTGTAGAGCAGCGCCTGCGATTCCATCACCACCAGGCCTTCCAGCGGCTCGTAAGCGTTTAGCTGGAGTTGTCCGCTATGGGCGGCTAAGGTGACGGCGTAGTCGTTGCCCATCACCCGGAAGGCGACGACATTCATCACCTCCGGCGCCACCGGGTTGACCTTGCCGGGCATGATGGAGGAACCGGGCTGCAGCGGCGGCAGGTTGATTTCGGACAGCCCGGCGCGCGGGCCGGAGGCAAGCAGGATCAGGTCGCCGGAGATTTTCGAGAGCTTCACCGCCAGGCTTTTGAGCGCCGAAGAATAAACCACAAACCCCTGCTGGTCCCAGGTGGCTGCCAGCATGTCCGCGGCCGGCACAATCGGCTTTTTGGTCAGTTCGGCCAGGTGCGCGGCGCATTTTTCCGCATAGCCCGCCGGCACGTTGATGCCGGTGCCGATGGCGGTCGCGCCCATGTTGACGGCGTAGAGATATTTCTCCGCGTCGCGCAGCAACTGGATTTCACCTTCCAGCGCGGCGGCGAAGGCGTGGAATTCCTGGCCGACGGTCATGGGCACGGCGTCCTGCATCTCGGTGCGCCCCATCTTCACAATTTCTAAAAAGGCGTCGCCCTTCATGCGGAAGGAGACGACTAATTTTTGCAGCTCTTCGATCAGCCGGTCGTTGCGCAGCAGAAAGGCCACCTTGATGGCGGTCGGGTAAGAGTCGTTGGTGGACTGCGACATATTCAAATGGTCGTGCGGCTCCACGATGTGGTAATCGCCCTTTTTATGCCCGGTCAATTCTAAGGCGATGTTGGCGAGCACCTCGTTGGCGTTCATGTTGGTGGAAGTGCCGGCCCCGCCCTGGTACCAATCGACTAAGAACTGGTCGTGGTATTTTCCGTCGAGCACCGCCTGGCAGGCTTTTTCAATGGCAGCGAGGGTTTCCGGCTTCATGGCCCCCACGTCGGTGTTGGCGCGGGCCGCCGCCAGTTTCACAATCGCCCAGGCTTCCACAAAGCCGGGATAGTGGTTGATCAGCACCCCGGAAAGCTGGAAATTTTCCAGCGCCCGGGCGGTTTGCACGCCGTAATAGGCGTCCGCCGGAATTTGTTTTTCTCCCAGAAGATCTTTCTCCACCCGGTATTGTTGCTGGGAAAAACCCGGGGAGAGCGAAAGGATGAAAACAAACAATGCAATGATTTTGAAAACATGGTTCATGATGACTACTCCTTTGGGTTTGGGTTACGATTTTTTATCTGTGTATATCTTCTAAAGCCCCAACGGGGCGAACTGTAACAGCGAAGGGCAACGCCCTGGAAAGAATTTATATATGAATTTTTGAAAGCCCCAACGGGGCGAAATAGAATATCCCTGCGATCACATCAATCCCATACATATCGTTCATCATATTCGATATTGTATTTCTTCAAAAACTCCAGGTACTCCTCCTGAAATGTTTTCCGGCGATGGTGTTCTTTCTGATTGGCGATGTACGTTTTCAATGGCTCAATATCCGATTGCCCTATTCCCAACGCTGCATAACCACTCTGCCAGTAGAAATTCTTGTAGAACACGCCCTTGGTTTTGATCCATTTCGAGGAGCTTTTTTTCACTTCTTCGATGAGCTTCGCCACTGTAACTTTGCGTGACAGGATCACAAGATTGTGAACATGATTTTCGGTTCCGTTGATTGTCAGCGCCGGAGATTCATTTTCGCGAAAAATGGCAGCCATATAGCTAAACAATTCTTTCTCAATTTCCGGTTTTATGAGCGGCTGACGATCCCTGGTGCTCCAGATACAATGCAACGGAATGCTGGCAAGGCTTTGCGGCATGGCGACTCCTTTTTATATGACGCCCCGTTGGGGCTTAGGGAAATTTTGATTCATTTAATAATCCAGGGCGCTGCCCTTTGCTTTTGCATGACGCCCCGTTGGGGCTTGGTGTATTCTAACTTGATCCAAAACCAGGGAAATGGCCGCTCTAAAATGACGCGCTCCTTTTCCCACTCCTGACTACTGTATCAACCGGCTGATAATCAGCGCAAACACCGTTGCGGAAATGGTGGTGACCAGACCGGGCAGCATGAAGCTGTGGTTCAGGAGGTATTTTCCGATGCGGGTGGTTCCGGTCTGGTCGAAGGACACCGCCGCTAAAATGGTTCCGTAGGTGGGCAGGAAAAAGTAGCCGTTGACCGCCGGGTACACCGCGATGAGGGTGGCCGCCGGCAAGCCCAGCGCCACGGCCACCGGCACCAGCGTTACCACCGTGGCGGCCTGGCTGAACAGCAGCATGGAGAGCACGAACAAACCCAGGGCAAATACCCAGGGCGCCTGTTGAATGACCCCGGAAATCCCGTTGACGATTTCCACCCGGTTTCCCTCAAAAAAGGAAGAACCCATCCAGGAGACGCCGAGGATGGAGATCACCGCCACAATCCCGCCTTTCATAATGCTGCCTTTTACCGCCTCCTCGGCTTTGGCTTTGAAGAACAGCATCATCAAGCCGGCGGCGGCTAACATGATGATCATAATCGCCTGGCCCATGTCCACCTGCCCGGTTTCCAATTTTCCCTCGCCTAACATCTGGTATTGCGGGCGCAGTTCCGGGATAATGCCAATGATGACCACGGAGATGATCGCCAGCAGGAACAGCAGGTTGGAGCCGACGGCGTTGCGCAGTTTTTCGCCGGACAGTTCGATCTCCGCGCTCTTTTCGGTGATTTTCCCGGCTTTCAGCCGTTCCTGGTAGATGGGATCTTCGCTGAGTTTTTTCCCTTTCCAGGCGACCGATAATGTTCCGGCGATCACGCCCAACAGGGTCGCCGGGATGATCACCATCAGGATATCCAGCAGGCTGACCTGGAAGGAGGCTAATGCGGCCAGAAGGGCCACAGAAGCGGCGCTGATGGGCGAAGCAATCAATCCGTGCTGGGCGGCAATCACGCTGATGGAAAGCGGTCTTTCCGGGCGGACTCCCGCTTTGGCGGAGACCTCGGAGATCACCGGCAGCAGGGCGTAGATCACGTGCTGGGTTCCGCTGGCGAAGATCAAGATGTAAGTGACCAGGGGAGCGACGAAGGTAATGTACTGGGGCTTTTTCTTCATAATTTTACCGGCGATGGAAACCAGGTAATCCAACCCTCCGGCGGCCTGCATGGCAGCCAGGGCGGTAATCACCGCGATGATCATCCCCAGCACGATGCCCGGCGGGGAGCCGGGAGGAAGTTTGAAAACGAACACAAAAATCAACAGGCCGATGCCGCCAATGGTCCCCAACCCAATACCGCCCACTCGGGCCCCAATGACGATGCAGGTTAGCAGAATCAACAGTTCAAGCCACATCATGGCAGACTCCTTCGTTCTTTACCTATAAAAATTTGTTACTATTCAGCCACATGGTTCGATAAACTCACCATGCAATTTATGGAACATTTTTTTCTACAGAGCGGGTTTGAACTGGCAAACTTTTTTGTCTCTGTGCTCTCTGTGGCCTCTGTGGCAAAATGCCTGAATAGTTACAAAAATTTTCTCTTTATCCATAATCCGGATTTAGTGAGTGGTGAGTGGTGAGGCTGAATACCACTCGCCACTCTACTACTCACCTTTTAGCGCCAGCGTGCAAGAACCTGCACAAAGCCGCTGAGCACAACAGCATTGGCAAGATCGATCATGAACGCCCCCACAATCGGAACGATAAGAAACGCCCGCGCCGACCAGCCGTAGCGTTTCGCCAGCGTCTCCATGTTGACCAGGGCGGTGGGGGTAGCCCCCAGCGCAAAGCCGGTCTGTCCCGCGGCCAGCAGCGCCGCATCGTAATCCCGGCCCGTGACCGGGAAGGTTACCCGGGTGACGAACAGCCAGACCAGTACCGCCTGCGCCGGCAGAATGGCCAGCATCGGCCCGGCCAGCGCCGCCAGCTCCCAGAGCTTCAGGCTCATCAGGGCCATGGCCAGGAAAAGCGAGAGCGCCACACTGCCGGCAAAGTCGAGCGCCCCCGAATCGATATCCCGCGTTCTGAACAGCGAGAACAGGTTGCGCAACACCACCCCGACGAAAAGCGTCCAGACAAAAGGCGGCAACGTGAAGGCCGGGTTTTCAGCCTTGAGGCACAGCCAGTTTCCCACGGCGCTACAGGCGGCTATCAGAAAGATGGAGGTGATAAGGCGATCCGGCGTGAACGGCTCTTTTGCCTCCGCGGCATCGTTCAGACCGGGTTCATGGATCGTGCCCAATTCCCGACCCCGGCTGCGAAGCTGCGCGGTAAGGCGCTTTCCTACCGGGCCGCCCAGCAGTCCCCCCACCACCAGCCCGAAAGTTGCCGCCGCCAGCCCTATGCCCGTAGCAGCGGACAAACCGTAGCTCTCGCTGAACTTTGCGCCCCAGGCCGCGGCAGTGCCATGGCCCCCGGACATGCTGATCGAACCAGCCAGCAGCCCTATTAGCGGATCAACCCCCATGGCCAGCGCCAGCCCGACTCCGATCAGGTTTTGTAAGACAATCACTGCCACCACGCAGCCAAAGAACAGGAGCAATGCCCGGCCGCCCCGGGCAATCAGGCGCAAGTCCGCGGAAAGCCCTACCGTGGCAAAAAACGCCAGCAGCAGCCCCGGTTGCAGCGAGGCGTCAAAAGTAAATTCCATCCCGCCCAGCCGCAGCAGGGCAACCGCGATTGCCGGGATCAGGCCGCCAATAACCGGCGCCGGAATCGAATATTCCTGCAAGAACCGCACTTTGGCGATAATCAAACGGCCCACGAACAATGCCAGCGCCGCAAAGGCGAGGGTGCCGGCGGGGGTGAAATGCCATTGCATAAAGCGTCCTCATGGTGTGTTCAGGTGTTATGCTGTTATGGTAACTGATGTTACGCGGCTCGCAATACCCGGGGCTGAAGCCCCAGGATGTTTGGAATGGAAACCGCTTTTATCCCCGAGCTGAAGCTCGGGGCAATTCATTTGAATAGCCCCGCGATTCATCGCGGGGGTTGTAAATCCTCTCTCACGATTGTGAGGGGATTTATCCCCGAATCATGGACAGTGCGTACATCAGATAGTAATTCAAACCCCTGAGCACCTGAACACCATAACACTGTAACACCTTCTTTTCACCCGTCATTGATTAATCCGGTTTTGCTCCGCCTCGGCATACTCCCGGTACATCCGCGACAGCACCATGGTCAAGGGAACGCCGAGGATGGCTCCCATCGGTCCCAGCGCCCAGGTCCATATTACCAGCGAGAGCACAATCAGTAGAAAGGAAACTTCCAGCCCTTTCTGCATGAAACGCGGTTTGATCACATTGTCAGTGAACGAGTTGATCAGGAAAAAACCGATTACCACAATGAGCGCCTTGCTCCAGCCGAACTGCAACAGCGCCAGCAGCGCCGGGGGAGCCAGGGAAATGATGAAACCGAAACTGGGAACAAAATTGAGCAGGAAGGACAGCACTCCCCACAATATCGGGAAATCGACGCCGAGCACCAGGAGCAGAATGGTATTGCACACGCCGACGATCAAGCCGATGAGGGAAACAATGCCCAGGTATTTTCGCACGTCCTTGCCGAAGAGAAAGTAGCGCGACATCGCTCCTTTGGCTTCCCCTTCTTGCTGCAATTTGCGGAGATGCGCGGCGGCTTCGATCAGGATGAATACCACGATCAGGATGATCACCAGCGACAGGCTTACCATGCCCAGCCCGGCCGAAAGCACTTTGCTGGCTAATTCCATGATCCGTTCCGGCTGCATCTTGAGCCCGGAAAACAACCTGGCGGCGTCGATCCCTGTTCCGGCTAAAAATGCTTCCAGGGAATTGCGCACCTCCACTAAGCGCGGCTGGTAGGCCGGCAACTGCTCGATCATCCGCGCTATCGATACCCCGAGCAGCGCGGAGAGCAACAAGCCGCCGAAAATAACCGCCAGAATGGTGACGGTAATCGCCAGGCCGGGACGGGCCCCTTTGCGGATGGCCCACTCCATAAACGGGGTTACCGACATGGCCAGCAGGAAGGAGAGCAGAATCAGGTTGACAATCGGCGCGGCATAGTGCATTCCTCCAACGATGAACATGCCCGCCGCCAGCGTGACCAGCGGGTTTCTGAGCGATTGCATAAGTTTCTCCATGTTGAGAGAAGTTTATATAATGTTCCATATACAAGAATAATGATTCTGAGAGTCTTAAATTCTTTCTCTGTGACCTTTGCATGGTGAGTTTATCGAACCATGTGGCTGAATAGTAACGTTTATATTATCATTCCTCCAGGCCATCAGGCTGTTGCAGATTGTCATTCCCGCCCCGGATGGCCGGGGTTATCGGGAATCCACTGCCGCACAGTCATAGATTCCCGCTAAAAACATGCGGGAATGACAGACTTTGAGGCTCTCAAGGCGAATCTGCAACAGCTTGCCATCCGGGAGGAATCCATAATCTCAGTAGAACCACTGGATTCCTCCCGGGTGACCGGGAGGAATGACAAAGTGAAGAGCGGTGAATATTAGTCAGCATTCATTGTCAGGATTACTAAGGATTCAATGAACAGAATTCGATCCGGTTCATCCTGTACATCCTGTCTAAAAACCTACGCCTATCCCGATGCTGACGAAGGGGTTCCAGTCCTCGTAGGGTGAATTGCTGTCCTGCAGCACGTCAACCAGCACCTCGATAATCAGCGCGGACCTGCCGCCTAACGGCTGCACCAGCCCCGCGCCTAACAGAATAAAGGGAACCCACTCCCGATCGGTTTCGAGGTTGGAAATCTTGTATTTGTAGCTGATATAAGCAAATTCCCCATGAGCATAGATACGGGGATTAAGATGATAGCGGGTAAAAATGCTGCCGCCATAGTTGTGGGAGGTCAGCTTTTCCTCGTACCGTTTGTCCTCGATGTATTCATACCCGATTTTTCCGCCGACCGAGAATTTGGGAGTTAGTTTGTAGCCCACCCAGGGGGTGACCCGGATGCTGAAATAGTCGCCGAAGGTGAGACCAACGGTGCCGCCATAGTAAACCTTGCTGGCCGCGGGTTGGCTTTGCTTTTGCGGCTTCGGCTGGGTTTGCGGCGCCGGCTGCGGTTGAGGCGCAACAGTGGTGTCCGGCTGCTGTGCAAAGGCGCTCATGGCGCAGAGGTTGAACAGCGCGGTAAACAATAGAATTTTAAACATGGTGTTCTCCTTGATTAAAAAGTGGTTAAGTTTTGATTGATGGAATGGGATTTACCGCCTCCTCTTTTGAACAAGAGAAAACAAAGGCAACAGAGTGTTCGATAATATCTCTGTTATCTCCGTTGTACGGTGAGTATATCGAACTGTTCGCTCCTGTTGAACGAACGACAGAATGATGTGAAGCCTTATTAACTCTTGCCTGCTTTCATTGCCGCAACCAGCGTTTTTGAACCGGAGCCCCATTTGGAGACGGCCTGCACTGCCTGGGTGAAGGGGACGTCCAGGGGATGCACGCGTTCCCGGCTGAGAATATAGACGGCTCCGGCGAGAGGCGTGGGCACAGAAGGGACGAAGACCGTAAAGCGCCCGTCCTCCAGTTCCTCGATGATGAATGCCGGGACCAGCGCATCCTCGATCTCGGCCAGGGCCGGCTTCCAGGCGGTTTCCTGATCCTCCCCTGCCAACCGCTGCGTCAGGCTGCGCAAGAGTGCGTAGCCGGGGAGTTTTTCGAAGAGGCCCTTCTCGATGCGCTCCCGTATCGCCCGGCCTGCCGGGGTGCGGATGGCGGCGCCGATGAGGAAGCAGGCAACCAGCACCAGAAGAAGAGAGAGAAGGTTTTCGGCGGGGAGCCAGTCCGGGAGCAGCATGGCAAATGGCTTCATCAGACCCGCCACCGCCTGCATAGCCTTCAGCAGCAGCAAAACGGCAAGATAAATCGGGGCGACGACCAGCAATCCCCCGACCAGGGTGTTCACAATGAATTCGCGAAACGGTTTCATGATTGATCTGCCTCCTCTCTATACTGCATCCACGACCCCCCTTTTCCCGAAGGGATGCCTTCGGCAGAAGGGGGACACAGGGGGATGTAAATTTTCGCTTACAATACAAAATTAGTATTTTTAAACCGCTCGCGCTGCGGTGACATCCCCCCTTGCCCCCCTTCAAAGGGGGGATTTAACAATTTTTTCTCCTCACATCAAACTGCTCACTTCACGTTTTCCTTCTCCCAGGCGCGCACTTTGCTCCGGGCAGCATCAAATAACCTTTCATAGTTCCCTTTGGTCACTTTGTAGGTGGCTTCCGGCCCAATCGCTTTCCAAAGCCGGCCATAAAGATGGTAAACCCTAAGCTGCTGTTCCTGCTTTGAGGGAGCGACGTTATCAGTGCCGAACAAAAATCTGTCCGGATACTTTTTGATAATCTCAGCAGTTCTTGCTAAAGATTTGTCGGTATAATCAAGCCATTTGGCAGTCTCATCCCAGGAAAGATCGAAGTAGAGATTATGGTATGCCGGATCTGCAAGCATTTCCTCGAACAGCGATCCCATATCCTCGATCGGTTTGATAATCCTTCCCAAACCCAGGTGCGCCCAGATGATAGTTGTGTTCGGATGTCTTTTTACAAGGTCCTGAAATCCGGTTACATAATTGGGTTTGCCCGGCTTCGGAAAAGGATTGTCAATATCGTTATGAATCAAAACCAGCAATCCGGATTCCGCACAGAAATCCATAATTCTATCCAGCGCCGGATCGGTAAGACTGGCTACGTCACCGGAAATTTTTGAGGAAACAAATTCCTTGTGAATAGAAAACTCGCCAATGCCGGTAAAGACGCCGGGAAAAACTGTAAGAACTCTCTTGATATGATCTGCCGCGTACATATCCGTAACGTTGAAACCGATGATCATCGGATCCAGCCGCTCCTGTTTCTTTGGGGGGAGGGATTTGTACTGCATGGCAATCCAGGCGTCGCAGAATGAGTAATAGTACAGAGGCGCATCCGTATCCAGGTAGTAAGTGGGGGCGTTATCCCCGGTTACCCGGTAGGACCACTGCTGCTGCAAGGGAAGCCCGAAAACTGTGGATCTTCCGACTTTGTCCCCCATAATCGAATCCACATAAAATTCCATTTCGATTCCTTCCTGAATGTAATTGGTTATGTGGAAATGGGAGTCGTTGAATAAGTAATTATCATTGGATTGGGCATTCGTTAAAGCCAGCGAACCCAGCACAAAAAAGAGAAGCAGTGATAGGTATTTTGCGCTTAAAACATTTGGCAAAAATTTGTTTTTCATTTTAATACCTTTTCTAATTAATTTTTGTAGCCATTCAGCCTTCAGCCATCAGCTTTCAGCTTAAGAAATGCTATGCACAGCCTAAAATCGTACCCCCCCGTGAAGACCTTCTCAGCGGGTATATCTGAGAACGTTTTTTGCTGATGGCTGACCGCTGAAGGCTGATAGCTGCATAGTTACAATTCTTTTCTCAGAACAGAAAATCAACCCCGGTTGAAATGGTTGTGCCGGTCTGCCCGTTGATATAGAAACTGAAAGAAGAAGATGCCGGGGATTTGTCCACATAAATTACATGCAAGTTTAATCTTAAACTCCGGGTCCCGGCCGGGTAGTAGTTCAAACCGCCGGCTATATCCCATGGTTTTCTGTTAAAATCATCATATATCCTGGAAGTAGAAGCATAAACCTGGTAAGCGCGGGGTTTCAATTCATAAGAAGCCAAAGCATAAAAACCATGATCGAATATGGAAGTCGGCACGGTACTAATCTGGTCCGGAGGACCATCCAGGTCAAATTTGGAAAGATTTCTAAAATAATATTCAACCTGTAAATGCAATCCTTTGTATTTGATTCCGGCATCAATTGCGCCCTGGTCGAAATTGGCTTTTAAAACCGTTACGTCATCAGCCAGCGCGCCGGTCTCATAAAAAAGTATCCCATCGGATATTTTTACCTGGGTTTCTGCGGAAGCGCTGCCAACCTGGGACTGGCGGTCTTCCCGGCAGTGTACAAACGAAGCGCCAAACCTGGTCGCCAGCGTTTTGTGAATTTCAAAGTCGCCATAGCCGCCCCTGGGACCGAACTCACCGGTAGTAGGCATCCACCAGATACTGATGCCGGTGCTTAGATCACGCGACATTTGGCTGGCAGTTATACCGAGCTGGCTGAGGTTATTGCCCACCATCGCCCAATACCGGAACCTGGGAAGCGGCTCGCCGGTTATCCATGCGCCTGATGTAAACCCGGGTCTGAAAAATTCTTCCGCAAGCAGCCGGTCGCTGGAAAGAAAGTATGGCCAGGGGCCCTGCATGGAACGGGTTCCTACGTTCGGAACGATACCGACGCCAAGGGTCATCGCCCGCCTGCTAACCGCATATTGAAGATTTCCGAATAGCAAAACCTGGTTGGTAGCGGCAAGCCCCCAAACCGATATGGTATATCTCAGCCTGGGTGTATAAAAATATCCTGAAATCCAAATGAATGTTCTATGCCACCAGATATCATTACGGGTGTCTGCCACACGCGGGCGCCCCAGGTGATCTTCGAAAGCCTGGTTGCCGGGCATTTGGTTGATATACCTTGCAAGCCCATATACACTGATATTAAGACTTGCCAGGTTGTTTTTAAATACGGTGAATCCTTTTCCGGGGGTGAATTCTCCCGCGGTGGTATTCTCGAAAGCCCGGTCCTCAACGATACCTACGAATACCCCTTCGTCGGTTTTTACAGTGTCATCAGGTACATTTGCTTCTTGCGCCGTAATTTTACCCGAAAGTAAAATAATGAAGATCAAAAAAAGATATAAATCGGATCGCTTCCGGGAGAAAGCCTTTTTCCGTAACGCTTCCATGTTTGAAACAAGCATAATGTTCTCCATTTTTAAATTCCCCTCCCCGGATTCCGGAGAGGGGAATTGAGGAGAGGCGGTTCTGTTGCCCCTGGGTTGTGGTTTACTTCGGCTGAATCCAATAGGGATTCGCCTTAAGCTTTTCAATCACATATTTGATTGCCAATTGGCCTTTTACACTGTTGCCGGCTTTATCCAGGGGAGGAGAAACCACGCCTATCCCGAATTTTCCGGGCACTACCGCTATTAAGCAGCCGCCAACCCCGCTTTTTGCAGGAACGCCGGCATTGTAAAACCAGATACCTGAATCGTCATAAAGTCCTGCGGTTGACATAACCGGAAGGGTGTACATGACCGTTTCCGGCGACACCACTTTCTTTTTGGTTACCGGGTTCACGCCGCCATTTGCCAGGGTTGCCGCCATAATTCCGGCGTCTTTGGCGCTTACATTGATAGCGCATTGCTTGGTATAAATGTCGGTTGCCTGAACCGGATCAAAATACATCCTGCCGTAAGCCAGCAGCAGATGGGCAATAGCCTGGTTGCGTAAATTATCCCCGGCTTCACTGATGTAAACCGGCATATTCAGCGCTAAGGGGCGGCCGGCAAAATCACTATGGACCTGCAAAATGCTTTTCCATTTGGCGGAAGAATCTGCGCCGGCTACCAGACTGGTTGAAGCAATTGCGCCGGGGTTCACCAAAGGATTGATTTCTTTGCCTCTCATTCTTTCAATCGCAGTGATAGAGTTGAACACCTCCCCGGTTGCATCCACCCCGATTTTATCCATAACCGCCTGATGGCCCTGTTCTTCGATTACTTTTGCCATGGTAAATACTTTGGACACGCTCTGGATGGAAACCATGGAGCGAATGTCGCCGGCGGTGTAAACCTGGCCATCGGTGGTTACCAATGCGATACCGAAAATATTGGGATCGACGGTAGCCAGTTCCTTGATGTAGCTGGCGTTTTCGCCTTCTTTAACATCCTTGAATTTAGTGTACGCCTCGTTGATCGCCGCCTCGATGTTGGCTTTGGTCAGCATTTTATCGGGAGCCTGCGCCAGCGCCGCCGCGCTGATGGCGAAGATCAGCAGCAGGACGGCCAACGCCGTGCATACGCGCATCTTATTTGAATGAGTCTTCATGGTTTGGTTCTCCTAATATGGCTAACAAGGATGATGGATAAAGGATGAAGGATTGAAATTATTTTCCTTTTACCTTCATCCTTTATCCTTTATATAAAGTTATTGCCTGTTAAATGTTAAAACATCTTCGAGAAATTGTACTTGAAGGAGAACTGGATACGATAATCCTCGGTGTCCCAGCCGTCGCTGAAGTTTTCCCGGGTGCCCCATTGGAATTCGGGGCCCATCATCACGCCTTTGGCCGGATAGTACATCAGGTTGACCAGGGCGTATTGCCCCTTTTTGAAGGCGCTGGGCGCCTGCTGGGCAGAGTTGTCGATATCCAGCATGGAGTAGCCGATGGCGGTGCTGAAGCGCTCGTTCCAGTTATGGTCGATGAACGCCGCCACGCCCAGCATCGGCAGGGCCACGCCCTTGACCGGCTTCACTGCGTCGCCGGGATTGTTCTCGATGCCGACGTCCACCGGGGCGTCGTTCATGTAGTTCTGGATGCCCTCGCCGTAAACTACCTGTAACCGGGCCACGCTGCTTTTGCCAATCTTGAGGTTGGAGCTGAGGCTCGCTCCCCAGCCCAGTGCGTCGCCGCTGAGGTCAAAGGAGTCCGTCCCAACGTCCTCCCACTGGATGCGCCGCACTATCCCCGCCAGTTCCACGTAGCCCCAGGGGCCGGCGTGGCGGTACTCCGCAGAGAGGTCCGGGAGGGGAAAGCGGCCTTTCACCTCCGCCAGCTCGATGCGGTCGGCATAGACGCCGCCATCGGCGCTGGCGCCGGAACGTTCAAGGGCGATGGTCATCCGGGTGTCGCCCTGGATGGGCATCCAGCGAAACTGCACGTTGCGGAAAAACACCATGCCGTTCGGCCCCCAGTACTCCACGGAGTTCGGGAAGACGTCGATATCCATAAAGGGGCTCCAGTACTGCCCGGCCCCGAACTGCCCCAACTCGCCGTAAGCGTGGCGGAGGCGGATGGTGGTCTGGCCGGCGTCCACCCCGGTGCCAAACAATTCGAATTCGAACTGCGTCTTCAACTCGCCGAGGTCGGTGGGCGTGGAGGACTTTACCCCGAAGCGGGTCTGCCGCACACTGAAATAAGCGCGGCCGTCGGGGGCGAACTGGTCCTCGAAGGCCGGCAGTTTGGTGGGCCGCAGCACGTCGAACCAGGCCGGGTCCCCCTGCTTGAAGTCGTAACCGGCGTCCATCATGGCAAAGCCGTACACCTCGAAGCTCGCCTGGGACTTATCCTGCGCCGCCAACGGCAGCGCCAGCCCGCAGAGCAGGGTCAGTAGAATTTGTTTTAGTCTCATGAGCTTTCTCCTGATCTTTATAAATATTCGTTATGGGCTAACCTGGAAAGCCGGGATATTTTTGTACTCAAGTGTTCGGGTGTTCACGTGTTCGGGTAACTTGAACACTTGAACCCATGAACACCGGCTTCGCTTTTTACAGATTACCGGCCTCCTCCATGGGCCTGACTTTACTGCTCGCTGGGCTTCTCCGCCAGGGGCAGTTCCGAGGCGATCTGCAAGTCGATCAGCAGGGTGATCTGGTCTTCCAACTGCGCCCATTTGGCCGCTTTGGTAGGCGACAGAATTTTGGAAAACTCCTTGAAGTATTTTTTTTGCAGCTTCAGGCGCTCTTCCCGGAACTTGAAGGCTTTATCCATCAATTCTGTGGCTTTGGCATCGACCATGGTTTTATAATTCGCGGCGTAGTCTTTGATCAGAGCTATCCGGGCGTCGGCCAGCTTGTCCTGCTCCACCTCGTAGTTGCGATACACCGGCCAGAAGGCGGCGGCTTCCGCTTCGCTGAATTCCATCACCTCGGTGATGATGCCCTTTTTCTGGGTTTTCACATCCGAGCGCAGCAATTCGATGAAACTGTCCACCTCCTGGGCAAAAATGGTGGTTGCCGCAAAAACAAACAGGGTTAACAAATACTTTTTCATGGTTCATTTCTCCTGTGATTATGATGTTGTTGGTTTTTTCATGCCGAAATCCGGGAGTTTATCCCTGGCTTTTTTAGCCACAGAGTTCACAGAGTTTCAGCTTAGCTCCACTTTATGGCTGGTATAAGCTTTCAATTCCTCTGTGCTCTCTGTGGCTGAATAGTTACCACGGCTTTTCACTTTGCTGCCGTCGGGGGAAATTTTGACAGAATCTGGGTAATCACTTCATTGAGTTTTTTCTCGCGTTTCTCTATCGGCGCGTCGGGGTTGAGCGCCGCGGTCGCGAAGCCGCGCCACACCAACTGCTTGGTTTGGGCATCGATGATATCCAGGATCAACGTCCCCTCTCTGTATTGCTGAACGTCAACCCCCCCGCCGTACCAGCCGCCATAACCGTAACCATAGGGGCCGTAGCCATATCCCCAATCGGTAACGTTGATCTTGTCCTCCGTGCCGGTGTGATACAGCATCAGGAAGTCCGGGTTGTCGGCGCTCTGGGTATAGCCTTTGGCGGCCAATTGGTTGTTCGCGGATTCTTTAATGCGTTTGTCCAGCAGGTCGTTGCGCTGCAACGCGGCCTGAACGCTGGCCGTGGGGTTGGTCGGCACCGCCACCCAGGCATAAGTCTTTAGCGCCGCAAAGTCGGCGCTTTTATCGTAATCATACTTATAAGTGACGGAAGAGCAGCCCAGGGTAAGCGCCAGGGTGCTTAGGGCCAGAAACAGCATGATAGTTTTCATGGAAATCTCCTTTTCACAAAAATTTGATTAAGACCCGATGTTACACATAACCGCCCCGAAGGAGCGGTTATGTGTAACATGAGCTAATTAATAAGACGACCAGGCAAAGCCGACGTTGAACCCCAAGTAAGAATACGGTCCCCGGCCATAGCCCTCGAAAGCGTAGTTGTAACGAACGTTCAACAGCAGGGTGGCGCTGCTTTGCAAGGGCAGCAAAACCCCGATTTCCGGGGCC